>NZ_AZEH01000005.1 GCF_001436275.1 Liquorilactobacillus oeni DSM 19972
TTATTGAGTAACGTATCTTGAACCTCTTTAAGAACGTTTGAATCTTTGATGGGTAAAACAACTTGTTGCATAGTCTTTTCTCCTTTTCTTGAGATATTAAAGCAGTTATGTTATTATTTTTGTAAGGAAAAAGTAAGGAGATGGTATTGTGAGTGCAGGTAATGTAACTAAGGTTAGCTCGAAGATCACAAGTAAAAATCAGATTACAATTCCTAAAACAGTACGTGAGCTGTTAAAAGTTCGGTCTACTGACACAATTGAATGGCAGATTGAGCCAAATGGTAGAGTAATGATTGTTCGTAGTAAACCTGATCTATGGCAACTTGTTGATGAACAGGAAAAAAAGTTCGGAAATCTCAGTACCACGGAATTTGATTGGGGTAAGGACATAGAAAGTGAAGACTTTGATTAATGAAATTAAAACAAGGCGCTATTTTGTGGATTAATTTAGATCCAGCCAAAGGGACTGAAACTAAGAAAAAGCGACCGTGTTTAGTTGTGAGCAACGATCACTATAATCGCTATTTTAATACGGCGCTAGTTGTACCAATCAGCACTTCTGACAAATATCGCACCCTAGAAAAGTATGTTAAATCTCCGTTATTTATCAGGATAGATAAAGGGAAAATTCACGGAACAGCGCTCTTACAACATGTCCGTGCTGTCGATCCCACAAAACGATCAGATGGCGAAGTTGTGGCCGCTTTATCCCAACAAGAAATTAGTTCGATTAGTACAAAGGTCCAACAATTTTTCTAAAAAACAGATGTTATTTATTAATAAAAACAACAAAATAACCCCCAAGATCTATATTATAGATTTTGGGGGTTATTCTTTCAATGTTTTCGAGGGGTTATTTGTATATTATGGACCCTATAAAAAAACAAACATTATCACTTAAAAGGGGTTACGCGGAACTAGGAAAGCGTTGTCAGCCGGTTTAAAGTCAACTTTTGGATAGTAGTCCATTGCGTTCGGAGCTGCTAAAAGGACCATAGAAACATCTTTTCCAAGCTGTTTCTGAAGGTGATCGATTAAGTTCTTACCAATACCATGCTTTTGATAAGCTAAATCCACCGCTAAATCAGACAAATAACAGGCATAACTAAAATCAGTTAATGCGCGTGCAACTCCAACAAGCTTTTTGTTATCCCAAGCAGTCCATAAAACGTCAGCATGGTTTAACATTTTTTCTAAACGGGTGAGATCAGTGATAGGCCTATGTATTCCTGAATTTTTAAAAATATCAGACAGCTGCTTAGCAGAAATGTTTTTTTGGTTTGAATACTTGATCATATAATTACCTCACAATAATTTTAGCCATTGCTTGTGCCATTGGGTTTAAGCAAAAGCGATTTTTTGTTAAAAAAGTATATCAATAACTTAGATACTCAATATCTGGCTTGAATTCTTCTAAATATTTAAATCTTTCTTCGATTAATATTTTAGCACTTTTTGATACTTGATTAGAATTAGCTACATCTTTAAAAGCATTCCAAATTCTAACCCCTTGGGGAAGAATTTCCCAAGGAACACTTTGTCTAACTGGTTTTAGCATATCTGTGTCTACGTCTAGTTGCTCAGAAGTCAATAAGTTGGCTCATGTTTTAAGTAAGCTAAAACTAGCTTTTCGAAAAGGGTTCCCCGTTCACGTTGAACATCACCTGCGGCTTGATTAATTTGATCGATTAAATCATTGAAAGTCTGTGCATTCATTACATTCTCCTACCAAAGTACCACCATTTTTTATTTTGCTTTTGAGGCTCTTTTACTATATTTTCTACTGAATCGTCTTTTTCACTACCTTGTGTTGGCATAGTTAACGATTTTAATTCTTTAATTTCTGCCTTGTATTCTTCGAGCAGTTGTTTGTCCTGTAAGGCCAATCTTTGTTGCTGATCTAGTAACTTATGTAACTCTTTCTTTTCAGATTGAATTTCTGATACTAAATTTCGAAGGAATTTCACTTCATCTTGTCCATCAACCGCATCTTTTTTGTTGTCGTCAACATCATCTTTTTGTTGACGGTATCTTGTTGACGAATTGTTTGAGAACATTGCTTTAATAGCTTTTTGCCCATCAACATCAACGTAAACAGTATTGCCTTTTGTTGATGTAAATTGACGTAAATCGATTGACGCATCTCTTTTTATCTTTTGCCATATAGCCTGTTTTGAAACGCCCAATTCATCAGCAAGTTCTCTAATAGTTTTAGGCATGTTTTCCAAACCCCTTTCGG
>NZ_AZEH01000041.1 GCF_001436275.1 Liquorilactobacillus oeni DSM 19972
AGCCCTGCACATTTGATTTGTCGAAACTTTGTTCAGTTTTCAAAGGTCTACCTTGTTGAAGGTCAGTAAAGATAAATCGGATAAAACAAACTCTCATCACCACTATCTCTATACCGTCTATCTTTTTAAGTATACATGGCTATATAAGTAATGTCAATACATAATTTCAATATAAAAAAGATAAATAAAACCAACAACATTGACTACTATACCCTGTAAGGCCCAGTGCGTCAAGAAATAATTACAAAAATATTTTTGCGTACTTGCAAATAAACTTATGGATAATAAAGCATCCTGAATTATTTAATCAATTTTTGCTTTTATACTTCGTTTTTAGTGTTTTAAAGTAAAATATAGGTCACTGCTGTGAAATAGTATTCGTGTATAAGCAATTAAGACGGCAGTAAAAATTTACTGCCGTCTTAATTATATTTTTAAAATTTCAGTTGATATTTGGCTTTTAAAAGTAATAATCAAAGGAACCTTTCATAATACATCCTGCCTTTTTGAAATCTATCTACTTTACTTTTGCCAAATAATATTTTTTCTTGCCGCGCCGAGCAATTACAAACTTTCCATCGAAATTATTTTGGGGTTCAATTACGAAATCTAAATTTCGGATACGTTCGCCGTTAATATAAATTGCTCCATTTGTAACATCTTCTCGAGCCTGTCTTTTAGATTTTTCAATTTTTGTATCAACAAGCCATTCAATAATATTTTTAGTATCATTAGTAATTTCAATCGTAGGCATATTTTTAAAGCCCTGTTCAATTTCAGTTGCAGTTAACTGTTTAACATCACCTGAAAACAACGCTCGTGAAATATGCTCCGCTTGTTCAACTGCTTTTTCCCCATGTACAAAAGCAGTTACCTCTTCAGCTAAACGTCGTTGTGCTTCTCTTTTTTCTGGGCAACTTTTTACCTTTTCTGCAAGCTCATTGATTTCTTCATGGCTCAAGAAAGTGAAATATTTCAAGTACTTAATAACATCCCGATCATCTTGATTCAACCAGAATTGGTAAAATTCATAAGGTGTTGTTTTTTCAGGATCCAGCCAAATAGCTCCTCCAGCAGTTTTCCCAAATTTAGTTCCATCAGCTTTTAGCATTAGAGGAATTGTCAGAGCAAACACCTTCTTATCGGATCCACTAAGCTTATGAATCATATCGATTCCAGCAGTAATGTTGCCCCATTGATCTGCACCGCCGATCTGCAACTGTACATCGTTATTCTTTAAAAGATGGTAAAAATCAATCGACTGCAATATTTGATAAGTGAATTCTGTAAAAGAGATACCGACTTCAAGTCTGCTAGCAACTACCTCCTTTCCCAGCATTGTATTTACATTAAATAATTTACCATAATCACGCAGGAATCTAAGCAAATCAATTTTTGAAAGCCAGTCATAGTTATTTACAACAGTAATATTATCTTTACCAAAAAGATGTTTCATCTGTGCAGTCAGCTTTTCTTCATTGTGATGAATCTGTTCCATACTCTGCAAAACACGTTCTGCTTTTTTACCTGAAGGATCTCCTATAGAGCCCGTACCGCCACCAATCACTATATGTGCACGATGACCCGCCATCTGGAACCTTTTAAGCATCATAAAAGGAATCAGATGACCAATATGCAAGCTGTCACCTGTAGGATCAACACCACAATAAAGTCCAATTGATTTTTGCTCAACCAAACTATGCAGTTCTTTTTCGTCAGACATTTGATTGATTGCGCCACGCCATTTTAATTCATCTATAATATTCATAAAAATCTCCTCCTCAATAAAAAAGTCCCTAGTACATATATGTACTAGGGACGAACATTAAATTCCGCGTTACCACCCAAATTACTGCTATAAAAGCAGTCAGCTCTCCTCATCGATATAGAGATGAATCGAATGAAACTACCGAACAGTGTAATTCAAAGAAATAGCTTATCCTGATTTTCAGCCCGCATCAGGTTTCTGTAAATATTGGCTATCTTCTACTTTGCTGCTCTATTCATTAACTAGAGTAAATATATTGCAATTTATGCTAAAAGTCAATATTCATTTTTTTCTCTTTTGAGGCAGACAGCTTTCGCTGACATTCGGGACATAATCCATAAACTTCATACTGACTGTTAAAAACTTGAAATCCTGTTTTTTTTACTGCTTCCTTCTCATTTTGCTTATAACTGTCGTCAAAAACATCAACGATTTTATTACAATTAACACAAATAACGTGATAATGAGGGGCTTCAATGTAATCATAACGCATATGTCCACCGCTATCAGCTGCAATTTCAATAATTAAATTATGATCAATCAGTAATTGCAAAGTATTATACACAGTGGCCAAGCTTACACTAAAACCATTGCCACGTACATACTTAAAAATCATTTCAATTGAAGGATGAGCATGTGATGACATTAAATAAGATAAGATGACCTGTCTTTGAGGGGTATTCTTTATTTTGTATTGTTTCAGCTTGTTTGCAGCTGACAATAAATCCTCTTGGCTTTGCACCATCATTTAATCCTCCTTTAAAACCACTGCGTGATGAACTAGACTCACGAATTATTATACTCTTTCTTAAGAAAAAAAGTCCATAATTAAATTCTCAGCCGTTTTTAGTACTTTAGAACTTCAAAGTCAGCAACTTAACTTGCCCTGCTCCTTCTTGAAACCAAATTGATTCGCAACTGATCCGGAATCTGGTACCGCAACGCGCTTACATGGCTTATTACTCCAATTAAACTACCTTTCGAGTTATCAACAGTTTGCAATGATTCCAATACTGTTTGTAACCTCATCATTTAAAAATTCTTCATCAATAAATAAGGCTTCTATATTCCGCCATTGGTATGCTGCACAACTTCTGCTAAAAAAATAAGATATAGCGTATAACGCTGCAATAAGGCTTTCTTCGCCTGATAAAATATGAACACTTCTAACTTTTGCCAAATCACCAGATCGTAACTTAAAAATTTTGGTTCCGAATAAACCACGCAACAGTTTTTCTTTTTTATTGCTGTCTGTTTCCAAGAAACTGCTCCGAAGTCAAATTCAACAATTTTTGAATGAAAACATTAATTTCATTAACCTTAACAATTTATCTTTCATGTTCTTCATTATCTTCGAAACGCAGAAATGCTTCCAGCTTTTTTCCAGTCCCCTGCTCTCCGTTTTTTGGCAACTATTTGTCGTTCCTGCTGCTCACATGCATGCACTTGGTGTTCAAAAGTAAAGTAGGCACGGGTTTTTTGATCAGATTTTGCAAATCTTGATCCCATTTGTTCTGGCTGCCTATCCTTGACAGAGTTTTTCCAAATAACGCATAACTTATAACATCAAAAATCGTGGTTTTTCACTGCCTGTTTTGTCTGTAATAAGAAATAAAGGTGCTCCTTCAAAACGGGAAAATCAACAGTTTGTTTTTCATATGGGCAAAATTTTTGCATCTCTGTTTTTACGGGTTTCATTCATTTTCACTTTTTGCATTAGTTCTTTCCATACTTGCCTTAGCCCATTTAAACTGTTCTTTTGAAATTTTTTTGGCTGTCATCTCTTCAAAAAGTTTTGCAAAAAGGGTAACGGATCAAGTTCTAATTTTCTTGAACTTTCATCGCCAATTTCATTTACTTGAGAGATTTTTTCCGAATTAAGGATTCCAGGATAATATTTTTGCAAATTATTGATTACATTTGGAATTACAATTTTATCTGTCAACTGCACACCCACAAAATCTTCAGCATTAATTTTATTATAGAACATAGGTACTGTCAGTTCTTGATAAGCACCCCACAGCACAAAATCGTGGTGTGGTATTGCATGTAAAGTTTTCAATATCTACCACCAACAAACCTTTTTTATTTACTTCTGAAAGTGAAAATTTAAGAGGTGAACTGCTATAACGTATTCTTTCTTTTTAATGCATCCTTGTCACGCAGATGTCCCAAAATTACATATCAAATAAATTGAGAGGAGTGGGGCATTTAGGGCCTCACACTTGTAAAGGCATTTTTGAATCAGTCTCAGGACTCTGCCGGCTGCAAAAAATGAGCTGCTAAAATGTACTTTCCTCTAGGGTTACAATTCTTTTTCATTTCGCTTAAAACCTTTTTAAAGGCTAAGGTTAATCCAGTAATTTCTGAATCTTTAAATAAGTTTCTCACTTGATATGCACGAAAGTATGCAGCAAGAAAAACTGGGGAACTTTAAACTGAAGTAGTAAGAAAAAAGGCAGCTGCTTTATACCATTTATGGCCGCTAGGACTAATAGCGGATTCATGATCCCTGCTAAAATCGCAAGTACTGACCTTTCAAGTTTAAGATTGGATTCGATAATCATTTTATCCAGACACACCGCTGAGTACTCATTGGGTTGTTGCTCTATCAAACAGCACCGCATCAATTTCAATCATTATGATCTACTTAAAAACATCCACTTGCTTCTCTATCAGTTCATAGCCGCGCAGTTTCTTACCAATATGCCAATCTGCTGTGTATAAAAAACGCATCATATTCCTTCTTCATAAGGAAACCTCATTTTTTCGCACCAACTTTTTTCTATTATAAAGTACAAAAAAGACATCTTAACACCCCACATTTTTAAACTAGATAATGGATCAGTTTAAGGGGTAACTTTTAGATGTCATTTTTTAATTACTTCCTATAATATATTTTGTAAATTAACTGCGCAATTCTTTAATCTGCTTAACCATCGATAGTTCTTCATTTGTCGGAACAATCATAATTTTCGCAATTGAGCCTGTTGCTGAAACAACACCCTCACCAACATTGTTATTTAATTCATTGTCTATTTTCAAACCAAGTCCTGCTAGTTTTTCAATAATGGCTGCTCTCAACAGCGCATTATTTTCACCGATACCTCCAGAAAAAACAAGAACGTCTAATCCTCCAAGTTCTGCAAAATAAGCACCAACATATTTAACTATTCTGTTAATAAAGATATCAATAGCTAGTTGAACTCTTTTTTGTTCTTTATTTGCTAAAAGATCACGCATATCGGGTGAAAGGCCAGAAATACCGAGCAAACCGGATTCTTCATTCAGAATTGACATTATTTTCTCTAAAGAAAAATGGTGTTTCTTCATCAGATACTGGATAACAGAAGGATCTATATCACCTGCTCTAGTTCCCATTGTTAACCCTGTCAGCGGTGTAAAACCCATTGAAGTATCAAAAGCCTTACCATCTTTTTCGGCAGCAACTGAAGCACCGCTTCCTAAATGAAGAGTAATCATTTTTAAAGTGGCAAGCGGCTGTTGCAAGAGACTTGCTGCTTTTTGTGAAATATAAGAGTGACTGATACCATGCTCACCATATCGCCTTATTCCCAATTCAACCGTATCTTCATAAGGAATGCTGAAAATTGCATTCATTTCTGGAAGAGTCGTAAAGAATTGACTATCAAAGACTGCATACTGAGGAACTTGCGGCAATGCTTTTTGCATAATTCCAACGTAACGAACTTCCATTGGATTATGCAAAGGAGCAAAGTCATTTAAGTTCTCCAACTTTGCTAAATTTTCAGAATTCAATTCTACTGCATGCGTAAAAGTCTGTCCGCCTGCTACAATTCTATGACCTACAGCTTCAATTTCGGACAAAGAATTAATTATTCCCAGTTGAGTCAACTTTTTAAAAATCAGTTCAGCAGCTTTTTCATAAGAGAGCTGTTTAAATTTCTCCTGATATTTTTTTGAATCATATTTTACTTCGAACAAAGAATCAGGCATATTAAGTCGCTCAATTAGCCCTTTTGCAATTGTTCTTTCATTTTCCGCTTCAAACAACTGCCACTTAACTGATGAACTTCCAGCATTTACTAAAAAAAATTTGCCCACTTTGAGCACCTCCAACTAATTTCCTACTAATTATATAATATTTCACACCTACTTTCAGCGCAACGGATAAAATCACTGCCGGAAAACCTCATAAACTTAAATAACTAACCATATCGCAAAAAAACAGGCAAAATTCATCTTCCAAAAATTACAAAAGAAACAGTTTTTGTAATTTTTGGACTTTAAAAGTCCAAAAAATACTCATGTCAAGACAATTTTAAAATAAATATGATGTTTTTTTGAAAAAGATAGGTTGTTTTTACTCAAATTTAACGCTGTTTTGTCATATTTTCATTTTTAATAATTTTAAAGGTTGATTCCCAACATCATAGTCTTTTTTAAAGTGCCAATGTATTTTTAGCAAGAAAATAACATTACAGTATATTACAAAAATAAGAAAATATTACAAAAAACCTATAAATAGTAACTTGACTGCTATGTACTTGTTATATTGGCCCTATATACTAAGCATTGTTGATTCGATCAAAGGTGATCGTAAGTACTGTAGCAAATTGCTACGTGGCAAAAAATCACAGGAGTGAAGAATATATTATGTATATTAAGAAAATTTTATTATCAGCTGCAACAATTGCAGGCGTACTAACAGCTGGAACTTTGGCAGCTAACGCTGATACCATCACTGTCCAATCAGGACAAACTGTTTCTGAAATAGCTCGTGAGCACAATACTTCAGTCGCACAGATTAAACAAGCAAACAATCTGCAAAATGAAAATTTAATTTTTGTTGGACAAAAGATTGAAGTAGGTACAGCAACAAGTACAACTACAACTGCTGCTCCAGCTCAACAAGCAGCACAGACAACACAACAACAAGCACCTGCTGCTTCCACACAACAAACAACACAGCAAAAGGCACCTGTTGCTTCAACGCAACAGACAACACAGCAACAAGCACCTGCTGCACAAACAAACAATAACTCTGCTTCCACACAACAGACTGCTTCAGTAAGCACTGTTTCTGGTTCAGACCAAGATGCACAAAGTTGGATCGCTTCTAAAGAATCTGGCGGTAGTTACAGTGCTCGTAATGGCCAGTATGTTGGAAAATACCAATTAAGTGCTTCTTACTTAAATGGCGACTATTCAGCAGCTAATCAAGAACGTGTTGCTCAGAACTACGTAAGTTCACGTTATGGTTCATGGTCTGCAGCTAAGCAACATTGGTTAAGTAACGGCTGGTACTAAAATAGTATCACTTAAAACAATCATTAATTAAAAAATATTATTGCTGGTAATACAGCTTACTACAACAATATAAGAATTTTCAACAGGTGATTAAGATTATGCAAAAAGGCATAACTCAATTATCTGTTTTTTTAATACAGGCAATTAAACTATTAAACACAATAAAAGCCTCCTTACCTATCTATCAATAGCAAGGAGGCTTTTACTTTTTACTTTTGAGAATTGATATACACTGCCTGTTTTCCCATTTGATTATATGCTTCTTCAAAATTATCCCAGTTTACTGCTTGGTTTTTAGTACCATAAGGATTATTAATATAAATCAAATTATTTTTCCGATCAAATCCAGTAATTACGACACTATGTTCAGAAAAAGTAATTTGCATATCCCCTTGAGGAGTTTGCCAATCTTGAAAATCATTAACACGCGCAAAGCTAACAGTAGTAATTGTCCAAACCGGATGTTTTAATTCCAGTTGTTCAATTACTTTATTAAAATTCTGCCCACTGATATCTTTCACATTTTTAGAATATTTACGGGCAAGTTTAGTAATGGGCCCATGATATACTCCGAGTCCCGCAGAACTACCAGTGATATCACCCACAAAACCAATGTTTGGATTACCATGCTCGCCATCATCGTAATTTAACGGAACTGTATTGATTTCATCTGCTAAAACATTTTTACTAACATCTATTTTGTTATAGTTCAATAACATTGTTAGGGAAGTCACTTCGCAACCATTATATAATCTTGGCTCTGTCATTTGATTAACTAGCGGAACATCTAAGACAATTCGCGAAACCTTCTTTTGTACCTTTCTTTTTCCCTTATTGCTGGTCGTCAAGTGCAATGAACCCTTAAATTGTCTAACTAACGCTTCCTGATTATCCCCCAAGATAACTTCTCTGAAAGCATAGACGCTGGTCCCGATCAAAGTACATAACATAATGATTGGGAAAAATATTTTGCGGCGCCTCTTCCTCAAATAATTACCCTCTTTCTAAACATACAAAAAAATGGCTCAGCTTGCGTAATGATACCATATATAATTAGATAATTCTATCCTAATCTAAAAACCAATTATAAATATCCTCTAAGGTTTGTCGACTAACTTTATGACCATAAGGATATTCATGATATTCAGGCATCACACAGGAATATAAAGAAAAGAATTGGCGTAACCGTCTTCCTTCTTCAACGGGAAATATAGGGTCGAATTCTCCTTGGGCAATAAAACAAGCTGTTTTTATTTTATCTTTACTTAACTTTTTTTGTCCAAACTCACGAAGAAAATCTGGTAACCTCGCGCTCAACAGCACTGCATTATCGAAAAATTTTGGATAACGGGCACTCAATACTGCTGCTAGTATTGCCCCTTGACTAAATCCAATAATATTCATAGACTCGCAAATTAAATTGTTTTCTTTCAAAATCCTTATAATTTCGGTATACAATGCGTCTGCTGTTTTTTCAATCACTTCAGCTTCATTTTTCTTGAGAGCTTGCGGAGTATAATAAGCAAATCCATTGCCATAGACCAGAGCACCTTCAATGTGAAGCTCTATCACAGGCACGGGATAGAGTGCCGCAAGTTTTCTTAAATTCAAGTAATTTGAACCCAAGCCATGCAACGTTACGATGACTGGCGTCCTTTCATCCGTTTTACTAGATGGACAAATAAGCTCCCACTTATATTTCAAAACCTGTTCCCCTTTAAAAACTCTCCGTTCTGATCCTTAACCAATTAATACCTAGGATCATTTTCTAAAATGGTCAATATCAAAGATTCTATCTTTTATAACCTTTGCACTTTTGGTAATACTTGGGTCATGTGCAATTACGTACTGTAAATGTTCCAATGTATCAATAATTTTTCTCAGTTCTTTAACCTCCGTTATAATATTTTCTTCATTTTTTCCAGTCTGGCTTACTGCCTGCAAACTAACTAAATTTTTGGTCATTTCCTGATAACGTAAAATTGCAAAAACTAAATTTATATTTGATGAGATGGTACGAGGGTTTTCCGGATCCGGATGCTTTTCAAGCATATTAAATAAATCTGGGTAGTATCTCAGACCAATTGTGTATAATGCAAAATAACGATGAAAAACATGCTCTTCATTCTTAAAACCATGCCGATCAACTTCCATCTTTTCCATAGCTATCCTCTCCTAAAAACAGAACCTAATTTTTGAATTCAGCCGGTTTAGCCTTTCTTTGCCTAAAATAGTATAAAATTGCATCTAAGATACGCGTGCTGGCTTTTCCATCACCATAGGGATTTTTAGCTTCTGCCATTTTTTGATAAATTTTTTTGTCATTCAACAACTGCTCCATTGACTGTGTAACTGACATTTTTTTGGTTCCCACCAGCTTTAAAGTCCCGGCAGCAACTCCTTCTGGACGTTCAGTTGTATCTCGCAATACTAAAACCGGTTTTTTAAGCGCCGGAGCCTCTTCCTGAACTCCACCGGAATCTGTCATAATGAAGTAAGAACGTGCACACAAATTATGAAAATCAATAACATTCAACGGCTCAATTAAATGAATCCTTTCACACTTTCCAAGAATTTGGTTTGCGGCTTCCCTGACCCTGGGATTGAGGTGCAATGGGTAAATTACTTCTACATCGCGGTACTTTTCCACTATACTTTTTACTGCTAAGAAAACTTCTTTCATTGGTTCGCCGAGATTTTCACGTCGATGCATCGTCAGTAAAATTATTTTATGTTCTGAAACTACATGTGAAAGAACTTCATGCTGATAATCTTCACTAACAGTTTCGTGAAGTGCGTCAATAGCGGTGTTCCCAGTTACAAAAATTTTGTCCCCCGCATGATTTTCTTTTATCAAATTTTCTCGGCTTGTAAGAGTAGGAGCAAAGTACAAGTCACTCAAAACATCTGTCATTTGCCGGTTCATTTCTTCAGGATAAGGTGAATATTTATTCCAAGTACGCAGGCCAGCTTCAACATGTCCAACTGGAACCTGCCGATAAAAAGCAGCAACACTGGCAGCAAACGTCGTAGTCGTATCTCCATGTACAAGTATTATGTCAGGCTTAGCTTCTTCAAGCACGTGATCCAATAGATGTAAAACACCGGCAGTGATATCTCCCAATGTTTGATTATTTTTCATAATATTCAAATCGTAATCAGGATGAATTTTGAAGACCTGTAAGACTTGGTCTAGCATCTCACGGTGTTGCGCGGTAACAACTGTAATAGTCTCAAATTCTGTGTCGCGTTCTTTCAAGCGCAACACTACCGGAGCCATTTTAATGGCTTCGGGCCGTGTTCCGAAAACTGTCATTACTTTTATTTTTTTCAAGTGCCCTTTCCTCTCGTTAATTCAACTTTCTTAACATTATTGTACTACATTTGATTACTAACGGAAAAACAAATCTGTGAAATTAGCGGTTCCTTAATAGACTTATTCGACATTACACAATATTTTTTTAAGAACCTTATAATTCAAAACGTTAGAAGCCAAAAAGAACTAAAAATTTAATTGCATTTACTAATTTCACTATCCTAACTCCATTCTAAAACTGATTTTAACGTCTAAAAAAAAATAAGAAGCCGGAACAAAATGTTAATTTTATTCTGGCTTCTTATTTTAAATTTTAACTGATTTTTAGTGCGCTTGATCGGAATCGAACCGATGACCTACCGCTTAGGAGGCGGTCGCTCTATCCTGCTGAGCTACAAGCGCAAAATACAAATGAAATACTGACTATACCAGTATAGTAAATTAAAGGTCCTAAAGTCAATACTCCACCCGTAAGACATTACTTTGTTCTCTTAGCTTTTCTAAAAATTTTTTAGTTTATTTAGATCTAGAACCGTGACGCTTTCCCTTATTAAGCTGATCTCTTCTGCGCTTTTTATGACCCTTACGTTTTTTTTCAACAGGTGCGTTATCCAGACTTGAAATTTGTCGGTGCGGTAATCTTTTTGGAGAATGCTTCTGCAATTTTTTATTTTCGCCAGACAGCTTTTCTGACTCTTCAAGGTCTTCTTTCTTAAATAACTTTCCGCTAAAGATCTCACCTTTATAAGCTTCATACCCTCCAGCTTTCAGCAGTTGCCGAAAGTTACGCAAAGCATGTTCATTACCTAAATTAATCACGGCTCCTTGTGCACCCATTCTACCGGTACGTCCAACACGGTGAATGTATACTGTAATATTTGCTGGTAAATCATAATTGACTACAGCCGGCAGTTGCTCTATATCCAATCCTCTCGCTGCTACATCCGTTGTCAGCAACAAAGAGATCCTGCTATTTCTTAAATCAATAAGAGCTTTTTTGCGCTCTTGCTGTTTATTTTGCCCCTCCAAAGCTGCAACTGCAACTTTTTGGTAACGTAGCTTTTCCAATGCTTCTTCTAATTCCGCTACTTGTTTAAAGAAGACCAGAGCTCTAAAGCCTTTTAGATGAGATAGCCTGCGCAATGTTTCAATTCGCTTTCTCGTAGGAGTCTCAAGGAGATAATGTGTTACCTTTCCTTGGGTCTTATCCACTGCACGTACATCATAAGTTTTAACTTGTGCTGCAAACAACTGACTCAATTCAGAAAAAACTGCTGCATTAGTTGCAGAAAAAAAGCTTAACTGAACTTGTCTGCTAGGTGCATGATTAAGCAAAGCACGACATGCAGTCAGTGTTTCTTCCGTTAATAAATCATCTGCTTCATCAAAAACAGCTGTGCGTAATTTATGCAACTTTAACTTCTTAGCATCAGCCAACTCCAACATTCTCCCAGGTGTACCTACAATAATCTCAGGCTTTTTCTTAAGTTTCTCCAACTGTCTCTTCACATTCGCCCCGCCAATTAAAGGCACTGTTTTCAGTTTCTTTAAAGACGCCCATTCTGTGACAACTGCAGCAATTTGGATAGCAAGTTCCTGTGAGGGAGCTACTACCATCATTTGGATTCCTTGGCCTTGCAAGAGTCCTTCCAAAAGTGGAATTACATAAGCCAGTGTTTTACCAGATCCTGTTGGAGCTAATCCTAAAACATTTTCTCTTTCTTTTAAAGGATGATAAACTGCTTCCTGAATTGCAGTAAGATCTGTATATCCCTTTTCTTTAAAAAAACCTTGAAATTTTAAATCCATCTTTTCCTCTTTCATTATCTAAATTCGTAATCTGATCTAAAATTAATATGAGCACTTTGGCGTAAATCATACATTACCCTATTAACTTGAACAGCTACTGCTAACCAGTCCTCCATAAGCTGCTTATTGGCAAGTGAATTTGAACTTTGTAAAACAGCAGTAAAATTTTTTACCTCTGTAATCATCGGATTTGTTGTAACCGCTTTTGTGATGTCATTTTTGTTACCTTGTTTATCAATCAGTTCAACTTTTTGCAGATCAGCTGCGTTATTCATCCAAATAGTCTCACCCATCCCATAAACTTCGCTAGCCAGATATGAATTCGCCGTTTTTCCAAAATTAAGCGTCACTTCAAAGCCAGGATACTGCAAAATAGCAATCCCCTTTCCATCAATGCCGTTACGCAGCTTATGAGGAAAATATACTGCCCTAATTGGAACCCCAAACCAGGCAACTGCGTCATAAACCAGATAAACTCCAAGGTCTTGCAGAGCTCCGCCGGAAAAGACCGGTGAAAAAACATTTGGCTCTTTACCGGCCAAAAAATCATCATAGTGCGACGAATATTTCATATACGTCAATGTAGCCCCTTGTACCGTTTTCATTTTTTTGATCTGCTGTGCAATTGTTTTGAAATTTTCTTCATGAAAATGACGGGCTGCTTCAAAGTAAAAAAGATGATGTTTTCGTCGCAAAAGCCGAATTAATACTTTCATCTCACTTGGATTCGAGCAAGCAGGCTTTTCTACAATTACATGTTTGTCTGCCATAATAGCCTGGCGAGCTTGGGAAAAATGAAGGCTGTTAGGTGAAGCAATATAAACGACATCAAAATCTCCTTCTTGAAAAAAGGTGTCAAGATCACGATATCCTACAGCCTCACCTTTAAATTGTTTTGCAAAGTCATTGGCTTTTTCAAGACGACGAGAAAAAACACTAGTCAGTTTCCAGCCTCCGACTTCTTGTGTTGCATCTATGAATTGCTTGGTAATCCAACCTGTTCCGATTACTCCTAGTTTTAACATACTAAACCCTCCTTTGTTTTTTCACTATAGGCATTGTATCAAAAAAAAGCTAAACAGTATATTATAGGAAAAACTGTTCGTAATTTACATCACAAAAACATTTCATTTGTTTCATAATAGTGTTAAATTTCAGTCTAATGGCTACTTTATCGGACAATAACATGTTATATTATAGTTGAAATCATAGTCCAAGACTTTTCAATATCTACGAGGGGGGAGCGCGGAAAGATGGACCGAAACCATAAAAACACGGGATTCAGGTTGCGCAATCACCTCAACTTTTTTCCAATATTTAAGAAACATCATGATCCTGTGAATATTTCTAACCGCTATATTGGTAAATGGAACTTTAAAGATGATATAAACGGTCGCGTTCATATCTTACAAATCACAAAAACATTGAATATTCTAATTGACAACCGTGAGCTTCCTGGCAAAATAGTGCATTTGGACGAAAAGGAACTGCTCTTTTTAGATACTTACGGCTACCATCTCCGAGTTGATGTCTCAGAAGATAGGCCTATTAGTTTGTTTGACGAGGCAGATAATCAGGTTTACCCTGTTACAAGATGTGAAAATTTAGGGAAAACTGAAGTAACAAAGGGAAAATGATTTTTGCATTAAAGAATGGTTGGTTCAACTAATAAATAAAAGAGGGATTGGGTCAAAGATTAACTTTTGATCCAATCCCTCTTCTTTAATCTGAAATTTACAAGTTAACAGCTTCCAATAGTCATTTTTCTCGCTTAACGGCTATTGGTACACTTCTTTTCTTTTATAAAATTCCATAAATGATTTACAGTTAATTAATTATTTTTATTCATCAGCAAAGAATTTTTTAAATCAAGTACCCAAGATACTCGAAGTATAAATTGTTACTTTCCACCCCTAATACGTAATATTGTAATCTAGCCTTAAAATATGTTAATTCTAACCAATGAAATATATTCAGGCCCTTATCCTCTTCGCTAATTTTTTATAAAAGAAATCAGATGTTCTGGTTATTCCTAAACTTGCAAGAGGAATTAACATTGATACATATTGCCATACATACTGTGATTTAGTTTCCCAGATTGTATGGAACAAAAAGCCTCCTGTAGCAAATACTAAAGCAAATAGAACATAATTGTTAATAGCTCTTTTTTTAAGAATCACATTAAAGGTTACAAATATTATAGACATACTCATTATTAACCAATTTACTAACCTTGAAAGCTGGCTAAGAACGTAGTACGTTTTACTATTACCATTTTTAGCATAGATTGCTCTGAATACCCTAGTTTTTAATTTTCCACCCCAAGTAGCCAAAGGTCCAATCCATACAGACTGATACATTGAATCTCCCCATGTTGAACTATACTTTTTATTTAAAAATTTAATGAAATCTTCTGGGTGAGTTTTAAAGAAATATAGCCTTTTTTCTAAGTCTTTTTTTGCCATTTTCTTTGCTTCAGCAGTATTATATCCCGATTTTTTATAATTTTTATTAGTATATGAACTATACCAGCCTGCTTTATTACCGCTTTCCTGCAATCCCATTACAATAAATGAATTCTTAGGTATCCCTTGGTTCATGGCTATTTTACTATGTGTTATTTTAGTGTAATAACTACTAAGTATCTGATTAGACACTGGAATCACTAAAAATAATGTCATAGCCATTAAAAATAACTTATGGTTAGATAACGAGCGTGTCAAATACACGCATATCATAGCAATTATTCCGATTTCAAAATTATTTTTTACAATATATGCAAGGGCCCCAAAAATAATAACTAACAGATAATTTTTTAAATTGCCAACCTGTAAAGTTTTCAAGTGGAAATAAACAGCAAGCACTAAAAACATATATCCCAAAACATTACCATAAACAAATAAAATATTAAAAAGATGAGGCAAAAATAAAATAAACAATATTACGACTATATTTTGCACGCTATTTTTGGCAACTATGCTTTTTGAAATTTTCCAAAAATAAACCATAATGATCATAGTAAAAACCAAGTTTATAAAATAAAAGAAGGCTATATTTGTAGAAAATTTTAGCAATACTCTTTCAAAACTAACAAGCCCTAACTGAAATGGATACTCCCCTAAATAAGCAGATTTTTCTAAATCAGTATAATTACCATTATTAATATTATTTGCCGCATCTAAAACATACTTAGGATCGGCGGGCCTCAGGTAAGTGTCAGCATTAAATGTTATATATAATCCCATTATTAAAAATAGTATTAAACCGCCTAACAAAAACGACTTAGAATCAATCTTATTTAAAAATGGCACCAGCCCAACGATACACAAAATTAATATTAAAAATAACATATACATATAGCCCGCATTATTCGTCGTTCTTATTATTTCAAACCAATCAGTAGAGATGGTCACTCTGTATTTTAATGAATAACTTGTTATTATCAATAATGGGACTGAACAGGCAAGCAATATCAGCCATTCAGCAAGTTTTTCTAATTTAACTCTACACATTACTTCTTACCCCTGAACTATAAATTAATGTTTTTAAACACGAAATTTTTCTCTAACAAAACTAATAAATATTTTATACTTTGTTTATCAAATATTACTTATCTGAGACTATTGCTAATATTTTACTGTACATCAAAAAACCTTCCACTTATCATATATCCTTATTGAAAAGTTATTTAGCCCTTGCCAACACTGTTACAGACTCAACATGCACCGTCTGTGGAAATTGATCCACTGGTAAAATTGGTTCTTTAACTTTATAGCCTTGATTCGTAAATTCCTTCAAATCACGTACAAGTGTTGCTGGATTACAACTGACATATACGATTTTTTGCGGTGCCAATTCAAGTGTACTTTTAATAACCTCGTTATCTAATCCCTTGCGTGGCGGATCAAAAACCACCACGTCAGGTACAAGTTTTTCTTCGGACCACTTTGCCATCCATTCGTTGGCTGAACCAGTTTTAAATTCAACATTATTAATTCCATTTACTTCAGCATTTTTTTGTGCATCGGTAATAGCTTCTGGTACAATTTCTACGCCATAAACTTTTTTAGCCTTGGCAGCTAAATTCAAAGAAATTGTCCCAATTCCACAATATGCATCAATAACTGTTTCAGTTCCCGTTAATTCAGCTCTTTTAGCAACTTCTTGGTATAGCTTTTCAGTCTGTACAGAATTTACCTGGTAAAACGAATGCGCAGAGATTGCAAACTTAATCCCGTTCAGACTGTCAGTAATTTGTTCTTTTCCTGCCAGCAAACGATCTTTGGTACCTAAAATAACGTTTGTTTTTTCCTGGTTGATATTTTGAATAACACTCACAACATCTGGACACTCTGCTAAAATGTCATGAGTAATCTGAGCAATTTGCGGAATTCTTTTTGTCCGTGAAACCAAGATCACCATTACTTCATGAGAATAATGCCCACGCCTAACTACAATATGCCGCAATGTACCGCTATGTCCGTCTTCATTGTACGCAATTATCTGATACTTGCGTACAATGTCGCGAATACTTTTTATGACTTCGTCAATTCGCTGCTCTTGAATTAAAAAATTCTCCATTGGAATCAATTTGTGGCTGCTTTGCCTGAAAAAACCTGTTTCTAGTTGCCCCTTCAGCATTCTGACAGGTACTTGTGCTTTATTGCGGTAATGATATGGATCCTCCATTCCGAGCGTTGGAGCAACTTCAATTTCATCCATATGTGCTTTCTTTAACAGTTCTTTAATCTGTGTACGTTTGAACGCTAATTGTGCTGCATATTTAAGATGTTGTAAAGGTGCAATTCCTGTCTGAGTGTATTTTTCTTCGATTCCAGTGGCTCTTTGGGGACTATCAGTGAGTCTTTGTTTTACTTTGGCAAAGCCAAAATTTTTCCCAGCTTTTAGGACATGCGCTACCACTGTTTCTTCGGGGAGCGCATTAGCAATAAAAAGTGGATAGCGTTCAATTTTAGCTACACCCATCCCTTGATAACTCAGGTCACTGATTTTAAGTGTCAATTCCTGATTCTTTGTTACAGGTGGTTTATTCATTTATTTCTCCTTTAATAATTAAGAAAGAAGCTGTGCCAAAACATAAATTTGACACAGCCTGCTTTTGCCCAGTTCCAAAATCCAGGCTACTTATTTTCTTCAATGCAATTTACAGGGCTTTAACTAATAATTAATGTCCAAGCTCTTTATCAGCAAGATGTTTGACACCCTTAACAAAATGCTCGCTGGCATCTTTTTCTTCTGGTGTCTTGCTGGATGTAATCGCAGTTAGCGGAATCTTTTCTGTGTTAGCAAACATTTCGATATGCTGCTTCAAATTCTTAAACGTCATTGGTGCATCGCCGCCGTATTCTCCATCAATGTTAATCATCATCTTTTCATCTACCGGTTTTGCAACCAGCTTTGCAGTTTTTACATATAAAATACGCGGATCATTAATATGACGACCTCCATTTAAAACCATTGTCATTAATTGCAGAATTTCCACTAAATTACTTGTTTTAACGACAATTAAAGTAAATTTACCATCATCAAGCGAAGCATCCGGTACAATCTGTTCAAAACCACCAATTGAATTCGTTAGTGCGAGAAAAAACATCGAGGCCTTCCCATCAAAGATTCCTTGGTCATACTCAAGATGCATTTTAATTGGTTTGATCCTTGGAAGCATTTCTGCTCCCTTAACAAGATATGCCAGATATCCAAACAGCGATTTAAACTGAGACGGGACTCCGTACGTCAATTCGGTAAGCAAACCTCCGCCTGCAATGTTAACAAAGTATTTTTCTCCAGCTTGACCAATATCCATGCTGATGGTCTTTCCTTTGGCAATTACCTTAGCAGCTGCAAGCGGATCTTCTCTTGGAATTTTCAAAGCACGTGCATAGTCATTGGTTGTCCCAGCTGGAATAATTCCCATTTTGGGGCGCTTTTTAAAAGGTGCGATTCCATTAACAACTTCATTGATCGTGCCATCTCCTCCGGCCGCAATCACCAATTCAAAACCATCACGTGCGACACGTGCTGCTTCATTTTGAGCCGACTCAAATTCAGGAGTGGTCTGAAAAGCACTAGTCTCATATCCGGCTTTTTCCAAGATATTCAAAATATCCACTAGGTCATTTTTCATTGCTTCACGACCCGATGTTGGATTATAAATAATCCTGCAACGCTTTTTCATCGCTAACTCTCCTTCAACTTCTCACAAAAACACTCTCTTCATTAACCATATGAGAGATCACTGCCAGGTTATCTCTCTTTTAAATTTTTAATTAATAATTTGTTAACAACTTTAGGATTGGCCTTGCCATGTGTTTGTTTCATAATCTGGCCAACAAGAAAGCCTATCGCACGTCCCTTACCATTTTGATAATCTTCAATAGATTTTTGATTATCATTTAAAACAGCAGTAATAATCGGTTCTAACACTTTAGCATCTGAAAGCTGCACTAAGCCTTTTTCTTCAACCCAGTTTCTTGGTTCACTTCCGTTTGAAATTGTTTCTTTAAAGACTTTCTTAGCAATTTTAGAAGAAATTGTTCCATCTTCAATCAGTTTGATCATTGTCGCCAAATGCTCAGGAGTTAGTTTAGTATCCAATAGTTCGAGTTTGTTAGTATTCAGATATGCATTAACTTCACCCATCAACCAATTAGCTGCAAGCTTTGCCTGTGCGCCCTGAGCAACGGTTTCTTCAAAGAAATCAGACATTTCCTTAGTTTGTGTAAGGACACCTGCATCGTATTCAGGAATGTTCCATTTTTCCACATACTTTTTACGGCGCTTATCCGGCATTTCTGGAATAGAAGCCTTCACTTCCTGAATCCATTCATCTGAAATATGCAGCGGCGGAATATCCGGCTCTGGGAAATAACGATAATCACTTGAGCCTTCCTTGACACGCATTAAAATTGTTTGACCGGAAGCTTCATCAAATCTACGCGTTTCCTGCTGAATAACTCCACCTGAAAGCAGCAGTCTTTCTTGCCGCTTGGCTTCATACTGTACGCCCTTGCGTACATGTTCAAATGAATTCAGGTTTTTCATTTCCGTTTTTGTCCCGAACTTGTCGGAACCGATAGGCCTTACAGAAATATTAACATCTGCACGCATTGAACCTTCTTCCATCTTTACATCCGAAACTCCGGTGAATTGGATAATCTGACGTAAACGTACTAAATACGCATAGGCTTCCTCTGCTGAGGAAATATCCGGCTTTGAAACAATTTCAATTAATGGTGTCCCCTGACGATTCAGATCGACATAAGAATAGCCGTCAGGACTATGCGTGTTCTTTCCAGCATCTTCTTCAACGTGCATTTCTGCAATTCCAACTTTTTTCTTCTTACCGTCAACTTCAATTTCAACCCAGCCGTCATGACCTATCGGTTCTTGGGCTTGAGTAATCTGATAAGCCTTAGGGTTGTCAGGATAAAAATAATTCTTACGGTCGAAATGTGTGTCCTTAGTAATTTCACAATTCAGTGCAAGTGCAGCACGCATTCCAAATTCCAAAGCCCCTTTATTAAGAGTTGGCAAAACTCCAGGATATCCCCAATCAACAACATTTGTATTTGTATTTGGTGCCGCACCATACTGAACAGGAGCCGGCGAGAATGCCTTGGAGTTAGTTTTCATTTCAACGTGAACTTCTAACCCAATTGTCGTTTCAAAATTCATTAGTTTTGCCCCCCAAACGTTGGTACTTCTTTATGGAAATCTGTTGCCTGTTCAAACGCATAGCCCGCACGATACATAGTTTCTTCGTCAAAACGGTTAGCGATCAGCTGCAACCCAATCGGCAGGCCATTTGAAGAACCAGCAGGCAACGACATCCCTGGCAAGCCTGCTAAGTTTACAGGAACTGTCAAAATATCATTTAAGTACATTGTAATCGGATCTTTAACATCTTCTCCTATTCCAAATGCAGGAGTTGGAGTTGTTGGTCCTAAAATCAGATCATAATCAGCAAATACATGTTCAAAGTCGCGGCAGATAAGTGTTCTGACTTGTGCTGCTTTTTTGAAAAATGCATCATATGTCCCAGCAGAAAGAGAGAATGTTCCTAGCATGATGCGACGCTTAACTTCATCTCCAAAGCCTTCCGAACGTGACTTAACATAAACGTCTTCCAAATTCTTGACATCTTGTGCACGGTGACCATAACGAATACCGTCAAAACGCTGCAAATTAGAACTTGCTTCTGAAGAAGCAATAATATAGTAAACAGGAATACCATACTTGCTGTGTGGAAGGCTGACCTCGTCAACTACTGCACCAAGTTTTTCAAAAGTTGTAATTGCTTTTTTTATTGCCTCTTTAACTTCTGTAGCAACACCTTTACCTATAAATTCTTTTGGAACAGCAATCCGCATATTTTTAATATTGCCATCAAGTTTAGCTGTAAAATCAGGAACAGCTTGTTTGGAACTCGTTGAATCATGAGGGTCAAGTCCGCTAATTGCATTTAATACCAATGCGTTATCTTTCACACTACGAGTTAATGGTCCAACTTGATCTAAGCTGGAAGCAAAAGCAATTATGCCATAACGCGATACACGGCCGTATGTTGGCTTTACACCGACTATTCCATTAAATGAAGCTGGCTGTCTAATAGAGCCGCCTGTATCTGTCCCTAAAGCTGCGATTACTTCTCCAGAGGCAACAGCTGCTGCTGATCCACCGGATGATCCGCCAGGAACCTTTGTTTGATCCCATGCATTTTTTGTAACCTTAAAGGCAGAGTTTTCAGTTGAACCGCCCATTGCAAATTCATCCATGTTTGTTTTTCCGATAGTAATTGCTGCTGCTGCTTGGAGCTTATCCATCACAGTAGCATTATAAATCGGATCAAAATTTTCAAGTATCTTGCTTGCAGCAGTTGTTCGCAGATTCTTAGTAACAATATTATCTTTAATTCCAAGGGGGATTCCAAAAAGCGGGTTATCTTTATCGAACCCTTTTCTATCAAGTTCTTCAGCTTGCCGCAAAGCCTCTTCTTCATTCAGTGTTAAAAAGGCTGCAACATCATTATCCCTTTTTTTAATATTAACAATAGTTTCCTTCACCAATTCAGAGACACTGAGTTCTTTCTTTACAAGCAATTCATGCAACCCAGCAAGATCATACTTAAAATAATCCATCTGCTATGCTTCCTCACTTTCATCAATAATTGCAGGTACCTTAATATACCCATCTTGATGCTGGGGTACATTTTCCATAAGCAGGTCTCGTGAAGTCCCAGGAACCGCCTTGTCTTCTCTCATTACTCCTTGAGAATTGCTGATATGAGTTGTTACCGGTACATTTTCAGTATCAACATCGCTAAGCTGTTGGACCATCTCAATAATTTCACCCAACTGCCCAGTAAACTTTTGCAGTTCATCTTTTGAAAAAGCAAGTTTTGCTAACTTTGCAACGTGTTCGACTTCGTTTGCGTTAATTGCCACTTTTACTCCTTCTTTCCCATTTTTATAGTAATATTCTATCATAAACACTTAGAACTAAATCATTTCTCTTATATTGTTATTGTAAGACAAATCTTTTAGAGCTGGAAACTTTATTTTAATAACTGCTGAAAACATGTGTATAGTAGTTGCTGTCTTTCGCAGTTCTTGCTAAAAAGCTTTGGACACTGCCATCGCTACCCTTAACAGTTATGTCAATAGGAATCCCGTTCGGTAGGTATGTCTTGGCTGCTTGAGCAACATACTGTGTGAAACTTGTAATCTCGGTTTCACTATAAAACTGCGTAGTAATATTCACATGCAATCCCTGCAATGACTTATCCTTATATTGCCCTTGAGCAGTAACTCCTGCCAAATTAGGGAAAAAACCTTGAACCTGCTTTTTGAAACTTTCAAAAGACGTTTCATCATTATCATTTGGAACAGAAGAAGTTGAAGTTACAGGAAAAACGTAGCTCTTAATATTAACATCATTCCATTTGCTAATCACGTTGCCATTTTTAACCAGTGTATAAGAATAGAAAGAACCTCCGACAAGGCTGTCCTTGGGTGCCTGCTCAAACATGCCTATTAAAATCGGTGTATCAGCTGAAACTCCCTCAGTATTGCGCAATCTTTGCAGCACCTTAGCTGCTGCAGTCTTTCCTTCTGCAATCATTTTGTCTTTAGGAATGTCTGTAGTAAAAGTTGCACCATAATCTTCTTTTTGGTAATAATCTTTAGCATTCATTCCGATTCCAATTGTAATGCCTGCTAATGACAAATTACCATTTTTTTCTTTCATATAATCTTGTTCCTCAATTTGCTGTACATAAATCGGGTTACGCTTATTAGGATCTTTTTGCCCATTATCTTCTGGGTTCAAACCATCTTGGTTATTTTTAGATTTGCGATCCAACCAATTTTCTACAGTATTTGAAGATAGAAGCTGTCCTTCTTGAAAGACATAATCATCGGGCGAAAATTGATTCTTTGAAAGCTGTGTTAGCCCAGCCTCAAAGCTTTTTAAATTAAGCAAATTATCTGAATTTTGCGAAATTCCTACTCCCCGTGCTTTACTTGTTAAATATTTACCATCTTTAATTACGCCTTGATACTCGCTGTCACTAGTCTGTCCAGTGGTACGATATCCGGAAGAAGAACTCTTATTTGTAGTACCCGTGGAGGTTGAAGAGCTTAGTCTGCCACAGCCGGCAAGCAAAAGCGCTCCAGCTACAACTCCTAAAACCAGTTTGCTTTTTTTCAATTTTTTCCCTCCATTTGATCTCTAAATTGCTGCTCATTCAAAATTGTAATTCCAAGTTTCTGTGCCTTAGTCAGCTTGCTTCCCGCTTCACTTCCTGCAATTACGCAGTCAGTATTTTTTGAAACACTACCTGTCACGTCTGCACCATGAGCCTCAAGCCATTTTCTTGCTTCATTACGAGTCATCTTTTCAAGTGTCCCCGTTAAAACAATCTTCTTATCCGCAAAAAAGCCAGTCTGCTTTTCTACATTTCTTTCACTGACTCCTAGATACTTGAAGTTGACACCTGCTTGTCTTAGTTCTGTTATTAAGTCTTTTACTTCTTGTCTCGAAAAGTAAGTAATCAGGCTTTGGCCGATAACTTCGCCTAACGAACTGATTTTGAAAATATCTGAAGAAGAAGCCGCAATTAGATTATCCAAACTTTCAAAATGGGCCATTAACAGCTTGGCAGCTTTTGCCCCGACATGCCTTATTCCCAAACCGAAAACAAGTCGCTCAACAGAATTATGCCTACTTCTATCAATCGCTGTCAACAAATTATGAGCAGACTTATCTTTAAATTTATCTAATTTAAGCAAATCTTCAAAAGAAAGCCGATAAAGGCTTGATACGTCCTTAACAAGCTGCTTATCAAAAAGCTGTTCAACAACACGCGGTCCCAACCCGGTAATTTCCATTGCATTACGCGAAGCAAAATGAACTAAACTTTCTTTAAGCAAGGCCGGGCATTTAGGATTAATACATCTAAGAGCAACTTCTTCATCAAGATGAACCAATCCTGCTTTACAAATCGGACAGGTTTCTGGTATAGGGTATATTTCAGATTCTGCAGGGCGTTTTTCCAGAACAACTTCAGAAATTTCTGGAATAATATCCCCAGCTTTATGAAGCTTAACGGTATCCAAAAGCCTGATGTCTTTTTGCTTTAGATAATCAGGATTATGCAAAGAAGCACGAGCTACTTTAGTCCCAGCAAGTCTGACCGGATCCATTATCGCAGTGGGAGTAACAATTCCTGTTCTGCCAACAGTCCATAGAATCTGCCGGACAATCGTTTCTTGTTCATCAGGGGGAAATTTATATGCAATCGCCCAGCGTGGAACTTTAACGGTGTTTCCGACAAGCTGGTGTACTTTCAGGTCATCTGCCTTTAGCACAATTCCATCAATATCATAAGAAAGCTGCGTTCTTTTTTTTTGATATTTCTCAATAAAACGCTCTATTTCATCTTTTTGACTCACATTTTGCGATTCTTTATTGATTTTAAAGCCCCATTCAGAAAGCTGTTTAAGGACCTGAGTTTGCGTAGACAGTCCATAGCGCTGCGGCTCCATCAGATAATAAATAAAAGTACTTAGCTGGCGGCTAGCTGTTATTCGTGTATCCAGCTGTCTTAGACTGCCTGCAGCAGCATTACGCGGATTAGCAAAGACTGGCTTTCCTTTTGCTTCACGTTTTTTATTCAACTCAGCAAAAGCTTTTTTAGGCATATAACATTCCCCACGTACTTCTACTGAAACAGCTTTCTTTAACCGTAAAGGAATTGCCTTAATCGTTTTAAGGTTTTCCGTTATATTTTCTCCAACTACGCCATTACCTCTTGTTGAACCCTCAACAAACCGCCCATCCTTATAGATCAATGAAATTGCCAAACCATCAATCTTTAATTCACAACTATAGCTTTGTTTTTGACCGACAGTTTTTTCCAGGCGCTGATCAAAAGCAAAAAGCTCTTCTTTTGAAAAAACATCACCCAAAGATAACATAGGAGTCTCATGCGTTTTTTTTTCAAAACCGCTTAAGATCGGTCCGCCAACTCTCTGTGTAGGTGAATCATCCGTTATCAACTCCGGATAAGCAGTTTCAAGGTCAATCAGTTCATGATAAGCTTGATCGTACACATGATCTTCAACTGTGGGTTGGTCCTCAACGTAATATTGCTGCCTCCAACGATCAAGTTCTTTTCTCAGAAGTAAAATACGCTTTGCAGCAGTCTGTTGGGTCACATCTTTCATAATGATCTCCTGTTCCTTTCACTATACATTAAACTTTTTTCTTAGAAATCGGTGCAAATGTCGCCAACAATCTCTTAATCCCTTTACCTGCAAAAGCAATATCAAGTTCCAAGTCATCACCGGTTCCGGAAAGTTTAACTACTGTTCCTTCTCCCCAAGCCTTATGCACAACTTTATCACCAACCTGCCAGTTTAATTTTGCAGCACCGGTCCCCTTATTTTCTTCAACTGTTCCAGCAGGCATCCAATTCACTTTTCTTTTATTTTTACTGAAAGGATAAGCTCGCGAGGTACCAGCACCTGTATTGACCACTTGGTGATTATCAGCCTGCAATAATTCAGGTCCTATTTCATCAATAAATCGGGAGGCAGGATTATTTTGTTTTCTGCCGTAAAGCATACGTGAAAGTGCATTTGTTAAGAAAAGTTCTTTTTCAGCACGTGTAATTCCAACATATGCCAAGCGTCTTTCTTCTTCCATCTCGTCTTCTTCAAACATTGCACGCGAAAGCGGAAATATTCCTTCTTCCATTCCCATCAGGAAAACCACTGGAAATTCCAGTCCCTTCGCAGCATGGAGTGTCATTAAAGTTACTTCTGCTGCGTCATTTTCAAGCATATCTTGATCAGAAACTAACGCAAGGTCAGCAAGAAAATCAACAAAGGGATCTGACTGTTCATCATCTGGTTTCCATGAATCATCAAACTGCTTGGTAACTGAAAGAAATTCTTGCAGATTTTCAAGTCTGCTTTGATTTTCTAAAGTGTTGACCTGCTCCAAAGAGGCTTTATAGCCGGTCTTTTCCAAAATTTTTTCAGTTAATTCAGTAACGTTTAAATTTTTCCTTTGTTCATGCAGCTTGCTAATTACAAATGCAAAATCCATCAGTGCATTGCTTGCTCTTTTAGAAATATTTGCTAAAACAGCATTTGCTGCGGCATCTGAAAGCGACATTCCGCTCATTTGTGCAAAAGCCGCTAACTTTTCGATACTCGTAGCTCCGATGCCGCGTTTAGGTTCATTAACAACTCTTTCAAAACTAAGCGAATCGCTTGGATTAGTAACTAATTGCATATATGACAGTACATCTCTAATTTCCTTGCGCTCATAGAACTTATGCGCTCCGACTATCCTGTATGGAATATTAGCTTTCATGAACGTTTCTTCAATTGTACGTGACTGAGCATTAGTTCGATATAAGATAGCAAAATCACTAAACTTATAACTGTGCTCTTTCATCATCTGCTGAATATTGCGGACAACATAAAAAGCTTCATCATTTGCATTTTGCCCACGAAAATAATGAATTTTTTCCCCTGTTAC
This sequence comes from Liquorilactobacillus oeni DSM 19972, assembly GCF_001436275.1. Taxonomy (GTDB): domain Bacteria; phylum Bacillota; class Bacilli; order Lactobacillales; family Lactobacillaceae; genus Liquorilactobacillus; species Liquorilactobacillus oeni. The sequence continues at coordinate 26,256 of NZ_AZEH01000041.1, forward strand.
ATTTTGAGTCCAGAGACTTTTAGCTTTGCGTTTCACGTTGTTTTGAATCACTGCATTAGCAGCTTCCAAAATACTTTTAGTAGAACGATAATTTTGTTCAAGTTTCACTATTTTGGCATCAGGATAGTCATTTTCAAAATTAAGGATATTCTCCATGTTTGCCCCACGCCAACCGTAAATACTTTGATCAGCATCTCCTACAACGCAGAGGTTTTTATTCTTTTGTGCAAGACAGTTAACCAATTCATACTGTGCCTGATTGGTATCTTGATATTCATCTACATGGATATAACGGAACTTGCGTTGATAGAATTCCAGGATCTCAGGAAACTCTTTAAAAAGCCTAAGAGTTAACATGATCAAGTCATCAAAATCAACTGCTTGATTGTTTTCCAGTTGCTTTTGATATTGCGGGTAAACATCCGCCACAACCTTTTCAAAGGGACCCTTCGCCTCTTTTGCATATTCTGCCGGGGTCTTCAAGTCATTTTTAGCGTTCGAGATAGCACTTATAATCGATCGAGGATCAAATTTCTTAGGATCAACATTTAAATCGGCCAAAATATGTTTAACCAAGGTTCGCTGTTCGCTGGTTCCTGTAATGACAAATGCTCTACTATAGCCGATTTTATCAATATCTCTACGTAAAATACGAACACCAAGCGCATGGAAGGTTGAGACCCAAACATCTGCAGCATCTTCATTAAGCAGCTTAGTTATCCTTTCTCTCATTTCAGCAGCAGCTTTGTTTGTAAAAGTGATTGCCAAAATATTCCAAGGATTAACGTGCTTTTCTTCTATCAAATAAGCTACACGGTGAGTCAAAACACGTGTTTTCCCGCTTCCTGCACCCGCAACCACGAGTAGTGGGCCTTCGGTACATAAGACTGCTTCTTGCTGTTTGTCGTTCATTGCATTCAATAATCTTTCGGCTGTCACTTTTTTCAATCCTCTCTTAAATTCCAATCAATGTTAATTATAGCAAAAAAGTCAAATTACTTCTTATGAAAAAGCAAAAATGATAGTTGATCTTTCTTAAATAATATAAAACGGAAATTCATGGAGTAGTTTCCATAAACTTCCGTCTTTTGCTCATCTTTTGTAATTTCAACAGCATCTATTTTTTGTAAAAATTTACTAAAGCTTCTCTTGGGTTTCAGATGGCTGCTCACTCCAAATGCCAGTAGCATCAATTTGTTCTAAAGCGGCCGAAGTTGAATTTGCCAGAACTAGCAAATAACCTGGCGTTCGTGTTCGGGCCATTTGCGGATAACGATAAAAGCGATAATACCAATTATCTTTTAACACCCACTGAGTGTGCAGCAAATCCAATTCAGAATTTTGCAATGAAACCATAACTGTCGGCTGTAAAAAGTTTACTTGCGGTAAAGGCATCTGAGCCAGTGCACGTAAATGCTGCTCACACATTGAAGTATTTGTTGCTTTGTCAAAAACAAATCCTGCTTTGTGCAAGGCTGGTACAATTCTTTTAATATAAATCGTACCGCTTTTTGTCAGAAAAAATGCAATTTCCAATACTCCGACATACTTCAACTGCTTAGCAATTCCGGTAGCCAAACGTTTAACTTCTTCTTCCACATCCGAAGCAAGCTCGCATTTAACAGCAGCTTCAAAAAGACGATGATCACGATAGAAACATTCAATAATTGGAAACGAGCTCAGCGACCCATCGGCTTCTTTAGTAATAATTACCGAAAGCTCCTTTTCATACGGAACCCATGCTTCAAGTACATATGTACCTAAATCAATTAGATCTGCGCACTTTGCAATATCAGATTGTTTGCGGATTATTTGCTGCCGAAGTTTGCCAAATCCCTTTTGAATCGGTTTAAGTACACAGGGATACCCGATTGAGCCGATTGCTTGATAAACGTCATCCAAGCTAACGATTGTCGCATATGGAGCTATATTAACATTGACTTGTTCCAAAAAAGCTCTTTCTAATAAACGGTCTTGTGATATTTCCAAGGCTTCTTTCCCTTGAGGAACAACAGTATACTGTTCAATAAATGCAATTACATCAGCAGGAACATTCTCTGATTCATAGGTCACCAAGTCGCAGCGTTCTGCAAAAGTTTGCAGTTTACTACGATCTTTATAAGAACCTATAATTCCCAGATCTGCTTCTTGGACAGTCGGGGATGCTTCGTCGCTACTATAGGCTATCACTTTGAAACCCATCTTTTTAGCAGACTCAGCGAGCATGATCCCGTTTGCGCTTCCACCGATGATTCCAATAGTACTCCCTGGAAACAATATTTTCTTATCCATTCTCTCACTACTTTCTTTTTGAATAGACTGGCTGTTTCTTCTCATAAAACTTTCTTAACCATATTTTACCATAGAATCAATGAATGATTTTTTCTAAAATCTAATGTATTTATTAAAGAAGAAATAAAGAATCTACATAGTCACTTATGCAGATTCTTCATTTTAGTCATCTAGACCCCTTTTTCCTTTAAATGCTATGTTCAAGCATACTGATACAAGACTTGCAACTACAATTCCATTACCTAAGAAAAGCTGAACTGTTTTAGGCAAAAATTGAAAAATTTCTGGATAAACAGAAACCCCCAAGCCTAGTCCGATAGAAATTGCTGCTATTAATATATTACGTTGATCGTTAAAATCCACTTCTAAAAGCATTCGCATCCCCTGGACACTGATCATGGCAAACATCACCAGCATTGCTCCCCCTAAAACTGATGTTGGGATAATAGTTGCCAACGCTCCAATCTTAGGTAAAAGGCCCATCAACATTAAAAGCCCCGCGGACCAATAAATAGGCCGTTTAGTCTTGATACCAGAAAGTTGCAGCAAACCTACATTTTGCGAAAAAGTTGTATAAGGAAAAGTATTAAAAATTCCTCCTAGAATAACAGCAAGCCCTTCTGCCCGGTAGCCTCTTTTCAAATCAGAAGAGGTTATTTTCTTGTTTAACACATTCCCCAATGCAAAGAAAACACCTGTCGACTCAACCATTGATACCAGAGCAATGATAATCATTGTAACCGAAGAAGACCATTCAAAATGAGGCATTCCGAAATAAAATGGCTGCGGTACGTGAAACCAAGCAGCTTCCACGATTGGGGAAGTGGAAACCATTCCGCAAGCAGCTGCAACAAGAGCACCTACAATCAATCCGATCAGAACTGAAATTGTCTTCAAAAACCCGCGTCCCCAGATTTGAACTGCTAAAATCACTAAAACAGTCAAAAAACCAACCAAAAGATTTTGGGGATCGCCAAAACTTTTAGCTGTTATATTTCCACCGCCAAGATTTTGAACAGCAATTGGAATAAGTGTTAAACCGATCACTGTAATCAGTGAACCAGTGACAACAGGCGGAAAAAGTTTCTTAATTTTTGAAAATTGACCTGAAATCAGGAAAACAAAACAGCCTGCAACGATAATAGCTCCATACATTGTCCCGATTGTAAACTCTTTACCAATCATTTTCAGAGGAGCTACAGCTTGAATTGCACAACCAAGGATTACAGGCAGCCCGATTCCAAAATAACGATTACGTAATAATTGCAGAAGTGTTGCCAGCCCACACATAAAAATATCAATTGAAACAAGATAGGTCATCTGTGCGCTGTTAAAGTTAAGTGCTGTCCCGATTAGTAAAGGTACAGCGACCGCACCTGAATACATTGCTAATAAATGCTGCAATCCAAGAACAGCAGCTTGTGTTTGGTTGACATTTTTTGTTTTGTTATTCTTCAAGGCCTTTTCCTCCGACAAAACGAACCTGATTATCATCAAACGAAGCAATTCTTGCTAAAGACTCCAACCTTACTCCTCTATCTTTAATTAAACGTGCCCCATCTTGAAATGACTTTTCAATAGCAATTCCGACACCGACAACTTCAGCTTGAGCCTGCTCACAAATATTTAATAAGCCATTAACAGCCTGTCCGTTAGCTAAAAAATCATCAATAATCAGAACGCGATCTGTTTTATGCAAAAACTTTTGATCAACCGCGACTCTATTCTTAGTCTTCTTTGTATAAGAATAAACTTCAGCAGTAAACAAAGCATTTTGCATAGTAACACTTTTTTGTTTTCGTGCGAACAAAACAGGAACATGTAAAATCAGACCAGTCATAATTGCCGGTGCAATCCCCGAAGCCTCAATTGTAAGAATTTTTGTAATTTTTTCTTCATTATACAGGCGTGCAAATTCTTTACCGATTGCATACATAAGTTCCGGGTCTATCTGATGATTTAAAAATTGATTAACCTTTAATACATTTCCCGGCAAAACAATACCGTCTTCAAGAATTCGATCCTCTAATAATTTCACTTTCTGTTCCTCTCCTTTAAAAAAGCTTCTCCTACTCACTATAAAGTAAAAGAAGCCCAACAAAATATCACAATTTTTACTCATAGTCCAAGGTTTAGGGGCCTTGGGTAGAAACTGGTCAACCGTATTATGACTTTATATAAGTAAGCACCTTAGAATAATAGCATACAATCATTATGAGTTCAATAATCAATATTCGTGTTTTGCACATTAGAATTATCATACTTATTAAATTGATATTCTTTTATTAAAGAAATCAGTTTTTGAGCATATCCTGGGTCCGTTGCATACCCCTGACTTTGCAGAGCCTGAGCAGCTTCTTGATAATTATTAGCATTAATCACCTGTCGATAATGATTATGATCCCATGCTGTTCCGTTTACAAACAAGAGTGTATGTTCCTGAACTGATTGCTTCCAGTCGTTATAAGTGGCAAACCGTGCCCGTACTGTGATCCATTGACCATTCAAATATTCCTCAGTTGTTAACAACTGAGCGCTTTCTGCATTGCTTTTTATCCCAAAAAGATTATGATAACGACTTGCTAATTGACTTTGTCCCCAATCAGACTCAAGTGCTGCTTGGGCCAATGTAATACTGACCAGCATTCCGTATTTTTGTTGTTCTTCCTTTGCAGCAGGAAGAATCTGCGAAATAAATTTTCTTTTTTTTCTATCAGTAATCTGTGCTGTTTCAACACTGGAAGAGCTGCTATCATTAAATTGTCCCAGCCAACCAATTAACTGCATTGAAAGTATCCCCAGTAAAAGAAGCAATACTAAAAAATTTGCCAATTGCAGATGCCCGTTTTCAAACAAAAAATTTTTCTTTCTTTTTTTGCTGACTCTTCTTCTTTTTTTAACTGCCACTGCGTTCCTCCTTTCGCCTTATACTTGCATCTTTATTTATAGAAACTCCATTTTTTAATTAACGGCATACTAATTAATGGGGCAGTAAAACCAGCTACAATTGCTTCCGGTATCCCATTTGTACCCACCACTGTCAATAAATAAGGAAGAAGCGCATGCGTGTCGAGGTGATAAAGCAGCTGTGATTTTCCTTGATAAAACAGATAAATTTGACCAAGCACGAGCAGTGTGTTTACAGAAGAACCCAGTACCGCACCTAATACCATCATCCCAAATTTGTTTTTTTTTCTTTTAATTGCTATTTGAAATGTCCACCCAGCAATTAAGCCGATCATTACTCGAGGTAAAATTGCCACCAAAGGATTTACAAAAACAATTGTTGCAAGAGGACTTGTCGGCCATACAAAAGCACGGATAAAGGTAATTAATCCCCAAACACCACCTATTAAAGCCCCACTTTTAGGACCCAAAACAAATGCTGCCACAATTACTGTAATGTGGATCAAAGTTAAATCAAGTGGTCCCAATGGGATGTATCCCAAAAAAGGGATCAGATTTTGCATAATAATGATAGCAATAAAAAACGCTGTAAAAACGTTCTTTTGAACACTGCTCTGCATATTCAATAACTTCAACTCCAATCTTCTTTATTGCCTGATTATAGCATACCTCTAAAAACTTAAATGCTGGTATCATTTCTACGGTACTTATCACTTTTTTTGATTTTTTTACAACAAAAAAGCTAAGGCAGCTAAAAAATTAGCCGTCTCAGCTGATTATAAATAAGATAACATATCCGATCCGAAAACTTTTTAGAATTCATCTAAACTTTCATCTGAAACTAGTTCAGTTGTCTGACGCAAAACACGTTTAAAGATGGCCAAATCCTTTGGTGCCACCTCATCTTCCATCCTGCTTTCTAGTCTCTGCCAGAAATCACTATCAATATTAAGCATCTTAAGGTACTTATCAGTTACTCTTAAGTGAGTCACACGCCTGTCAGTCTCATCCAGTTTCTTTTCGATCAAACCTAATTTCACTAATTTTTTAATATGATAATTAGTGTTGGGGGTAGACTGATCAAGCAACCTAGAGATCATCCCAATTGTTGGTTCTTTTAACTGATAAATTGCTTCCAAATAGTAAACATCGATAGCACCTAAACGTTCAAAATCAGGGTCATTTTGGCGATGTTCATGCAAACGTAAAACTTGCATTAGGTTTGTTAGGGATTTTTGTAAGGTTATCACTTTTCATGCCTCCGAATATTTAAAATAATTTACGTGCAACATAAACTACAATAATATACTAAAATATCTTTCTGTTGTCAAGCATGCTTAGAAAGACTTAGTAATTTCTCACAGCTATCTATTTCCATACTCAAAAATTAGTTAGTTGCTTGCACGAACGAAAAACAAAAACGTTTATTTTAGGAATCTTTTCTGCTAAATCCCCCCCTCTTAATAAATACTAAACCAATTTACGTTTTCTACTTGTTTAATTATTGTACTACTTAGTAAGAAAAAAATGAACTAATAAACATTAATATGTATTACTTAAATTACAAATCTTAATAAACCCTGTCTTATATTCATTTTATCTTGGCTAATTTTTTTTAGCAAATTAATTTTGCTTTTTAAAATCAACTTTTTGTTTCTCTTTTCGCTACTACTTGCTGTCAACTCTTTTAAATAAATTGCACAAAAAAAGGTAAAGACAAAGTCTTCAGAGCTGTCCTTATCCTCGGTTTAAATAGATGTTATTTTTCAAATAAATGCAACTTTTCAATACGTTTAATAGCTTCCGTTAATCTTTCTTGTGATACCAAAAGTCCAATTCGGACATATCCGTCTCCCATTTTTCCAAAACCTTTGCCAGGAGCAACCGCCACATCTGCTTTTTCTAATAAGAGGTCTGCAAAACTTACACTATCATAACCCTTTGGAACTGGCATCCAGGCATAAAAAGTACCGCCGGGAATAAATGCTTTCCACCCGATTTGTTCAGCTGCATTGATGAATGTATTCCTGCGTTTTTCATAGATTCCTACTAGGTGGGATACTTCTTCTTCTTCATTTGAAAGAGCAGTTACTCCAGCTTCTTGTATTGCTGGAAAAACACTGACAAAGAGATGATCTTGAATCAGATTGATTGCTTCAATCATCGAAGCATTTCCTGCTGCAAATGCAATACGCCATCCGGCCATATTGAAGGTCTTAGAGAATGTATAAAGTTCTATTCCTACATTTTTTGCACCTTCAGCCTGCAAAAAGCTGGGATTTTTATATCCTTCAAAACCAAGAGCTCCATATGCAAAGTCACTGACCACTCCTATATGGTTTTGCTTTGCAAAAGCTACGGTTTCATCCCAAAACTTTTTATCTGCAACAGCTCCGGTAGGATTATTAGGATAATTCAGATAAATGAATTTTGCTTTTTGTGCACTTTCCTTGTCTACCTGTGAATAATCTGGTAAAAAGCGATTTTCAAGTTTAAGCGGAAATGTCTTATAATTCACTCTTCCAAGAGATACTCCTGACAAATAATCCGGATAACCTGGATCAGGCAGTAAAAGCAAATCTTCAGGATTCATCAATGCCCAAGGCAACTCGACTAACCCGATCTTTGACCCACCTAAAATTGCAATCTCTTTTTCTGGATCCAATTCCACATTATAATTCTGTTTGTAAAATTTTGCCGCTGCAACTTTTAAAGAATGCAGTCCCCTGAATTGCGAATACTTATGATTACGAGGTTTGTTTGTTTCAGCCTGCATTGCTTTTACAATATAGTTAAAAGTTGGTTGATCAGGATTCCCTTGTCCTAAGTTAATGATATCTTTACCAGCAGCTACTTTCTGGTTTACTTTCTGTACAAGTGTCGCAAAAAACTGTGTTGGTAGGTTTTTAAGTAACTTTGATTCTTCGAAAAACACCCTTGCATCCCCTTTATAAAAAGTCTAATGATAAAGCTCACTTCTGCGGTCCTTAAATACCGGAATCGCTCCCCTTATTTCTTCTATTTGTGAAAAATCAAGCCGTGTGTTGAAAACCCCCTCTTTATTTTCTGGTGCTCTTAACAAAATATTCCCTAACGGATCAATTACAAGAGAATGGCCACTAAAAACATCTGTAAGAGAATGGCCAACACAATTAACTGCAACTACAAAAGCTTGGTTTTCAATCGCCCTTGCTCGTAACAGCACTTCCCATTGCTCTATTCTTTGTTTTGGCCATTGAGCGCTTATAAACAAAAGTTGCTGACCACTCTTCATCAGGGTCCTTTCCCACTCTGGAAAACGAATATCATAGCAAATTACTCCAGCAGCAGAAATTCCATCAAGCTCAAAGTTATTTTTACCTGCTCCAGCAGTAATCACTTGATCTTCTTTCATCAATCTGAAGAGATGAACCTTATCATATTCACTTAGTAAATTACCCTTTCGGTCAAAAACATAGCTGGTATTATAAAATTTATCCTTTTTCTTTGTTGCTACAGATCCGCCCACAATATTAATTCCATACTTGATCGAAAGCTCGCTTAAAAAGCTTTTAGTTTTCAAGCCTTCATTATCAGCAAGTTGTTCCAGCTTATCTAAAGCATATCCTGTGTTCCACATTTCGGGTAAAACAGCAACGTCTGTTCCCATTTTAGCTGCCTCGGAAATATGTTTTTTTGCATTTTGAAAATTAACCTCCGGTGCTGCAAATGCAACCTTAAATTGCAAGAGACTCACTGTAAAAGGTTTCATGTTATCAAATCCCTTATGTATTTACTTTTAGTTTAAAAAAGCTACACTGTTATTTATTAGAATACTTTAATCCCTAGTAAACTTACTGTAATTTTAGCGAAAAAATAAAAGTTGTCAAGAGGAAAAATTTAAAAGTAGTTCCACGAATATTGAACACCATGCATCATTTTATTTCCGAGGAAATGCTGAAAAGCAAAAAAAGCCCCCGATGGAGGGAGCTTTTGAGCCAGCGTAATAATATAATTAACGTTTTGAAAATTGTGGAGCCTTACGAGCTTTCTTAAGACCTGGTTTTTTACGTTCTTTCATACGTGAATCACGAGCTAAGAGTCCTGCACGTTTCAAAACTCCACGGAAATCAGGATCTACTTCAAGCAAAGCACGTGCAATTCCATGACGAACTGCACCAGCTTGCCCAGAGAAACCACCACCATCAACATTAACAAAAACATCGTAGTTTCCCTTTGTTTCTGTAACATCAAATGGTTGTACCATAACTTCACGTAAGTTTGCGAATGGAATATATTCTTCAGCAGGTTTGCCGTTCATAACAATTTTTCCTGTTCCGGGTACTAAACGTACTCGCGCAACAGAATTTTTGCGGCGGCCTGTTCCTTTATATTGTACTTGAGCCAATTACGTTTCCTCCTAGATTAATTTTGTAATATCCAATGTTTCTGGTTGCTGAGCTTCATGCTTGTGATCTGCTCCACGATAAACATGTAACTTCTTAGCTTGAGCTTTACCAAGCGTTCCCTTTGGAAGCATACCTTGGATAGACAATGCAATTAACTTCTCAGGATCATTTAGACGATAGTCTCCAGCTGTACGGCTCTTCAAGCCACCTGGATGATCTGTATGATGATAGTAAATTTTACGAGTTGCTTTTCGTCCTGTTAAAGCAACCTTTTCTGCGTTGATTACAATGACGAAGTCACCTGTATCAATATTAGGTGTAAAAGTTGGTTTATTTTTACCACGTAAGATAGAAGCAACGACTGCCGACAGACGTCCCAAAGGAACATCTGTTGCATCTACGACATACCATTTACGTTCCACTTCACCTGGTTTTGCAATATATGTTGTACGCACGATTATTTCCTCCATTTTTATATGCTTGTTTGACACATAATAAGTTTCCGGGGCCTACTGTGGGGCAAACAATACCAAATATTATGATACAATTTTTAGTGGCTAAAGTCAATTGAAATCTGTTATAGTATTTTGCGGCCAATCTTTTTCATAATATACTTTTTTTAGATACAAACCGCTTGCTGGCGCAGTTTGCCTGCATTGATTCCGATCTTTTACTTCATAAAGACGTAAAAAATCATGTACCGGTCTTCTGCCATTACCGATTTCCAGAAGTACCGCAACCATGATTCTGACTTGGTTATATAAAAATCCATTGCCGCAAAACTCAAAAATAACCTCATCATTTCCAAGATCTTCTCTAACCGTTGCATTATAAATAGTTCTAATATGAGAACGCGCTTGACTTCCAGAAGCAACAAAACTAGAAAAGTCATGTTTTCCAATTATATCCGGAATAGCTTGTTTGATCAGTTCGATATCCAAGGAATACTTATAGTGGCCGGTATAAAATCTTTTAAAAGGATCAACAAATCTTCCTCGGCTAACTCGGTAAAGATAACTTTTCGCATGTGTAGTAAAACGTGCATGAAATGTGGATGGTACTATGTGTGCATCCAGTACCTGCATATCAAGTGGTAAAATGCTGTTTAACCCATTGACTATTCCTTGTTCTGGAATTCTATTTTCTAAGTCAAAATGAACTACTTGTCCTAGTGCATGAACACCCGCATCTGTTCGACCTGAGCCGAAAATACGCACAAAATTTTTAGAAGTACTCATCTTATTAACAGCTGATTCTAATACATCTTGAACTGTTCGTTGGTGAGGTTGGCTTTGAAAGCCTGCAAAATTTGTTCCATCATATGCTAATATAATTTTATATCTATTTGACATTTTTTCGTTCTCCACATCTAAAAACTACCAGCTACGTAAAAATAACAAAATAGCTGCTAGAAGCCCAAATATAATACAACTCAAAGTATCATTTTTATGCCAAGCATGAAAGCGGTACTTAGTTCTTCCTTCCCCACCGCGATATCCGCGTGCTTCCATTGCAGTCGCTAAATCCTCGGCTCGGTTAAACGCACCAACAAAAAGTGGGATTAACAAAGGAACAATCGCCTTAAGCTGTTTTATTAATCCACCTTCACCGAAGTTAACTCCTCGAGCACGTTGTGCATTCATAATTTTTTCTGTTTCATCCATCAGAGTGGGTACAAATCTTAGTGCAATGGAAATCATCAACGAAATTTCATAAACTGGCACTTTAAATTTTTTTAACGGTAACATTAAATTTTCAAGGGCATCGGCAATTTCAAGAGGCGAAGTTGTAAGCGTAAGCAATGTGGACATAAAGATTATCAAAACAAACCTGCAAAAAACATATCCACCGTTGACCAAGCCAAAGTGTGTAATTGATAATGGTCCAAATTGCCAATAAGTCGGCCCGCCACGTGTAAAAAATATCTGCAAAACAACTGTAAAGAGAATTAACCATATCAGCGGTCGAACTCCTTTTAAAAAAAAACCTAAACTTATTTTTGATAATAAGATACAAAAAAACGTAAAAATACCTAGCAAAATGTAGGTACGCCAGTTATTTGCAAAGAAAATTATTAAAATAAAGAGGAAACTCAAAACAAGTTTTGAACGCGGATCAAGGCGGTGCAAAAAAGACTTACCTGGAATGTAACGTCCAAGAATGATTTTATTCATCGTTTTGTTTCACCTCGTTTATCCTCTGTATCAACTGTATTGCCAATTCTTCTTCTGTTAATGGAACTTTAGAAAAGTTGAAACTGTCTGCCCTTTTTTGCAATTCCTTTGCAAAACGTGTCGCTTGTGGAAGTGCAAGATGATGCTCTTGCAGCCACTTTGAATCACTAAAAATTTTTTCTGGAAAGTTGTTGGCTAACAAATGTCCCTTTTCCAGCACAATTACATTATCTGCATAGCGGGCAACATCGTCCATTTGATGTGTCACTAGAATAATAGTTAAATGCTGTTGAATTTTTAAATTCTGAAACATATCCATAATCTCAATTCTGCCTTTAGGATCCAAACCTGCCGTTGGCTCATCAAGTACCAAAACTTCAGGCTTCATCGCCAAGACCCCAGCAATAGCAACTCGCCTCATTTGTCCTCCTGAAAGTTCAAAAGGCGACTTATTGAAAACATATTCCGGTAAATCAACTAACTTTGCCATCTGGCGAGCAGTTTCCAATGCTTCTTGCTCAGAACTGCCAAAATTTTTAGGAGCAAATGCAATATCCTTTAAAACAGTTTCTTCGAATAATTGTGCTTCTGGAAATTGAAAAACAACGCCTACATGTTTTCTTAAAGTACCGAGTTCTTTATTTTTAGTCAACGATGTAATCTCTTGATCACCAATTATTATTCTCCCGCTTACAGGTTTTAACAGTCCATTCAAATGCTGCAGTAAAGTGGATTTTCCACTGCCAGTATGGCCCACAATTGCTGTATAGCTACCTGTCGGGATTGTTAATGTGATGTCATATAAAGCTTGATGTTCAAAGGGTGTGGCTTGTTGATAAATATAGTTTACTTTTTCGAAACGTATTGACATAACCAATCGACCATTCCTTTTTTTGTCAAGTAATTTTCTGGAACCTGAATTCCTTCTTTTTTTAAGGCAGTTTTGAGTTTTTCCGAAAAAGGAACATCCAACCCGACGGATAGCAACTTTTCTCCACGGCTAAACACTTTTTTTGGTGTTGCGTCCTGTAATATTTTCCCATCATTTAAGACGACAACTCGTCCTGCAAGAGCCGCCTCATCAATATCATGTGTAATTGAAATCACAGTAAAATTTTCTTGTTGATTTAATTCCTGAATTATCTGAATAACATCCTTCTTGCCTTCAGGATCAAGCATACTGGTAGCCTCGTCCAGAATCAGAATTTCCGGTTTCATAGCAATAATCCCCGCAAGTGCAACTCTTTGCTTTTGACCACCTGAAAGATTAGCAGGCTCATGTTTTGCAAATTCCCACATACTTACTTTTTTTAAAGCTTTTTTCACCCTAAGCTGCATTTGTGATCGTGCTATTCCTTGATTCTCTAATCCAAAAGCCACGTCTTCTTCAACATTTGCTCCTACAAATTGGTTATCAGGGTTTTGAAAAACCATACCGACTTTTTTTCTAACCTGCCACACGTTCTTTTCATTAACTTGAAGTCCGCAAACTTTAATCGTCCCTTTATTAGGAACAAGCAATCCATCTATTAAACGTGCTATAGTACTTTTACCACTACCATTATGGCCGATCAATGCAACCCATTCACCCTTACCTACGGTTAAATCAATATGGGCAAAAAGGTCATCCGTTTGCTGCGGGTAGCGAAATGACAAATCAGAAATTTCGATCACATTTTGCATAACACAATATCGCTCCTCAAGTTAAACTTATTGCATTTATCATACCACACCTGCTCTGGCCAGTTATAGACCTGCTTTAATTTAATACTAAAAAGGCTACAAAAAAAGTTCTGGACCAAAGATCCAGAACTAAAAAAATCACTTTTTATAACAAAGGTTTCCCCTCGTAAGGGTACTTAGGACTAGACTAGGTTTTTACCAACATCGTAACGTCCAGTTATTGTTATAAAAGTGACAATACTTAATTATTTAATTTAGTCAACCAGTTCAAGAACAACCATTTTAGCAGCGTCTCCGCGACGTTCACTCATCTTTAAGATTCGTGTATAACCGCCATTGCGTTCTTTAAAGCGTGGTGCTACATCAGCAAAAAGCTTCTGCAGAGCAGTCTGTACAACTACATCATCACCGTCTTCTTTCACATCCGCTACAACATCCATTAAATAAGATGCAGCACTTCTGCGCGAAACCAAGTCGCCCTTTTTGCCCAGTGAAATCATCTTTTCAACTGTCTTACGTACTTCCTTTGCACGAGGTTCAGTTGTAACAATTTTTTCATTAACAAGTAAGTCAGTCGTCAAATTACGTAACATTGCTTTGCGGTGTCCACTGGTACGTCCTAATTTACGGTAACCCATGGGTCAATTCCCTCCCTTGTTTTTCTATTAATATTAGTCATCATGACGTAATGATAGCCCAAGATCAGTTAACTTATTTTTAACTTCCTCTAGTGATTTACGTCCTAAATTACGGACCTTCATCATATCAGCCTCAGATTTATTAGCTAACTCCTGCACCGTATTAATACCCGCACGTTTCAAACAGTTATAAGAACGAACAGATAAGTCAAGCTCTTCAATCGTCATCTCAAGCATTTTTTCTTTATGCGTTTCTTCTTTTTCAACCATAATTTCAGCATTCTTAGCCTCATCTGTCAGGTTAACGAATAAAGTTAAATGCTCTGTTAAAATTTTGGCTGACAAACTAATAGCTTCGCTAGGTGAAACAGCCCCATTAGTCCATACATCTAAAGTCAGCTTGTCATAGTCATCTTTTTGACCAACACGTGTTTTTTCTACTTGGTAATTAACACGTTCGATCGGGGTATAAATTGAGTCAATTGGCAAAACACCGATCGGCATATCGTCCGCTTTAACTTTATTTTCATCAGCTGAAACATAGCCACGACCAGTATTAGCATTCATTCGTACATGGAAAGATGCGCCTTCGGCAACTGTACAAATGTACAAATCCGGATTCAATATCTCTACATCGCTGCTGCCTTGAATATCACTGGCCTTGACTTCTAAAGGACCATTAACATTGATTTCCAAAGTTTGAGCCTCTTCCGAATCAATACGCAGTGCGACTTTCTTCAAGTTTAAAATAATTTGTGTAACATCTTCAAGCACACCTTTGATAGTTGAAAATTCATGCAATACTCCATCAATTTGGATACTTGTAATTGCTGCACCAGGTAGAGAAGAAAGCAAAATTCGACGAAGAGAGTTGCCTAATGTTGTCCCATAACCACGTTCGAGTGGTTCTACAACAAATTTGCCATAATCATGACTTTCTTCTATTTTATGAATTTTTGGTTTTTCAAATTCGATCATTCTTATCTTTACCCCTTTCAAAGCGCTGCGTGTAATCTGGCAAAAACATTATGAAGATTTACCTCAAAATGAATACGATACCATATTAAACACGGCGACGCTTTGGAGGACGACATCCATTATGAGGAACTGGAGTAACATCACGAATAGAAGTTACTTCAAGACCTGTTGTTTGTAATGCACGAATAGCAGCTTCACGACCTGATCCTGGTCCCTTTACTGCAACTTCAACACTCTTCATGCCATGTTCCATTGATCCTTTAGCTGCAGCTTCAGCGGCCATTTGAGCAGCAAACGGAGTAGACTTACGGCTACCCTTAAAGCCCAATGAACCTGCAGATGACCAAGCAATTGCATTCCCATGAACATCTGTAATCATAACTAAAGTATTGTTGAATGTTGAATGAATATGAGCAACACCGCTTTCGATATTTTTCTTTACGCGGCGCTTACGTGTACCTTTTTTAACTGCCATGAATTAGCTAACCCCCTTTATTATTTATTTCTTCTTACCAGCAATCGAAGTGACTGGGCCTTTGCATGTTCGTGCATTATTTTTCGTGTTTTGACCACGAGATGGTAAATGACGACGATGACGCAAGCCTCGGTAAGAACCGATTTCTGAAAGACGTTTGATATCCAAACTGACTCCACGGCGAAGATCGCCTTCAACCTTATAGTTGTCAACAGCAGCACGAATTTTATCTTCCTGGTCTGTTGTCAGATCACGGACACGAATGTCTGCAGAAACACCAGCTTCTGCCAAAATCTTTTCTGCGGTAGTGTTACCGATTCCATAAATGTAAGTTAAGCCGATCACTATACGCTTATCACGCGGTAAATCGACACCTGCAATACGAGCCATAACAATTACACCTCCTAATTTTTACTTTCCTTGACGTTGTTTGTGCTTTGGATTCGAGCAAATTACCATAACACGTCCTCTGCGTTTAATCACTTTACAGTGTTCGCACATTGGTTTTACTGATGGTCTTACCTTCATGAATTATACCTCCCATAGATATTTGATGGAGTACAATCTATTTAAAGCGATAGGTAATGCGACCCTTAGTCAAATCGTAAGGGGACATTTCAACTGTTACCCTGTCACCAGGTAAAATGCGAATATAATGCATTCGAATCTTCCCAGAAACATGAGCTAAGATTTCATGCCCATTTTCGAGTTCAACTTTGAACATCGCATTGGGTAATGTTTCTTTAATCTTACCCTCAATTTCAATCACATCATCTTTCGCCACGCAAAAGTACCTCCTTAAATAATTTCAAAACTTCACACATAGTAAACAGCAGACACTTTAAATAAGTGTCCTTCCCGCAAGTTAACCCGTCTAAATAGGCAGACTTCCCCTGTTGAAAAGTTAAACCTGGAATATTATATCATCTAATAAATTTTAAAGCAAGCCTCAGAGTTATAATAACCATTATAATTTATTCAAAATTTCTTTTACATCACTAAATACCTTATTAATTTCCTGATTACCATCAACTTGATGTAACAACCCCAGTTTCTTATAAAAAGCAAGAAGTGGAGTGTTCATTTTTAGGTTAACATCCAAACGATTCTTAACGGTTTTCGGCTTGTCATCTTCACGTTGATAAAATTCATGACCGCCACAACGATCACAAGTTCCATCAATTTTTGTTGGTTTGAAAACCTTATGGTAGGTTGCTCCGCAATTACGGCAAATATAACGTCCTGTAAGACGTTCCATTAAAGAATCTGGATCTACATGAATGTTAATGACAGCTGATAAGGATTTTCCAAGTTCAGATCCCATTTCTTGAAGTGCCTTGGCTTGTATCATATTACGGGGAAATCCATCAAGTAGATAACCATCTTTTGTATCAGGCTCCATCAAGCGTTCCTTAACAATTCCATTTGTAACTTCATCAGGTACCAATTCGCCCTTATCAATGAAGCTCTTCGCCTTAATTCCCATAGGAGTGCCATTTTTTATTGCAGCCCGAAAAATGTCACCCGTAGAAATATGTGGAATGTCAAAAACAGTAATAATTTTTTCTGCCTGAGTTCCTTTGCCGGCCCCCGGCAGTCCCATCAACATTAAATTCTTAGAAACCATTGTCTTTCCTCCATCAAAGTTTAAAGTAAGTTCAAATGAAAAAGTTGGCTCCACATACAGTAAAGCTCAACCTAATTCAATTATTATCTGATGAAACCAACATACTCGCGTTTCATCATCATACCTTTTAATTGTCTAATAGATTCAAGCGCAACTCCAACAACGATCAGCAAACTAGTACCGCCCAAACCAATCGATTCATCAAGTCCCCACAGATTAGATGCAATTAAAGGAATCAGTGAAACTAATCCTAAGAAAAGTGAACCAACTGAACTTAACCGCATTAAAAGGCGTGAGACATATTTTTCAGTTTCTTTACCAGGCCAAACACTCGGAATATAACTTCCTTGCTTCTGAAGATTTTCAGATAACTTTTCTGGATTAACCTGTACAAAAGCATAGAAAAATGTGAACACTACGATTAAAAGGGTATAAAGGATCATACCGCCTAGTGCCTGCATATTGAAAATATTAGTTAACACCTTATACCATGTGTCTTCACCATAACTTTGAGTGAAGGCCATTAAAATAGTTTGAGGTGTTGCAATAAATGAACTTGCAAAAATCACCGGAATAACTCCAGCAACATTAATTTTCAATGGTAAATAAGAATTATTTGTGGCACCAGCTAAACGGCGGGTATATTGAATCGGAATTTTATAGTTAGCCTGTTGTACATAAGTAACAAAAGTAACAATTACTAAAATTGCCACCAACAGAACAACAACAAATAAAATTCCCTTCCATAACTCGCCTGATGAAGCATCAGCAAACTGCTCAGTATAAATCTGTTTAACGCCCGTTGGTATTCTTGCTAAGATACCAGCCATGATAATCATAGAAATCCCGTTTCCAAAACCGCGATCGGTAATCATATCACCGAGCCACGTGGTGAATAAAGATCCACCAGTCAATACTACCCCAATGCTGACATAAGTCTGAACGCTAGGATTGTTAACCAAATTCAAACTGCTTAAAGCATTAAAACCAGCAGTGATACCAATTGACTGTACAAACGCAAGCACAATAGTTAAATATCTTGTAGCTTGATTCAGTTTTCTACGGCCAACTTCACCTTGTTTACTCCATTCAACAAACCGTGGAACAATATCCATCTGTAATAGCTGCACAACAATCTGCGCAGTGATATAAGGTGAAACTCCCATTGCTAAAATAGAGTAATTTGTTAAGCCGCCTCCGCTGAAAGTGTTCAAGATACTAACTAACCCTGAAGATGCAACGCTGCTCAAGGCTTTTGCGTTGATCCCAGGGACAGTGATGTATGTGCCTAAGCGAAAGACAATCAAGACACCTAAGGTAAATAAGATTTTATTGCGGATCTCCTTTACAGCTAAGGCATTCTTCATTGTTTTCAGCATTAGATCACCTCGGCTTGACCGCCAGCTGCTTCAATAGCTTGTTTAGCCGAAGCAGAAAATTTGTTAGCTTTCACGGTTAATTTTTTCGTCAATTCACCATTTGCTAAAACTTTAATACCATTTTTTTCATCCTTAATTACACCATTTTCTACTAAGAGAACAGGTGTAACTTCGGTATTTTCTTCAAACTTATTAAGAGTTTCAAGGTTTACAACAGCATATTCTTTACGATTAATATTTTGAAAACCGCGTTTAGGCATCCGACGGAATAATGGCATCTGGCCACCTTCAAACCCCAAACGAACCTTGCCACGGGCTTTTTGGCCTTTTTGGCCACGTCCAGCAGTTTTTCCATTACCAGATGAAGTCCCGCGACCTACACGATTACGTGTCTGACGTGAATCTTCACTTGCTTTTAATTCGTGTAATTTCATCAGGTTGGCACCTCCTTATTAATAATTATAACATGTCTTATTCAGCAACTGAAACAGCTACCAAATGGTTAATTTTTGAAACTGCACCACGTGTTGCAGTATTATCTGGAAGCACAACAGAACTGTTGACACGTCCCAGTCCAAGCGCCTTTACAATTTCACGCTGGTTCTGAGGACGCCCAATGATACTGCGAGTTAAAGTAATTTTTAAATCAGCCACAATTGAGTCCTCCTTATTCTGCTAAATGCTGGGCAGAAACCCCGCGAAGTGTTGCAACTTCTTCAGCACTCTTCATTCTTTTTAAACCATCTACTGTTGCACGAACAACGTTGATTGGTGTATTTGAACCAAGTGACTTACTTGTTACATCGGCCACTCCAGCTAATTCCATGACAGCACGGACTGCTCCACCGGCTGCAACACCGGCACCGGCAATTGCAGGCTTTAATAAGATGCGGCTGCCACTGTATTCACCAATAACTTTATGTGGAAGAGTTTCGTTAACCATCGGAACTTTAATAAGGTTTTTCCGTGCATCATCGACAGCTTTGCGAATAGCATCAGGAACTTCCTGAGCTTTACCTGTACCAAAACCCACATGTCCATTGTGATCACCAACAATTACAAGTGCAGCAAAGCGAAGACGACGTCCACCTTTAACAACCTTAGTAATACGGTTAATTGAAACAACACGATCTTCTAAATCTAATTGAGCTGGATCGATAAAAGTCATAAATTAGTTTCCCTCCTTTTTTTAAAAGTCTAAGCCGTTTTCACGAGCTGCACTGGCAAGAGCTTCAATACGGCCATGATAGAGATAACCGCCACGATCAAAGACAACATCCTTGATTCCTTTTTCTGAAGCACGTTTTGCAACAGTTGCACCAACAGAAGCAGCACGTTCAACTTTTGTTTCACCGCTAACTTCTTTGTCTAATGTAGAGGCACTAACTAGCGTCACACCCGCTACGTCATCAATTACTTGAGCGTAGATGTTTTTATTTGAACGATAAATATTTAAGCGTGGGCGCTTAGCTGTACCAGAGATCTTACCACGAACACGTGTATGACGCTTTTGACGTGTTTTATTCTTATCTGGTTTTGAAATCACTATTTTCACCTCTTGATTTTAATCTACAGTATTTTGAAAAGGACTTGACTACTTACCAGTCTTACCTTCCTTACGACGAACGAACTCACCAACATAACGAATTCCCTTACCTTTATAAGGTTCAGGGGCACGAGTTAAGCGAATACGTGCTGCAAAATCCCCAACTTCTTCTTTTGAAATTCCTGAAACAATAATTGAAGTTGCAGAAGGAGCTTCAATTTTCAGTCCATCTTCTGGAATGAATTCAACTGGGTGTGAATAACCGACATTCAAGACAAGTTTATTCCCCTTCATCTGAGCACGGTAACCGACACCTTGAAGCTCTAATTCTTTTTTGAATCCCTCTGTAACGCCAACCACCATGTTATGAAACAAAGCTCTTGTCGTACCATGCAATGCTTTTGTCTTATTGTCATCAGCTGGACGATCAAACTTAACAGTCTTTCCTTCAACTTCCATTGAAATCTGATCAGAAAATTCTCTTGTTAATTCACCTTTTTGACCCTTAACAGTCACAGTGTTTCCGTCACGCTTCACTTCAACACCTTCAGGCAATACAACTTCTTTATAACCAATACGACTCACGAATGACACCTCCTCACTTCTTTTATTTCCTACCAGACGTACGCAAGTACTTCTCCGCCGATTTTTTTAGCACGGGCTTCTTTATCAGTCATAACCCCTTCTGAGGTTGAGAGAATAGCAATTCCTAAACCGTTCAAAACCTTAGGAACTGAATCAGCTTTAACATATGAACGCAGTCCTGGTTTAGAAATTCTCTTGATTCCTGTAATAACACGTTCATTATTCTTATTGAACTTCAAGAAAACACGAATAATTCCTTGTTTATCATCATCTATATATTCAACATCGCGGACAAACCCTTCATTTTTAAGGATCTCAGCGATATCATGTTTGATTTTTGAAGCAGGAACTTCAAATGATTCATGTCTCACAACGTTAGCATTGCGAACACGAGTTAAGAAGTCTGCAATTGGATCAGTCACAGCCATTAATTTGCCCTCCTTTACTTTATTTTGGACTACCAGCTAGCCTTTTTCATACCAGGAATCTGACCTTTATGTGCAAGTTCTCGAAGGCAAACACGGCATAGCTTAAATTTGCGATAAACAGAATGCGGACGACCGCAGCGTGCACAACGTGAATATTCTTGTGTTGAGAACTTAGCTTGGCGTTTATTCTTTGCAATTTGTGATTTTTTAGCCAATGTGAAACCCCCTTTATTTGGCGAATGGCATTCCTAATTGTGTTAATAATTCTTTGGATTCTTCATCACTGTTAGCAGTTGTAACAATAACAATATCCATTCCGCGAACTTTGTTAACATTATCAAAATCAATTTCTGGGAAAATTAACTGTTCGTGAATCCCTAATGTATAATTTCCACGACCGTCAAATGCACGTTTACTTACACCATGAAAGTCACGCACACGTGGCAATGAAACTGAAACCAGTTTATCTAAGAATTCATACATACGCTGACCGCGTAATGTAACTTTAGTTCCGATCGGCATTCCTTCACGCAAACGGAAACCAGCAATTGATTTCTTTGCTTTTGTAACAACTGGCTTTTGACCAGAAATTAAAGTTAATTCTTCAACTGCTTCATCTAAATTCTTAGCGTTGCTGACAGCATCGCCAACACCCATATTGATCACAATCTTATCAACCTTTGGGACTTGCATGATTGAAGTATAATTAAACTTTTCCATCAATGATGGAGTAATGTTTTTATCATATTTTTCTTTTAAACGATTAACCATGAAGAAAGTACTCCTCCTTTCCTACCTACTTGTCAAGTGCCTTACCGGTTTTTTTCGAAATTCGAACTTTTTTACCATCAGTAACTTTGTAACCTACGCGAGTTGCTTCATCATTATCTAAGTCAACCAGCATTACATTCGAAACATGAATAGGAGCCTCGATTTCTACAATGCCGCCGTTGGGGTTTGCATTACTTGGCTTTTGGTGTTTTTTTACAACATTTACACCCTTTACGATTACACGATCTTTAGCAGCAAAAATTTTTTCAACCGTACCGGTTTTGCCTTTATCTTTACCTGCAATCACTTTAACCTTGTCATTTTTCTTAATGAACATTAATCTTGCACCTCCTTGCCAACATTGGTTTATTACAATACTTCAGGTGCTAGGGAAACAATCTTCATGAAGTTTCCATCACGCAATTCACGAGCAACTGGTCCGAAAATACGAGTTCCCTTTGGTGATTTGTCATCACCAATAATAACTGCAGCATTTTCATCAAATTTGATGTAAGATCCATCTGTACGATGGGTACCAAATTTAGTACGCACTACAACAGCTTTAACCACATCGCCTTTTTTGACAACGCCACCTGGTGTTGCTTGTTTGACAGTAGCAACGATGGTATCACCAATATTTGCAGTCTTTACACGTGAACCTCCCAAAATCTTAATAACTAAGATTTCACGAGCCCCCGAATTATCAGCAACTTTTAAACGACTTTCTTGTTGGATCACTTTGTGTGACCTCCTTTCGTTAACGAATCAGAATACGAATCAAAGTATCTTTAACTAGGAACAAAGTAACCTAGATAATAACTGCTTTTTCAACGATATCTAATAAACGGAACCGTTTTGTAGCTGACAATGGGCGAGTTTCCATAATTTTCACAATGTCTCCAACCTTAGCTTCGTTGTTTTCATCATGTGCCTTAAATTTTTTTGAATACTTAACACGTTTGTTGTATGTCTTATGGTTCTTGTAGGTTTCAACAACAACTGTAATTGTT
Organism: Liquorilactobacillus oeni DSM 19972; assembly: GCF_001436275.1. Classification (GTDB taxonomy): domain Bacteria; phylum Bacillota; class Bacilli; order Lactobacillales; family Lactobacillaceae; genus Liquorilactobacillus; species Liquorilactobacillus oeni. Next base: position 49,137 of record NZ_AZEH01000041.1, read on the forward strand.
TTATCCATTTTGTCAGAAACAACACGGCCTTGATAGACTTTACGCTGGTTACGAGTTTCAGCCATACTTTATTTTCCTCCTTCTTCGTATTCTATTTGTTCAATTCTTGTTGACGTAATGCGGTCTTAAGACGCGCAATTGTTTTACGTACTTCCTTCAAACGAGCGGTATTTTCCAATTGTCCGGTAGCTAACTGGAAACGAAGGTTAAATAATTCATCTTTGAACTGCTTTTCTTTTTCAAGCATTTCAGTAGTGGTTAATTCTTTAATTTCTTTAGTTTTCATGTGATTCGCCACCTACTTCCTCACGTCTTACAAACTTGGTCCTGATAGGGAGCTTGTAAGAAGCTAAGCGCAATGCTTCACGGGCAACTTCTTCTGAAACGCCGCCAATCTCAAACAGGATTTTACCGCGTTTAACAGGAGATACCCAGCCTTCAGGTGCACCTTTCCCAGAACCCATACGAACACCAATAGCTTTGGCAGTGTATGATTTGTGAGGGAAAATCTTAATCCAAACTTTCCCACCACGTTTCATATAACGTGTAATTGCAACACGACAAGCCTCAATCTGGCGGTTTGTGATCCAATGAGAATCAATCGCCTGCAAGCCGTACTCGCCAAAAGCAATTTCTTTTCCGCCTTTAGCTTCACCACGCATCTTGCCACGAAATTCGCGACGATACTTTGTACGTTTTGGTACTAACATAGGTTATTTCCCTCCTTTGCTATTTTCTTTCTTAGCAGGTAAAATTTCACCACGGTAAATCCAGACTTTAACACCTAATTTACCATAAGTAGTATGTGCTTCAGTCCAAGCATAATCAACATCTGCACGCAAAGTATGCAAAGGAACTGTTCCTTCTGAAAAATGCTCTACACGTGACATATCTGCCCCATTTAGACGGCCTGCAACTTGAACCTTAATTCCTTTTGCACCAGCACGCATTGTTCTTTGAATTCCTTGCTTCATTGCACGTCGGAATGCTACACGGTTTTCCAACTGTACAGCTACATTTTCACCGACCAGCTTTGCATCCAAGTCAGGTTTCTTGATTTCTACAATGTTGATATGAACTCTTTTACCTGTTAAATCATTTAATTCTTTACGCAGTTTTTCGACTTCTGATCCACCTTTACCGATTACCATACCAGGTTTTGCAGTATGAATTGAAATATTAACACGTTTTGCGGCGCGTTCGATTTCAACGGTAGAGACAGATGCATCAGCTAATTTACTTGCAATATATTTACGGATGTGTAAATCTTCGTGCAGGTTTGCAGCAAAATCTTTTTCTGCATACCACTTTGCATCCCAGTCACGAATGATCCCAACACGTAATCCCGTTGGATTTATTTTTTGACCCACGCATTATCCCTCCTTATTTGACAGATACAACTACAGTAATATGACTTGTACGTTTGTTGATTGGAGAAGCAGAACCCTTTGCACGAGGACGGAAGCGTTTAAGCGTAGGTCCTTCATTAACGTAAGCTTCGCTTACAACTAAATCTTCAACATCTAAGTCAAAATTATTTTCTGCATTTGCAATTGCTGATTTTAAAACTTTTTCGATGATTGGGGAGCCGGCTCTAGGAGTGAACTTTAAAATCCCTAATGCCTCAGCTACACTCTTGCCACGAATAAGGTCGATTACTAAGCGCGCTTTGCGTGCTGGAATTCGAACTGTTGTGGCAATTGCCCTTGCTGATGTTACCTGTTCAGCCATTTTTTAACCCTCCCTTATTTTTTTACTTAACAACTGCTGTTTTCTTGTCTGCACTACCATGACCATGGAAAGTCCGTGTTGGAACAAATTCGCCCAATTTATGACCAACCATATCTTCTTGAATATATACAGGCACATGCTTACGACCATCATATACTGCGATTGTGTAACCAATAAAACTTGGGAAAATTGTTGAACGACGAGACCATGTTTTAATAACGGATTTCTTCTCTTGATCTGCTTGTGCTTCAATTTTTTTCATTAAATGAGCATCAGCAAAAGGTCCTTTTTTTAAACTACGACTCAAAGTGAATCCTCCTTTCGGATCTTCTGATATTAAGCAACTTTTATATTACTTATTACGCTTACGTACAATGAACTTATCTGACTTGGCTTTCTTAGAACGAGTCTTGTAACCCATTGTTTTCTGACCCCATGGTGACATTGGACTTGGACGGCCAACAGGAGCTTTACCTTCACCACCACCATGTGGATGATCGTTAGGGTTCATTACAGAACCACGAACTGTAGGCCTCTTGCCTGTCCAACGTGTACGTCCAGCCTTACCGACTTTAATAAGTTCATGTTGCTCATTACCTACAGCACCAATAGTTGCACGGCAAGTAGCAAGTACCATACGCACTTCGCCAGAACTTAAACGTACTAAAGCATACTTACCTTCTTTACCAAGTAACTGTGCAGCACCGCCAGCAGAACGAACAAGCTGTCCACCCTTACCAGGCTTAAGTTCAATGTTATGAATAATAGTACCAACTGGAATATTTCCAAGCGGTAAACTGTTACCAGCCTTAATATCAACTTCCTTACCAGACTGGACTGTTTGACCTACTTCGAGGCCCTTAGGTGCAAGAATATATGACTTAATTCCATCTGCATAAACCAAAAGCGCTATATTAGCAGAACGGTTTGGATCATATTCGATTGCTTTGACAGTTGCTGGTACGTCATCTTTAATTCGCTTGAAATCAATCAAACGATACTGGCGCTTATGACCGCCACCGCGATGACGGACAGTAATTCGACCATAACTGTTACGACCAGCTGTCTTACTTTGCGACTCAAGTAACGATTTTTCTGGGACAGTTTTTGTAATTTCAGAAAAATCTGAACCGGTCATATTACGGCGTCCGTTTGTGGTCGGTTTGAATTTTTTGATCCCCACGTGAATTCCCTCCTACTTATTTTTTATTTTTCGAACAATTTAATTTCTTTTGAATCGGTACTCAAAGTTACGATTGCTTTACGGCGCTTTTTGGTATAGCCGGCATAGCGACCCATACGCTTCAATTTACCTTTAACATTCATAATGTTAACTTTAACGACCTTAACAGAAAAAATTTCTTCAACAGCCTTTTTAACCTGTGTCTTTGTAGCAGTAGTAGCCACATCAAAGGTATAACGCTTTGAATCCATTTCATCCGTTGAAGCTTCAGTAATAACTGGCTTTAAAATCACATTGCGAGCTTCCATTATGCAAGAGCCTCCTCTACCTGAGAAAGAGCTTCTTGAGTCAAGACTAACTTATCATTATTAATTACATCCAGTACATTTACACCTTTTGCATTAATGACCGTAACATTTTTTAAATTACGAGCTGAAAGTTCAGCTAAGTCGTTACCTTCTTCAAGAACTACTAATACTTTTGTTTTAACATCCAAGCTATTCAAAACTTCAGCAAAAGTTTTTGTTTTCGGTTGTTCAAATGCTAATTTGTCAACAACCACCAAACTTTCATCCAGTACTTTTTGAGAAAGCACTGACTTAATCGCTAAACGACGAACTTTCTTAGGAAGTTTATAACTATATGAACGTGGTGTTGGTCCAAAGACTGTTCCACCACCAACCCACTGTGGTGAACGAATAGAACCTTGACGTGCACGTCCTGTTCCCTTTTGGCGCCATGGCTTCTTCCCACCACCTGAAACAGCACTTCTATTCTTAACAGCATGTGTTCCTTGACGACGAGATGCACGTTGCATAACAACAGCATCAAAAACAACATTGTTATTTGGTTCGATTCCAAAAATGTTTTCATTCAGAGAAACCTCGCCATTTTGACTGCCATCTTGCTTGAATAATGTAACTTTTGGCATTTAAAATTCCTCCTTCCTTTTATTTTTCTTTTACGTTTCCTGTAATCGTTACTAATGATTTGTTTGCACCTGGTACGTTACCCTTGATCAACAGAACTTTGTTTTCGGTATCTGCTTTAACGATCTCCAAGTTTTTAATTGTGACACGTTTTCCACCCATACGACCTGGAAGAAGCTTGCCCTTGAAAACACGGTTGATAATAACACCCATTGAACCAGGACGGCGATGGTAACGAGAACCGTGAGCCATTGGTCCACGTGATTGTCCCCAACGCTTGATGTTTCCTTGGAAGCCATGACCCTTTGATGTACCTGTAACACTAACGATGTCACCGACTTCAAAGATATCAGCCTTAACTTCATCTCCGACTTTGTAATCTCCAAGTGCTACATCGCTAATCTCACGAATGAAGCGCTTAGGAGCAGTTTTTGCTTTTGCTGCATGACCCTTAGCAGGTTTGTTAGACAAAACTTCTCGTAAATCATCAAAGCCCAACTGGATTGCTTCGTAGCCGTCATTTTCAACAGTTTTAACTTGCAATACCACATTTTCTCCAACTTCAACAACTGTTACGGGAACTAATTCACCGTTTTCAGTGAAAACTTGTGTCATACCTACTTTTTTCCCTAAGATTCCTTTTGTGGTCATGAGTACACCTCCATTTAAATTATTTTTTTGACTTGTAATTATAATTTGATTTCAATATCCACACCACTTGGAAGATCGAGTTTCATCAATGAATCAACAGTCTTCGGTGTTGGATTTACAATATCAATCAAACGTTTATGTGTCCGCATTTCGAATTGTTCACGAGAATCCTTGTACTTATGCGGCGAGCGGATAACTGTATATAAAGTACGTTCTGTCGGTAATGGAATAGGACCCGCGATTGCTGCACCAGTTCTTTTTGCTGTCTCAACGATTTTATCAGCTGACTGATCTAAAATGCGATGCTCGTATGCCTTTAAGCGAATACGAATCTTTTGTTTTGCCATTGTGTTCCCTCCTTCGTCTATTTTAAAAACAAGACTAGCTCCGTCAAAATTCCCAACTCACCCCATGGCAAAGCTCCCGGGTGTGTCGCAACCTTCAACATCACAGCTCAGCATTCTTTTTTTGCACATACTCATCCCTTTGACAAGTACCCTACCATGATAACTTTTTTCAATGTGTAAAGCAAGCTTTTTTTGTCTTTTCTTTCTTCTTTTATATCAACAGCCTTTACTCTTCAAAAGGTAATAAAAAAACCGTACCAAAAACTAATTTGGTATGGCTTTTTAAGAAGTTCTCAAAAATATCAATCATTAACGAAAATACCTTTTAACTTAAACTGTTGAAAAACTATTCAGCAGTACCACCATTCTTTTTAATAATTTCTTCTTGAATTGATTTTGGTACTGGTTCGTAATGATCCATCGTCATTGTAAAGGTACCACGACCCTGTGTTGATGAACGAAGAACTGTAGCATAGCCAAACATTTCTGCCAATGGTACAAAAGCCTTAACAACTTGAGCATTGCCATGAGCTTCCATTCCTTCAACACGTCCACGACGAGCTGTTACATGACCCATAACGTCCCCAAGATAATCCTCAGGTGTTACAATTTCAACACGCATAATCGGTTCAAGAATCACTGCACCAGCCTTTTTAGCGGCATTACGCAATGCCAAAGAAGCAGCAACTTTAAAGGCAGCCTCACTGGAATCGACATCATGGTAGCTACCATCATATAGCTTAGCTTTAACATCAATCAAAGGATATCCTGCAAGAACACCATTCTTCATTGATTCTTTCAATCCTTGTTCAACTGATGGGATGTATTCACGCGGAACTACACCACCGACAATGGCATTTTCAAATTCGAATCCCTTGCCTTCTTCATTAGGTGTAAATTCTACCCAAACATCACCATATTGTCCTTTACCACCAGACTGACGAACAAATTTACCTTGGCTAGAAACTTGTTTAGTAAATGTTTCACGATATGCAACTTGCGGTTCACCAACTTTAGCAGCAACCTTAAATTCACGCCTCATACGATCAACAATGATATCCAAATGCAACTCGCCCATTCCAGAAATCAAAGTTTCACCAGTTTCTGGGTTTGTTTCAGCCTTAAAAGTAGGATCCTCTTCAGCAAGCTTTTGCAAAGCAATATCCATCTTGTCTTGGTCGGCCTTAGTATCAGGCTCAATTGAAACTTGGATAACTGGATCTGGAAACTCCATAGATTCAAGGATCAAAGGATGCTTAACATCTGTTAGGGAATCTCCAGTAGTTGTATCCTTCAAGCCGATTGCAGCTGCAATATCTCCAGAAAATACTTCGGGAATCTCTTTACGATGGTTAGAATGCATTTGCAACAAACGACCAACACGTTCTCGTTTATCTTTTGTTGCATTAAGTACATAAGAACCAGCTTCTAGTGTTCCGGTATAAACACGCAGATATGTTAATCGGCCGACAAATGGATCGGTTGCAATCTTAAACGCCAAACCGGCAAACGGCTTGTCATCACCAGCAACTAATTCTACTTCTTCATCGCTATCAGGATCAGTAGCTTTATATGGTTTAACATCCAAAGGTGATGGTAAATAATCATTAACTGCATCAAGCATCATCTGAACGCCCTTATTCTTAAATGCAGAACCTGCAAGAACAGGGAAAAGTTCCAAGTTTAAAGTTGCTTTACGAATTGCAGCCTTAATTTCATCATTTGAAATTTTTTCGCCTTCAAGATATTTTTCCATGATGCCATCATCAACGTCAGCAATTGCTTCGATCATTGCTTCACGGCGTTTTTGTGCTTCTTCCTTGTATTCATCTGGGATGTCAACAGTATCCCATTTTGCGCCTAACTTGTCTTCATCATAGATATCGGCCTTCATTTCAAGCAGGTCAATGACACCTTCGAAGTTATCTTCTGCTCCGATTGGCATTTGAATTGCAACAGCATTAGCCTGCAGACGATCCTTGATAGTACCTACTGAATAATCAAAATTAGCTCCAATTTTATCCATCTTATTAACAAAAACAATTCTTGGAACTGCATAAGTAGTTGCTTGACGCCAAACATTTTCAGTTTGAGGTTCTACCCCTGATTGGGCATCAAGTACAACTACAGCACCATCGAGAACTCGCAAAGAACGTTCAACTTCAACAGTGAAGTCAACGTGTCCGGGAGTATCAATGATATTAATACGATGATCTTTCCATTGAGCAGTTGTTGCTGCAGATGTGATAGTAATTCCGCGTTCCTGCTCTTGTGCCATCCAGTCCATTTGTGAAGCACCTTCATGGGTTTCACCAATTTTGTGGATTTTACCAGTATAGTATAAGATACGCTCCGTCGTCGTTGTCTTTCCAGCATCAATGTGGGCAACAATTCCAATGTTACGTGTCCTTTCTAATGGAAATTCACGTTTATTAGCCATTTGAGAGTTTTCTCCTTCCAAATCTACTTCAAATTATGTGAGCGTGTATTTAGTTTCCTTAAAAAAATGACTATTATAGGATTTCCTGTGGATTTCCCGAAATCATATAATAGCCATTTTCTAAAAAATTACCAGCGATAATGTGCAAATGCACGGTTAGCGTCTGCCATTTTATGTGTGTCTTCACGTTTCTTAACAGATGCACCAGTATTATTGGCAGCATCAATAATTTCCTTTGCCAAACGCTCAGCCATTGTATGTTCTCCACGTAGGCGTGAGTAGTTAACCAGCCATCTTAAAGCCAAAGTTGAACGACGTTCAGGACGCACTTCAATTGGAACCTGGTAGTTTGATCCACCGACACGACGAGCCTTAACTTCAAGAACAGGCATAACATTTTTCATTGCCTCTTCGAAAACATCTAAAGGCTCATTACCTGTTTGTTCCTTAACTTGATCAAATGCTGCATATAAAATTTTTGAAGCAGTTCCCCGTTTTCCATCAACCATCAAACGATTGATTAAGCGTGTTACCAATTTAGACTTGTAAATTGGATCTGGGAGTACTTCACGTTTTGAAATAGCACCTTTTCTTGGCATCTATATAACCTCCTTAAACCAATCCAAATTTATTTCTTAGGTCTCTTAGTACCATACTTAGAACGTCCTTGTCTACGATCTGTAACACCAGCCGTATCCAAAGCACCACGTACAATATGGTAACGAACACCAGGAAGGTCCTTTACACGGCCTCCACGAATTAAAACGACACTATGTTCTTGCAAGTTATGACCGATTCCAGGAATATATGCAGTAACCTCGATCAAGTTTGATAAACGAACACGTGCATACTTACGTAAAGCAGAGTTTGGTTTCTTTGGTGTCATAGTACCGACACGAGTAGCTACTCCACGTTTTTGCGGTGCAGGATTATTTGTTTGTACTTTTTTATAACTGTTATATCCGAAGTTTAAAGCTGGGGAATCAGATTTTGAACCTTTAGACTTACGCCCTTTACGAATTAATTGATTAATTGTTGGCATCTAAAGCTTCCTCCTTTCTTAATTTACCTTTTTAAGTACACACATCCAGGCGAGCCTTTTTTTTACAAAAAAATAGGCAAAACCGGATGTTTGCAATTGTATGCTAACGCAACACAGTCAGCATGTCCCACAAATTGGAAGAACTGTCTACATAAAGCACCTTTTACAGATTACCACGACCAACCTGCACTGTCAACAAACTAAAGGAAACAAAAAATTGTTTTGCGTACCTTATTCACAGGGAGGTCTTAAAATGACTATAATTTTACTAACCGTTTTTCTTTTCATGAGTGGAGCTGCTGTCAGTTCATTTTGCGTTTGTTGCGGTTGGAGATTTGCCAATTCATATTCGCTTCTTGTTCCTCGTTCTTTTTGCGAAAGCTGTCACAAACAGCTTAATTGCTATCAGCTCATCCCGCTTATAGGATTTTTGATTCAAAAAGGCCGTTGCTTTTTTTGCGGTGTTCAGATTTCTTTTGTCAGCCCGATTGTTGAAACTTTATTTGGGTTTTACGCAATTATAATTTTTTTCCAAAGCTCCCCTTTAACCTTTTTGTTTATTTTTTTGGTATCGAGTTGGTCTCTCCTGCTAAGCATGCAAGATTTTTATAGCCATACTGTTTCCGGCAGACTGTTACTTGGCGGCTCCTTCTTTTTTCTCATTTTTCCCATATGGAGCCCTCCTTTTGTGAAGACAGATCTGGCAAAAGAATGGCCTTTTTTTTATTTATGACTGTCCTCTTACTTTTTTTAGTAATCTTTAAAAAACTTGGCTGCGGTGATCTCTACTATTTTTTATTCATCATGTTTGGATTCGGATTAACTGCAACACTTTTTATTTGTTTAGTAGCGTCATTAAGTGCCTTTATTCTAAACTTCTCCTCATTGAAAAAAGAAATTCCCTTTATTCCATATCTTTCAAGCGGATTATTTCTCTTTTTTATAGCACAGCAAAATTTTTCTTTTCAATTCTCGTAAAATAAACTAACTGGGTTGTTACCATTTACAAAATAAAAAGTCGGTGACAAGAGTATTATTCTTGTCACCGACTTTTTATTTTTGCTTTAAAAGTTAATATAGAACCTCAAATAGATATTCGCTTAAAATTACTTGTTCGTGTCTTGAGGCTGTTCACTTTCTTCAGCTTTCATTTTCTTTTCCAGATCAGAAATAGAGTAAACATTCTCAGAAACTGCCCCTACTTCTTTAGGCTTAATCTTGCGGTAAACAGGCATCCCTGTCCCCGCAGGAATAATTTTACCAATAATAACATTTTCTTTCAGTCCAACCAGTGGATCATTTTTTCCACGAATAGCAGCGTCTGTTAAGACACGTGTTGTTTCTTGGAATGAAGCGGCTGATAAGAAACTATTGGTTTCAAGAGAAGCTTTGGTAATTCCAAGTAATACCGGCCGAGAAGTTGCTGGAATACCACCCTTAATCAAAGTGTCATAGTTTCGTTTCTTAAAGTCAATAATATCCATTAAAGTCCCTGGAAGAAGATTTGTGTCCCCTGGATCCATAATACGAACTTTTCTAAGCATTTGACGTGCCATAACCTCAATATGCTTATCAGAAATTTCAACACCTTGCATACGATAAACTTTTTGTACTTCACGCAAAATGTAATTTTCAGTTGAAAGCACATCCCGGACTTGAATAAGTTGTTTAGGATCTACTGAGCCTACTGTCAGTGGATTACCGCGATGAATCTTATCACCTTCACTGACCTTTAACACAGATGTAAACGGCAAACTGTAAGTCCTTGTATCGGTTTCACCTTTAACCGTTACTTCTTTAGTACGCTCTGCAGGGTTTTCTTCAATCGACTCAACTATTCCAGTTACTTCCGAAATCTCAGCGCGCCCCTTAGGGTTACGAGCTTCAAAAATTTCTTGGACACGCGGAAGACCTTGAGTGATATCATCTCCAGCTACACCACCAGTATGGAAAGTACGCATCGTCAACTGTGTACCTGGTTCACCAATTGACTGTGCAGCAACTGTTCCCACTGCTTCACCAACTTCAACTTCATCACCCGTTGCCATGTTGCGTCCATAACAATGCTCACAGACCCCATGACGTGTGTTGCATGTGAAGGCTGAACGAATAGTAACTTTTTCAACTCCGGCATCAACAATCTTTTGTGCAAGGCCTTCTTCAACTAAAGTATTAGCCGGAACCAGCACTTCACCTGTTTGCGGATCTTTAACAGCCTTCATAGTATAGCGGCCTAAAATGCGATCATAGAGCGGCTCTACTAATTCGTTACCTTCGCGGATTGCTGTAACGTCTAACCCACGATCAGTCCCACAATCTTTTTCACGAATGATTACATCTTGGGCAACATCAACCAAACGACGCGTCAAGTAGCCAGAGTCAGCAGTTTTAAGCGCTGTATCAGTCATCCCTTTACGAGCACCATGAGTAGAAATAAACATTTCCATCACAGAAAGACCCTCACGGAAGTTAGCAATGATCGGCAGTTCCATTGTTTTACCATTAGGCGCAGCCATTAAACCACGCATCCCGGCAAGTTGAGTAAAGTTTGAAATGTTACCACGCGCTCCGGAGTCCGACATCATCTGGATTGGATTACGTGGGTTCATGTTTTGCACAAGCTTTTCTTGAATTTTATCTTTAGCATTATTCCAAATAGCTATAACGCGTTCGTAACGTTCATCTTCAGTAATCAGGCCACGTCTGAATTGCTTTGCAACGTTATCAACTTCTTTATGTGCGTTTTCGATAATTTCCGGTTTTTCTTTCAAGTCTGTAACATCAGCAATTCCAACTGTTAAGCCAGACTTTGTTGATTCGTAATATCCTAAGTCCTTAAGACGATCAAGCAGTTTAGAAGTTTCTGTAACTTTGAACTTCTTATATACTTCCGCAATAATATCACTCAAAAAGCCAGCCTTGAACGGGGAAACAAGCTCTTGCTTTGCAAGAAATTGATGGATGTCAACACCAGGATCAATGAAGTATTTATCTGGTATTTTATCTGTCAGGTTTTCAGCTGTCGGTTCATTCAGATAAGAAAAATCAAGCGGCAAAATCTCATTAAAGAGCGCCTTACCAACGGTCGTTACCATAATACGCTCTTTTTGCCAATCAGTGAACGGTTTGCCATCATCAGCCAATGACGAAGTCTGCAGACCAATACGGGTATGCAACTGAACATAATTATTCAAGAATGCTGCTCTAATCTCATTAACATCCTTAAAAATCATCCCCTCGCCTTCACAATTTTCTTCTTCAACAGTCATGTAATAATTACCGATAACCATATCTTGAGAAGGAGTAACAATCGGCTTACCATCTTTCGGAGCCAAAATATGATGGGCAGCAAGCATAAGCAGCCGTGCTTCAGCTTGAGCTTCGTCAGAAAGCGGCACATGGATAGCCATTTGATCACCATCAAAATCGGCATTATAAGCTTCGCATGCCAAAGGATGAAGCCTCATCGCTTTACCATTTACTAAAGTAGGCTCAAAAGCCTGGATTCCTAATCTATGAAGCGTAGGTGCACGATTTAAAAGAACCGGATGTTCCTTAATAACGTCTTCAAGTACATCCCAAATATCTTCATCTCGCCGGTCGATTTTACGTTTTGCATTCTTAATATTAGAAGCCATTTCACGTTTAACGAGTTCTTTCATCATAAATGGTTTGAAAAGTTCCAAAGCCATTTCATGAGGAATACCCATTTGGTTCATCTTCAACTTAGGACCAACATCAATAACAGAACGACCAGAATAGTCAACACGTTTACCAAGTAAATTTTGACGGAAACGTCCCTGTTTACCTTTCAACATATGTGAAAGTGACTTCAACGGACGATTTCCTGGACCTGTGACAGGGCGTCCACGACGACCATTATCAATCAAAGCATCCACTGCTTCTTGCAGCATTCTTTTTTCATTTTGGACAATGATCCCAGGCGCATTCAAATCAAGCAATCTCTTTAAGCGATTATTACGGTTGATTACACGACGATACAGATCATTTAAATCAGAAGTAGCAAAGCGTCCGCCTTCAAGCTGTACCATTGGACGTAAGTCAGGCGGAATAACGGGAATCGCATCCATTACCATCCAAGCAGGTTCATTTCCAGATTGTAAGAATGCTTCTAGAATATCAAGTCTGCGCACAGCACGGGTTCTCTTTTGTCCTGTAGCTTCTTTTAATTCTTCTTTTAATTCTGCACATTCTTTTTCAAGTTCTACATCATGCAACAAGGTCCGAATTGCTTCGGCGCCCATTCCTGCTTTGAATTCTTGACCATATTGTTCTCGTTTTTCACGATATTCACGTTCAGTCAGCAATTGCTTTTTTTCAAGCGGCGTATTCCCTGGTTCAGTAACCACATATGACGCAAAATAAATTACTTCTTCCAGAGCCCGAGGGCTCATGTCAAGCACTAAGCCCATTCTGCTGGGAATTCCCTTAAAATACCAAATATGTGTGACAGGAGCTGCTAATTCGATATGGCCCATGCGTTCACGACGCACTTTAGAGCGTGTTACTTCAACACCACAACGGTCACAAACAATTCCTTTATAGCGAATCCGTTTATATTTTCCGCAAGCACATTCCCAGTCTTTGGTAGGTCCAAATATTCTTTCATCAAACAAACCGTCTTTTTCCGGTTTAAGCGTACGGTAGTTTATTGTTTCCGGTTTTTTTACTTCTCCGTATGACCAACTGCGGATCTTATCAGAAGAAGCTAAACCGATCTGCATACTGTCGAATTTATTGACATCGATCAAAAGACCGACCTCCCTTTCATATAGTTGATTTCAGTTCGAAAAGGTTTTACAAGTTAAAAACGTTTAATTTTCCGTCTTAGACTCAGTTTTACCTGCGCCCCCAACTACATCATCTTGCGCTTTCTTTTCGGCCTGTTCTTTAGCAAGCTTGCTTAAGGCATCGACGTTAACAACTTCATCGTCTTCATCATCCATATCACGCAGCTCGATCTCATTTTTATCAGTATCAAGGACCTTCATGTCTAAGCCTAGTGATTGCATTTCTTTCACAAGAACACGGAAGGATTCAGGTACTCCTGGTTTTGGAATTGGTTCGCCTTTGACGATTGCTTCATAAGTTTTAACACGGCCAACTACATCATCTGACTTATAAGTCAAGATTTCCTGCAGTGTGTAAGCAGCCCCATAAGCTTCAAGAGCCCAAACTTCCATTTCACCAAACCGCTGTCCCCCAAATTGAGCTTTCCCACCAAGGGGTTGCTGAGTTACCAGTGAATACGGTCCGATTGAACGAGCATGAATCTTGTCATCAACCATATGTGCAAGTTTCATATAATACATAACTCCGACAGCAATGCGATTATCAAATGGTTCACCTGTACGGCCGTCGTAAAGAAGCGTCTTGCCATCACTAGCCATACCGGCTTCTTTGACCGCTGCCCAGATATCACTATCACGAGCTCCATCAAAAACGGGTGAAGCAACATGAATGCCAAGTTTACGAGCAGCCATTCCCAAGTGAAGTTCAAGTACTTGACCGATATTCATACGAGAAGGTACACCCATTGGACTAAGCATGATATCAATAGGAGTTCCATCCGGCATAAACGGCATATCTTCTTCAGGAATGACAATTGAAACCGTTCCTTTATTACCATGACGTCCAGCCATCTTGTCGCCAACTTGAATTTTACGTTTTTGTGCAATATAGACACGAACCATCATGTTTACACCTGGTGATAATTCATCTCCAGCTTCTCGAGTAAAGATCTTAACATCTTGCACAATTCCGCCGCCGCCATGAGGAACACGCAAAGAAGTATCACGAACTTCACGCGCTTTTTCACCAAAGATAGCATGCAACAAACGCTCTTCAGCAGATAACTCAGTAACACCTTTAGGAGTTACTTTTCCAACCAGAATATCGCCATCATGAACTTCAGCACCAATGCGAACAATTCCAAACTCATCTAAGTCCTTTAAAGCATCTTCTCCGACATTCGGAATTTCACGTGTCATTTCCTCAGGCCCTAGCTTAGTATCACGTGCTTCAGATTCATGTTCTTCAATATGAATAGAAGTATAAACGTCTTCTTTGACCAAACGTTCATTAATCGCGATTGCATCTTCAAAATTGTAACCATCCCAAGTCATGAAAGCAATCAACGGATTTTGTCCAAGTGCTAACTCTCCGCCTTCCATGGATGGTCCATCAGCAAGAATTTCATCAGCGTCTACATGATCACCTACTCTGACGATTGGCCTTTGATTGTAGTTTTTACCACCATTAGAACGACGAAATTTCATTAACTTATATTTATCTAATGAGCCGTCTTCTCGACGTACACGTATCTCACGTGCGTCAACATATTCAACTGTTCCAGGATACTTGCTGATCAAAGCAACTCCAGAATCATGCGCAGTTTTGTATTCAATTCCCGTACCAACAAGCGGAGCATGCGGGTCAACCAGAGGAACAGCCTGACGCTGCATGTTAGCACCCATCAAAGCACGGTTTGAGTCATCATTTTCCAAGAAAGGAATACATGCAGTCGCGACAGCAACTACCTGTTTAGGCGAAACGTCCATGTAATCGACTTTATCCACTGTGATTTCAATATTTTCACTCTTGCTACGCGCCATAACAACATTATCAACAAAAGACCCATCATCATTTAGAGGTGAGTTAGCCTGTGCAATAACATAATTATCTTCTTCATCAGCGGTCAAGTAATCAATTTTATTTGTTACCTTATGAGTCGTCCATGATACACGGCGATAAGGAGTTTCAATAAACCCATATTTATTAACTCTTGCATATGAAGAAAGACTGTTGATCAATCCAATGTTAGGCCCTTCAGGTGTCTCAATAGGACACATTCGTCCATAATGAGTGTAATGCACATCACGAACTTCATAGCCGGCACGATCACGTGTCAAGCCCCCTGGTCCTAAAGCAGAAAGGCGTCGTTTGTGTGTCAATTCACCCAACGGATTAGTCTGATCCATAAATTGTGAAAGCTGTGAACTGCCAAAGAATTCCTTGATTGAAGCTACAACAGGACGGATATTGATTAATTGTTGTGGAGTAACGGTCGAAGTATCTTGAATTGACATTCTTTCACGTACAACACGTTCCATTCGTGATAAACCGATTCTGAATTGATTCTGCAGCAATTCACCGACTGAACGAATCCGACGGTTCCCTAAATGGTCAATATCATCAACAGTCCCGATCCCTTCTTGTAAATTAAAGAAGTAATTCATTGATGCAATAATATCAGCAGGTAAAATATGCTTAAACTTAAGATCAATATTGCCATTACCAATCATATTAACTACTTTGTCCGGTTCCTTTTGAGAATATACCTTAATAATCTGCAAAGTCATCGGATCAGTAACTACACCCTCATCAGAAGGATGGAAAGTTACCGATTTAAAATCGGAGCGTTCCAAATATGGAGTAAGCTTCTCAATTACATGCTTATCTAAAACCGTGTCCTTCTTAGCAATAATCTCACCAGTGTCCGGATCAGCTAAAGTTTCAGCTAAAGTAAGGTTCAATAAGCGCGTTTTCAAGTTTAATTTCTTGTTTATCTTATAACGCCCAACCGGCGCAAGATCATAACGCTTTGGATCAAAAAAGCGTGCAGTTAATAAACTTCTTGAACTGTCAGCAGTCTTGGGTTCACCTGGACGCAAACGTTCATAAATGTCTTTTAAGGATTCAACAACTCGCGAATCATCAGCATTTTTATGAACATCTTTTTCCAAAGTCAGCATTAAGCTGTCGCTTTCGCCTAACATTTTAAGAATTTCATCATCTGAACTGTATCCAAGTGCACGAATTAATTCTGTTAAAGGAATTTTACGAGTACGATCGATACGGACATATGCAATGTTCTTTGAATCGGTCTCATATTCAAGCCAAGCACCTCTATTTGGAATTACAGTTGTACCATAATTTTCGCGGCCATTTTTATCCAGTTCAGAATTATAGTAGACCCCTGGAGACCGTACCAGCTGAGAAACAATAACACGTTCTGCTCCATTTATAATGAAAGTCCCTTGTTCAGTCATTAATGGGAAATCACCAAAGAAAACATCTTGCGATTTGATTTCACCTGTCTCATGGTTAACCAAATTTAAGGTTACATGAAGCGGCGCTGAATAGTTTGCATCATGCTGTCTTGCTTCTTCCACCGTATATTTAGGTTCAAGTAATTGATAATCAACAAATTCCAGTGACAAGTTACCAGCAAAGTCTTCAATTGGCATAATGTCTTCAAACATTTCGCGCAGACCTTCATCTAAGAACCATTTGTAGGAATCCGATTGAATCTCAATTAAGTTTGGTAAATCCAAAACTTCCTTGATCCGTGCGTAACTTCTACGGATACGGTGTTTACCGTATTTTACTAAATGTCCTGCCAAGTTGTTCACCTCTCAAAATTTTTCTGTGAATGTCAAAATATTACATTTTGATTACAAATCAAAATTTGTTCCAATTTTTGGCAAAAAAAAACCAAAAACAGCACTAACCACGACAGTGATAACGACTATTTTTGCTTCCTATAAAAGCAGCTATGGACAATATATCACAGCTGTCAAATATTTCACAGTTTTGCAGTTACTAATGATATCAAGGTTATAAAGTATTGTCAAGTGAGTTTAATTTTCTAAAAGGTACTTGTTTTTATTTATATATTGTAACTACATAAATATAAAAAATTGAAGGTTATCCACGAAAAATGAAAATGTGCCAATAGTCGTTAAGCTTTGGGCATTAACTGCGAATTACTAACTTAGTCTGAATTTAACTATAAGTAAGCAATTCGTACCTAAGCGTAAAAGACTGACCATTGGAACACGTTGATATGGAAACGCAAGAAAGTACAAAAAAGCTGAGCCAAAACATAAGTTTTGCCCCAGCTCCCTTTTTAATTTATTAATTACTTAGTTAACTGCTTGTTCTGATTTTCCTCAGAGTTATTCTCTTCGTCTTTTATTGAAATGTTAATCTTACCCTTGCTTGCACCGATTGTAACTTTGCTGCCGACTTTAACTTGGCCAGTAATCAACAACTCACTAAGTTTGTCTTCTACTTTGGTCTGTAACGCCCTGCGAATCGGTCTTGCACCGTACTCAGGATCAAACCCTTCTTTACCAACTACATCAAGTGCAGCAGGTGTAATCTTGACTTCCACTTTTTGCTCTCGGACACGATCCAAAAGATCCTTCGCCATTAATTTAACTATTCTATGCAATTCTTCCTTTTTAAGAGGATGGAAAATTACAGTTTCATCAATTCGGTTAAGAAATTCCGGTCTGAATGTTTTTTTAAGAATCTCGCGAATACGTTTAGACATTTCTTTAAAGTCATCTTGAGGAGATACACTCCCAAATCCAACTTCTTTTTCATCTCTGAGAGCTGTTGCCCCTAAATTAGATGTCATAATAATAATCGTATTTCTAAAATCAACATGTCTGCCCTTTGAATCTGACAGATAACCATCATCTAAAACCTGCAATAAGAGGTTAAAAACGTCCGGGTGAGCTTTTTCAATTTCGTCAAACAACACTACTGAATAAGGATGCTGCCTTACTTTTTCAGTCAGCTGGCCTCCTTCTTCATATCCAACGTAACCAGGAGGGGAACCTATCAGACGACTAGTTGCATATTTTTCCATATACTCGCTCATGTCGATTCTGATCATAGCATCGTCCGAGCCAAACATCGCTTCGGCCAAGGCTTTGGCTAACTCAGTCTTCCCAACACCAGTTGGTCCTAAGAAAATAAAAGAACCAACCGGTCTTTCGGGATCCTTTAATCCGCTGCGGGCTCTGCGAATTGCCCTTGAAACAGCAGAAACTGCTTCTCCTTGTCCAATTACTCTTTTATGAAGAACTTTCTCCAAATCAATCAGACGTTCAGATTCTTTTTTCTTCATCTGAGTCAGCGGTACTCCTGTCCACTCAGATGCTACTGCTGCCACATCTTCTCCGCTAACCTCAACATTGTACTTGCCACTATTCTTCGTAGCACTCTCTTTTATCTTGGTTAATTGTTTCTTGATTCTAAGTTCTTTCTTACGGATCGATGCTGCTTCTTCAAACTGCTCCGAGCCTAACGCCACAATCTTTTGTCCTTCCAACTCTTTAAGGACAGCTTCCTTACCCGCAATTTTCTTTGAATGCCCGACATTGTCTAAGCGTACACGTGCTGCAGCCTCATCCATCAAGTCAATTGCTTTGTCAGGAAGAAAGCGTTCTGAGATATAACGAACACTTAAACTAACAGCTTCTTCGAGTGCTTCATCCGTAATTTTCAGTCCATGGTGCTTTTCATAACTCGGCCGTAATCCCTTTAAAATTTCAAAAGTATCTTTTTCAGAAGGTTCTTCTACTAATATTTTGGCAAAGCGTCGTTCAAGAGCCGAGTCAGTTTCAATATACTTTTGAAATTCATCTAAAGTAGTTGCTCCAATAACTTGTACCTCACCGCGGGCAAGAGCAGGTTTCAAGATGTTAGATGCATCAATTGCACCCTCTGCTCCCCCTGCACCGATTAATGTGTGTAATTCATCAATGAATAATACTACATGGCCATCTGCATAAATTTCATCAATAATTTTTTTAACTCGATCTTCAAATTCACCGCGATACTTGGTTCCGGCAACCAAAGAACCCATATCGAGCATCATTACTCTCTTATTTTGTAATGACTCCGGAACATCACCTTTCACGATATACTCTGCAAGCCCTTCTGCAATGGCAGTCTTTCCTACCCCAGGTTCACCTAATAAAACTGGGTTATTCTTAGTGCGTCTGCTTAGGACCTGAATTAATCGTCTAACTTCTTTTTCACGGCCAATCACCGGATCAATTTTTTCTTTTCTTGCAAGAGCGGTCAGATCACGAGCTAATGAATTCAATGTTGGCGTCCCATTTGATTTCGTTACTTTTTTTTCAAATTTTTTCATTTGTGCCTCACTTAGTCCCAATTTGTGAACTATAGCTTGGTACATCCTTCTTGTATCAACATTCAAGCTCTGAAGAATTCTCGTTGATAAAATATCATTATTCTTCAATAAAGCAAGCAGCAGATGTTCTGTGCCGATTTTTGGAGAGTTGGTTCTCTTTGCTTCTTCTCCTGCAACTGCTAAAATTTCTTTAGCCCTTGGAGAATAGGGGAGGTACCCTTTACTGGTACGCTTCATTGTTCCATAACCCGCAAGTCGTTCAATTTCTTCGCGCACATCAGTTTCTGTTACTATGAATTGTTTTAACACTTTAGCTGCAATACCGTTTTCTTCAATGGTCAAGGCCAGCAGCAAGTGTTCAGTCCCAATTGCCTGGTGCCCGAAATACTTTGCCTGTTCCTGTGCTAAAACTAAAACCTGCTTAGCGCTAGGAGTAAATAAGTTATCCATAATTGTGCCCTCGCTTTCTAATCGTCATACCTCAGACGATTTAATACATTTACAAGAATACGCGCGCGCAAAGCATTTTCAAGTTTGGAGCTCTTAAATGCCAGTGTTTTTTTATCTAGCGATGCCAGAATAATATTTGCTTCCCTACGTGATAAAAATCCGTCTTGGAACAAACTTTGAATAATTTGAAATGCTTTATTCAGATCTATTTCATCGCCAATCAAATTAATCAAATCATCTAAAATAGTGGAATCCTCAGTTAAATTTACTTTTGCAATTCTGATATAACCACCACCTCCGCGTTTGCTCCTGACTATATATCCATTTTGGATCGTAAAACGTGTGTTAATAACATAATTAATCTGAGATGGCACACAATTAAAAAGTTGGGCAATTTCAGAACGTCTGATCTCAACCTGACGTGAATCAGCTAAGATGCTTTTCAGATATCTTTCGATAATATCTGAAATATTCTGATTTTGCATGCAATCATCTCCTTGAATTTGACTAATGTTGACTTTCATTATACGAAAAAAAAATGAAAATGCAAAGTTATTAATCTGAATTCACAAATTAATTGCTAAAGCCCTCCTTAAATACAGTTTATAAACCTTTTTTCAAAATTAGCAATGCCTGCCTAACAAATTTATCTTTTCTTAGAAAAATTATTTTTAGAAATCGTGCAAATTAAAAATCGAACAATAATTTTGTTTCAAACAAAATTACAGCTCGATTATTCAAAATAATTTATAAGAGTCGGGAAAACAAGATTCGAACTTGCGACCCCTACGTCCCGAACGTAGTGCTCTACCAAGCTGAGCTATTTCCCGAAAATAAAAATCAAATATTGAAATAATTAATGTGATCGGGAAGACAGGATTCGAACCTGCGACCCCCTGGTCCCAAACCAGGTGCTCTACCAAGCTGAGCTACTTCCCGATAAAATAAAAAAATGCACCCAGTAGGAGTCGAACCTACAACCTTCTGATTCGTAGTCAGACACTCTATCCAATTGCGCTATGGGTGCAAATATAAAATTATTATTCTCAATGCCGAGGACCGGAATCGAACCGGTACGGTAATCACTTACCGCAGGATTTTAAGTCCTGTGCGTCTGCCAGTTCCGCCACCCCGGCAAAAACAACAATCAAAAACAAACAAGCGGAAGACGGGATTCGAACCCGCGACCCCCACCATGGCAAGGTGATGTTCTACCACTGAACTACTTCCGCATAAAAATGGTGCCGACTAGACGATTCGAACGCCCGACCCTCTGATTACAAATCAGATGCTCTACCAACTGAGCTAAGTCGGCAAATAAATGGTGCGGGTGAAGGGATTTGAACCCCCATGTCTTTCGACGCTAGAACCTAAATCTAGTGCGTCTGCCAATTCCGCCACACCCGCAAAATTGACACATGAGTCGTGACAGGCTCGAACTGTCGACCCTCTGATTAAAAGTCAGATGCTCTAC
>NZ_AZEH01000006.1 GCF_001436275.1 Liquorilactobacillus oeni DSM 19972
TTACCCATCAAAGATTCAAACGTTCTTAAAGAGGTTCAAGATACGTTACTCAATAACTTTAAAGCTGGCCGACGTAACTATACGATTTTTCAAGTTGGTAAAGCGACGCTACTGCGAGTGAGTGACGTTATGGGCTTAAAACAGGCCGATATTTTTAATCCGGACGGTTCTATTAAACAAAATGCGTTTATTCATGACCGAAAAACTGGTAAACCTAATACCTTGTACCTTAAACCTGTTCAAACAGAGCTCTTATTGTACCGTCAATGGCTGCTTGATCATAAGCTGGATTCTGAATGGCTCTTTCCTTCAATTCAACACCCAGAACGCCATATTACTGAAAAACAGTTCTACAAAATTATGAGTAAGGTTGGCGATCTATTAGGAATTAATTACCTAGGTACTCATACGATGCGCAAAACTGGGGCTTATCGTGTTTACACGCAATCAAATTACAATATTGGCCTAGTCATGCACTTACTAAATCACTCAAGTGAATCAATGACTTTAGCTTATTTAGGCTTGGATCAAGCAAGTACAGAAAACATGTTGAACCAAATTGATTTTGGGTAAATTAGTTTGATTTTGTTGTCGCCAACGGCGACTTCTGA
>NZ_AZEH01000042.1:0-605 GCF_001436275.1 Liquorilactobacillus oeni DSM 19972
GCAGGAAGGATACACCTGTTTCCATTTCGAACACAGAAGTTAAGCTTCTTAGCGCCGAGAGTAGTTGGGGGATCGCCCCCTGCGAGGGTAGGTCGTTGCCGTGCTAATATTCCGGCATAGCTCAGTTGGTAGAGCATCTGACTGTTAATCAGGTTGTCGACGGTTCGAGCCCGCCTGCCGGAGTTGGTTTATTGCTGGAGAGTTGTCCGAGTTGGCCGAAGGAGCATGATTGGAAATCATGTAAACGGGTATAGACCTGTTTCAAGGGTTCGAATCCCTTACTCTCCGTAGCAAAATGACCCGTTGGTCAAGTGGTTAAGACACCGCCCTTTCACGGCGGTAACATGGGTTCAAATCCCGTACGGGTCATATTGGAGGATTAGCTCAGTTGGGAGAGCGTCTGCCTTACAAGCAGAGGGTCACAGGTTCGAGCCCTGTATCCTCCATGGTATTACGGTCCTATGGTGTAGGGGTCTAACACGCCTGCCTGTCACGCAGGAGATCGTCGGTTCAAATCCGTCTAGGACCGTTTTATTTTTAATATTTATGATGGCTCGGTAGCTCAGTCGGTAGAGCAATGGATTGAAGCTCCATGTGTCGGCAGT
>NZ_AZEH01000042.1:615-75076 GCF_001436275.1 Liquorilactobacillus oeni DSM 19972
CCATGGAAGGGTAGCGAAGTCTGGCTAAACGCGGCGGACTGTAAATCCGCTCCTTCGGGTTCGGTGGTTCGAATCCACTCCCTTCCATTTATATTTATAGGGGTATAGTTTAACGGTAGAACTACGGTCTCCAAAACCGTCAGTGTGGGTTCAAGTCCTACTACCCCTGCCATTTATGGCGATAGTGGCGAAGTGGTTAACGCACCGGATTGTGGCTCCGGCACGCGTGGGTTCGATTCCCACCTATCGCCCTTGTAATTGGGTTATAGCCAAGCGGTAAGGCAAGGGACTTTGACTCCCTCATGCGCTGGTTCGAATCCAGCTAACCCAGTTAGGGGTTTGTTCTTTTAACTGGCGGTATAGCCAAGTGGTAAGGCAGAGGTCTGCAAAACCTTCATCACCGGTTCAAATCCGGTTACCGCCTTTAGTTGCTTTTAGGCGCTAACTATAGTATAATTTTTTTATAGTGGCTGTTATGCCGGTGTGGCGGAATTGGCAGACGCGCTGGACTCAAAATCCAGTGCCCGTTGAGGGCGTATCGGTTCGACCCCGATCACCGGTATCATATTTCTTATTTAAGCATAGGAGTTTTCTTGATCCTATGTTTTTTTGTGTCTGCAAATACAAAATTAATTAAAAACCAAAATATCCAATTCTATGTTACTTAATATTACTTTTTGTAACTATTTAACTTAATAAAAATAAGAAATTAATTTGTAACAGATCTCCTATAGACAATTCAACAGTTTAAATGTTACAATTTATGACATCAACTAGGAGGGATCTGTATGAACGCTGCGAATTCAACTTTTTTAATTGTTTCCAGTGTCTTGGTGTTTTTTATGACACCGGGGCTAGCTTTTTTTTATGGGGGTTTGGTTTCTAAAAAGAATGTTGTAAATACTATGCTTTCTGTTTTTTTTATTTGTGGAATAGCAGTTATTCTCTATGCTGCAGTTGGATATGAATTATCTTTTAACGGAGATATTGGTGGAATAATTGGACAGGTAAAACACTTTTTCTTAGCTGGAGTTAATTTGGCGAGTCTGCAGTCAAAAGAATTGGGAATTAACGTGGGAACATATCTTATCTTTCAAATGATGTTTGCAATTATTACACCTGCTTTATTTGTAGGCGCTGTTGTTGGTAGAATGCGGTTTAATTTTTTGATGGTTTTTATTGTATTTTGGTCTATTTTAGTTTACTATCCCATGGTACATATTGTTTGGAGCGCAAAAGGAATGCTAGCTTCTTATGGTGTACTGGATTTTGCTGGGGGGACGGTTGTCCATATTAATGCAGGTGTCACAGCATTAGTTTTGTCTGTCTTTTTAGGGAGAAGATTAGACTTCAATAAAAAAAGCGAGCACTATAATCTGCCTTGGGTTTTGTTAGGTACTACAATTCTTTGGATAGGCTGGTATGGTTTTAATGCGGGATCAGCACTGGGAATGAATGAGGTTGCTGTGCAAGCATTCTTGACAACTACAATTGCAACGGCTGCGGCATTAGTAATGTGGATGATTTTGGACATGGTTACTGTAGGTAAGCCAACACTTGAAGGAGTTTGTACTGGGACAATCTGTGGGCTTGTCGGAATTACACCAGCAGCTGGATTTGTAACTGGAGCTGGTGCATTTTGGATTGGAGTTTTCAGTGCGCTTGTTAGTTTTGGATTTATCACGTACGTTAAACCGAAGTTGAAGTATGATGATCCGTTAGACGCTTTTGGTTGCCACGGTGTTTCAGGAATAGTAGGTTCGATTTTAACAGGAGCATTCGCTACTAAAACGGCCAATGCAGCACTCACGCAAAATGGTCTTTTTTATGGAGGAGGTTTTCACCAATTAGCAGTTCAACTGGTGGGGACACTCTTCACAATTGTTTTTGTAACAATTATAGTAAGCATTGTAGTCGTAATCTTAAAATTATTTGTTAAAATTCGTGTTGATGAAAAGGAAGAAGTAGTTGGACTTGATCAAGGGGAACACGGAGAGTTCGCAGATTATACTGTAATACCTGCAACAAAAGATATTGAAAAGTATGGTAAAGAGTTTCAAGGCCAACTTGCACATTTAAATAATCCAAAGTCTTGAGTCAATAATTAAGTAGTATTAGTATATAAAATGTATAGCTCTTGTGATTTTGGATAATTACTTAAAAATTAGGCTTTATGGTAGTTTTTATTACCATAAAGCCTAATTTTTTACAGTGAAAAAATTTTTATTGATGCGTTTAACAGAGCAGAATAAACGAATGTTAGACACTCTTAATGAAGCTGTTAAGCCCTGTATCTCCAAATTGGGAAAGCTGATACAAGAGAATGTTTGCACAAGCACGACTATCATCTAAAGCATTATGATGATGCTTCAAAGCAATGTTAAGTTGTTGGCAAATTGTATTAAGCTTGTAATTTTGCAAACCTTTAAAATAAGAGCGACTAGTCGCAAGTGTATCAAGTATCAAGTAGTTCGGCTGTGCTATATTATAAAGTGCTAAGCTATGGTTAAGAACGCTGCAATCAAAACGTGCGTTATGGGCAACTATTAGTTTATCCGGTTCGAAAAAGGGTAAAATATGCGGCCATAATTCTGAAAGGGTCGGAGCATCAGCAACATCCTGCGCTTTTATCCCATGGATTTGTGTATTACGCCAATGAAAAGGTGCCAGAGGATTGATGAGAGAGTACAGTTCATCAACGACTCTGTTATTACGAACCACTGTAAGTGCAAGTGAACAAGCACTATTTCTTTTTGTATTTGCAGTTTCAAAGTCAATGGAGACAAAATCCATCTGTGAGTACTCCCTTCTATATTTTTAAATCAAGTTCGATTGGGCAATGATCTGAGCCATATATATCAGATAATATATCAGCTGCAATGATCTTAGCATATAGTACTTTTGAAGCAATAAAATAATCTATGCGCCACCCAGCATTATTATCTCTTGCATGAAAGCGATAACTCCACCAAGTATATTTACCAATTTCGTCTGGATGAAGAAATCTGAACGTGTCAATAAACCCACTTGAAAGAAGTTGTGTCATTTTTTCTCGTTCCTGAGTGGTAAAACCCGCATGTTGCTGATTTGTACGCCAATTTTTCAAGTCAATATTATTATGTGCAACGTTAAGATCACCACAAAGGATAAGCGGTTTTTGTTTATCTAGTTTCTTGAGATAGCTTTGAAAAGCATTTTCCCACTCAAGTCTAAATTCAAGCCTATTCAAGCTATTTTGAGAGTTTGGCGTATAGCAATTAACCAAGTAAAAGTCTGGATATTCGAGCGTGATTACTCGGCCTTCGGAATCAAAATGGTCATTACCAATACCATACTTAGCATTAATAGCAGGTTTTTTTGCAAAAATAGCAGTACCAGAATATCCCTTTTTTTGTGCGTAATTCCAATACTGATGATAACCAGAAAGTGAAAGATTTAACTGCCCTTCTTGAAGTTTTGTTTCTTGAACGCAAAAGAAGTCTGCATTTAGTTTTTCAAAGGTATCTGTAAAATTTTTTTTTACTATCGCTCGCAGTCCGTTTACATTCCACGAAATAAATTTCATGTTACTTACCTTACTTCCTATTTTACTTAGCTATTGTTAATTCTATCAGGATGGAAGAAAAAAAACTACCAACAAAGATTACAGAAAGTGTTAAAATTAAATCAGAATAAGTGAATGTGAGGATAAAAATGATGTTACAAGTACAGGAAACTTTTGCTGAACTCTTCTCCCAAAGCAAAATTTTAGTTGATGAGCCTTTATCAAATTATACAAATACAAAAACTGGTGGCCCAGCGGAACTCTTGGCATTTCCTAGAGAGTATGATGAAATAAAAGCGATGGTGTTCACAGCTAACAAGATGAAGCTTCCTTTGACTGTGATTGGAAATGCAAGCAATCTAATAGTAAGAGATGGTGGTATTCGCGGTTTAGTAATAATTCTGAGTAAAATGAACAGCATAAAAGTGCAGCATGATAAAGTAATAGCGGCTGCAGGGGCTTCTATGATCGATACTACAGAATGTGCTTATCATTCAGGTTTATCTGGTCTTGAATTTGCTGCTGGAATCCCAGGAAGCATCGGCGGTGCAATTTTCATGAATGCAGGAGCTTACGGTGGTGAAGTCTGTGAAGTTGTTGAAAGAGTAGATGTATTAACCAAGGCTGGGGAGATCAAAAGCTATCCAAAAGAAAAAATGAACTTCAGTTATCGTCATAGCAGAATTCAAGATACCGGTGAAATTGTACTGGCAGCTACTTTTAGTTTAAAGCAGGATGATAAAAAAGTAATTCGCACAAAGATGGATGAAGTTAATTTTTTGCGAGCTTCCAAACAACCACTGGAATATCCTTCTTGCGGGAGTGTTTTTAAAAGACCTGCTGGGCATTACACTGGAAAATTGATTCATGATGCAAAGCTGCAGGGATTTCAGGTGGGAGGAGCGCAGATTTCACTTAAACATGCTGGGTTCATTGTTAACCGCGGAAATGCGACCGCTAGTGATTATTTAGCCGTAATTGAACATGTTCAGAAATGCGTTCAAAAACTCTTTGACGTTACACTCGAGACAGAAGTAAGAATTATCGGAGAAAAAAAGTGATTTTTAGAGGGTTCTTCGCGTAAGTTTAAGCGAAGTGCTTTTTTTTTTTACTTTTTTTTGCAATAATTAATACTGGAGGTGTGTACTGGATGACAATTATTGAGACTGTTATCGGTCTAGTATTATTGGTTTTATTATCTAATTTAATTAATCACTATTTTAAATTTATTCCGGTAAGTCTTATCCAAATTTTTTTGGGAACTTTTTTCGCGTTAATTCTTAATCTTAAGATTAATTTGGACTCAAGCTGGTTTTTATTATTGTTTATCGCTCCGCTGCTTTATAATGACGGACGTAAGTTTCCTAAAGAAGAATTGTGGAAATTAAAGGGTGCAATCTTTAATAATGCAATTATCTTGGTTTTTATTACAATGCTGCTGGGAGGATACCTGATTCACTTGGTAATTCCAAATATGCCGCTGGCTGTTGGTATTTCCTTAGCCGCAATTTTAGCACCGACTGATCCAGTAGCTGTTCATTCTATCTCAAGACAAGTTAAACTGCCTGATAAAATATTACACTTAGTAAGTGGAGAGAGTTTGATTAATGACGCAAGTGGTTTGATAGGATTTAAATATGCTATTGCTGTAGCAATTACAGGATATTTTTCTTTAACACAAGCATTAGGAGATCTGCTTTATTTTGGAATATTCGGTTTGGTTCTTGGTTTTGTGTTGATTAGTCTGGTCATTCTGAGCATTGAATGGTTGATTATGAAGGGTTTTAATGATGTTGTTTTTAACACGGTACTTCAGATTTGTGTTCCTTTTATTATTTACATAGTTACAGAAGAGACTTTTCATGCATCTGGAGTCATTGCGGTTGTAGTTGCAGGTGTTATGTTTGCTTCGAAAAGATATTCTTTCATTCGCATTCAACCTGAGATTAATTTGGTCAGTGAAAGAACCTGGGATTTGATCATTTATCTTTTGAATGGTGTTATGTTTACGATTTTAGGTGTAGAGTTGCCGGTGGCGATGCATGGTACAATTGAAAGCGAAAATGTCAGCACTTTAAAGGCAATCTTATTTGTATTTGTTATGTGGCTGATTCTTTTAGTAATAAGAGTTGTTTGGACATATTGTTATCAAATATTTACTCGTGATTATCGAAATGTATCAGTAAAAAGACGTCTGAAGATTGCTTTCTTATCTGGAATTTCTGGAGTAAGAGGAGCAATCACAATGGCTGCTGCTTTGACGATTCCTATGCAAACATCAGCTGGGGATCCTTTTCCGGAAAGATCACTTATTCTCTTTATTGCTGCAGGTGTAATTATTTTAAGCATGGTAGTTGCTATTGTAGTATTGCCATTTATTGTGCATGACCCGATGGAGTTGAAAACACGTGGTGTTTTAGAACCTCTTGATGATGACGATGACTCGGATGATGAAGAAAAGCAACAGGTTAATAGCAATCAAGCTAAACTGTATATCTTAAAAAGTGCAGTTCGTAGCCTTGAAGAGCAACGCAGACAAAATAACCAATTAGCCGTATATCAATTAATATTGGAATATCAATTTATGGTAAAAAGACTTGAATCTGCAGAGCAGGGGGAAGATGAAAACAATGCTGCAACTGCAGATCAGATCAAGCTGCGTAAGGTTGCCCTTAAAGGCCAGTTAAAAGAATTAAAAAGATTGTATCAAACACATCAGATACATGAAAAAGTTTATTTAAAATTTGAAAGATCTTTGCAAAGGCAGCTAAGGGCGGTAGAACGTAAAGCCAGAGTTAATCGTGATTGGCCATTTCCAACTGTTATAGAGTCTGCACGACGACTATGGCGTTCACTTTCATTATGGATAGGAATTAAAAGAGATGAAAGTTATGGAACAGAATTTCGTTACGCTGAAAGAATGTTAGCAAAATCAGCTATTAGTGCATTATCTGCTTATTTAAAAGATCCGGATGTTAATGAAAAAGAATTTAATCGAGAAGTACTATACCACATGATAATCTCGTATCGTAGTGTAATAGAAAAGCAGAAAAATGAAGAATCTTTAGGAAAACAGGAATATCAAGAACAAGTGAGAAAATTGCGGTTTAAATCAATCTCTGCGCAACGGCTTGCTCTTCAGTATTTAGTAGAGCAGCATTATATTACTCATCAGTCTGCAATTGCACTGCAACAATATATAAACCATGAGGAAAGTTTAAATTTAAGAGCCAGTGTATTGTCAAATTAATAAACTACGTTAAGTAACCAGAGTAAGCTAATAATAATTTGCTGCTAACCGCAAGTTGTTGATCTTGGGAATGTGTTAACTTAAATAATGCGTAAATATAATAAAACTAGAGGCTATGGCAAAGCATTTATTTTGTCACAGCCTCTTTTGAATTTACTATAATATTTTAACCTTTCTTTAACAAATTCTTTTCAGTTTCGTTAAGCGAAGAACGTGCTACCGTAAAAGTAACCCACATGATCATTTGAATAATTGTCATAAAAAGGATAAAAATTAACATTCGGGGATTCCACATTGCCAGAAGTTGCTCCATAGCCCATCTTGGGCTTAAGAATAGATAAGCAGTATGCAAACGCAAGAAACGCCCTATATAAATGCCAACTGAAGAAATTAAGATCAAGGCGAAAATTAAAATATTTTTATTTATTCTAGTCCAAAGATTGAAATGGACTAAAATTGAATTTGCGACATGTTCTAAGCTCCAAAGTCCCATTAATGAACACGCCAGAGCACTTGCAACCAAGTTTGTAAAATTCAGCCACAAATGAAGGTTGAATTCCATTAAGCCCGTGGCACTGCTATATGGATCAAGCATAGCAAGGTGGAATAGATCTGTTAAAACATAAGGCGCATTTGGATAAAAAAGGATCCATAAAACTGTTAAAAATAATAAAGAAAAATTATTTTGATGAGGTTTGATCTGAATTGCAAGTTCGATGGGAATATATCCTAATAAAGTATTTAAAAGCAAAAAACTATATACCCCATTATGCGAACTAATAGTGAAGTAAACATAAAACATAAAACATAAAAAGGAAAGACGAACTAACCAACGATTTTTTAAACTCATAGTCATCACCTAATTTCTATTATAACTATTGTAGCAAATTGTGAGTTGAAATAAACTAATTATCAATGGTTTGAGAAGTTCTTAATCTTTTATAATCGACCGCGGTAAATTAAATTTAGACGTGATATAATTAATTTAAATATATTAGGAGGTAAAAGAATGGGCATTGCTTGGGAAAGCCTATTTTCGTGGCAGCACTTAGTCAATTTAGTAGACATCTTAGTCGTATGGTATGTAGTTTATAAACTGATGATGTTACTGCGCGGAACAAAAGCGGTACAGCTTTTTAGAGGCGTAATCGTTATCGTTGCAATTAAGTTTGTGAGCTGGTTTTTTGACTTGCAGACAGTTTCTTGGATTACGAACCAAATTATTAATTGGGGATTTATCGCAATCATCATTATCTTTCAGCCTGAAATCAGGCGAGGTTTGGAACATTTGGGCAGAGGATCACTTTTTGTTCATAATAAAAAACAAAATGAAGATGAATTACGAATGATTAAAGCCCTTGATCAAGCAATACAGTATATGTCAAAGAGAAGAATTGGAGCCTTAATCACAATTCAAAGGGAAACTGGACTTGAAGATTACATTGAGACGGGAATTGGCTTAAATGCTGAGATTACTGGGGCGTTACTGATAAATATATTTATTCCCAACACACCATTACATGATGGAGCTGTGATTATAAAAAATAATAAAATTGCTGTTGCCGCTGCATACCTTCCTCTTTCTGAAAGTAATTTGATTCCTAAAGCTCTAGGTACTAGGCATCGTGCGGCTGTCGGAATCAGTGAAGTTACTGATGCTTTAACAATCGTTGTTTCAGAAGAAACGGGTGGAGTAACGATCACGGAAAATAATGAGCTATTGCGGGATTTAACACGTGAAGATTATTTGAAACTTCTAAAAAAGGAATTGATTGTCGCTCCTAAAAAGCAAAAAACAAACGGAGTTGGCAGTTTCTTTATGGAACTATTTAAAGGAGGTCGGAAGCATTGAATTTCAATAAAATTATTGAAAGCCGCCTTTTTTATCGAATAGTTGCACTGATACTTGCTATATTTCTTTTTGTATATACTAATTCGGATAAATTGAGTACTACAAGAAATAGTTCAAATAATAACGAAGCTGGGATGTTGTCAAACAGAACTGAATCAATGAATGTTTCTTTGCAACTTGATGTAAATAGCGATAAATATTTTGTAACGGGCTATCCCTCAAGGGTTAATGTTAAAATTACGGGGCCAAGCGCTTTAGTGACTACTACTGCTAATACAAGAAACTTTAGAATTTATGCAGACCTCAATAAATTAAAGACTGGAACCCATGAAGTTAAACTTAAACAATCAGGGTTAAATAAAGAATTGGACTATACAATTAACCCTAAAACTATCAAGGTTACGATTAGTCCAAGGAAAACTGCCACTTTTCCAGTTCAGTTTAGGTATGATAAGGAAAAGATTGCAGGTGACTATGGAGTAGGACGTCTTACCGCGGATCCGCAAGCAGTTAGTGTGACAGGTGCTAAAGATGATATTAATAATATTTCCGAAGTGTTAGCGGTAGTTGATTTAACCAAGGGTACTAAGGAAACAGTAAGCCGTTCTGTTCTATTGCAAGCTGTGAATAATAGGGGTAAAATTTTGAACGTGGTAATCACTCCGCAGGCTGCAAGGGTACGTATTCCTATTTACAATTCAACTTCTTCCAAAAAAGTTGCCGTAGATTTTTCGGCAAGCGGAAATGGTGTTAGCGGTAAAAGTTACCGTTTTTCGAGCAGTACTAAAGAAGTTACAGTGAACGGAACTAAAGGAGCTTTGAGCAGGATAAGCAAGATGACGGTGCCAGTTCCTATTTCTGGGCTTGCTGATTCAGAAACACAGACAATTGAGCTACAATCACCAGGAAATGGCATTTCTTCTATTCAGCCAAAAAGTATTAAGGTAAAAATCGATGTAACGGATGACCAAACTGCAAATAAAACGACTTCAGAGGGTGACTCTACTCGGGAAACAGAGAAAGTTTCATCCAGCAGTAGTGAAGAAAGTTCTTCGAGCTCTTCAAAAGATAGCAGTGAGTCAGTATCAACGGTATCTTCCGCTTCAACTTCGGTTTCAAGCAGTCAAAGTGATTAAATAAATTTGTTGTGGAAATGAGGATTAAAAATAATGAAATATTTTGGAACAGACGGAGTCAGGGGAGTTGCAAATGAAAGTTTAAGTCCAGAACTTGCTTTCAAACTCGGTCGTTGCGGTGGCTTTATATTAACTAAACATGCAGAAAATAGTGGTAAAGCACCAAGGGTTTTAGTTGCACGCGATACACGAATTTCGGGCCAAATGCTGGAGAATGCTTTAATAGCTGGACTTTTATCTGTTGGAATTGAAGTTTTTTCTTTAGGAGTCATTACTACCCCTGGTGTAGCTTACCTTGTCCGTGTGCAAGATGCAGATGCAGGAATAATGATTTCTGCTTCGCATAATCCGGTAGAAGATAATGGAATAAAATTCTTCGGTGGTGACGGATTTAAATTATCTGATGAAAAGGAAGAAGAAATTGAGGAACTTCTCGAAAGTTCAAAAGATGAACTTCCACGGCCTGCAGCACAAGGTTTAGGCACTTTGAGTGAATATCATGAAGGAATTTTGAAGTATACGCAGTTTTTGGAACAGACTATCCCTGATGACTTAGAAGGTTTGAAAATTGCTGTTGACGGTGCTAACGGTGCAACGAGCGGAGCTGTTTCAAGGTTATTTGCTGACTTGGGGCTTGATTTTACAACTATTGCGACAGAGCCTGATGGTTTGAATATTAATAAAAATGTTGGGTCTACACATCCTGAAACTTTGGCACACTTTGTAGTTGAACAAGAGGCACAAATGGGTGTTGCTTTTGATGGTGATGGCGATCGCTGTATTGCTGTTGACGAACTTGGCAATATTGTTGACGGCGATAAAGTAATGTATATTTGCGGCAAGTACCTAAGTGAACGTGGGCGTTTAAAGAAAGATACAATAGTGACTACTGTAATGAGCAACCTTGGTCTATATAAAGCAATGGCTAAAAATGGCTTGAATTCTGTCAAGACCAGAGTAGGAGATCGTTATGTGGTAGAAGAAATGCGCAAAAACGGTTATAATCTTGGCGGTGAGCAATCTGGACATGTGGTATTTCTTGATTTTAATACTACGGGAGATGGGATGCTAACTGCGTTACAATTAATGAATGTTGTTAAGCAGACAGGTAAAAAGCTGTCAGAACTTGCCGCTGAAGTAACAACATATCCACAGGAATTAATAAATGTTGAAGTCACAGACAAAAAAGCTGCTTTGAAAAATAAAGCAGTGTTAGAAATCATTCAAAATGTAGAAGGTAAGATGGGCGCTGAAGGACGTGTCTTAGTAAGGCCTAGCGGAACCGAGAACCTTTTAAGGGTGATGGCAGAGGCAAAGACTAAAGAGCAAGTACATGAGTACGTTACCGCGATTGCAACAGTGGTCGAAAAAGAACTAGGCACTAATGAAAAAGATTAACTTGATGGGCGGTTCCATTAGTTTTTGAGCATTAATTGCGGATTATGAACGATAGAGTGGTAGTGGGTAAACAAAAAAATGACTATTGATACATGCTAGCATATTACAGGTTATAAAATAAGGCTTGGTCATTTGACCAAGCCTTTGTTGACTTTGGTGGTATTCAGGCAATTGAGTCTTAAAATGAACTACTTTTTGACAGTTCTTGAATTACCTCTATATTAAGTTGTGATTCTATATGTTGTGTAATTATTAGTATCAAAAAAGTTCTTGCTAACTATATTACATATTTTATTTAATATCTGAATATACAACTTTCATCTAATCACTGGCAAGCTACTATAGTTATTTGAAGAGTAAGACTAAGAAGTTAACGAAGCGAAAGAGAATGTAGTAACATAAACTAATAAACAAATACGTAAGCAGTAATACCAGTATCGGTATGAACCAAAAAGAAGTCTGAATTAACGTAAAAAAGGTTTGGATAACAGCAATAGAGCCTGAGTAGTGATTAAACAATGATAAGAAACCTTTTAGTAGAAGTGTCACAAATCCTAATATCATACTTAAGCCAAATTGTTTAGAATTAATCATAAGCAATAACCTCGCAATCCTTCTAATATTATAGTATAGCTGAAAACGAATAACAGGAAAAATGAAAAGGTAAGTTTAAACTTGTTGACAGCGTTTGCAAAAAGCGCTATCATCTAGAAGTAAGGTAATTAATAGTTACCTTCTAATCAATTCTCTTTCTCTCTTATGCCAACCACCGCATTATTGCGGTGGTTTTGCTTTGCTCAAATTGACACTTTGAAGGTTTTTTCTTTATAATAATTTGGAAAGGTAAGATGGTGAAAATAATGAAAAATGAAGAAACTTTAACCTTAATTGAAGAAATTACGCGAAATGACGGCACAAGATACTATGAGATTTCTAACGTGGTTCAAAATGGCCGTGCGGAACTTGCAGTACAGCGTGGTATGATCAAAGAAGTGAGAATATTGCAGCTTAATATTCCGCGTTCTAGTAGTGTTATCGAGTATGAGAAATATGTCAATGAAAATTTTGAAATGCCTAGTGAAGATTTTACTCATTTTGAAGAATGGAGCAAAACGCCTCATATGCAAAAAGTGGTCAAACAAGTTTTGCGAGAAAATCATATTGCGTAATGACTGAAGAATGAAATTGAAATATTAAGCAAAATAGCAACATAATTTTTAAAGAGTAATTCGTGATTTTTCGGTAATTAATTGTTCTGATCTATTATTAGAAGAACTTACTATAATTAAGCCCAAAAGCTTATAATTCAGTTGCTAATTAATAAAAATACTTTTTCAGACTATAATATTTTTAAACGAACCTGCTGTTTTTTAGGAAAATAGCAATTATTTTTTTCTTTACATAAACGTTACAAAAAGGTGTATCCATTCTTTACATTAACAGGATAAAATACAGCATGTAACAAGGAAAGGAAGAAGTAGAAAAATGAAAAATCTCACCAAAATTGCTACAGTTATCATTGCAAGCACTGCATTACTTGTAGGATGTGGAAATTCAAACTCCAACTCCAGTTCTTCATCCTCATCTGCTTCAAGCAAAACTGTTTCAGGAAAAATTACGATTGTTGGCTCCACAGCTTTACAACCTTTAGTAGAAAAGGCCGCTGAGAACTTCCAAGCAGATAATTCTAAGGTTAATATTACTGTTCAGGGCGGAGGTTCTGGTACAGGTTTAAGCCAAGTTCAGTCTGGTGCTGTTACGATCGGTAACTCTGATATTTTTGCAGAAAAGCAAAGCGGAATTAAGGCAGAAGACCTTGTAGATCATCAAGTAGCTGTTGTAGGTATGACTCCTGTTGTTAATAAAGACGCCGGTGTAAAAAACGTTACAATGAGTCAATTACGTGACATCTTTACTGGTAAGGTTACAAATTGGAACCAGGTTGGTGGTAAAGATGAAAAAATCGTCTTGATCAACCGTCCTTCTGGTAGTGGTACTAGAGCAACGTTTGAAAGTGCTGTTATGAATGGACAAACAGCTGCAAAATCTCAAGAACAGGATTCCAATGGTACTGTTCAAAAGATGATTGCCCAGACTCCAGGTTCAATCAGTTATTTAGCATTTTCATATGTTAAGTCTGATGTTCAGGCACTTTCAATTGACGGAGTTGCACCAACTGATGCAAATGTAACAACAAATAAATGGAAAATTTGGTCTTATGAACACATGTACACTAAAGGTAAACCAGATACTGCTGCTAAATCTTTCTTGGACTACATGAAGTCATCAAAAGTACAAAAAGGTTTAGTTAAAGACCTTGGATATATTTCTATCAGCAATATGAAAGTTCAAAAAGATTCAGATGGTAAAGTTACTGATAAGTAATTTAAGCTGAAGCGAGGTAGCTTTTAATGAAAAAATTCAGTAGATCTTTTATCTTCAAAGATGGACTACCTTGTTCAGCTAGAAATAATCTTATGATTTTATTTGGATTTTTTAGAGCCTTGTTAGCAAGTCATTTTCAGATTCTCGCTTGTGATATAGCTTGTAATTTATAATTTATGGGGGCAAACGGACCGTTTTTAACGAGTCTTGTTTACTCCCAAATTTTGTTAGAAAGGTGTTTTTTAAATGGATGATCCTATTAAGAATAAAATACAAAGCACCTCGAAAGAAACTAGACAGGATATTTTGGGACGCTTTCTCACCTACCTGTGTATTGCGTTTATTATGATAGTTGTTCTTTCGATTTTTGTCTTTGTTGCTTCAAAAGGCATCGCTACTTTTACTGTTAATAAGGCAAATTTTTGGGAATTTTTGACGGGTAAAAACTGGAATCCTACTGCGACTGATGCAAGCGGGAAACCTATGCTGGGAGCATTACCAATGATTACAGGTTCCTTTGGAGTTACTATCTTGGCAGTTATTTTTGCAACTCCTTTTGCAATCGGGACGGCTCTTTATATGACTGAAGTTGCTTCTAAAAGAGGAGAAAAAATTCTTCAAAGCGTTGTTGAACTTCTTGTTGGTATTCCTTCAGTTGTTTATGGCTTTATTGGTTTGTCTGTAGTGGTTCCGCTTGTACGTAATCATTTTGGAGGCTCTGGTTATGGAATCCTTTCTGGTTCGATTGTGCTCTTTGTAATGGTGCTTCCTACAGTGACATCAATGACTGTTGACAGTTTGCGTGCGGTTCCACGCTACTACAAAGAAGCTTCCCTTGCTTTGGGGGCAACAAAATGGCAGACAATTTATAAGGTCCTTTTGCGTTCTGCAACTTCTGGAATCTTAACTGCAATTATTTTTGGTATGGCACGTGCTTTTGGTGAAGCATTGGCTGTTCAGATGGTCATTGGTAATGCTGCACTGATGCCTAAGGGTCTATTATCATCAGCTTCAACATTAACAAGTGTTTTAACAATGGGAATTGGTAATACTGTCATGGGTACAGTAGGTAATAATGCTCTTTGGTCATTAGCTCTGATTCTTTTGTTAATGTCACTGATTTTCAATATCGTGGTTCGACTTATTGGACGTAAAGGGAGACTGGATTAATATGGGAACAAAATTACAAAATAATATTGCAATCGCAGTCATTCGAATTCTTGCGGCCCTGGTAGTTTTAATTTTGGTTTTCTTACTTGGAAAGATATTGATTTCTGGTATTCCGCATATTTCATGGCACTTTTTGACAGCAGCTTCACAATCATTTGAAAGCGGCGGCGGAATTGGGGTTCAATTGTTTAATTCTATCTATCTTTTAGCACTTACTTTGATTATTTCTTTTCCAATTTCTTTAGGAGCTGGTATTTTTCTTTCAGAATATGCTCCTAAAAACTTTTTAACTGCTATTGTGCGAATGGCAATTGAAGTTTTAAGTTCCCTGCCATCAGTTGTAGTTGGTTTGTTTGGGTTCTTATTATTTGTTGTTCAGATGAAGATGGGCTTTTCAATTCTTTCTGGTGCCATTGCTTTGACCTTTTTCAATTTACCTTTGTTGACGAGAAATATTGAAGAATCATTGCGTGCAATTCCAGACTTGCAACGTGAAGCAGGAATGTCATTGGGACTTTCAAAATGGAAAACTGTTACTAAAGTTATTCTTCCTGAAGCACTGCCTGGAATTATTACAGGGGTTGTTTTAGGCGCTGGTCGTGTATTTGGAGAAGCTGCGGCATTGATTTATACAGCCGGACAAAGTGCTACGAATATTGACTTTGGAGATTGGAATCCGTTTAACTCAGCTAGCCCGCTTAATTTGTTTAGACCCGCAGAAACACTGGCAGTTCATATTTGGAAAATCAATTCAGAAGGTGTTATGCCCGATGCAGCTGCAGTTTCAGCTGGTTCTTCTGCTGTCTTGATTATTGCCGTTTTGATTTTCAACTTACTGGCCCGTGTTCTTGGAAATAGTTTATACCATAAGTTGACGGCTACTAAGTAGGAGGATTAATTATGAGCATTAATAAGTATGATTTTAATGAAAAAAGTATCCTTAAGTTTGATCCCAACGAACATGAAATTGCAATCGAAACCAAGAATCTGCAAGTTTATTATGGGAACAACCATGCTTTATTCGATGGAAATTTGCAGTTTGAACGTTATAAAATAACTTCATTGATTGGTGCTTCCGGTTCGGGAAAGTCAACCTATTTGCGTTCTCTTAACAGAATGAATGATAATGTGGCTAAAGTTGATGGACAAATTATGTATCGCGGCTTGGATGTCAATACCTCAAAAATCAACGTGTACGAAATGCGAAAACATATTGGGATGGTTTTTCAACGGCCTAATCCTTTTTCAAAATCTATTCGGGAAAATATTACTTTTGCTTTGAAAGAACAAGGACTTAAAAATAAACAGAAGCTTAATGAAATTGTTGAACAAAGTTTACGGGATGCTGCTATTTGGGATGAAGTAAAAGATGATCTTGATAAAAGTGCATGGTCTCTTTCAGGAGGGCAGCAGCAGCGTCTGTGTATTGCACGCACAATTGCTATGAAGCCGGATATCCTATTGCTAGATGAACCCGCAAGTGCTCTGGATCCTATTTCTACAAGCAAAATTGAGGAAACACTGGTAGAACTAAAGAAACGGTACACAATCATTATTGTTACGCATAATATGCAACAAGCTTCAAGAATAAGTGACTATACGGCATTTTTCCATCTTGGCCATATTCTCGAATATGATAAAACAAAGCATATTTTTACGGTGCCGAAAGTAACGGCAACTAATGATTATATTTCAGGGAATTTCGGCTAGGAGGAGCAGTAATGGACGAATTTATTACAACAAAGGATGTACATCTTTATTACGGAAAAAAAGAAGCGTTAAAGGGGATTACTCTGTCATTTCCAGATAAGGGAATCAATGCATTGATTGGCCCTTCAGGCTGCGGGAAGTCTACTTATTTAAGAACTTTGAACCGAATGAATGACCTTATTCCGGGTGTTAAAATTACAGGCAGCATCATGATTAATGGTCAAGACATTTATAGTCCAAAAACTGATACTGTTGCTTTACGTAAAAAAGTCGGCATGGTTTTTCAACAACCCAATCCCTTTCCCTTTTCAATTTATGATAATGTAACTTACGGATTAAGAATTGACGGGGTTAAAGATAAACAAGTCCTTGATGAACGTGTTGAACAAAGTCTTAAGCAGGCTGCAGTTTGGGATGAAGTAAAAGATGATCTGCGTAAAAGTGCTCTTTCACTTTCTGGCGGGCAGCAGCAGCGTGTATGTATTGCACGTGTTTTAGCTGTCCAGCCTGATGTTATTTTACTCGACGAACCGACAAGCGCACTTGATCCAGTTTCAAGTGGATTAATTGAGGATATGTTATTGACGATTCGTGATAACTACACAATTGTAATTGTTACACATAACCTACAACAAGCTTCCCGTATTTCTGATAAAACAGCTTTCTTCCTTAATGGTGAGTTGATTGAAGCAGGAAAAACAAAAAGCTTGTTTTTAAACCCACAGCGGCAAGAAACAGACGACTATATCAGTGGAAGATTTGGTTAGGCAGGGGGAGAATAAATCATGCGAAAGATTTTGGAAGAACAGATAGAAAATTTGCACAAAGATTTTGCTCAAATGGGAAGAGAAGTGGCTAAGGCTATTGAAAATGCCACCGAAGTTTTTAAGAATCATGATGAAGAACTGGCAACAAAGATAGTAGAAAATGATGATCGGATCAATGAAAGTGAAATTTATCTTGAAAGAAAAACAGCACAGGTAATTGCACTGCAACAGCCCGTTGCTAGTGATTTAAGAGTGCTCATTACAATTCTTAAGGCTAGTTCAGACCTTGAAAGAATTGGTGATCATGCAGTAAATGTTACGCATGCCGCAGTACGAATTGGCAGTCAAAATAGGAATGAAGAAATTGAGAATACTTTAGTTGCTATGAGTCAACATGTTCACAAGATGCTAGAAGAAATCATTAAGGCTTATGTCGACAATGACGAAACTGCTGCACGCAAGGTTGCACAAACCGACTCTGAAAGTGATCGGTATTTGCGTAAGGTAAGAGAACAGGCAATTGAGGAAATGCAAAGAAATTCAAGTTTCGTAGCTGTTGGTTCAGAGTACCTAATTGTCGGGACTCATCTAGAGAGAATAGGTGATTATGTGACTAACGTAGCTGAATGGATTGTTTATACCAATACAGGTAGAATAGTTGAACTTGGGCCTAATTCTTCATATAAAAAATAAATTAGCTCACAAAGTACTAATTAAAAATGAGTGTGACAATAATCGTTAGGCTTTGAGCATTAACAGCCAATTACGAACATAGCCTGAATTTTACTATGAATAATTCGTTGTTGAGTGGAAAAAACTGACTATTGAAACACGTTAATACGTATATTGTAGATTAAGGGGGCTGAGTCAAAAGTTAATTTTTGACTCAGTTCCTTTTAATTAATATTGCGATATTTGAGAAATTTTAATTTTTGGACGCTTTCTTTTTAACAAAATAATTGTTACATATATAAAAAATCAGCGACAAATTAAGGATTGAACAAGTATAAAAAGTATGCTAGTTTTAAGTAAATGAAAATATTCTCATTTATGGGGAAGTGAATAACATGGAAAGTTTAGCATTGATTGGTCAAAAGGGAAAATATGTTATAACTAATATTTTAGGCAATTCGCGCTTTGTGAGGCGTCTCAATGAAATAGGTATAATTGTTGGTGTTAACTTGACTGTTATTTCAACTTCACAGACTGAAAGCGGTATGGTAATTTACTTACGAGGTCAGCGTCTAGCACTGAATCATTCCGTTGCTTCGTTAATTATAGTCCGTTCTTTGAATGAAATTTTTATCAAAAAATGCAAGAGCCTTTCCAGTGTGTCTGTTGGTAAAGAAGCAATTGTTGCCAAAGTGTTAGGTGATAAGCGAGTCAGAAAGCGTTTGTTGGACATGGGGCTTACAAAAAATACCATGGTTAAAGTTAACCAGACTGCCCCCCTTGGTGATCCGCTTGAAGTATTGTTGCGCGGTTACAAATTAAGTCTACGTAAGCAAGAGGCTGATTATGTGATGGTTACGGAGGTAGAGCAATGAAGACTGTCGCTTTAGCAGGAAATCCTAATGGCGGTAAGACAACTCTTTTTAATCGATTGACGGGCGCACATCAGATGGTGGGAAACTGGCCTGGGGTGACAGTTGAAAGTAAAAGCGGGTACTTGCAAGGGGAAAATAGCATTATTATTCAGGACTTGCCCGGCACTTATTCGCTTTCACCATACACAAGTGAAGAATTGATCACACGTAAATTTTTGGTTGAAAAAAAACCGGATTTGGTAGTAGATGTTGTGGATGCAACAAACCTTGAACGCAATTTATATTTAACATTGCAATTGATGGAAACAAAGTTGCCGCTGGTAGTTTCTCTTAACATGGTTGATGTTGTTAAAAATACTGGCAGAAGAATTAACATAGATAAGCTTTCTTACTTGCTGGGCGTTCCTGTTATAGGAATCAGTGCATTAAAAAACACTAATGTTGCTCAGTTGAAAGAAAAGATCATGAAAAATTCCGGTACGGAGGCGAAGTATCACTTCCCAGAATATGATAAGCGGCTTGAAAGTGCTTTAATGATGATCTCAAAAAATCTGGCAGGAATTATCCCATCGCAAGATTTACGTTGGTATGCAATTAAATTTTTTGAACGCGACGAAGAAATCTGGCAAAAAGTTCATCTTGATGCTACTCGCAAAGAAGATATTGAAAATATTATTGGCACGGCCGAAAAAATTTTTGAAGACAGCAGTGATAGTATCATCGTTAATGCACGTTATGAGTATATTGCTAAGATAGTTGGAATGTGTGTTGTTGAAAAAGATGATTTTACTATGAGTCTAAGCGATGAAGTAGATAGGTTTGTTACCAACCGCTTGTTTGCTTTTCCTGTTTTTATTTTTGTGATGTGGTTTGTTTACTATCTTTCGATTCAAACAATTGGCACTATAGGCTCAAATTGGGTGAATGACGTTCTTTTTGGAAAGTGGATACCAGAAACCGCTGCTGCAATTTTGAATACATGGCATGTTGCAGCTTGGATGAAGAGTCTAATCATCGATGGAATTATTAATGGGCTGGGTTCAGTACTGGGGTTTGTTCCACAAATTATGATGCTTTTTTTGTGTTTGGGAATTTTGGAAGATTGCGGTTATATGGCAAGAATTGCTTTTGTAATGGACAGAATTTTTCATCGTTTTAACCTTTCTGGAAAATCATTTATTCCAATGTTAATCTCTACTGGTTGCGGAGTTCCTGGAATTATGGCGACCAGGACTATTGAAAATGATAGGGATCGTAAAATGACAATCATGCTGACTACTTTTATGCCATGTTCGGCAAAACTGACGGTAATTGCGTTGATCTCTGGGACTTTCTTTCCACAGAAAAGCTGGGTAGCTCCTTCTGCATATTTTTTGGGGATGCTTGCAGTTATTGGTTCAGGTATTTTTTTAAAAAAGACAAATCTTTTTGCTGGGCCTCCGCTTCCTTTCGTAATGGAATTGCCTGCCTATCATTTTCCAAAACTTAGTAACGTAACAAAGCAGGTTGTAAATAGGGCGCGAAGTTTTATACATAAAGCTGGAACGATTATTTTTGCTTCTTGCGTGATAATTTGGTTTTTATCAAGTTTCAGTTTTAACTTGCAGATGGTTCCGGAAAATCAAAGTATGCTGCGCTACTTTGGAACTGGAATTGCCCCTATTTTTGCACCACTTGGTTTTGGAGATTGGCATGCCACGGTGGCCGTGCTAGCAGGTTTGATTGCTAAAGAAAATTGTGTAGGAACATTGCGGATAACTTTTGGAAGCGGGGGTAGCAACACCTTTGTACATCTTCTGCGCCAAACTTATACTCCAGCAGCTGGATATGCATTTTTGGCGTTTAATCTCCTTTGTGCTCCTTGTTTTGCTGCAATTGGTACAATGTATAAGGAGTACGGAGACTTAGGATGGACTATGAAGGCACTTTTGTACCAGACGGGATTGGCATATTTAATTGCTGTGCTACTTTATCAAGTTTCTGAATTATTGCAACAAAAAATAACGTTAACAGCAGTGTTATGGGTTGTTTTAATATTAGCACTCTTTGTATATTGCCTATTCTTCAAAAAAGATAAAAGTGAAGGTTTTTACCAAATTAAAGAAATGATGAAAGGAAGCGATTTATTATGATAGCGACTATTGTACTTGCAGTTATTATCTTTTCAGGTGTCGGCTATGTTGTTTATGTGCGTTTTTTTAAACAAAATGGGTTATCTGGCTGCCATAATTGTGATGATATCGGTTGCCCATTGGTGGATCCCGTTAAATTGAAAGAGAAGATGAAAAAGTAAAAGTAAAAATGGATTTTCAAAATGCTAGTGAAAAAACTTTCAAATAAAGATTAGAATTATCGCTGTTTTGTGTTAGAATATAAACGTACTCAAAAGAGTAATATAATTTAGGAGGCTGTTTTATGTCAATCGTAAACGGTAACGAAATCTTTGCTGCAGCACGCAAAGGTCATTATGCAGTTGGGGCATTTAATATTAATAATTTGGAATGGACACGTGCTATTTTAGCTGCTGCTCAAGAAACAAATACACCAATTTTGGTGCAAACTTCTATGGGTGCCGGCAAGTACATGGGTGGTTATGAGCTCTGCCTTAACTTGGTTCAACAAGAAATCAAGGCAATGGGAATCACAGTTCCAGTTGTGATGCATCTTGATCATGGTAACTATGAAGCTGCCAAAGAATGTATCAAGGTTGGCTACACATCTGTTATGTTTGATGGCCATGACCTTCCTTTCGAAGAAAACTTGGAAAAAACAAAGGAAATTGTTGCATTAGCACATGCTAAGAACATTTCCGTTGAAGCTGAAGTTGGTTCTATCGGTGGTGAAGAAGACGGAATTATCGGCGAAGGCGAATTAGCTGACGTTGAAGAAGCAAAGAAGATTGCTGCAACAGGTGTTGATTATTTGGCATGTGGAATTGGTAACATTCATGGTAAATACCCGGCAAACTGGAAGGGACTTCACTTTGACCGTCTGCAGGAACTTGCTGATGTGATCGCTACCCCACTTGTATTGCATGGTGGTTCAGGTATTCCTAAGGAACAAATCCAAAGGGCTATTTCTATGGGTGTTTCAAAGGTTAATGTTAATACTGAATGCCAATTGGCATTTGCTGCCGCAACACGTAAGTATATTGAAGCAGGAAAAGACCAAGAAGGTAAAGGATACGATCCACGTAAGTTGCTTGCACCAGGAACAAAAGCAATTACAGACGTTGTTAAAGAACGTATTGATTGGTTCGGCACACCATCTGTTAAATAAAACAGTTAATTACTTATAGCTGATTTAAAGCAAAAAAGATCCCTTCGTTTTTGAAGGGGTCTTTTTTATTTCTTAGCTGGAAGCTGAAGTTCCACCAGTTTTTGGCCAATTAGTTTATAGATTAGTGAATGAATTGCAAACTGTTCAGTCAGTTCCATTAAATTATTTTCATAGGAAAAATTTAATGCAGCTTCTCTCTCCCCAATCAGGCTGATGGTCTGGTTAAAAAGATTAGCAAAATAATCATAGGACTTGCTAATAGAATTAGCTTTAATCGCTTGTCTGATACCGCTTTTAATCGTTTCTAGAGGATAGATCGATTTCAAAAGGCTGATTACAACTAATTCTGCAACATTAGCTGCAGTATACTTTTTTTTGCTTGGTCGTTGCATAAGCCCCTTTTTTACATAACTATTAACCATTGAAGGTGT
This sequence comes from Liquorilactobacillus oeni DSM 19972, assembly GCF_001436275.1. Lineage (GTDB taxonomy): Bacteria > Bacillota > Bacilli > Lactobacillales > Lactobacillaceae > Liquorilactobacillus > Liquorilactobacillus oeni. The sequence continues at coordinate 23,085 of NZ_AZEH01000042.1, forward strand.
AATTTTACTTTCAAGCAGTCTTTCGAGGTAACGATTACCTAAATTTATCAGTTGATCCATATAGAGTTCAAAATCAGGAAACTCGCTCCACAAAGGAAGACGAATTTCACTGAAACCTTTAAGCCATTTTATAAATTCTTCGTTATCCATTTTTTAACCTCACAGAAAATAAAAAATACAATTAAACATTAAGTACCAAACAAGTATAACATACAATTTAAAATTTAAAATGATATTCAGATTTCATAAAATAATAAATCACTTTACCTAGACTTTAATTCTATGTTATGCTAACAACAGAATGATGTTTAAAGGAGAATAATTATGAATAAGAAAGAACTTTTACTAAATGAAATTTGGAGCGGAATTACACATGGGGTTGGTTTGATACTGAGTATTGTAGCTTTTGCTTTTTTACTTTTTAAAGCAATTCAGAGTAAAAGTGTACTATTGTTTTGTGCTTTCTTGATATATGGAATTTCACTATTAACCCTTTATACGGCATCTACCTTATTTCATTGTCTTTATTTTACGAAAGCAAAAAAGGTTTTCCAAGCCCTTGACCATTGCAGTATTTTTGTTTTGATTGCTGGAACCTATACCCCATATTGTTTAATTGGAATTAAGGGTACTGCGGGGTTAGTTATCCTAGCACTTATCTGGACCCTTTCAATTGCAGGTATTCTTTTCCATCTTTTGGTACATAAAAAGCTGCAGTGGGTTGAAACAACCGCTTATGTTCTTATGGGATGGCTTTGCTTGCTGGGGGCCAAAGAATTGTTTGCTTCTCTTGGCACAATAGGATTTTCATTACTGGTTTCAGGCGGCTTGATGTTTACTTTAGGAGCTTTGGTTTACAGTATAAAAGGGCTCAAATACACTCATGTTTATTGGCATATTTTAGTGATTTTCGGCTCGGGGTTTATGTTTTTCTCTATATACCTTTACTTATAGTTGAAATCTTTTTAAGAGTTAACGGTAACTTATTGGACCATTTCTTTGAAAATGAAAACTTTAATATAACTAACTAAGAAAATGAGGTGGTATATAGAACACTCATTTTCTTTTATGTATTATAATTAGGCTGTTATAGTAATAGGAGGAAAAAACAATCGCATATCAATTTTATGTCGTGGCACGCGGCAGAAAACCTGGAATTTACCATACTTGGGCTGAGTGTCAACGTGAAGTAAATGGTTTTAATAAGCCATTATTCAAAGGATTTAATGAGTTTTCTGCTGCTAAAGATTGGCTAGAAAGGCCGAATTTTTCTCCACAAAAAGTGGTATCTAAAAAGGCAAAAATAGCTGAAAAAAAATTTGCGTTGCACATTTGGACAGACGGAGGTTCACGCAACCACGGGAATAAAAAAGGCCAACATGTAAAAAGTGATGATAAAGCAGCATGGGCGTACCTTATTGATACAAATACACAGCGTTTTTTCGATTCTGCTGGTGAATATGGAGCAACTAATAATAGAATGGAAGTTATGGCATTATTACAGGCTCTAAAAAAAATAAAAGAAATTGGTAAAAACAAAGAAAGTATCTGTGCTACTTTGGATTCACGCTATGTTTTAGATGCACTCCAAAAGGGATGGCTGCGTAATTGGGAAAAAAGAGGCTGGAAAACTGCGAGTGGCAGTGCCGTTGCAAATCAAAAGTTATGGGCAGAAGTCTTATCTTTATTATCTGTTTTTCCAAACTTGACTTATGAGTGGACTAAAGGGCATAGAAATAATGAGGGAAATGTTTTTGTGGATAAATTATTGAATGAAACGATGGATAAATTATAAGGGGTACGTATATTGAAGACAATTGTGATCGTAGCACACCCTGAACTACAGGCTTCCGGTACACAGCAATTTCTAAAGGAGGCAGCACATTCAGCTGATGGTGTAACTTGGCATCCTTTAAAATGGGTGAATACCAATGATAATGCAATAATTGGACAAGAAAGAAAAATGTTGCAAAACTATACTCGGATAATTTTGCAATTCCCGCTTTATTGGTATCAAGCACCAGCACTTTTGCTTCAGTGGTTAGCAGTTGTTTTGCACACTGATGATGAACAAAAGATGGCAGAAAAGGAATTGGGGATTGTTGTTAACATTGGTCAGCCTCTCAGCGATTATCGTCTGGGAGGGAGCCAGGGTTTTTCACTCTCTGAATTACTGAGTCCGTTTGCAGCAATTGCGCGACGCTTAAAAATGAAGCTGCTTCCTCTTTTTGTGATTGAGCAGTTTCATTACCAGCAAGAAAATCAAAAAAAGCATTTGCTGGTAGAGTATTTGCAATATCTTGAATTAGAACAACCATTTACTTTTGCTAAGAAAGAAGAGTGGTTTATAAAACACTTGCAACAAATAATAAATAGCGAATCTAAAAATGAGGTTGAAGAATCAACGTGGAATGCAGTTTTGGAGCTTTTTCAAGAACGGAGTGAAGAGTTAGCTGAACTTAAAGCAGAAATCAAGATAATGAGAAGAGATGATGAAAATCAAATCTAAAGAGGAGTGGCTTGTTGAACAGCTAAAACTAATGGCAAACGGACAAAGAAAATACGAGAAACGAGCAATTTTGATGTGCATGAGTGAATGTGCAATAGACCAAAAGAAAAGGCTGGAACAGGCTAAGGGTGAACTAGATGGTCGTTTATGGAGCCCTAAAAGTTGGTAGGAGGGAAAAATTTCAATGAAAGAAAATGTATTGGATTTTAAGCTTATTGAAAACCCATTCAAAAGGATTTTAGTTGCAATAGATGAAGATGATTCAGAATCTTCAATTCGTGCATTTCAATTTGCCGTTACGATGGCTAAAAGAAATAGAGCAAGCTTAGGGATAGTTTCTGTGCTTGAGCTTCAAGATTTGAACGTTTTTGAAACACTTAGTCCAGAAAAAATAAATAAGCTGCGGCAAAGAGTTGTTGATGATGTTGCAAGCTATGCTCAACAGGCCAAAAATCATGGTGTTCAAGAAGTTGAGCAGATGACTGCTGAAGGGAAACCAGGTGCAGTGATCGTAAATGAAGTGGTTCCCAGTTTTAAACCTGATATCTTAATCTGCGGTTCAAAAACTAAAGCAGCGAATGGGCATGGACATCAAAAAATTTTCATTGGTTCTCAGGCAAGTTACATGTCACAGAATGCTTCATGTTCGGTACTAGTAATCCGATTGTAATAAGTGTTAAAGTTAAAGCTTTTTCTAATAGGTAGCCATAATAATTCGCATTTAGCTAAAAATGATGATTTTTAAATTAAATTGTTGTCATTTTTTCTGCTAAACGCGAATTTTCTGCTATAATTAATTTATTCTGAATTTGAGAGGAAGTCTTTTAACTATGAAGCGTTTCTTCAAGCTTGAAGAAAATGGAACTAATATGACCACTGAGGTTATAGCTGGGTTAACAACCTTTTTTGCTATGTCCTATATTTTGTTTGTAGCACCAAATATTTTAGGCTCGACAGGAATGCCAACACAAGCAATTTTTTTAGCAACTATTATTTCTTCCGTTGTAAGTACTTTGATAATGGCATTATTCGCAAATGTTCCATATGTCCAGGCCCCTGGGTTGGGCCTAGCCACATTTTTTGCTTATACAGTAGTTTTGCAATTGGGTTTTTCTTGGCAACAAGCACTTGCACTTGTCTTTTTATGCGGCATTATTAATGTAATTGTTACTGTAACCAAAATCAGAAGATTGATTATTAAGTCTATTCCTGAGGTTTTGCAGCATGCTATTGGTGGTGGAATTGGAATCTTTGTGGCCTATATTGGTATTAAAAATGCTGGATTTTTAAAGTTTATTACTGATAAGAGCGGAATTTTATCAATCAATGGTAATGCATATAATGCGGCAACAACTCATTATAAAGGTGGAGTTTCTTCTTTTGTTTCAAATAGCAGTGTAACGCCTTCATTGATCAATTTTAACCAGGCTGCGCCTTTAATTGCTCTTGTGGGCTTGATTTTGATGATCTTTTTAGTTGTTAAGAATTTTCGTGCTGCTATTTTGGTAGGAATTATAATTACAACTTTAATCGGGATTCCTTTTGGTGTAACTCATCTGGAATTAGCTAGCGGGAATTCACTTGGATCTTCTTTTGTTGATCTTAAAACCACTATGGGTGCTGCTTTTGGTCCTAAAGGAATGGGTTCGTTATTTGACGAACCAGGCAGGGTCCTATTAGGGGTAATGACAATTTTTGCTTTCAGTTTGACAGACATTTTCGATACTATTGGTACTTTTATTGGTACAGGAAAGAGAACTGGTATTTTTTCAAAAGAAGATGAAAAAGAGTTCTTTAATGGCCACGGATTTAAGTCGAAAATGGATCGTTCGCTTTTTTCTGATGCAATCGGTTCAGTAATTTCAGCTATCTTTGGAACTTCTAATGTCACAACTTTTGTAGAGAGTGCTTCAGGGATTAGTGTTGGAGGGCGCACAGGATTAACCAGTTTGACCGCAGCTGCAATGTTTGCTGTAAGTAGTCTGCTTGCACCGGTTATTGCTATTATTCCCGATGCTGCGACAGCACCTGCTTTGATTGTTGTGGGTATAATGATGATGGCTTCCTTTAAAAACATTGATTGGAGTAACCTTGAAGATGCGGTACCTGCCTTCTTTGCTTCAGTATTTATGGCCATTTGTTATAGTATTTCATACGGAATTGCAGCTGGTTTTATTTTCTTTATAGCAGTTAAGATTGCTAAAAATAAATTTAAAGAAGTTCATCCAATGATGATCGTTTGTACATTATTGTTTGTGTTAAATTTCATTGTTTTGGCGTTGATTGAGTAATTGGGAATAATTTGTTTGTATTAAAAATAGTACTTGTTTTTGGGGTATAAATATGAAACCTGAAAATTGACATATTTACTCTTTATTTAAAGAATTGTGGCAAAACAGATATTATTAAAAACTTAGAGACTGGATCAAAACGTACGTTTTGATCCAGTCTCCCTTTAACAGTTATAATTATCATTTATCGAAAGATTTTGCAATAAAACTTTGTTTTGCATTTACATGCAACTTCTGCAGCGGTATTTTATTATTAGTTTTATTAAAAAATTAACATTTACTCTAGATACCATAAAATAAGCCTCTATCGGTGCTTTATTTTGAAGGATACGGTAACTGATTTGAAGAGAAAGTATAATTTAGTTAACCTTTAGAAGAAAGTATGGTATTGTTTAGCTTATATGTTTTGATCTGGATGAATTTGATGCAGATAATGGGGTGGTTAAAATTAAATATAAAGTAATAATTACTGCTTTTTTAGCTGTTATTTTAGCAGCAGCGGCAGGAGGATATACTTATTATCGGATGACACATTTTAATGAAAATGTAGAAATTAACGATATTAGTGTTGGAAAAATGAACGCAGATGAAGCCTTAGCTCATTTGAAGAAACAAAATATTAATAACAATGTCTACTTGGATGGAAAATTACTTTTTCGTGGAAAAGAAACTGCTTCAGGATTTACAACTGATGATTCAGTTAAAATTCGTAGTTTATTGAAAAAACAGTGGACGTGGTTGCCTACTAAGAAAGCAATCAGCTATCAGGTAGTTCCTTCCAATATGAGTACTTATCGCAAGAAAATTTTACAGCCTACGGTAAAGAATTTACTTGAGAAGAAAAACCAAACACTCAAAAAAGCAGTAGATGCACAAGCAGCTTTAGAAGATGGTAAAATTGTAGTGTCTGAACCACAAAAGGGAAAACAATACAATGTGAAGACTATTATGAGGAATTTTTCAAGACAAAGCGATCTTTCAAAAATTAATTTGAAAGGAACTATTGAACAGCCTTTGACTGCTAGCAGTAAAAAGGTTGCGACTGAAAAGAGCAAACTAGCTATTTTAGCCAAAAGAAGTGTTTCGTATAAAGTTCAACAAACTAACTATAACTTAGCAGCTAAAGATGTTTTAAGTAAAGCAACTTATAAAAATGGACGTTATCAGATAGATCAAACTGGTATTATTAAAGAAGTTGAACAGATCAATCAAAAACAAGCAACTTTGAAAAAAGACATCAACTTTAAGAATCATGATGGTGAACAGGTTACAGTTCCTGGGGGGACCTATGGCTGGGCATTGAAACCTGAAGACGCAGTTAAAAGTATTTCTACAGCCTTCATTAAGGGTGAAGAACAGATTGATGCCAGCAAGGACATCTACGGTGTAGGATATTTGACTTATGGAACAGGTTATGAAAATACTGCTAATGATGGATTGGGCACAACTTATGCTGAGGTTTCTCTTTCAAAGCAGCGGGCTTGGTTTTATAAAGATGGGAAAGAGGTTTACTCAACTGAAGTTGTGACGGGGAAACACAGTACTAATGAAGACACACCTAAGGGCGTTTGGTACGTTATGTATAAAGAATCTCCCTCAACTTTGAAGGGAAGTGAAGCTGGAAATTCAAACTATTCTGTTAAAGTTAATTACTGGGCACAGTTTACGAATAGTGGTTGCGGTTTTCATGATGCCAGCTGGAGAACAGATTGGTCCAGCACAGCATACCTTAACAATGGTTCAGGCGGATGTGTTAATACACCAAGTGATCATATGAAGAATGTTTATGATAATCTTGCTCAATCAGAAGCAGTGGTCGTCTATTAGTGTTTAGTTGCAGCAAAGAATTTGGGGGAAGCATAATTCTATGCTATAATAACGGCATGGGGATGTTCTGGATTCGACAGGTATAGGTCGAGCTTGAATTGCATCTCGTAATTGCGTGACGTATAGACGCTCAGTTAAATATAACTGCAAAAAATAATAACAACTCTTACGCTTTAGCTGCCTAATCGCGCTTAGCGTAGATCCGCTCAACATCGTCCATGTGTTGAATTCCGGGTCTTAAATTTAGTGGACTTACGTCGTTTAATTCACACCTGAAATTAACGAAAGAGATTAATCAGGTTAGTTATCGGCGTTAGCCCTGTCATATGGCGCAGCTGGTAATGAAAATCCAAGTAGTATGACTATGGATGTAGAGGTTTGAGTGCCGATATGCTTGGACGCGGGTTCGATCCCCGCCATCTCCATTAATAAAAAGCATCAGCAATTGCTGGTGCTTTTTATTTTTATTACAAAAAAAAGTGATATAGTTATAGGCGATTGTCTTTAGAGAAGCTGTTGTTATGAAATGAACATAATTCGTTAAATATTGTGTGATTATTATTTTAGGCACATAAAAACTTTTCTTTTTTTATTAAAATTCAAAAAAAAATAATATTTTCGATGTATGGTATTATGTGATAAGTAAAAAAGTTACAAAAAGGATGTGTAACTGGATGAAACTATTGATGATCGAGGATAACAAGTCACTGTCTGAAATGATGTCGATGTTTTTTAAGAAAGAAAACTGGGAGATCCATTATGCTTATGATGGGATCGAAGCACTTGAAAAATTTAAAGAAAATCCGCGGAGCTGGGATATGATTACATTGGATCTCAATTTACCTGGAATGGATGGAATTCAGGTAAATAATGAAATTCGTGCGCTTTCAACGACCGTGCCGATCATAATTTTGACTGCCCGTGACTCGGAAAGCGACCAGGTACTTGGACTTGAAATGGGCGCAGATGACTATGTGGTCAAGCCATTCAGTCCTATTACTTTAATAGCAAGAATAAAAGCTTTGCATCGTAGAGCTTCTTTAGGGTCTGAAAAAAAGTTAGAAACTGATGCTGAAACCTCATTTGATGTTGTTACGGATCATTTTAAACTAAGTACAAAAACAAGAGAAGCTTATTTGCAAGGCAGCCCTATTGAAGACTTAACACCGAAAGAGTTTGATCTTTTAAAGACTTTGTCGCAAAAGCCAAGACAGGTTTTCTCTCGTGATCAATTACTGCAGTTAGTATGGCATTACGAATTTTATGGCGACGAAAGGACGGTTGATGCACATATTAAAAAATTACGTCAAAAAATTGAAAAGGTCGGTCCACAGATAATTCAAACGGTTTGGGGTGTCGGATATAAGTTTGACGATTCTGGAGTGAGTGAATAATGAAACTTATATATCAGCAGATGATAGCTTTTTTTGTAGTTATCACAACATTACTGTTAATTTTAGGAATTTCCTTTTTTCATTTAACTACGACGATGATTTATGAAAATACTTGGGTTCAGCTTGAAGGCTACGCTTATAGTTTAAAAACCCAGTCAATGACAATTGAAACAAATCCAAACGGCAAGCAGACTTTTACCTTGGATATTGGCAAACTACAAACCAGTGAACTGTTATTGCGCAATCAACAAGTTCATTTTACTATTTATACAACTAGAAAGCGTGTCATGTATCCAGATCAAGGATATCAATCTATTATTTCAAATAGAGATTGGAAGAAGCTGGAAAAAGGAGAGATTTTGCGCCGCAAAAGCGACTTGGGATGGCGCGGAGCTGATAAACAAAATGTGCAGAACCAGCAAAGAATGACAGACATTTTGGCGCCTTGTTTTGATGAAAACGGTCAATTAATTGCTGTAATATCTGTTGGTGCTAAGGTTTCTAGCCTGCAGGAAAGTTTCACTAAAATTCAACGAAATTTAGGATATGTATTATTGTTTTCGGCTTTACTGGGAGCATTAATAAGTTATTTTCTTGCTCACTATATTACTAAAAGAATCAGCAAGTTAAGGAACGCTGCAAGAGCAGTTGCTAGCGGAGATTTTGATGTTAACCTCGTGGATCACAAACGAGATGAACTTGATGATTTAGCAAAAGATTTTAATCAAATGACCAGTTCATTGAAACAATCGAATGAAGAAATTAAGCGGCAGGAACAAAAAAGACGTCAATTTATGGCAGACGCAGCCCATGAAATGAGAACACCGTTAACAACAATCAATGGCTTGCTTGAAGGTCTTGCTTATGATGCAATTCCGGAAGAAAGTAAAGAAAAGAGTATTGAACTGATGCGAAATGAGACACGTCGTTTAATTCGTTTAGTTAACGAAAACCTTGATTATGAAAAAATTAGAAGTGGACAGATTGAATTGAAAAAGACGACTTTTGATGCTATGCAAGCTATTCACAATGTAGCTGCGCAATTGAAAAAGAAAGCACAAGGTGCCGGGGATGGGATTGAAGTTGTGGGTCCGACGAAGCTTAACGTTTTTGCGGACTATGACCGGTTTGTTCAGATTATTTTTAATATTACTCAGAATGCAATTCAGTTTACTGAAAACGGAGTAATCAGAATATCCGCTGAACGCGGCTATAACAGCAGTATTCTGCGAGTTGCAGATAATGGTATCGGAATGAACGAAGAACAATTAAAAAATATTTGGGAACGTTATTATAAAGCAGATATTTCTCGAAAAAACACCAAATATGGTGAGTCTGGGTTAGGTTTATCAATTGTACAGCAGCTGATGGAACAGCATAACGGTAAGGTTGAGGTTACTAGCAAACCAGGGGAAGGATCCACGTTCACCCTTATCTTTCCTGATGAAAAATAACAAAGAGGGAAGAAGCTTCATGTGCAGTCGTAATCCATGAGATCTTGGTTAATGGAAAAAGTAGAATAGTAAAAAGAAGCTGGGCCAAATTTTTACTTTGACCCAGCTTCTTTTTAAACCATTATTTATTTTGCTTTTTCTTAAAGGGTGATTTATTCGTTGAACGGTGATTGCGAAACCAATCTTCTGCTTGCGAAGTAGCAATTGAAATTGCACGTTGGTCGTTGTAGCCGTCCTTTTTTAAAGCATTTGCAATTTCAACTGCCTTGTTACGGACCTCACTTCTTAGGTTCTTCATAGAATCAGGGTAGTTGTCTTTTGTCCAGGGCAATAAAATCATCCTTTCCAAGGAACATTATTAAAAACTAATAAAAAGCGATTAATTTAAGAAACTTGTTCTATAGTTCTTATGATAAACTAGTTCAATTAGTTTTTACAAAAATTAGCTTACAATTTTGAAAAGTACAAAACTTGGTAAGACAAAATTTTTAAAATATTAATTTGTATCTTTGCGAGATTGTATTGAGGAACTTGCTGCTTTTTTCATAGAAGAAGAGGCACTTTCTTCATTTTGTTCGTTAGAATCCGTTGTTTTTAATTCCGGCGCATCTGAAGTATAGTCAGAAATTGTTGACTTGTTACCGTTTTTACTCCAGAGACTTGTTGATTTATTACCTAAAAGATTTTGAATCTTTGTAACTTCACCAAAGTCATTTTTGTAGTTATATTTTTTAGGGTTTACTGGAGTAAAACCTTGCGGAACATAAAAGCGCAAAAGATTTTTATTGTTAAGTGTATCCGAAAGTGAAAGTTCTTCGCTCACCTTGTCGCTTTCAGCATTTATCTTCGCAGCAAGTTCGTTAGATGGGTGGGTAATTTCTTCAGCGGTTTTGTTGTCATAGATTGTGCCGTTAATTACCGTGTAGTCAGGCGTTACAAAATTTTCATTTCTAAAAGCAACTACTTGGTCATGCTGCGGTGACAAAAGATCTGTTCCGAATTGGATATACTTTTTTGAGTCGATTCCCAGAAGGTGAAGGATAGTTGGTAAGACATCAATCTCGCCGCCATATTGATGTTGTACTCCAGCATCCGTAACCCCTGGAATATGAATCATGAATGGAACTCTTTGCATTTGGGCATTATCAAAGTCATTCCAAGTAGAAGAAGATTTTCCTAATAAAGGAGCTAATTTCAAATTGCGCGAATTAGAAATGCCATAGTGGTCGCCATAGATGACGATCATTGAATTATTATAAAGACCGCTTTTTTTCAGATAATCAAAAAATTCTTTAACTGATTGATCTAAATAATGAGCCGTAACGAAATAATTGTTGACGGAATCATCTCCAGTATTAGCCGCTTTAAAATCAGTATTCTGTTTGTCAAGCGTATAAGGAAAATGGTTCGAAACTGTAATGAACTTTGCATAAAAAGGCTGCTGCAAGCGTTCCAAGTATTTAACTGAATCATGGAAAAGCAATTTATCCTTTAGACCATATTCAGTCAGATTATTGGCGTCAGTATTGTAGTAGTTAGCATCAAAAAAGTATTGGTACCCTAGATTTTTGTAGACACTGTCACGATTCCAAAAAGAACCTTTATTGCCATGGAATACAGCACTTGAATAATTTGCATCTTGATTTAAAATGGCCGGTGCGCCTTCAAAAGTATTGTCTGTTCCCAAAGCTGAAAAAAGAGAACCTTGCGGAAGACCATAGGTACTTGTTTCTAACATGTTTTCAGCATCTGAAGTTTTTCCTTGGCCAACTTGATTAAAGAAGTTATCAAAGCTGTAAGTTGAGTTGCTGTTGTAAAGACTGTTTAGAAAAGGAGTGACTTCTTTTCCATCTAAACGATAGTTGATTAAAAACTGCTGGAAACTTTCTAAGTGAATAATGATCACATTTTTATTCTTAGCAATTCCATAAGTCTTTACATTTGGAGCTGCATAATGATTTTGAGTAAATGATAAAATCTTGTTCAAGTCAATACTGCTAGCTTCGCTTCGAACTTGATTATTTTTTGCTGTCTTTATGCCATCATAAAAGGTAAAGGCATCAATTCCCAGGTACTTCACTAAATAATTACGGTCAAATGTCCGTGTAAGCAGTTGTGGCCTGTCAATTTCTCCTAATGTGAGGTTAAACATTAAGAAGAAAAGAGAAAAAGAGGTTAATGCTACCGCTTGGCGAGTCGCAATGGGATGCTTATCGACCCGAATCACCTTAGTTGTGAAGCCAAGTACTAATAAGAAAAGATCAGCAATAATAATAATATCTTGAGGTTTGAGCAATGCGAATGAACTAGTACTAAGACCGTCAGAGACAGAAGAATAGCCGAAAATAACATTAATCGTCATGAAGTCAGTAAATTCGCGGTAGTAGATTACATTAAACAAGAGTAAGACGGAATTAGCTATGTAGATTAGTAGCAAAACCGTGTAAGCTGGGACTGTGCGTTTGATGTACAATGCACTGCCAAATAAAAGCAAGGTAGTAGCAAGAGGGTTTATCAACAGTACTAGATATTGATAAAAGCCTGAAACACCAAGGTGAAAATCGATTAGGTAGACAAGAATGGTTTTTAACCAAAAAAGGAAAACTAATGAAGAAAAAAAGCCCCAGCGTGTACTCAGAATATTTCTTAATTTTAATAGGTACACAGTATTTAATCATCCCTTCCGTAGATTTAAGCTAACGCTTTATTCTAAACCATTTGTTAAATTAACGTCAATTTGAGTAAGTGATATTATAAAAGATTTAGGAACTTTGTTAGGACAAGCCAAAAAAGGGAAAGTAATGGTACAATTAAAATGAGTTTCTTAAATGAAACTACCGGTTTATCGTTATAAAAATAAAAGTGATACTGGAGATACGAAATTTGAAAACAATAGAAATAAAAAAGCAAGCAGTTCGTAAATATAAAGACGGGTACCCGCGTTTGAACACGCATGATTTTGTTGAATATTATTCAGGAGATGATGGTGAGTTTATTCAGCTTGTCTGTGAAAAACAATTTATCGCATATGCTTACCTTGCTAAACAGCGCAACAATGACGGATGGATTATTTCGTTGAAAGAGCAGAGCATACCAGAAAAAGAATTATTCCGTAAATTTTTTACTATGGCACAGATCAGGAGAAAAGCATTTTACTACCTTGAAAACACAAGTGCATTTCGCTTTTTCAATGGCTCTGGGGATGGGCTTGGAGGAATTACAATTGATTATTATGCTGGGTATTATGTATTCACCTTTGACAATAAGGGAATTTATTATCACCGTAATACTCTTTATCAAGCATTTAATGAAGCAGTTCCAGATGCACTGGGAATTTATGAAAGACTGCAATTTAATGTTCAAAAGGCTGCACTTAAGGGCCAGCATGTTTCAGGTCAAAAGGCTCCTGTTAAGTTGGAAGTACTGCAAGCTGGGCTTAAATTAAAAGTTGATTTAAATGACGGTTTTTTTGATTCGTCATTAGATAAACGGAATCTGTTAGAATTTCTCTTGAACGGAGCGGCAGATGAAAAGATAGTTCTTAACCTTTTTAGTAATGATGGTATTCTTAGTGGCGCAGCAATGAAGGGTGGAGCTTTTAAAACTGTTAATGTTGACTTGAGTTCTAAAGCGATGAAACAGGCACAGGAAAATCTGCTTCTCAATGGGGTTGACCCTTCCAAACAAGAGTTGAGGGTAATTGATATTATGAGTTACTTAGATTATGCGCAAAAGCATCATATTAAGTTTGATATGGTCATAATTGATCCGCCTGTTTTTGTTCGTTCTAAAAAGAACTCCTTTTTACTCACTAAAGACTATCCTGAGTTGATTAGCGCAGCACTCAAGACTGTTAAAAAGGGGGGAACACTTGTTTTAACTGCTAACTCAGCGAGCCTTTCATTGAAAAAGTTAAAAGAGCAGGTTATCGAAATATTTGCTGAAGCTGATCGTCAATTTGAACTCAGAGACACACTTACTTTAACAGCGGACTTTGTAACAAATAAAAAAGAGCATGCTGACCAAGGGTTTAAGGGCCTTGTGGTGGCAGCCAAATAGATTTAATTATATAGCAGCTTGTTTTAAGTATAAACAAACTGCTATAATACGTTTTTGCAGAGATTAAAAAGAGAAATGAGGTTCGTTGCTATGTTAGTTGCGTTAATACCTGCAGTTGCATGGGGCAGTATTGGACTCGTTAGTGGTAAATTAGGTGGTAATGCTAATCAGCAGACTCTTGGAATGACGTGGGGTGCGTTGCTATTTAGTTTATTGACAACAGCACTTTTTTGGAATGAGGTTACGGCACATAGCAGTTTGAAAGTTGCTATTGTCGGTGTTATTTCAGGACTTTTTTGGAGTTTGGGCCAAAATCAGCAGTTTCATTCTATGAAGGCTATCGGTATTTCGAAGACAGTGCCGCTTTCAACCGGTCTCCAACTGCTTTTCAATGCTTTGGCAGGTGTGCTACTCTTCCATGAATGGAAAAGTACTCATCAAATTTCAATTGGAACAATTGCACTTGTAATCTTAATCGCAGGTGCAATGTTAACATCTTTCAGAGACAGAAGAACAAGCAAAATAGCTGATAAAGCACAGCAGGAAAATTGGAAAGTTGGTATACGTGCACTGGCGCTTTCAACATTTGGGTATGTTGGATACACAGTAGTAGTTAACTGGTCAAATGTTGATGCAAAGGCGATGGTTCTGCCCCAAGCAGTTGGAATGGTACTTGGTGCAAGTTTCTTTGCTTTCGGGAAGGATGCTTTAAGAAGAGATTCCTTTAAAAATATAATTACTGGATTAGTGTGGGGAGCGGGTAACATCTTCATGTTCTTGGCAATCCCGTTAGTTGGTTTAGCAATTAGTTATTCATTTTCACAAATGGGAATTATTATTTCCACATTCGGAAGCATTTTGTTTTTAGGGGAGAAAAAGACAAAAAAAGAATTGCTCTTTATCACATTGGGTTCTTTACTGATTATTACTGGCGGAATATTATTAGCTAACATTTAGCATTATTAATTTTAAAAAGTGAGTTTTTGCAAAATGAAAGTGTGCCGGAAAGTAAAAAAATTAATAACATCATGAACCAGAACAAGCTATGATTGGTTGAGAAAATGCTTATTTATTAGCGGCGTATCATATAGATTTCATAAGATAAAGCCAGAAGCTGAGTTTATCTCGTTTTTGACCAAATTTTTCAATGAAGGCCTGTCTTCGGAACTTTACCGAAGAAGGTCCTTTTTAGTATAAAGAAGCAGATTAATAATTTTTTAAGCTTTCATGCATTGTATTTAAGTGTTTTTAAGGGAAAATCATAAAATAACGTGAAAAAAGGGTACAAAATACGAGTTTTATTGTATAATAATAGCGGTTGTATAAAAAGAATAAAAAGGAGCGAAAAGCGATGGCACATATTTCATTTGATAGTTCTAACCTGACTAAATTTGTACAAAAAAATGAGTTGGGAGAAATGCAAGCGCTTGTAACGGCGGTAGATGAGGAATTACGTAAAGGAACGGGAGCAGGTAGCGACTTTCGTGGTTTTTTGAATTTACCTGTTGATTACGATAAAGAAGAATTTGCTCGTATTAAAAAGGCCGCAAAAAAAATTCAATCCGATTCAGAAGTTCTTGTGGTGATTGGAATTGGTGGGTCATACTTGGGAGCCCGTGCTGCAATTGAATTTTTGCACCGCAGTTTTTTCAATATCCTTCCGGCTGAAAAGCGAAATGCGCCACAGGTTTTCTTTGCCGGTAATTCGATTAGTTCTTCTTATGTTTATGATCTTTTGGAACTGATTGGGGATCGTGATTTTTCTGTTAACGTAATCTCGAAATCAGGAACAACTACCGAACCTTCTATCGCTTTTCGGATTTTTAAAGAAAAATTGCTTACTAAATATGGAAAAAAAGGCGCAAAAGAACGGATTTATGCCACAACAGACCGTGCCAGAGGAGCGCTTAAGACAGAAGCTGATGCTGAGGGATACGAATCATTTGTTATTCCAGATGATGTTGGTGGCCGCTTCTCTGTGTTGTCTCCAGTGGGGCTTTTACCAATTGCTGCTTCAGGTGCGGATATTGATGCATTAATGAAGGGAGCTGCAGATGCACGCTCTGATTATTCTAATGCTGATTTAACTAAGAACGAAGCATATCAATATGCTGCATTGAGAAATATACTCTACCGTAAGGGGTACACTACCGAAATTCTTGAAAACTATGAACCTTCTTTGCAATACTTTTCAGAATGGTGGAAACAATTGATGGGAGAGTCGGAAGGAAAGGATCAAAAGGGAATTTATCCATCTTCAGCTAACTTTTCCACAGACTTGCATTCACTGGGGCAGTTCATTCAAGAAGGACGTCGCAATTTAATGGAAACTGTGGTTAAGGTTCAAAAACCAAATCATGATGTTGAAATTCCTAAAGAAGAAGAAAATCTTGACGGCTTGGCATATCTTGAGGGAAAAACAATGGACTTTGTCAACACTAAGGCTTTCCAAGGAGTAGTTTTGGCACATACAGATGGGAATGTACCTAACATGATCCTTAATATTCCAGATCGGACAGCATATACTTTAGGGTATACTATTTACTTCTTTGAAATTGCGGTTGCTGTTTCTGGCTATTTGAACGGAATTAACCCATTTAATCAGCCAGGAGTGGAAGCATATAAGCATAATATGTTTGCACTTTTGGATAAACCTGGGTTTGAGGAATTAAGCAAGAAATTAAATGCACGTTTAGGCGAATAAATTAGTGTAAGTTTCAAACCGTGTTACATCAGGACTTGTGATAAAAATTTATCACAAGTCCTTTTTAAATTTTAAAGAGAGGTTCGAATCTGTTTTTAGTGTTAGCATGGTATTAGAAATTGAAGTTTTTAAAACTAAGCAAAAAATTGGAGGTCGAAAAATTGAAAGTTGAAGGACATACACACACAGAACTATGTCCCCACGGCAGTGGCGAAGCAACAGAAAAAATGGTTCAAAGGGCTATTGAATTAGGCTTTGAAGAATATTGCATTACAGAACATGCCCCGTTGCCAAAAGGGTTCGAACGAGTATACGAAGGAAGTCCAGAAGGAATAATAGAAGCCTCTTTGTCATGGAATCAGTTAGATGATTACATAAAACTTGTAAGGGCTTTGCAGAAAAAGTATTGCAATGTGATAAAAATTTCGCTTGGATTTGAAGTAGATTACCTTCCGGGGTTTGAAGATCAAATTCGTGTTTTCTTGGATGAATACGGACCGCTTACTGAACAAAATATTCTTTCAGTTCACTTCATGTGCGGAGCAAACAATAAGTTTTGGTGTCTGGATCTTTCGCCGGAAGACTTTGAGAAGGGCTTTTCACCCTTGTTTTCAAATCCTCAACTTTTATATTGTAATTATTTTGAATTGGTAAAAAGTTCTCTTGAAGCTGACTTAGGTGAATTTAAACCGCAACGTATAGGACACATGAGTTTAATAAAAAAATATCAGGATTATTTTGGACTGCCAGAATTTTTTAATAAAGATACAATGCAGCTGATAACACAAATTATTAAGCTAATAAAAAATCAGGGCAGACAGTTGGACTTCAATACAGCCGGTATGTATAAAACTTATTGCAACGAATTTTACCCGGGCGGGCAGATTTGCAGACTTGCATATAAAAATAAAATACCGTTGATTTACGGTTCGGATGCACATTCTATTGCAGAAGTCGGTCGAGGATACCATTTAAAAAATTTGTTTTCCGGACTTGACAGGTAGTCAGTTAAAGAGTATTCTAATGAAAAATTAGTAAATAATGAAAATATAATAAAAAAAAGATTATGATTAGAAGAGTAACTGTTGACCTCTAGTATAGAAAGTTCCCTGTAGCTGGGAAGGGAGCCTATGTGAGCAGCGAATCACATCTATGAATCAAAGAGCTGAAAGTTATTAATAATCGATGAGTAGGCTTGACCGGACAGTTCGTTATCACTGTTGAATTTTTCAACTTGAGGTTTGTTTCGTGAGGAACAAATAAAATGAGGTGGAACCACGGTAAAACGTCCTCTTAGCAATTAATTGCTAAGAGGACGTTTTTGGTTATTTTGAAAGGAGTTTGTTAAATGCATAAAGTTAGTTTACCGCTTGGTATGCGGGATGAATTCGGGATACAGGTATCAAAAAAACATCAAATTGAACAGTCGCTTGAAATTTTTTTGCAACAACATGAATTCATGAGAATCGATACGCCGATTTTGGAATATCAGGAGGTCTTTGCAGATTATGATCTTAGACAACAACGGGCATATCGTTTGTTAGACAACAACGAGGTTGTTGTCTTGCGACCAGACTTGACTTTGCCGATTGCTCGCTTTCTTGCTACAAATAATTTTAGCCTTCCACGTAAACTTTATTATATTGGAGAACGTTTTAAAATTGCTAAGTCGCTTTCAGGAAAATATAACCAGATGACCCAAGCAGGGGTCGAACTTGTGGGCTATCCATCTTTAAAAGCAGAGTTAGAATGTTTCATGATAATCAACTGTCTAAGCAGAAAGTTTTTGCAGGGTAAAGTACGGATTGAGTTGGGCAACGCTCGTTTTGCAGATGCAATTTTGAATAGTCTAACAGATGATACACAATTGAAGCAAGAAATTAAAAATCAGCTTTATAAAAAAAACATTCCCAAGTATCAGCAGTTAATATCATTATTTGCTTTAAACGACCAGACTGATTTTCTTAAAGAATGGCCGCGGCTTTTCGGTTCTGCCAGCACAGTGTTACGAAAAATTTCTTCTTTTAAACTTCCAGTAAAAGCACAACAGATTATTACTGAGCTGACTCAAGTTTCGCAATGGGTGCAAAAGCTTCCTGAACAGTCTGTTTTATTGGATTTAAGCGTGGCTCCCCCCCAATCTTATTATACAGGGATTACTTTTAAGGGATTTAGTGATGATATTTCTGATTACCTTTTTAGCGGAGGAAGATATGATCACTTGCTGGAAAATTTTCAAAAAAAAGGGGAACCGGCAGTTGGAATGGGAATTGATCTTGAGTTGTTGACTAAAACAGCCGAACTTAATGTTTCTGTTTCTAAGGCTGACATTTTGTTTTTTGAGCCGGAACAGCTAAATGAAGTAGTTAAAATTTGTCAGAAAATTACAAATTTAACATTGTGCTTAGAAGATAATCTGCAAGACGCTAAGAAGAGTGCAGCAACTAGAAATGTTAAGTTGTTTTGCATAGACAAGAAGGGAGAACTCAAAATTGTCAATTAGAATTGCTTTAACTAAAGGCAGAATTGAAAAGAAGATGGTTGAGTTATTAGAGCAAAGCGGAATTAATTGCAACAAACTTAGAAATAAAAAACGCAAGCTCATCATTAATTCCAATGATGGAAAGTATTGCTTTATCCTTGCGAAAGGGCCGGATGTTATCACCTATCTCAATACTGGAACAGTAGATGTAGGCATTGTCGGCAGTGATATTTTAGCTGAACATAATAATGAACAATGTGAACTTCTTGATCTTCAAAGCGGAAAATGCCAGTTTGTTCTTGCTTCCACTGCGGCTTTTAATTTTGATCGTCCGGGACGAAAAGTCATTGGAACAAAATATCCTGCTATTACTCAGCGTTATTTTGAGTCGTTAGGCCAAGATGTTGAAATTGTAAAGATTGAAGGTTCGGTTGAATTGGCGCCATTGATTGGATTGGCAGATGCAATTGTTGATATTACGGAAACCGGGACCACCTTACGAGAAAATAATCTTATAGTTTACGATTATCTAGACAAGGTTTCAACTAGGTTGGTAGCAAATCGAATGGCACTTAAGCAACATACGGAAGAAATTTTTGAATTTTCTGATCGTTTGGAAAAGACGGTTGCTGCTAATAGCAGTGTTCAAAGACAGATGGAGGAAAGTAAATGAAAATTTATCAGGAAAGTTTCGTGAAGATGCAAAAGATTGTCAGTGATTATACTGCTAAAACAACGGATTTAAAAGTTGAGCAGCGTGTGGCTGAAATTATTGCAAATGTGAGGAAAAATGGTGATGAGGCACTGCAAAAATATGAAGAGCAATTTGATCAAGTAAAATTAAAAAACTTTGCAGTTTCAAAGAGAGAAATGGAACAAGCACTTAACGAAATTTCTCCTGAATTAAAAAAAGCATTGTTATTGGCAAAGAAAAACATTATCAGTTATCACAAAAGAGAATTGGAATACGGATTTATTGATACGGATGTCCCAGGAATTACTCGAGGACAGAAGGTAACACCTTTGCAACGGGTAGGACTCTATATTCCTGGTGGGACAGCAGCATACCCATCAACAATTTTGATGAGTGCACTTCCAGCAAAAATAGCAGGAGTTTCGCAAATTGTGATGGTTACTCCTGCACAAAAAGAGGGAATTGCTGCACCGGTTTTAGCAGCAGCTCAACTTGCCGGTGTAGATAAGATCTATCAGATAGGAGGAGCCCAAGCCATTGCAGCTTTGGCTTATGGAACGCAAAGTATTAAAGCTGTTAATAAGATTGTAGGCCCTGGCAATATTTATGTTGCAACTGCTAAAAAACAGGTTTTTGGCCAAGTTGCAATTGATATGGTGGCAGGTCCTTCAGAAATTGGAATTCTAGCAGATAGCAGTGCCCAACCAGCGCAGATTGCAGCTGATCTGCTTTCACAAGCAGAACATGATAAAAGAGCACGTGCAATTTTAGTTACCGATGAACTTGAATTTGCACAAAAAGTATCTCAAGAAGTGGATAAGCAGGTTGAGCAGCTGCCGCGTAGAGCAATTGCAGAAACAGCAATTGCTGAGCGAAGTTTTATCGCAGTAATGAACTCAATTTCTGATATGTTTGCGTTGATGAATACTGTCGCTCCAGAACATTTAGAGGTCCAACTTAAAGATCCGATGCAGTATTTAAGCTTAATTCGCAATGCTGGTTCAGTCTTTTTAGGCAAATATGCTTCTGAACCGCTGGGAGATTATGTTGCTGGGCCTAATCATGTTTTACCTACTGGCGGTACAGCCAAGTTTTCTTCACCATTGGGAGTTTATGACTTCGTTAAGAAAACTTCATTTATTCAATTTTCGCAAGATGCCTTAGCACAAGATTTGGACGCAATTACAACCCTTGCACGTGCCGAAGGATTAGAAGCTCACGCACGTGCAGTGGAAGCGCGTTTTAAGGATTAGACAGGGAGGACAACAAGATGAGAGAAGCAGAAATTACAAGAAAAACGGCAGAAACGAAAATTAAGATCAAATTAAACTTGGACAAGCAAACTGGAATTAAGGTTAAAACAGGCGTTGGCTTTTTTGATCATATGTTGACACTATTTGCTAAGCATGGCCGCTTTGGGTTGGATGTAGCTGCAAATGGTGATTTGGAAGTTGATGCACATCACACTGTCGAGGATACAGGCATTGTTTTAGGAAAATGTTTTAAAGAAGCCTTAGGTAATAAAGAACAGATAGAACGTTTCGGAACGGCTTTTGTTCCAATGGATGAAACTCTCGGTCGTGTTTGTATTGACTTAAGCGGACGATCATATCTTGTGTTTAATGCTGAACTGACTAATCCACGTTTGGGAAGTTTTGAAACTGAGATTGTAGAAGACTTTTTTCAAGCTTTTGCTTTCAGTGCAGAAATGAATTTGCATGCTGAAATTTTATATGGAAGGAATACTCATCACAAAATTGAAAGCTTGTTTAAAGCCACTGGCAGAGCAATGAGAAAAGCGGTTAATGTTAATTCTGAGATAGAAGGTGTCAACTCAACTAAGGGTGTGATCTAAATGCTGACAATTATAGATTACGACGCGGGCAATACTTATAATGTAAAGAAAGCTTTCGACTTTTTAGGTGTAAAGACTAGGCTTACTGCAGATCCAGCAGAAATATTGGCAAGCCGGGGGCTTATCTTGCCAGGTGTAGGAGCATTTGCTCCTGCGATGCAGACTTTACGCACGCGCGGACTAGACACAGTGATAAAAAAGGCTGTTATGCAAAAAACACCCCTTCTTGGAATTTGCCTTGGTATGCAGCTACTGTTTGAAAGTTCAAGTGAATATGGCGAACATAAGGGATTAGGTTTGATTCCTGGTAAGGTAATTGCATTGCCGCGAAAGAAAGGATACAAAGTACCTCAGATGGGCTGGAATGAAAATGAATTAATACAGAAAAATTCAGTGTTTTCTTTTGTTGCTCAACAGTATACGTATTTTGTACATTCATTTTATGCCGATTGTGATAACAAGTATATCGTATCGCGAGTTGATTATTCAGTGCCGGTACCAGCCATCGTTCAAAATAAAAACGTTTATGGACTTCAGTTTCATCCCGAAAAAAGCGGAAATGTGGGGATTAAGATTTTGCAGACATTTGTAAAGGAGATAATTTATAATGATAATTCCGGCAATTGACCTGCAGGCAGGTAAAAGTGTTCGCCTTTACCAAGGAGATTTTAGTAAACAAACATTGATTGATGAAGATCCAGCAGCACAAGCACAAAAATTTGAAGAAGCAGGGATTAAGTGTTTGCATCTTGTGGATTTGGACGGTGCAAAAAAGGGTGTTCCTCAAAATCAAGAAACAATTGCACAAATTCGGGCGGCTTTTAACGGATTGCTTGAAATCGGCGGTGGTGTTCGGGACTTAAAAAGACTGTCACAATATTTGAATCTAGGAATCGATCGAGTGATCATTGGTTCTGCGGCATTACTTGATCCAGAATTTGTAAAAAATGCATTACAAAAATTCGGTCCTCAAAAAGTGGTAATTGGGGTTGATGGAACTGGTGGTTTTGTCGCGGTAAATGGTTGGCTTGAAAGTTCTGAAACAAAGATGAGTACATTGATTAAAAAAATGTATATAGCTGGTGCACTTAGCTTTATTGTAACGGACGTAGCACGTGACGGCACTCTTAGTGGCCCAAATATTAATTTGTTGCAGTCATTGCAGACAAATTTTCCACAATGTAATATTATCGCATCCGGTGGGATTCGCAATGCAGCTGATATCAAAGAATTACTGCATGCTGGATTAAAGGATATGATAGTTGGCAAGGCACTTTTTAAAGGAAGTCTGACCCTTAAGGAAATAGCGGAGGTGAATAGCAATGCTGGCTAAGAGAATTATTCCATGTTTAGATGTGGACAATGGTCGTGTTAAAAAAGGAATTAACTTTGTAAACTTAGTAGATATCGGTGATCCTGCGGCAATTGCCGCCGAATATGAACGTCAAGGGGCCGATGAGCTGGTCTTCTTAGATATTACTGCTACTAATCAAAAACGCCAAACAATGAAAGAGGTTGTTGAAAGTGTTTCCCGCAGAGTTTTTATGCCGTTGACAGTTGGAGGTGGGATCAAGTCTGTTGCTCAGATGCAGCTTCTTTTAAAAGCTGGTGCAGATAAGATTTCTTTGAATACGGCAGCAGTTGTTGAACCGCAATTAATTACAAAAGGTGCTCAAAAGTTTGGAAGACAGTGTATAGTTGTAGCAATTGACGTTAAAAAGAATTCTGCAACAGGACAGTACATGGTCTTTACATCAGGCGGACAGCACGGTACAGGATTAGACGCATTAGATTGGGCTGAACAGGCCGTTTCTTTAGGAGCTGGTGAACTGCTGGTCACAAGTATGGACAAAGATGGGACCAAATCGGGTTTTGACACAGAATTATACCGTGAGCTTACTGAACGAGTTGATGTGCCGATTATTGCTTCTGGAGGAGCAGGTAAACTGAATGATTTTACTGCTGTGTTTTGCAAAGGAAAAGTTGACGGCGCACTTGCGGCATCGGTTTTTCATTACGGTGAACTAACTATTTCGGGAGTTAAAGATACACTGAAGAAAGCAGGGGTGAACGTCAGATGACTACACCGGATTTTAGTAAAGGGCTATTGACGAGTGTGGTGGTTGATGACCAAACAAGTGCTGTTTTGATGGTTGCATGGATGAACCAGGAAAGTTATCAAAAGACCTTGGAAACTGGACAAACATGGTTTTGGTCACGTTCACGACAGGAACTTTGGCACAAAGGTGAAACGAGCGGAAATACACAAGAAGTTAAAAGAATGTGGCTGGATTGCGATGAAGATACGCTCTTACTTCGAGTCAAACCAGCAGGTCCAGCTTGCCATACGGGAAAGCAAAGTTGTTTTTTTAAAGAAGTAGTATTAAGAAGGAGGAAATAGTAATGGGAAAGCCAAAAATGCAAGATCTTGATCAATTATATCAAGCAGTTTTAGAAAGAAAAGAAAACCCTAAAAAGGGTTCTTATACTGACTATCTTTTTACAAAGGGACTGGACAAGATTCTAAAAAAAGTAGGTGAGGAATCAACTGAAGTAGTTGTTGCTTCCAAAAATCCGAAGCGCGAGGAATTAATTTATGAAACAGCGGACCTTTTTTATCACCTGATGGTTTTGTTAGTTGAACAGGGAGTTTCATATGATGAAATAAAAACAGAACTGGCAAAAAGAGAAGGTTTGATGAGTAAAACCAAGGATCGCCCTGAGATTAAAGATCTTTAATAAAGGAGACAGCAGTATGAAAGAACAGATTAAAGCAATTGAGAACTATATTCCAGAAGAACCGCTGGCACAGGTTAAGAAACGACTTGGACTGAAAAAACTGATTCGGCTTTCGGCAAATGAAAACCCCTTTGGAACGTCTTCTAAAGTGAAAGAAGCGATCTTGAACTGGAACTTTGCTGAAAGTAATCGCTATCCGGATGGGGATGCAAGTCAGCTTCGACAAGTGATTGCAGCTAAATTGAAAGTACCTTCGAACCATCTTGTTTTTGGAGTAGGGCTTGATGAAATTATCATGTTGCTTTCACACGTGTTTTTGGAAAACGGTGATGAGATTATACTTACGAAACCCACTTTTTCTGAATATGCCCTGCATGCTCAAATTGAAGGTGCTAAAGTAGTAGAAGTCCCGTGCAATGCAAAGAGCGGAGGGCATGACTTTGCTGGCATGCTGACAAAAATTACTTCAAAAACAAAGCTGATTTGGCTTTGTAACCCGAATAACCCAACCGGTGTTTACGAAAGACCATCTGTAATTGAGAACTTTATTGCACATGTTCCTAAAGATATACTTGTAATTATTGATGAGGCCTATATTCATTATGTAACAGATGTTGATTCACCGAGTTTTCTTCCTCTTTTGTCGAAATATCCTAATACAATCTTAATGCGGACATTTTCAAAAGTTTACGGATTGGCCAATTACCGCGTTGGGTATGCTGTAATGTCGGCAAAACTGGCAGCTTATATGCAGTCGGTCCGTTTGCCGTATAATCTGAGCGCACTTTCTCAAATAGCAGCGCTTGCGGCTTTAAAAGATCAAAAGTTTGTAAAGAAATCAGTGAATAAGACACAAAAAGAAAGAAAAGCTTGGGAAACGTTTTTTGAGTCTCAAGGAATTAAATATTTTCACAGCCAAGCAAATTTTATTTTTTTCAAATATCCAGGTGCAAATAAACTGGCTGATTTTCTTTTGAAAAACGGTTATCAGATCCGCCGCGGCTTTTCTGACGAATGGTTGCGCTTGACTATTGGTACAACAGCAGATGGGGGAAAACTAAGGACGTTATTTTTAACTCAAATCAAGAAGTAATTATAGTAAGAAGAATGCTAAAGCGCTTGTTTCTTTGGTACAATAGTGTAAAACTAATGTTAAACCAAATAGATGGGGTGAACGGGATGGCAGCTAAAATTCATTATGGGATAGTAGGGACAAGTAAACTTGTACGCAAATTCTTAAGTGCTATTGCATTGGTTCCTGACAGTATTGTTATGGGGATAGTAGATCAAACTGAAACACAGGCTGAAGGCAAAAAACTTGTCCAAGAGTTTGATATTCCTCAACTTTATACAAAAACTGAAGAATTGCTTAATAATGAAACAATTGATATTATCTACTTTGCTGTCAAGAATGAAGATTATTATGAAAATGCAAAAAGAGCACTCAGCAAAGGGAAAAATGTTTTACTGGAAAAGCCTTTTACACGTCATAAGGTGGGAGCAAGCGAACTTTTTCAGTTAGCGGGAAAAAAGAAATTGTTCATTATGGAAGCGCAAAGTGCACTTTTTCTGCCTATCATGCAAAAGGTGCGTACGCTTTTGAAACAAGGAATAATTGGTGATTTGCGCTTTATTGAGGTTAAGGACCATTACGATGTCGCTGGTAAAACCGATTGGATAAAAAAACTGTCTGCTGGAGGAGGTGCCCTTTTTAATGGAGGTGCTAATTTTCTTGGGGTTATTCAGTATTTAGGCGGGCAGGGTTTTGATGACTGGAGCGGATTCGAATATAATCGTGTTGGTGAAGCTGATACCCGTTGCAACCTTTCACTTAAAATGAACGACCTTTTGGTGAATGTATTGTTAGCTACTGATTTTGAGATTGAAACTAAACTTGTACTTTACGGAACGAAAGGCAGAATTAAAATTCCAAATTATCGGTTATCAAATACCGCGTTGCTTGAAAATGAAAATAAAACGAAAAGGTTTGTGATCAGTGAACAGAAAAATGATCTTGTTTATGAAATTGAACATCTTAATAAGTGTCTTCAGGAAAAGCAGTTTGTAAGTCCGATTGTCACACCAGAGATAACAATCCAGTCTATAACTGTAATGGAGTCCTTATACCGAAAATGGTACAGTGATTCTTTAAATTAGGATAATGAATATCAAAAATAAGTTATTTGCGCAGTAATTTATGGTCCTTGGAAATAGAAATAAGCAGCGGTAATCAAAAAGGAGCTGAGTCAAAACGTATGTTTTGACCCAGCTCCTAGTTTTTAACCTGCAACACTTGATAGTAGCAATAGGTTAAAGTTAAAACAGTCAATTCTTTTCGCAACATATATCTTTAGTTTAAACAGAACTCTATTCATTTTGCCAGAGGTTTTTTATTAACGTCTAATGTTACAAAAAGAAGAGCTTGAATAGAATAGCCGCACAAATACCGGCTAAAGTTGGGGCTAAGACAGGAACCCAGCTATATCCCCATTGTGATGATCCTTTATGTTTAAGCGGAAGTAGCTGATGTACTAGTCTTGGACCAAGGTCACGTGCTGGGTTGAGTGCAGGACCGGTGGGGCCGCCAAACGAAGCAACAATGACCATCACCAAAAGTCCCAAGCCTATAAAACCGGACATTTGGTTTCCTTTTGCAAATTCAGGAGCAGTTGTAATTCCTAAGGCACCAAATACAAGTACAAAAGTACCAAAAAACTCGTTGATAAAGCCATTCAAGTTGTTTTTGGTTGCATCTGTTGTTGAAAAGGTTCCTAGGACACGATTAGTATCGGTAGTTAAATCATAATGAGGCTTGAAGCAGGCGTATAAAATAAGTTGTCCTATAATTGCACCCAATAATTGAACAAATATGTATGGAAGTACCTCACTCCAAGGAAAGAGACCTATAGAAGCTAAGCCGATTGTAACAGCCGGATTGATATGATTACCAGAAATGCTACCGAACATCAGAGCGGGGATCATTACTGCAAAACCGTAACCTACTGCAATAACGATCCAACCGCTGTTGCTGCCTTTAGTACGCTCGAGGTCGACCGTTGCTACGGAACCATTTCCTAACAGAACCATAATAGCAGTTCCGAAAAACTCAGCCGCGAGCCTTGTTGCTAATGAATAATCCATGTTAACCTCCTTTATACAAATACCTTATAAGCTTATCACAAAAAGGTAATATGTAAATATTAGAAAACGCTTTTATTTTAAGATATCATTTGGCTTTTATGCAGAAATATCATAAAATAAAACCTAGTGATCGAAGGAGGCTGTTAGCTGTGATGATAAAGCCGATCGAGCAGGTATTTTTGCAAAGGCAAGAGCACTTTTTGATACCTGCTGAAATGGTGGCAAATGTTCAAGAAGATAATAAGTTGGATCATGCTTTTCTGGTACTGACTAAAGTAAGATATGCAACTATTCCAGTTTTGGATAAAAAACAGCATTTCAAGGGCCTTTTATCCTTGTCAATGCTTACTGAGACTATGTTGGGAATGAATGGAATTGATTCGACTAAGCTAAGCAGCAAAAAAGTTGCTGAAGTTATGCAGACAGATGTTCAAACGATTAAATTACCGTATGATATCGAAGAAATTCTTCATCTCCTTGTTGATAGACCGTTTTTGGTTGTTGTAAGTGATGAAGGAATGTTTACAGGAATTGTGACCCGCAGAGAAATCATGAAAGCTTTCAACTTTGTGGCTCATGATTTGGATAAATATTATGACATTATTGCAAAAAAAGATATAAGATTATAGAATCAAACCAATTAAGTTTGGCAGTTAATTAAATAAGCATTGGAGGAAGACAAATGGTTAAATTAGATGCAAAAGAAATTATTCGTACTATTTCTGAATCTAAGAAAAAGACACCAGTTAAGGTGTATGTAAAGGGAGACTTCAAAGAATTTAAATTTCCCAAAAAAATCGAAGCCTATGTAAGTAGAAAAGCAGGGGTTATTTTTGGAGATTGGAAGGATGTTGAACCGTTTCTCTCAGATAATAAAGGAAAAGCAATTACAGGGTATCATATTGAAAATGATGGTCGTAATACAGGTGTGCCACTCTTGGATAAGAAGAAGTTTGATGCGCGTATTGAACCCGGAGCAATTATTCGCGATCAAGTTGTGATCGGGGATAAAGCAGTGGTTATGATGGGTGCTGTAATTAATATCGGTGCTGAAGTAGGTGAAAACTCAATGATTGATATGGGAGCAATCCTAGGCGGCCGTGCATTAGTAGGCAAAAATTGCCATATCGGTGCTGGAACGGTTCTTGCCGGGGTTGTTGAGCCACCTTCTGCTAAACCTGTTGTGATCGAAGATGATGTCTTACTCGGAGCTAATGCAGTTGTTCTGGAAGGAGTACGAGTTGGTAAGGGAGCTGTTGTAGGGGCTGGAGCTGTCGTAACCAAGGATGTGGCACCGAAGACTGTGGTTGCAGGTGTTCCTGCTAGAAAGATTAAAGATGTGGCTGATGTAAAAGCCGGCAAGACGGAACTAGTTGATGACCTGCGTAAGATTTAAGTGCTATTTATCTTGTAAAACCAGCAAGTAAAAACTACTGTAGAGGATTTTTTGGAGTCAATGGAATTGTTCTTAAAACAACCGTTGAATCTGATTTTACTCTGCAGTTTTTTGTTAAAGTTGAAGTGTAACTATAGTTTTTGATGGAGTATGATTAAGTAAAAAGCAAACTATGAAAAAGCGGGATGAAAAAATGAGCTTGACAGAAAGCGAATTGATTAAAATTAGAAGGCAGCTTCATCAGATACCTGAAATTGGGATGCTGGAGTTTGAAACTCAGGCTAAATTAATTGAAATTATAAGAAGTATGCCACAAACATATTTTGAAATTAAAAAATGGAAAACTGCCATTTTAGTTCATGTACATGGAAAGCAGCAAGGCTATACAGTCGGCTATCGTACTGACATTGATGGCTTGCCGGTTGAAGAACAGACAGGGTTAGCTTACGCTTCGCGGCATAAAGGAAGAATGCATGCTTGCGGTCATGATATTCACATGACTGTAGCACTGGGAATTTTAAGTTATTTTGCTGAGAATCAACCTCAAGTTAATCTTACATTTATCTTTCAACCAGCTGAAGAAAATGCAAGCGGTGGTAAACAACTATATGAAAGCGGCATACTGGGAGAATGGATGCCTGATGAAATTTATGCTTTTCATGATAATCCAGAACTGCCGGTGGGAAGTATTGGCTGCAGACAAGGCACACTTTTTGCTGGAACATGCGAAATTCACGCTAAATTTATCGGGAAAAGCGGACATGCAGCATTTCCGCATCGGGCTAATGATATGGTAGTGGCCGGGGCACAGTTTGTTAATCAGATACAAACTATCGTTAGTCGCAATGTTGATCCAATCCAAGCTGGTGTAGTAACTCTTGGGCATTTTTCTGCGGGTACGATTGGTAATGTAATCTCAGGAAAAGCTCAGATTGACGGTACAATCAGAGCTTTGACACAAAAGAATAACGTGCTTATTCAAAAAAGAGTCCGTAAAATTGCTGATGGTGTAGCTGAGTCTTTCGAATGCAAACTTGAACTTGATCTGCACCAAGGAGGATATTATCCAGTTGAAAATAACCCGCAAACCACAGCGGCATTCATAGATTATATGAAAAATACGCCAGATGTAGATTTTATTGAGACTTTGCCAGCTATGACCGGTGAAGATTTTGGGTTCCTTTTATCTAAAATCCCAGGAACAATGTTTTGGCTAGGTGTTGAGAGCCCATATTCGTTACATTCGGAATATTTTGCGCCTAAAGAAGGAGCTATCATTAAAGGGGTTAACGCAATGATCGGTTTTCTTAAGAAGAGACAAACAGTAGTAGGAAATAAATAGAAAATTAAAATAAAAGTGGGAAGTGTGGCAATAGTCGTTAGGCTTTGAGCATTAACTGCGAATTACGAACATAGTCTGAATTTGACTATGAGTAATTCGTGGTTAAGCGGAAAAGACTGACTATAGGAAACACGTTAATATGGAAACTACAAGAGAGTACAAAAAACTGAGTCAAAAACATAAGTTTTGACTCAGTTTCTTTTTTTGAAATCATTATCACGATGCGGTAGTTAAATTCAACGGGGAAGTTTTTATTTTAAAGCCCGCTTTAGTCAGCTGGTCAAGGTATGCTGCTAAAAAGATTCGTTGGATGTTTAATTGAGCTCCATTTTTAGTATAGATAATTACTCTAAGTGAAAGTGAACCGTTGGAGTTCTCGACTGTTCCAAGAAACGTAGGACCACGGGTGATTTCAGTATATTTTGGTGCTAATTCATGGTTAACTCTTTCAATGATTGAAGACATTGCGGCAATATCTGAATTAGGATCAAAGTAGATGTCTATAAGTGCACGCATATCGTTGCGCGAAAGGTTGCTGACAATCGTAATATTTCGGTTTGGGACGTAATGAAGTGTTCCATCATAATCGGTAATCTGAGTTGTACGCAAACCGATTGCACGGATCGTTCCTGAAATAGTGCCGATCTTTACTTCATCACCAACGTCAAACTGTTGTTCCAGTAAAATAAAGAAACCGGTGACAACGTCGGTGACAAAACCTTGAGCTCCTAATCCTAGGGCGACACTTGCAATTCCTGCTCCTGCCAATAATGTACCAACTGGAATGCCTATAGCAGATAGCACAGCGTAAAAATAAAAAAAGAGGATACAATAGTGGAAGATATTTAGAGACAATGTAAAGATCGTGTTTAGACGATTTGAAGTCAAGTGTTCATTTTTACGGGTTCTTTTGAAACTGCGTCTGATGACAATCTTTCCGAGCCAATTAACAATTAAGAAGAAAATGGATAACAAAACAATTGAAAGAATTGTCATAAAAATTTTTCCAAGAATATCTTCCCAGTTTATTTTTGCAAGGTAATTGTTTAACATGTTCGTTCGTCTAGTAACCTGTGCCGTAATGTCCTTTGAAACTGCTTCGGTCACTCTAAAATAAAATAATTGCATATTAGTTCTCCTTTACTACTTTCTATAATATCAAAAAAATGTTCAGACTTCAGGTTAAAATGTGGTTGATTTTTTTTAGTTATAAAAATTAGTTTACATTTTTCTTTTAATTGCAGTTTAGCGGTGTCAATGATATTCTAGGGGAAAGCGAATTAAGGGGGCGTAGCTATATGACAACACTAACTTTTGGGCAAGTAGCGGGCTTAATTGCAGCATTAGCATTTTTATTGCTGGTTATTTTCTTATGCGCAGTTTTAGTAAAAGTTGTTAAAATTATGAAAGAAGTAAATGAAAGTGTTAAAACGTTAAGAACTGATGCTGATGGAATTGCCAAAGAGGTCGAAGCAATCCTAGCTAAGTCAAATACTTTACTAGAAGATGTCAACAGCAAATCGAAAACGATTGATCCACTTTTTAAAACTGTTGCTGATTTGAGCGAAAGTGTTTCAGACTTGAATAATGCAAGCAGAGGATTAGCCGAAAAGGTTACTGCTTCAACTCAGAAAGCAGGTAAGACTGCGTTGGCTTTTGGAGCAGTTAAAAAGTTGTACAGCTTAAGAAAAAAGAAGAAGAAAGAATAATTTTTGAAGGAGGTTTTTCACAATGGTTAAAAAGTCATCGTTATTTGCAACTGCAGTTGTAGGTGTTGCTGCTTATTATGTGACAAAAAAAGTTTTTGGTGCTCATAAAGAGGAAATCCGACAAAAGGTTAATGAGGCTACTAGCGATGGTCGTGAAGCTGCAATCAGATATTATCAATATGCTAAGGATTACTTTGAAGACGAAGAGGGGCTGCAAGGAACCTTTGAAGATTTGAAGAAAAAAGTTGCCGATAAGGCACAAGATTTTAAAAATAATGAGAATTTTGAACAGGCGCTATCTTCCCTTAAGGAAGCAACATCAGAACTTAAGGAACAGTTTAAAAAAACTAAAGAAGATTTTTCTGAAGGAGCAGATGATTCTTTCAATGATGAAAGTGAACAAGAAGATGAAATTGTAATTGATGGTCTTTCAGCTTTTGGTGAGGCGAAAGAAGCCGCTGAATTTGAAAAAGATCATCCTACTGAAACCTTTTATCCTAAAGATAAGTAAATTAATAATTAGTTGTTTCTAATAAAATTTATGCAAAAAAAACAGACGTTAAGTCTGTTTTTTTTAATATGGTTAATAATCAAACTAAAGGTAAAAATTGTAATTCTTTAGAGGTATGGGTAAATGGCTGTGCCCCTGTTTCAGTGACATGTACACAGTCTTCAATTCTGACTCCAGCAACTCCAGGAACATAAATACCGGGTTCGATTGAAAAGCACATTCCGGGGGCAAGCTCCATATCGTTTCCTTCCATGATAGATGGAAATTCATGTTCACTTTGGCCCATTCCATGACCTAAGCGGTGAATGAAGAATTCTCCATAGCCGGCTTTTTCAATGATTCTACGTGCGATTTTATCAAGGTCTTCAGCACGAATTCCAGGTTTTACGGCTTCTTGGGCAGCCAATTGTGCTTCAAGACAAACTTTGTAAATCTCTTTTGACCTGTCATCAAGTTTTTTGCCGAAAGCTACCGTACGACTAGCATCAGAAATATAGCCTTCATAAATCACTCCGAGATCAAATAGAACAAGTTTATTTGGTTTAATGAGATCTTTTTTTGGTTCTCCATGTGGTTCTGCTGCGTTTGCACCACTTTGAATGATAGTATCGAAGCTGGTATGTGTGATTCCCTTTTTCTTTAGAGCATACTCGATTTCTGCAGCAACATCTTGTTCGGTTCTTTTAGTACTGAGTGCTTTGAATCCAACTTCAAAAGCAAAATCCGCCCATTTTCCAGCAATTTTAAGTTTTTCAATTTCGGCAGGTGTTTTAATCAACTGCTCCTTTTGGATTAAAGGGGTTAAGTTGCCGTTAAAAGAAGCATGAGAAAATTTACGCTGCAGTTCTTCAAAGCGGCTTACATTGAGGTTACTCTTCTCAATAGCCCATCTTCTTGGTGTTTTAACTTTTGCCAAAATTTTTTCTTTAATAATCTGGTATGGGTCTTGATGATCTAGGTAACCGTATACAGGGTGTTTCCAGCCAACATCTTTTACTGCTTCAACTTCAAGAGCAGGTGCGAAAATGAAGGGTTCCTGATCAGGAAAAATGAACAGTGCCAAGGTTCGTTCTATTGGATCGCTTGAAAAACCAGTAAAATACTGGATATTTTTAAAATTGCTGATATAACCGACTTGATAATTATTATCAGCCAGCCATTCCTGGACTTTTTCAATATGTGACATTTGATCGCTTCCTTATAAAGTTAATATCTAAATTATAGCATAGCTTTTTTGTGGTGACGCTACCAATTTAATATGAAAGGTTAGTGAAAAAGGACGCTTATGCGTCATGAAACGCTTGCAAAAATTTAAAATCTTTGCTAAATTAGGAAGTGGTATTGAAAAGTTAATGAAAAACGGAAGGAAAAATTATGGAAAAAAAAACAATCACAATTTATGATGTTGCACGAGAAGCCGCAGTTTCAATGGCAACAGTTTCACGAGTTGTTAATGGCAATCCCAATGTTAAACCGGCAACACGAAAAAAGGTTTTGGAAGTTATTGAGCGTCTTGACTATCGGCCGAATGCTGTAGCACGGGGGCTCGCAAGTAAAAAAACGACTACTGTGGGTGTAATTATCCCAGATGTCACCGATATTTATTTTTCTTCTTTGGCCCGAGGAATTGACGACGTTGCAACGATGTATAAATATAACATTATCTTGGCTAATTCTGACAGCAATAGTCAAAAAGAAATTCAGGTTTTAAATACATTGTTGGCTAAACAAGTTGATGGGATTATTTATATGGGAAATAAAATCAGTGATGAGCTGCGAGCACAATTTGAACATAGTAAAACTCCAGTTATTCTAGCAGGATCAGTCGATCCAAAAGAAGAACTTGGAAGTGTGCACATTGACTATGTTGCGGCAGTAGAAGAGGCAGTCAGCGATTTAATCAACCATGGAAATAAAAGAGTTGCATTTATTTCTGGACCAATGGACGAAGCGATCAACAGTGAATACCGCTTAAAGGGTTATAAAAATGTATTGGCAAAAAAGAAGATTGAATATGACCCAGAACTTGTTTTTGAAACTGACTATAGTTATCGTGCCGGAGAAATCTTATGGCCTGCTATTGTGTCCGCGGGAGCAACTGCGGCTTTTGTAGGGGATGATGAACTAGCTGCCGGTGTATTAAATGGAGCACAAGATGCAGGAGCCGGTGTTCCGGAAAACTTTGAAGTCGTGACAAGTAACAATTCAAAAATTACTGAAATAGTTCGTCCAAAACTGTCTTCAATTACACAGCCGCTTTATGATATTGGTGCTGTTTCAATGCGCTTTTTAACAAAATTAATGAATAAAGAGGAAGTTACTGAAAAATCAGTTGAACTGCCTTATGGTTTTATCAAACGTGCTTCAACAAAGTAAATAAGAGGTGTTTTTTTTTGAAAAAGAGGTTTAAGTTTAACGCGGACACCTTTCTTTTGCTTGCATTTTTAATAATGCTTTTACTCTTTATCAGTTCTTCTATGACGTATAAGCAGCAAACCTCAGTGCCTTTTTTGGAAAAATATTTGGCCAAAAAGCCTTTCAATAATTTTTTGAATGGCTTTTCTTTTGTATATGCAAAAGAAAGGGTCAGCATTGCAAGTATAGGCTACTTTAAATTCGTTGAATTTTTTATTAGAAAAGGTGCCCATTTTTTCAGCTATCTGCTTTTAGGAACATTTTTTTATTTAGGCTTAAAGCCACGACTGAACTCCACTGTCCTGAGTGTTTTAATCTGTGCTCTATCAACCGTTGGTTACGCAGCGCTTGATGAATATCATCAGCTGCTTACCGGAGGAAGAACTCCGCTTTTTCAAGACGTAATTTTGGATGGCATCGGGGGGTTGGCAGGCATCCTAATTTTTGGAATATATTTTTCCAGTAAGCAAAAATAGTCTTTAGTTAGTTGATTTAATGACTATTTTTTGCTAGTATTCATAGTGACTGAATTATCGGTCTGATTAAATTTTCGGAAAGAGGTATTAGATTATGTCAGGACATTCTAAATGGAATAACATCCAAGGCCGAAAAAATGCCCAAGATGCAAAACGCGGGAAAATTTTTCAGAGATTATCGCGAGAAATCTACATGGCGGCAAAGAGTGGCGGTCCTGATCCCGACGCTAATCCGCAACTTCGATTGATGATCGATAAGGCGCGCGCAGCCAACATGCCCAAAGATAATATCAAAAGAGCGATTGATAAGTCTTCAGGGTCTGACGGTGCTAATTACGAGGAAATAACTTACGAAGGATATGGCCCAGCCGGAGTTGCTATTTTGGTTGAGGCACTGACGGATAATCGCAACAGAACAGCTTCAGCTGTTCGGGCTGACTTTACCCGTAATGGCGGAAATCTAGGTGAAACAGGTTCCGTTAACTTTATGTTCGACAGAAAAGGCTATATTGCGATTCCTCGTGAAAACTTGGATGTTGACGAAGATCAAATGTTTGAAGATGTTATCAATGCAGGAGCGGAAGATCTGCAAACATCTGATGAAGTGTTCGAAGTTTATACAGATCCTAAAGATTTTGCTAACGTAAGAGATGAGCTGCAAAAGAAATATGAACTTGACACAGCTGAATTGACAATGATTCCTCAAAACTATGTACCAGTACCAGAGGATAAAGTTGAGCAGTTTGAGCGCCTGATTGATAGACTTGAAGATGAAGATGATGTGTCGGAGGTCTTCCATTCAGGGGAGTTACCTGAATAGTGTTATAGTCAAAACAAAAGAAAATGGCCAGTACGAAATTTGTGCTGGCATTTTCTTTTGTTTTGCAAAAAATGTTATTATTTGAACTATAAGGAAAGGGAGGTTGCAAGATGGCGGATCAAAAAAGTGTTGTTTTTTTAGGGAGTATCAATATGGATGTTATTTTACGAATAGCACGCTTGCCAAAACCAGGAGAAACAATAGCAATGACGGATTTTCATACAGCCGGGGGAGGAAAGGGTGCTAACCAGGCCGTTGCCTCTGCACGCAGTGAAGCCATTACTTCTTTTGTTGGCAGGGTTGGTGCAGATGAGTATGGCAAAACAATGTTGAATTTGCTCCAAACTAGTGGAATCAATACTGACAATATTAAAGTTGACTCAAAAAGTGTTACCGGCCAAGCTTTTATTTTATTACAGAAATCAGGACAAAATTCTATTATTATAAATGGCGGTGCCAATCAAAAAATTAAAAAGCAAGATATTTTCGATGCAAAGGAGAAAATAGCAGCTGCTGATTTTGCAGTCTCTCAATTTGAAGTTTCAATGGAAAGAATAGAGGAATTTTTTATTGCAGCAAAAGATGCTGGGGTAAAAACAATTCTTAATCCAGCACCAGCTAAGAAAGCAACACAAAAACTTTTAGGTTTAACAGATTTGATAGTTCCTAATGAAATTGAGGCTCAAGAACTTACAGGAGTGAAAATTACCGACGAAACTTCTGCAAAAAAAGCAGCAGTGCTTTTAGCGGATAAAGGTATCGCTAATGTTGTGATTACCCTTGGGAGTTTGGGTGCATATTGTTATACTCCAACTTTTAAAAAATTAATTCCTGCATTCAAAGTTAAAGTCTTGGATACTACCGGTGCAGGCGATACATTTATAGGTGCCCTTTGCTCAGTTCTTGAAAATGATTTAGGTAATATTAGGGAAGCAGTTGTCTATGCCAGCAGGGCTGCTTCTCTGGCAGTTCAGCATTTGGGAGCCATTCCTTCTATTCCGATGAAAAAACAAATTATGAAAAGATAGTATTAACTAAAAAGGTACGGCAAAGTTAATTTTGCCGTACCTTTTTTTAGCACAAAAAAATAAAATTACGTATTTAGTTTTAGGAGGTGATGAAGTGGTTACAAAAAGTTTGAATGAATTATTAAAGATTGCTATTGAAAAGGAAGCAAGTGATATTTTCTTTATGCCAAAAGAGAACTGCTACTTGATTAAATTAAATATTGCTGGAGAACTGAAATTTTTGAAAAAGATTGAAAAAATAAGCGGAGTACAGATGATCAATAATTTGAAATATCGGGCAAATATGATGTTAAGCGAGCATCGTAGGCCACAAACCGGTGCTATGGAGATTGCGGAACAAATTTACGGAAGACTTTCAAGTGTAGGCGATTTTTTGGGCCGGGAATCTCTCGTGATCCGCTTGATCTATCAGAAAAAAACAGAAGGAATGTTTTTTTTCCAAGAGCAGTTTGAAAATGTTGTAAATAATCTTCAAAAAAAGGGATTGATTCTATTTTCAGGTCCAGTCGGATCGGGAAAAACTACAACTATGTATCATGTTGCACGCCAGTTAAAGAAACAAGTAATGTGTATTGAAGATCCTGTTGAAATAAACGAACCGTCTTTTTTGCAGCTGCAAGTCAATGAAAAAGCACAGATGACCTACGCTGAACTAATAAAGTCGGCATTACGACATCGGCCGGATGTCTTCATTATTGGTGAAATTCGTGACAAGGAAACTGCAACCAGTGTGATAAATGCTGCGTTGAGCGGACATTTGGTTATCAGCACAGTACACGCTGCGAATGTTAATGGGGTAATCAGAAGAATGCTTGCACTGGGGGCTCATTTTGAAGACTTGAATCAGACATTAAACCTTATTTGCTATCAAAGGCTTTTACCTACAGTACAGGGAGAAAGTAAAGTTCTTTTTGACCAACTATTTTTTGACACCCCTGATACACTGGACTTTATTAAAAATAATGGCAGCAACAAGATGACAATGAATTGGAGGATGCGGCTTGAAAAATGCTTGGAGAATCAATGGATTACACAGCAGACATTTGTCAAGTATCTGGAAGGGTAACACACATAGGTGGCGGCTTAGACAGCAACTTGTTTTTTTTAAAACACTTGCAGATCTTTTGAAATCAGGTTTTTCGCTTCAACAAGCAGTAGTTGATATTAAAATTCTATTGCCGCAGCAAAGAAAAATTTGTGAATTAATAGAACACAGCTTAAAAAATGGAGAAGGTTTTTGTTTCAGTTTAAAAAAGCTAATTGACAACGAAACATTTAACCAGCTTTATATTGCGGAAAAATACGGTGTACTATATGAAAGTATTAAACAGCTAGGAGACTTTTGGGAAAAGAAGGAACATCAAAAACAGCGCTTGCAGGCAGTCCTACTTTACCCTGTTTTTCTTTTAATATTGATAACTATTTTGATTTTTGCATTTCAGCTTTTTTTGAAACCTGAAATAGGATCTTTTCAAGCTGAACAGGCAGTTAAAGACGCTAGCCTTATCGATATTAATACATCACTTCTTTTGCCATTTTTTATTTGTCTGATTCTTTTGATGTTGTGGATTTTTCAAATATATTTAAGATACCGTAATAAAAAATATCTTCAACGTAAAGAATGGCTTTGTACTTTGCCATTTTTTGGAAAGCTTTATCGTCTTTATTTATACTATTATATCTCTTTTAATTTGGCACTTCTTTTGAAAAGTGGATTGGATTTAAATAAAATTTGTACTTTTTTAGTTGAGTTTGAACCAGATACACTGCTTTTCCATGTCGGAACAGAATTGAAACACACGCTGATGGCTGGGCAAGGAATGAAATATTTCATTGGAAAACATAATTTTATTCCACAGGAATTTATCCTTTTTTTAAGTAAAGGAAGTACCTTGAATGAATTAAGTGCTGAATTAATGTTTTATTCGCAAACAATATACAAAAGGTTGTTAGTACAGATGGATCGTTTAATTGAGTTAGTTCAGCCGCTTCTTTTTCTAGTGGTGGCGCTTTTAATTATAAGTTCTTATCTAAGTATGTTATTACCGCTATACCATAATCTTGGAGGAATGTATAAATGAAAAAAGAAAAGAAAGAAAAAAATAAAGTATACCAAGCTTTTACTCTAGTAGAAATGTCAATTGTTTTGTTCATTATTGGGCTCCTAATACTGATTATTTTACCAAATATCGGCAGCCAAAGAAATCGGGCACAAAACGTTGGAAATGAAGCGCTTTCGGATGTGGTACAGACACAAGCAGATCTTTATCGAAATGAACATGCTGATCAAGGAACAGTTACTTTAGATGATTTAAAAAAGGATAGTTACCTAAGCCAAAGACAATACGAACAGGCGAAAAAAGTTGGCATTGTAATTGATGATTAAAAGAAAAGAAGCGTTTACGTTAATTGAAGCAATTCTAGTTTTATCTCTCAGTTCGATTTTGCTGTTGCTTTTTTTACGTTCTTCTGGAAATACTGCAGAAAAATTGGAAGAAAAGATCTTTTGGCAGCAGTTAAAACAAGCTTGGGTAAGGGAAATGGCTGTTGTGCCAAGACATAATGTGCGTGGAACGGTAGAGTTTAAAGCTCATGAGATTGTTTTTAGAGAAGGAAATGTCATTAATACAGTAATCAAGTTGCCTGCAACAATGGAAATACCTGCATATCGGATAATCAGAGTCTATAATACTGGCAGCGTTACAGCAGATACAATAGTTGTCAAGTCTGCATTATCACCTATCACTTATAAAATCGTAGTTCAATTTGGATGGGGAAAGTATTATGTTAAACAATAAAGTAAGATCTTATTTATTAGTTGAAACACTTTTAGAGATGGTTGTGATTTGTTTTTTGTTGGGAATCTTTTTTGAAAGCCAGCATCAGTTTAAAGTTTATGAAAAAAAAGAACGTGTACTGCTCGAAAAGACGAAAAAGAAGCTAAATATTAGTAAAAAGCTTCTTTTAGTTGGACGAGAGAGTTTAAGTACAGAGGAAGTAACTGAACTTGAAAATTCTTTCATTATTCTTCCAAAAGGAGAGCTAAAGTGAAAAAGAAACAAAGGTTAAAGGCTTTTTCTTTACTAGAATGTTTAATAGCTCTTTCACTTTCAGTTTTTTTACTTGGAATACTAAATATGGCTTTTAATACTTCGTTTAGAGTGGACAATAATACACAAGAAGCAGATAAAGCTGAATGGGAACAATTTGCAGATCTTATTTCTTCTGAGAATCTTTCCCTACATTTCGTTGATATTCAAAATAATATTACTTTTTTTTCGAGCCCAACAAAAGATAAGGATTACAGAATTGTGTACTACAATGGCTTAGTTAAGATGACTGGATCAGAAGGCGGATATATACCTCTTTTATATGAAGTTTCTGCTTTCGAAACCTTTTATCACGATAATCTTTTGACAATCAGAGCTTCTATTCATCAAAGGGAGTACAATTGTAAAATTGTGATGGCTAAGAAGGAGTGAATTTTGTGAAAGACTCAAAAAAAGCATATCTTATTTTTTCTGGAACAACTTTAATAGTGATTATGGGCTTAGTTTTTGGAGGACAGTTATTTTATTATCATGAAAGGTTGGCGACTCTCAGTGACACAGTCCATTACAATACGGCCCTTATATTACGAAATTTAGCTATTTCTAATGATATTCAACAAGGAAAAGTTATTGATTATCAACAAGGAAGCGTTATTAGAGAAAACGATGCTTTCATAGTAAAATTGGACACAGGCTTTGAAATAAAACTGGATACGGCACATTATTAATTGGAGAATGAATTTTGGCATTTGAAATATCTTCACTAATTCGTTAAACTAGTAGAGCAGTTTTAATTAGTGAGGTGTTCAAAATGAGACTAGAAAAAATAAAAGATACCTACCATAAATTTGATGAAACTATTAATTTGTTGCGGACTGAATTAGGGTTATCGTATTTAGATGCGCTGATTGAATCCGGTGATAATCTAGTAGATAAAGGGAAAGTGTTGGTTGAAAAGGGCAAGCCTTCATTAAAGATAAAGAAACAGCTTGAAACAAAATATAAGCAAATTTTAGCGGCTTCGCTGTCTTCAGAAGAGATACGGCAAGTGCTACAGTTTGCATTGATTGAAGCAAATCATTATGACAAAATTCAGGCTAACCATCAAATTACACCTGATAGCATTGGCTTTTTAGTTGCATATTTAATTGAAAGAATTACAGTTAAACGGAATATTAAAAATATTTTTGATATTGCAGTCGGAACTGGTAATTTACTGACAACCGTCAACAATCATTTGAAGAAAAACGGCTATAATGATTTTAAACTTTTTGGCGTAGACAATGATGATACAATGCTTGCAATTGCTGAAATGAGTGCGCGGTTACAGCGGATTAAAATTGAACTTTACCATCAAGATGCAATCGACAGCTTACTCATCCCTAAAGCTGATGTTGTGGTTGCTGACTTACCAATCGGCTATTATCCGCTTGATAAGCGGGTACAAAATTTTGAAACACGCGCTCAATCAGGCCACTCATATGCACATCACTTAATGATTGAACAGGCACTATTGTACCTGGTTCCAGGAGGATATGCCTTTTTCTTGGTGCCAAAGGGGTTATTTGAAAGTACGGAAGCTAAGGGATTATTAAAGGTTATTCAAAAGCAAGGGCTTTTTCAAGGGATGTTAAATCTTCCTGAAGACTTATTTACTTCCAAAAATAATCAAAAGTCTTTATTGTTGTTGCAAAAACGTGGCGGCAAAGCCAAACAAGCAAAACCAGTTTTGCTTGGAAATATTCCCACATTTAAAGAAAAAGAAGCTTTTTCAAGATTTATTCAGCAAGTTGATGAGTGGATCTCTAAAAACATTAAAGACTGAATAAATTGGAGAGAAGATATTTATGAAAATTTTAGCCATTAACGCAGGCAGCTCAACACTTAAGTGGAAATTGTTTCAGATGCCAGCTGAAGAAGTCGTGGCAAGCGGTCAGATTGAAAGAATTGGATTAAGCAATTCAAAAGAAATAACAGTTGCCGGCAAGCAAAAAATAGCTGAGCAATTCGAATGTACGGATCATTTACAGGCAGTTGAACGTCTATTAAAATTGTTAACGGAGTACCAGATAGTTTCTGATCTTAAAGAAATAAAAGGAGTGGGTCACCGTTTTGTCAACGGTGGAACATTCTTTGCGCGTTCCACTGTAATAGATGATGATGTTTTAGAAAAGATGGAGAAGTTAAAGATTCTTGCTCCATTGCATAATCCGGCTAACATTATGGCCATAAAGGCCTTTAAAGCTGAATTGCCGGATGCGTTGAGTGTTGCCGTCTTTGATACAGGGTTTCACCAAACTATGCCGGAAGAAAACTATCTTTATGGGATTCCGTATGAATATTACCAAAAATACCATGTTCAAAAGTTTGGAGCTCATGGAATCAGCTATAGGTTTGTATTAAAAGAGTTATTAAAACTGATGCAGGCAAAAAAATCAAAGACTAATGCTATTTTATTGCATCTTGGTTCTGGGGCATCTATTTGCGCAGTGAAAGATGGACTTTCACTTGATACAAGTATGGGCTTTTCTCCTGTTTCTGGGATTATGATGCAGACTCGTTCTGGTGATGTTGATCCCTCACTGTTACTTTATTTGGAAGATCAGCTTGGTGTAGGAACTACTGAAATTCTTAAAATTTTAAATGAAAGATCTGGTCTCTTGGGAATTTCTGGAATTTCACCTGATATGAGAGAAATCTTTGCAAATCGCCAGGATCACCGAGCACGGTTAGCTATTTCGCTTTTTGTAAACCGGATAGTTAAGTACATTGGAGCTTATGCTACTGAACTGGGAAGAGTCGATGCCATTGTTTTTACGGGTGGAATCGGGGAAAACATTCCGGTAATTAGAAAATTAATTTGTGAAAAGTTAAGTATTTTTGGTGTTTCGCTAAAAGAAACGGTTAATGGAGCTACAAAAGCGCAAGTAGCAAAAATTAGTGATGCTAAATCTGTTGTATCAGTATGGGTGATTCCTACTAATGAAGAATTAATGATTGCTAAAGATGTATACAGACTTTCTCAAAATAAAGTGCAGGACGTAAATGTGAGAAAAATTAACGAATAAGATATATTCCAAAGCAAAAAATTGATGAAACTAATAATAGTTTATCTTGATTAAGGTGGCGGCTAAAAGTCTCAATGTGAATAAGACTAGGCGAATTAATTTCTTGTAAATTATATATATAAAATTAAATATGTATTAAAAACGAGTTTCAAACAAAACGAAAGTCTTGATTGAAGCTCGTTTTTTGTTTTTAAATTTAACTTGTTAAAAGCATTTTTGCAAAAATATCTTTTAAGATGAGATATGTTCATCTTAAAGTGAGATTGTTGGATTTTACTTCAATTTAAAAATAAAGTAAACTAGATGTCATTGGGCCAAGCAAATTGGACTAAAATAATATTTTACTGAAAAGGTTTGGAACTTGATGAGTACAGAAAATAAGTTTTCA
This sequence comes from Liquorilactobacillus oeni DSM 19972, assembly GCF_001436275.1. Taxonomy (GTDB): domain Bacteria; phylum Bacillota; class Bacilli; order Lactobacillales; family Lactobacillaceae; genus Liquorilactobacillus; species Liquorilactobacillus oeni. The sequence goes on from NZ_AZEH01000042.1 coordinate 66,437, forward strand.
CGCAGTTTAAAAAGCCGTCATGTGCAATTGATCGCTTTAGGAGGAACAATTGGTACCGGCCTTTTTTTAGGGGCAGGAAAAACTATTCATTTAGCGGGTCCTTCAATAGTTTTTGCATATTTGTTTACAGGAATAATTTGCTTTTTGTTAATGAGGGCTTTGGGTGAACTGTTGCTTTCGGATCTAGATTCGCATTCATTTATTGACTTTATTACTAAATATCTAGGAAAAGAAGCTGGATTTGTAACTGGTTGGACCTATTGGGCTTGCTGGATTACAATTGCGATGGCGGATGTTACTGCATCAGGCCTATATTTTAAATATTGGTTTCCTAATGTTCCGCAATGGTTGCCGGGCTTTATTATCTTGCTTATCTTGTTAATTATGAATTTAATCACAGTAGGATTATTTGGAGAAGCTGAATTCTGGTTTGCATTAATCAAAATAGTTGCGATTTGTTTATTAATAATTGCAGGATTAGTGATGGTAGTGTTTGGGTTCCAAACTCCTGTGGGTTATGCTGGCTTTCACAATTTATTTTCAGATGGAGGAATTTTTCCTACAGGATTGAGGGGCTTTTTGTCTTCGTTTCAGATGGTTACCTTTGGTTTTATAGGAATCGAACTAATTGGGGTAACAGCTTCGGAAACAGAAAATCCAAAACATGTGATTCCCAAGGCAATTAACGAAATTCCAATACGGGTAATTTTATTCTATGTGGGCTCTTTGATTGCATTAATGTGTATTTATCCTTGGAATAAGATCGCTGAAGATCAAAGCCCGTTTGTTCAGGTTTTTCAAAACATTGGAATTCCTGCTGCCGCGGGGATTATTAATTTTGTGGTTTTAACTGCTGCCGCTTCTGCTTGCAACAGTTCTTTATTCAGTACTGGTAGAATGCTCTTTTCACTCAACTATAGAAATAAGAGTAAATTTGCGCTTAAAATGAGTACCCTATCACGCAGGCAAGTACCAGCTAATGGATTAATATTTTCTTCAATAGTAATTGGGATTGCAGTTTTAGCTAACTTTATTTTTTCAAATACTGCACTCTTTACTTTTATCTCAAGCGTTGCAACAACTTGCTTTTTATTCATATGGGGGATGATTATTCTTGCACATTTGCAATATCGTCGTTCAAATACTGAAAAAAGCTTTCAGTTTAAAGTGCCTTTTTATCCATGGAGCGACTACTTAGTACTTGCATTCTTATTCTTTGTTGCAGGAAGTATGTTTTTGAATACTACTTCACTGTGGGCATTGGGTGTAGCGGTGTTATGGCTGTTATTTTTATGGGTAGGTAGGCATTTAAAGAAAATTATTTAAAAAGCTATTTAAGAAGAGAAACGACAATTTAAAGTATAGTAACGCAATCAGTGTAACTTCTTTAAAAATTAGTCGTTTCTTTTTTTAATTGTAAATAAGTTGTAAGATAAACTTGATTATGTGCTAGGAGTTTTTTTATGAATTTTTTTACTGCAGATACACACTTTTTTGATCAAAATTTAAAGTATGATCTTCATTTTGCACATCGCCATTTTTTAACTGTGACTGAAATGAATCGGACTATTCTTACTAACTGGAATAAAGCTGTTTCTGAACAAGACACTGTCTATCATTTGGGCGATATCGGTTTGTTGCGTTCAAAAAAAGAAGACTATGAAAAAATGTATGAACTTTTGAAGGAACTTCATGGTCACCTGGTTTTAATCAAGGGTAACCATGACACACGTGCACTATTCAAATTTCTTGGTAAGAATAATTATCTGCTTGCTGATAAGAAACCAAAGTTTGTTTTTCACGATGTGGGTTGTATTTTAAAATTTGATCACTTTCAATTCTTTCTTACCCATTATCCGTTGATGCTGGGAATTTCTAGAAACAGCATTAATTTGCATGGACATGTGCACCATTATAGCGTGGATGCAGCTTCCAACATTAATGTGGGAGTTGATTCACCCGAAATTGCTTATTTAGTTAAAAAAATACCTTTTGGAACTCCTCTAAGCAGTGCAGAAGTTGTTAAGGTTGTAAAGGGTAAGCAGGTTGATTTTCAAAAGAGATAATTTGAGGAGGCTAAGCAATGCGTGAAAAAGTTACAATTTTGCATACAAATGACGTCCATTCACATTTTGAAAATTGGCCAAAAATCAGGCGATTTTTAATGAGCGAAAAAAAGAAGTCAGTTAATGGAACGGTACTGACTTTTGATATAGGGGATATAATGGACAGAGTCCACCCCTTAAGTGAAGCAACTGATGGTTTGAGCAATATATCTTTGATGAATAAGATCGGATATGATGCAGCAACAATTGGCAATAATGAAGGAATTGGCAACTCGCATATGCAGCTTTCACGAATGTATGAAAAGGCTAATTTTACATTAGTGTTGGACAACATCGTAGATCTTAAAACAAAAAAAAGACCTTCTTGGGCTCATCAGCAAAAAGTAATTACTACACCTCAGGGAACAAAGGTTGGAGTTCTTGGATGTACTGCTCCTTTTCCTGCGACTTATGCAATGAACAACTGGAAGGCTGAGCCTGTGGATGAAGTTTTGCCAAGTTTGATCAAAAAATTAAGACCTCAAGTAGATATCTTAGTGTTACTATCTCATTTAGGGATTGATACAGATAGAGCTTTAGCTAAAAAATATCCTGAACTTGATGTTATTCTTGGTGGTCACACTCATCATTTGCTTGAACATGGAGAAAAAATTGGTAAAACCTTACTTTGTGCGGCAGGCAAGTGGGGTAAATATATAGGGAAAGTAACTCTAATACTCGATAATGGAAAAATCATTGATAGTGAAGCTGCAGTGGCAAAAACAGAACTGCTTCCAGAAGCGCAAGGAGACCTTGCAGAAATTGAAAGTTATCAAAAAAGAGGAGAAGATTTGCTTGGTAAGCGTGTAGTTGCTGAACTGCCTCATGACTTTGCCGGTTCATGGATAAGCGGTTCGCCTTTAATGGATATTACACTTAAAGCTCTTGAACAAGTTACACATACACAAGCTGCTATTTTAAATGGTGGGCTTTTCTTAGGGGATCTTCACCAAGGAAAGCTTACGAGGGAAAACTTGCATAGTATTTTGCCGCATCCTATGAGAGTTGTAAATGTAAGACTAAATGGTTATAACCTCTGGCGCTTAATTCGTGAAATGGAAAAGAATCGCAACCACCTGCGTAACGCTTTTGTTAAGGGAAACGGGTTTCGTGGAAAAATTTTCGGAGAAATAATGTATGATGGGATAGAGTACGATTCTTTTACAAAAAGTGTTACTTGGCATAACCAAATCCTGGATCCGGGAAAAGACTATCAAATTGCCACGGTTGATAATTTCATTTACTGTCCTTTTTTCCCTACTTTAGAGATTGCTGGACACCCTCATTATTTGGCGGATCATTTCTTACGTGATATTGTAGGGGATTACTTTGCAGCTAAATATCCTGTATAATTAGCGCTGACAGTTTAAGGAGTGAAAGAAATGGACAGCGAAAAAAAAGAGCGGCGGGAAGCTCAACTTGCAAAAAAGGCAGAAACACTAAAAGCTTATGCAAGTGACATTAAAATGAAGAGTAAAACAGAATTGACCATTGATGGTCATCCGTATGTACTTGTAAAGAATTTTAAGGATGGATTTCAGACAGATCGATTAGAACAGCGCTTCAGTCAAATTTTGACTAAATATGATTATATTGTTGGAGATTGGGGATATGATCAACTAAGGTTGCACGGGTTTTATGCAAAGAAAGCTGAGAGAGGATTACCTTCTCAAAAGATAGATCAGCTAGACGACTATTTATATGAGTATTGTAACTTTGGATGTGCATACTTTATTTTACAAAATTTGGATGTTGCCAAGCCGAGCAAACCGCATCGTAGAAACCGCGGGGGACATAGTGGACGATCCCGTCAAAATAAAGCGGGTGGCAATAGCCAAAATAAACGTAAGGGTACTCATTTTTCGGGTAAAAATTTTGAGATTCGCAAACGTACACCAGAAATAAAGCAGCATGTAGAAACAATTACTGAAAAGCACTCAAAGAAACGTCATTTTACAATTAGACAGAAAAAAAATATCAGAGGAAACGGTAATAAAAATGGAAAAAAGAATGGATAAATATAAGGGCTATTTTATTGACTTAGATGGAACTATGTATTGTGGAAAGCTGAAGATACCTGCTGCAAAACGTTTTGTGGAGCAATTACAGAAAAGAAAAATTCAATTTATGTTTGTAACAAATAATAGTACCAAGTCTCCCGAACGGGTAGTTAAAAATCTGGCTGAAAATTTTGATATCCATGTATTTCCAAGAAATGTCTATACTACAGGAATAGCTACTGCAGACTATCTTTCAGAACTTGATGCTACCAAGAGAAGTGTGTATGTTATTGGTGAGTTAGACTTAAAGAAGGCATTGTTGGAACGAGGATTCGTTTTTAACGAAGAAAATCCAGATTATGTGGTAGTAGGGTTGGATTATGATGTTACATACCATAAATTTGAAACAGCAACGCTTGCTATTAAGCGCGGTGCAAAATTTATCGGAACTAATGCAGATACCAATTTACCAAATGAACGTGGACTTGTTCCTGGAGCAGGTTCTTTAGTTGCAATGGTTGAAAGAGCTACGCAGCAGAAGGCTACGTATATTGGAAAGCCTGAGTCGATTATCATGGATAAGGCACTTAAAAAAATTGGCCTTACTAAAAATGATGTTATTATGGTAGGTGACAATTACATGACCGATATTAGTGCGGGTATAAATTGCGGTTTAGACACTCTTCTTGTGTATACTGGGGTTTCAACGCCTGAGCAAGTTGCACAAAAAAAAATCCAGCCTACTTATGAGGTGAATTCTCTAGATGAGTGGAAGTTTGAAGATTAATAAAGAAGGGCTTATTTGGCTTTTGTGGCTGATTTGTCTGTTCTTGTTTTTTATTTCAATAAGCATCACTGTCACGATTAACTTTGTGCCGCTATATCATGTTTTTGTTATTCAAGAACATTTAGGCGCACGAGCAGGGATGTCGAATGCTAAGTTAATGAATGAGTATAGGACGCTACTGCATTTTTTGAATTATCCGTGGATAAGCGAATTACATTTGGCTTTTCCAATGTCTTATAACGGGCTGCAGCATTTTTATGATGTGAAGAATTTGTTTTTAGTTAATTATTTGGTATTATTGATCACTGCACCATTAAGCTGTTTTCGTTTGAGTACTATTTGGAAAAAGAAGCAGCAGTGGCGTTTGATAGCCCCCTTCCAAAATTTTATACTAATTATTGTAGGTGTAGTTATCCTAATGTTTCTAAACTTTAATGCTTTTTTCGTTTCTTTTCACGAGTTACTTTTCAGAAATAGTGATTGGATATTTGATCCTCAACTTGATCCTATTATCAATGTCTTGCCTGATACATTTTTTCTGTCTTGTTTTGGGCTTTTCTTTTTATTATTACTAAGCTTTCTTACAGCAGGAATTATAAGTGGAAAAAGAAGTTTAAAGTAAACAATGAAAAAGCACTCAATGATAAAAAATTTCAGAAACTTACTTTCTGGCTAACTTTTTTATCATTGAGTGCTTTTTTAACTTGGCAAAAACTCTATGATCGTTTTTTGGTCCGTATAAACTTGTGCAGGGCGCCTATAAGTGCTGGTATTAAAGAAACACAAATTATCCCAATTACTACCAGTGAAAAATGCTCTTTTACAATAGGAAAATTACCAAAGTAGTATCCAGCTCCGCAGCAAAGAATCATCCAAGAAACAGCTCCAATTATGCTGTATCTGAAGAAATGGCGAAACTGCATGCCGCTGCTGCCGGCTACGAATGGCGACATTGTCCTGATAATGGGCATAAAACGGGCTATTGAAATGGCGATCCCGCCATGTTTTTCAAAAAAGAGCCTCGTTTTGTGCAAGTCTTCTTCTTTTATAAATCTGCCCAATAGTGAGTTGGGCCTAATCGTTTTCCCCACCTTACTGCCGATCAAAAAGTTAAGGGAATCACCTAAAAGAGGAGCCAATAAGAATAAGGTAACAAAGATCCAGATATTTAAATTATATTGAGAGTTTGCTGCAAGTGCGCAAGCTGCAAATAATAAAGAATCTCCTGGCAAAAAGGGCAAGATAACTGCTCCGGTTTCAATGAAAATAATTAAAAATAAAAACAGATATGTCCAACTGCCAAAAGTATTTACGATTGTTACTAAGTGAGAATCAATATGCAAAACAAAATCAATTAGAAAGCCCATGATAGTCTCCTTTGATAAGATTATTTGATTTCTGGGAATTTTTTAATTAGTTGAGTACTATGTTCAGGCTGGCGCAGGTCTGGATAAACGTAGTGCATAGCGCTGTTAACTGCAATCGGTGCTTCTCCAAACCCAGTAGCAATCAAATTTGCTCTTCCAGAGTAGTCAATAATATCTCCTGCAGCAAAGATTCCTGGCACAGATGTTTGCATGTTTGATGAAACTTGTAACAAGCTATTATTTGTCTTAAGATCCCATTTCTGCAAATACGTATCATCAGTTACAAAACCGTAATTTACAAGGAGGTAATCTGCCTCAAGTTCTTTTAAACTGTCTGTTTTGACCCTTTTAAGGATTATTTTAACCTTTTCAGCAGATTCGCTTTTCAGTTGGTTGATTAGATAAGGAGTTTCAAAAATTGCTTTTGTAGTTTGTAGTTTTGCTACATTTGCTTGGAGCGCACGGAAATTTTCGCGGCGATGCACAATACGTAAAGACTTAACGTAAGGAGCAAGTTCAAGTGCCCAATCGATGGCTGAGTCTCCACCGCCTGCAATTACCACGTCTTTGTTATCAAATTTATGCAAATCAGCAACAAAATATAGTAGTTGTTTGTTTTCAAAGTTTGCCGCTTCATTCAAAGCTAATTTTCGCGGCTGAAAAGCTCCTATTCCTGTTGTGATTATGACGGCATGTGAATAGGTAGTTCTTTGAGTAGTTTCAAGCCTAAAACCTTGATCGATTTTAAAAATTCCCGTAACTTTTTCATTTAGAAAAATTTGAGGGGAAAACAATTTTGTCTGCTGAACAAGTTCATCGATCAGTTTACTTGCTTTAATTGCACTGAATCCAGGAATATCATAGATTTTTTTTGTTGGGAAAAGGTTTGAAACCTGTCCTCCAAGCTTGTCCAAGCTTTCAATAACCTGTGTCTTTGCTTGGTGCATGCGTGCATAGGTAGCAGCAAAAAGACCTACTGGGCCTCCTCCTATTACGGTGATATCATAGTATTCCTTGTTTGACATTGTAGAACTCCTTTCGTTTTTATACACTAAATTAGGTTAGCATAGTTGTACGTTAAAATAAATAAGTTGGAAAATTATTAGGGATTTATGTAAAATGGAAGTTATGAATATAAAGGAGATGTTTTTTAGTGGAATACCCTCAGCTTAAACAAGATGAAAAAAATCCAGTAGTTAAATTACAGACAAATCATGGAAAAATTACAATTGAACTTTTTCCTAAATTAGCACCAAAAACAGTTGAAAATTTTATTGGATTGGTAAAGCAAGACTATTATAATAATCTAATCTTTCACCGTGTAATTCCTGATTTTATGATTCAAGGAGGAGATCCTACAGGAACTGGGAGCGGCGGAACAAGCATTTGGAACAAACCCTTTCCAGATGAGTTTTCTGTGCAGCTATTTAATCTAAGGGGTGCTCTTTCAATGGCTAATGCTGGGCCTGATACTAACGGAAGCCAATTCTTTATTGTTCAAAATAAAAATGTTCCTAGAGAAATGTTTTCACAGATGGAGCATGCAGGGTATCCTGAAGAAATAGTCAAAGCTTATCAAAATGGTGGAACTCCTTGGCTTGATCACAGGCATACTGTTTTTGGACAGGTTCGTGAAGGTATGGAAAACGTTGATGAAATTTCAAATGTCCAAACAAACGCTGATCGTCCTTTAGACGATGTTGTTATTGAAAAAGCTATATTAGTAGAATAACTACTAGATGTATTAAAAAGAGGTGATAAAAATGAAGTATAAGATTGGCATGACTGTTGTTGGTAAGGTTACAGGGATTCAACCGTACGGTGCATTTGTTTCCTTAGATGATCATATTCAGGGTCTCATTCATATTTCTGAATGTCATCATGGGTTCGTAGCTGATATTCATAAATTTTTAAAAACTGATCAGAAAGTAAAAGTGATGATAATAGACATTGATGAATATTCGCAAAAGATTAGTTTGTCAGTCAGATGTTTAGAAAAGCCATTTGTTCTTACTCCTGAACCATTTGTTAGGTGTGAACACAAACATTATTGGACTAACCGGAAAATTAACGAAGGTTTCAAACCAATTCAAATCAGGCTTGATGGTTGGATGAAAAAAGCACTGGTAGATATGGAAAGCGATAATTTAAAGCTTAATTAAAGTTTTCCTTGACGTCTGACTAATAAGTTGGTAATATATTTTTTGTTGGTCATATTTAATATGATTTAGCTATGATAATTGTATATTGCAATTTCAGCCGTATTAAGTTTCTATACTGTTAAAAAGTTCTTGACATGAATTGCTTGATCAGGTATCATAAAGTAGTTGTGTTAAGCAACAAAGTAGACCTTTGAAAACTGAACAAAGTTTCGACAAATC
>NZ_AZEH01000043.1 GCF_001436275.1 Liquorilactobacillus oeni DSM 19972
TTACGGAAACTGCACATTAGTCGAAACTTTGTTTAGTTTTGAGAGGTTTACTCTCATTGAAGGATGTTATGGGCCTATAGCTCAGCTGGTTTAGAGCGCACGCCTGATAAGCGTGAGGTCGATGGTTCAAGTCCATTTAGGCCCATCCTTTTATGATTTTGGGGCCTTAGCTCAGCTGGGAGAGCGCCTGCCTTGCACGCAGGAGGTCAACGGTTCGATCCCGTTAGGCTCCATTGACAGTTTTTACTGTCATAACTTGTTCTTTGAAAACTAGATAATATTTTTTCTGTTTTAAATTAACAAACCGAG
>NZ_AZEH01000007.1 GCF_001436275.1 Liquorilactobacillus oeni DSM 19972
CAAATTGATTTTGGGTAAATTAGTTTGATTTTGTTGTCGCCAACGGCGACTTCTGATACAGGTTTTTAATGGGTCTAGCACAACATAGAATTTATTATATGTGTAAGTGCGCATTAACCTCGTTTCACTCGGTCTGCTGATAACCATAAAATCAATTTCTGCTATTGTTGAATTGACTGTATTTTTAATTCAATTTATGTTTGCACCTAACTAAGATTGT
>NZ_AZEH01000008.1 GCF_001436275.1 Liquorilactobacillus oeni DSM 19972
TTATTGAGTAACGTATCTTGAACCTCTTTAAGAACGTTTGAATCTTTGATGGGTAAGACAACTTGTTGCATAGTTTTAGCTCCTTAAAAAATTGATTTTTAGTACAAATTAAAGTACAATATTAAGTACAATGAAAGGGTGGTAAATATGACATTAGCACTAACACAGAGCGATTTTCGCGCTAACCTAAAAAAATATTTAGATCAAGTTAATGACGAAGACGAAACCGTTTATATTGCTCGTTCAAATAGTCGCGCAGTAGCCATCGTTTCACAAGAAAAAATGGACTGGCTAGAAAGAGCATTAAAAGCTAAAGAAGGTTCGTTAGAATATGCAATTGCACGTGATCAGTTAATTAAACGCCATGTTTTACCTGACGATGAAATTGTTGAATCAGATGATGATTATTGGGGTCAGTTTAAATAATGAAAAAACTAAGATTTAAACCACGTGCAACCTTTAATGCTGATCTAAAACGGTTAGCCAGTTTAGACAAATCTATTATTGATGAAGTTCGAGCAGCCATTGACCTGTTGCTTGAGCAACAACAATTACCACCAGAATTTGAGGATCATGAGCTTAATCGGCGAATGAGCGGCTATAATGAATTTCATTTACGAGACACCCCGAAAAACAAAACACCAAGCGAAACTAACGATGTCCTGGTTGTTTACACGATTGATAAAGATGAACTAGTCTTAATTGGCATTCGAGTCGGATCGCATGATCGTTTATTTCCTGGTCAAAATCGTTCCAAAAGGTATCGAAAAAATGACGAATAAGAGAAGTCATTTATACCATATAAAAACAAATAACCCCCAACATCTACATTATAGATATTGGGGGTTATTTTAACAATGATTTTGAGGGGCGATTTGATAGTTATAGACCTTATATATGCATTTGCGATTATTTTTTTATTTGTCAGCATTAAGTTGGGTATTATCACTTTTAAAGTTATGACATTGATTTAAGCAATTATATTAAATGTTTATAAATTCAAATTGACCACCAGAGATTGGAAAGTACTTATTATTTATTGCTCTTTCTACGGTTATCTTCTTTACAAAGCATTTGGCAATTAGAAGCAATAGTTCGACCACCTTGGGACCAAGGCGTTATATGATCAGCTTCCATTTCTTTAAGTTCGAAATGCTTACAACAAATAGGACAGATCCCCTTCTGCTTCTCATATGCACTTTGTTTCATTTGAAGAGTAAACTCTCTGATGCTCAGCTTTTTCTCATCGCCACTTAATACATAGTCGTATATGCCTGATTTTTTAGTGACATCATCATCAATCATCAATTCTGAAATACGTTTTTCTAACTGATCAGTGTTTTACGCTCTCTTAGATTATTAGATAGCTGTTAGCAACAACAAGATGGAAGTGCGCAGGGATAGGTGACAATTTAGGTACTAAATCTGACATGCCACAGGAAGCTGTATAATTGTTTATGAGTGTTGTTAGACTATTTGTAGGGTCCAATAGCCCCGCCCCCTATACGCGCCGATAAGAGCGCACACAATACCATTCGTTTGTGTCAAAAGACAATTTTTAAACTTTTTTACCTGGGGGGGAGACTTTAGTCAAGAAATAATCGTACAGTGGAAAAAGGCAAGCTGAAGAAGTTAATGACGGGCGTTCAGTATGTAAGGCATTAGCCTATAGCGGACGAACAATTATTCATCATTATGTTGGAATGCACATAAAATAAGAGCTTCTGACGGATTGGGATGGTCAGGAGCCCTAACGATTAAGATAGAAATCAGTACACTACTCTTTATGATCGAATTTCCAATGGCGAGTTTGATTTATTTCCAATTTTTCATTTACTAAATCATTGGGGTTTTCTCCAAGTTTTTCGCATAGATAGTAAGCATAAGTTAAAACATCGGCTACTTCCATCTTTAAGTTGACAATGTCGGAGGAGTCTAAATCTTCATCATTGCGCTTCCAAAGAAAGACCTTTTCTACTTCAGAAGACTCAATAGATAATGCCCTAGATAGTGATATGAGCGTATGGTATTCCTGCCACTGCTTACGGTCTCTAAATTCAATTAGCTTAGCTAATACAGCCTCATAGTTCATTACTGAACCTCCTTATTAATACCCATAAAGTCATAGAAATATTGTTGCATTTTTTTGTCTTCAAAGTATACACGTACGCCGTCAATACCTCGCGTTAAAAGGACATAGTAAATATTCTTAATGAAGTTTGAAAAACCCTCTTTACTGTAGTCATCGGATTTGTATTGACCATTGCGATCTTTGTAATTCTCCGGGATGCCGATTATTTTACCGGTATTATCAATAGAAATATCTGTTGAAATAATAACACCTGCGTAATTAAGATCAATGCCTTGAACAGCATGAATTGAACCAATTTCAATGCGAGAATTCTTTTTCATCAACCAGTTTTCACTATCAGAATTCCATTTCCAATGGTAGTTACCCTCTACCCAGTCATAGACATCGTTTCGATCTCTGTTTTTCTTTTGATGACTAGCCCATTCACGTGTATAACCAGCCATAACACGATTTTGAGTAGCAGGTTCGTAATTTTCACAATCATCTAAATAGTCAAAAAGTTCATGAATTGAGTTCACCACTCCAAAATAGGCATCTGGATTAGTGAGGTATGATTGGAAAATATTATGATCAAATTTTGCATTAGAGGAATCTATTTGTAAGAATTCTTGAATTCCGGTCATAAAATCATCACTGGTATATGTTTTGTTTAGCTCGTTGATATTGACTCGATACTCTTTGGTAAGTTTAAGTTCTTTGAATTCATTATCGGTGAGAAATGTATTGTAATCTTTTTTGGGAATGTCAGATGGACGAATAGTTTGAGCAGGATCATAAAATAAAATAAAGCATGGATTTAATTTTCCCAGTAGTTTAAGCTCATTCTGGTTTTCATCTTTATTAAAAATGTCTTGGGTAACGTGATTACCTTTGGAATAATACCTCCTAAGTCGATGGGCTTCGTCAACCAGAACGTAATCATACTGCTCACCACTTTTAATTAATTTATAAGCTGTAAAGACATCTATATTTTTAACAGAATATGCTTGAAAAATCTTTTGAGCACTTTTAACCCAGTTAGTTTTAACAACCACTGCAATACGTTTGTTAGGGTAGCTTTGACTTAATCTGGCCGCCAAGTTAGTTAAAACGACAGTTTTTCCTGTACCGGCCAATCCAGAGACGATATAGTTTTGGGGTTGTCTAATTATTTCATTAATGATGTTATTTTTTTCTTCAGAAAGTGAAGTGAAGGGAGAATATTTGAATAGGATAGATTCTTTGACGGCCGCTAAATTTTTCTTCAACACGTAACCTTTACTGAATAGCTCTTTCCAAAAAGGATTTATGAAATCAGTTAGGACTTCATCTTGGTTTTGATAAGCTGGGGATTCGTTGCCTGAAGTGCCATTATTAACAGTCATATTTCTATCGTCCTCATAATCCGCCGTGATATAAGTTATGAGTTTTTTTTCGATATCGTCAAGTGATAATTGATTGATTAATATGCCAAAGGCAACTATGACCTTGGTATATGATCCGTTTATGTATCGATGATTACTTTCTTGGACATGCTGCTCGTGTCGACTAAAAAAATGCTTAGTTTGGCCAACGTATACATTTTTTGGTCCTAAATATATATAGATGGCATTATTCTTTTCAAGCGCTTGTTTATCACGAAGTCTGAGATGTTCGCCACGAATTGGTGACAATTTTCCAGTCCCCTTTTCTATGGAAAATTCCTTAGTTATAAATTTATTAGACATGATTATGTAATCCTCCGATTTTGGGAGAGCGTAAAATATCTAATAAGCCTTTCCAATCAGGTATTTTTAAATATCTTTGTGACAGACCAGATCCAATAAACAATACAGGTCTCTTCTTTTCTAATGTTAGAAAGCCCTTTAATTTATCTAAACAATCCGTTTTATACTTAACATAATCCATAATTTGTATGCTCTTTTCTAGTACATATTTACGATAATTATTCGATTACCAAAAATGCCACCATTTTTTATTAGTTATATTTTTAGCTGCCTGTTTTTTTGCACCATCAGTTTTTGCAACTTGGCTTTTTTCTATACTTTCAAAATCTTCAACTGGGCCATCTAATTTTCGTAGGCGTTCTTTCAAATGGCGATCTTCTGCTACTGTTGCTAATTGTAATTGTTGTTGTTGGTCTATTAGTTTTGTTAAATGATCTATTTGTCTGTCTTTGCTACTTATTTGCTGGTCTTTGGTAGCAAGCTGTTTGTCACGTTGAGACTTTAAATCTGCTACCTCTTTTCTTAGAGTAGCAATTAGATCATTATTTTTTTTGCTAGTCTTTGTCGCTTTTTTGCTACCTATTTGTTGATCTTTTGCTACCAAAGGCTTTGCTACCTTGTCCCTAATAATCCTTTCAGCTGTAAGGCTAATCATGTTTGTACCTTGACTATCTTTTTGTTGGTTCTTTGTTGGTAGTCTTTGGTAGTGATATTGAATAGTTTGTTTAGAGACCTTCAATTCATCAGCAAGTTCTCTAATAGTTTTAGGCATGTTTTCCAAACCCCTTTCGG
>NZ_AZEH01000009.1 GCF_001436275.1 Liquorilactobacillus oeni DSM 19972
AAGTTCTCTAATAGTTTTAGGCATGTTTTCCAAACCCCTTTCGGAGTTCAGCAAGTACTTCTTGTCTTGTCTGATCTCTGATTTTTTTATCATGTTCGATCTGCTTTTCAGCCAATGCTTGTTTTTCAGTTGTTCCTAAAGGTAAGCATTTAACTTTGTCAATTGCACGCCACTTTTCTTTATCTGATAATTCACTATTATGCTGAATGTTAAAGAGTTTTTGACGCTCATCTTGGAATTTTCCTTGAGAAAAATCATTTGCGTCTTTTCTTTCAGGTTTCCAAGTAAAAGAATAACCGATAACTGGTTTCCCCCGGCCTTTACCATATTTTTTTCTAATCGTTAGACCTCTAAAAAGCGGGGTTAATTCCTCTCTAATTGGCTTAATAACTTTTTTATCAACATTTGAAGGACTATTCCAATAACTTTTAGGTATATCAAGCAATTCAAAAAAATCTTCTTTAGAGAAATAAGAATAGCCAGTAGTTCGAAATTGCTTAATTAGACGAAACATTGTTTTTGCGTAACTGCTTTTTAAATTTCTAAATTCTGTTAAGGCATAACGAACCCAACTTTCCAAATCGTTTAACAAGTGCAACGCTTTGGGATAAATTTGGATATCAACATAAGGTTCTTCAGCCTCACCCTTAATTTCAAACTCGGTAAACATGACAAAAAATTCGCGATTTAAGCCACTCTTACTTCTTCGACCAAACTTAAGGCTGAGGATCTTTTGGTATGTATTTTCAATATCATCAATAAAGCGTTTATTTGCGGTTGGTTTATAGTTACTGAGCTCTTTTAATTGCTCAAAAGAAAAACGAACAGTTTTATTACCTTGATCCCGCATGCGGGAAACAATTGAAAAGAATAAGTTCATCTCAATCGGGGTAAACTTTCTCAAAGGGATAGTATTCAACTCAGGGTCATACTTAACTAACTCATTAGACATGATTATCACCTCAAAAACATATTAAAATAAAAGTACTTTTTTATCAAGTACAGAATTTATAAAGGTACTTGATAAACAGACAAAAGGTACTTGATAAACAGACAAAAGGTACTTGA
>NZ_AZEH01000011.1 GCF_001436275.1 Liquorilactobacillus oeni DSM 19972
AAGTTCTCTAATAGTTTTAGGCATGTTTTCCAAACCCCTTTCGGAGTTCAGCAAGTGCTTCTTTTCGTGCTTGATCTCTTATTTTTTTATCGTGCTCGGCCTGTTTATCAGCCAATGCTTGTTTCTCAGTAGAGCCTAAAGTTAGCCCCTTAACCTTGTCAATGGCGCGCCATTTTTCCTGTTCTGTTAATTCACCATTATGCTGAATGTTAAAGAGTTTTTGACGTTCATCTTGAAATTGACCTTGTGAGAAGTCGTTAGCGTCTTTCTTTTCAGGCTTCCAAGTAAAAGAATACCCAATCACTGGTTTCCCGCGGCCTTTACCATATTTTTTTCTAACCGTTAGGCCTCTAAAAAGAGGCGTAAGTTCCTCTTTGATGGGTTTTAAAACGGATTGATTTATATTGCTACTTTTATAGCTTTTAGGGACATCTAATAGCTCGTTAAAGTCTGCAACTGAAAAGTAAGCGTACCCAGTAGTTCTAAATTGTTTTAGTAACCGAAACATGGTTTTTGCGTAGCTACTTTTTAAATCTCTGAATTCTGATAAAGCATAACGAACCCAACTTTCCAGCTCATTTAATAATTTTATAGCTTTGGGGTAAATTTTAATATCAACATAAGGATCATCAGCATGGCCGTTTATCTCAAATTCGGTAAACATAACAAAAAATTCACGATTCAGCCCATCTTTACTACGTCTTCCAAAGCGTAAGCCTAAAATTTTTTGATAAGTACTTTCAATATCGTCAATAAATCGGTTATTTGCTGTAGGTTTATATGCACTTAATTCTTTTAATTGATCAAATGAAAACCTTACAGTTTCGTCACCCTTGTCACGCATTCTAGAAACTATTGAGAAGAATAAATTCATTTCAACAGGAGTGAATTTTCGAAGTGGGATTGTATTTAATTCAGGATCATATTTAACAATTTCATTACTCAAATGAAGCACCTCTTTTAATGAATATGGTTTTATGAATATATAATACTACAAAACTCTATCTATAAACAGACAAAACTCTATCTATAAACAGACAAAACTCTAT
>NZ_AZEH01000012.1 GCF_001436275.1 Liquorilactobacillus oeni DSM 19972
AAGAGGTTTAAAAGAGGTTTATAAAAGAGGTATAAAAGAGGCACCACTGTACGAGGTCAAAACCTAGAATCAAAAAACACAAAGGAGTGAGCCAAAAAACAGGCTCACATTAAACTCCAGTCGCTATGCTCCTTGCGCCTCACTCTGTTCGTTGCCTAAAAGGTGTGGCAAGCCACATTTAATCGGGCGCTAACGCCCCGAA
>NZ_AZEH01000013.1 GCF_001436275.1 Liquorilactobacillus oeni DSM 19972
ATTCCTTATACACTTATATTTTGCAAAAAAGACAAGAAGATATTATTAATCGTCCAGGTTTCGTCATTTAGCCCTCTAAGAGCCTGCTGAGGGCTTTTTATTTTTCCTTTGGTATAAATATATATAAACAGTCTTAAAACCGCTAGAAACGAGAAATAAGGCCCTTAAAAACGAACATAGCCGCTAAATTCTTGTTAAGATTAAAAAGGAAGGAGACAACGAACATATCTGGTACGATCCGCGAACCATGCCAAAACTGGCCAATACCTTAGCTGATAAGTTTGCCAAGAAAGATCCAGCCGACAAAGCGACCTTCAAGGCGAATGCAAAAAAATACATCGCTTCACTGGACGATCTCAATACTTTGATCAACAAGTTGAAGTCGAAAGTAAATGGCCAACTCGTTGATGTCTCCGAACCTGTCTTTGGGTACGCGCTCGATTATCTGGGCTACAAAGTCAATGACGATCACTTCTCGAAGTCAACCGAAGACGGCACAGACTACAGCGCAAAAGATATCCATGGTATCGAAACCGATATTAAGGAAAAGAAAATTGCCTTCTTTGTCAATAACATCCAAGCAAGCTCAAAGACTGTCAATCAACTCGTCAAATTAGCTGAACAAAATAATGTGCCGGTTTTGAAAGTGACCGAGACATTACCTAAAGGCAAAAACTATCGGACTTGGATGACCAGCCAATACCAGCAACTTGAAAAAATTCAGGATCAAGCAACGAACAGCGCAAAATAGCATCACTTCTGGTCACAGGGGTTTATCATTCCCCAATGTTTCGGCAAAGCTCACCCTCTGTCGAAGTTTCGTTAATTGCTTTGATGACAAGATAAACCATATGCCCGGGCCAACAACACCGGACAGCACTTGACCAGAAGGAAGCCCGCGAATTTCTTCGCGGGCTTTTTTGATCGTTCCGCCCACAAATACCGGTGTTACAATAAAACTGTATTGGGAACAAGAAAGGAAGATTCAAATGGCAAATATCATGATCTTAGGCGCACACGGGCAAATTGCAACGTTAGCGCGGCATCAGTTGCTGAAAGAAACCGATCATCACCTGAGTTTGTTTCTACGCAATGCCGGGCGGCTGCAAGACGTCAATCCGCAACGGGAGACGGTGATTGACGGGGATGTCACCGACAACGCCAAGTTGACCAAGGCGCTTGCTGGCATTGACGTTGTCTATGCCAACCTTGGCAACAAGGGAATTGAAGATCAGGCAAAATCCGTCGTGAAAGCGATGGATGCTGCAGGTGTGAGTCGATTGATTTGGATTTCGACGTTGGGAATTTACGATGAAGTCCCCGGCGCTTTTGGCAAGTGGAATCATCAAATGCTTGATGGTGGTTATCTTGAAACCTACGCCGTAGCCGCCAAAGTCATTGAAAATTCTGACTTAAAATATACGATCATTCGGCCAGCTTGGCTTTCCAATAAAAACATTGTCAGTTATGAATTAACGGAAAAAGGCGAGCCATTTAAGGGCACAGAAGTCTCTCGGCGCAGCATCGCTGACTTCGTCGTCAAGCTGATTAACGATCCAAGCAAACACATCGGTGCTTCACTTGGCGTTGACCAACCTAACACCCAAGGCGATAAGCCTTCCTTCTATTAAAGTAACCAGTCATCGGCCAAATCAAAAAGAGTTTATTTCCGTGTTCATCACTGGGAAATAAACTCTTTTCTGTTGCCATGCCCTTTACTTGGCTATCAAAGTATTATCTTTTTAAACTCAATCAAACTTTGTCATCCAGTGACTAGCCGTATGTGCGTCAAATGCCATCTCAATGTCGGCCGGCAAATTGCGTTGTAGCGATAAGGGCACCTGAAGCGCTTGTTCTCGCGTAAAAAGTTGAACCTTTGCAGTTTCGATCCCGCTTTTTAACGCACGATTCTCCGGTAGACAAGCAATGAACATTTTGTACACATCTTGCGAACTTTGCTATCGGTTGCGGAGATGGAGCGTGATATGATTATCGAGCGTACGCAAGCCGTTAAAATATTTGCAAGGCAACACAATCCCAACTATAAGGAGGGTAGACCCAAAAGAAAAAAAGATAGCCGGAATATGGCTATCTTTGAATATTCTAACTCTCATACTGTGAAGGAAGCCGCTGAAGCTTTTAATATTTCTCCGCGCACAGTGCAATACATTAAAAAGCTATTTAGATAAATAACAAATACCACTGTCTATTTATATTACAATTCCTGACAAAAGCTATTAAATTATTGAAAGGAATCAGCCTTTTAAAAAGTCAACAAAGTAATTCTGCTTTAAATCATATTAGGGTATCACAAATACTTTACAAATATTTTTTGCGTCGCAACCAAAACCAGCAAATTAGGCTTAGTATAACAGAGATAATCAGCACAGCAAAAAAACCATAAGAAGATTTTTCAAACGGGACATCGACATTGATTCCCCAAAAACCAAAAATAATCGCTGGAATAGTCAAAACGATTGATATCTCTGTTAGCGTTTTCATAATCATGTTTAGCTGATACGAAAACATATTGTTTATCATATTTTCCAAATCATCCAAATATTGTCTGTAACCTAAAATAATTCTATCCATTGTGTCACTTGTATCGTATATCTCATCAATTATTTTTTTGGTGGTAAAATCAATATCATTAATAGTTGTGAAATTTTTTTTAATGAAATCCAGCGCTTTGTGATTAGCGCCATAAGTTGTTGACAAAGCTATCATGTATTTTTGAAGAGTCAATAAATCACCAAACGTTGGTCTGCGTGGACCGGACGTTGATATTTTTGAGTCTAAATCATCAATTTTTTCCTTGATTCCACGAAGTTCGTTAAGCATCACATAGAAATGTTTTTGCATGATCTTTAAAAGTACTTCCTCCATGAAATTATTGACATCACGTAAAACCATATTGGATAAGAGTTCGGGAATGAATTTTAATTTTTGTTTTGTAAAAATTATCAACTTATTTTTAAATACCAAGAAAACAACAGATGTCGTCAGATTATCTAGATGCCCACCTTCATGTATCTCGGGAAACAGAAAACTTACGAGCAAACTTTTTTCATCGTTCCGATCTATCATCGTGTCATATGCAACTCGATCATCAAACGTTAGTATATTGCCTATTTTAAAGTCATATTTATGTTCAAAAGATTCGATATATTCTCGTTCGTCACCATAAACATAAACAACAGAAGAATTTTTGATATTTGATTCTGACGAAACTAATAATGTATCTTTTGTTAAAGAATAAGTTTTCAGCATTGTAATCCTCCTGCTTTATATTTTTCCCAAAATTCTTTATATTCAAACATTTCAATAAATTGATTGAGTCTAAATACTTCAGTGTCAGCAATTTTTTCTACATAATTTTTATGTATTAAAGGATCTTTAAATAGCTTTGTCATCAATTCACGGTCAAATTTATCCAAGTCATTAATTACATTATTTCGTTTCAGAGAACCCCTTACTAGTTAAATACTTGTTTCCAAACTCTCCTAAAATACTTTTGACTTGAGACATTATCTTAGGTTCTATTTCCATTCTAATCCGCCCTTTAATTTTTACCAAAAATGCCACCAACTCTTATTGACTTTATTTTTATGTATTCTTTTTTTCTTTTCATCGACAATATGACTTTGATCTTGCTTGTCGTTTTCAGCATTGTCATGAATGGCATTAATACTATTCGACAAGGTATCGTCCTTGTCGTTTGATTGTTGCTGTTGAGTTGCACTAGAAGGTTCAAGCAATCCACTCAATTTCCGAATGTGCTCTTTTAATCGATGGTTTTCTGTTACCGTTGCTATCTGTAATTTTTGTTGCTGGTCTAAGGCTTGTTGTAAATTTGCAATTTGTTGATCTTTAACATCAAGTTGTTTCAGCAATATGTGATCAATCTTGTCGTTCTTGTCGTTCTTGTCGTTTTTATCTTGCTGATTTGGTTGTCGTTCTTGGCGTTTTTGCTTGTCAAAGTTAGCAAGCATTTTAACGCCTTGGTTGTCTATTTCTAGATGGTTTTTAACTTTGTAAGTGTGTTTGCTTCGAAAACCATTAATACTATTAATACGTTGATTAATACCTTGTTTTGATAATTTCAATTCTTCTGAAAGTTGTCGAATAGTCTTGCCCAATAGTTTCACCACCTAATTAATCCGCCTTAAATTATAAGTTAAAAACGACAAGAACACCAATCGACAAGCAAAGCTTAAACTTGGTTGTCGTTCTTGTCGTTTTTTAAACTAGGTATCAATCTTCAAGCTAAACTATAATTGATTTGGTTCTGGTTGTTGCCACCAATGAATGTTGCTTTAACAGCAAATATCCCGAATTAACAACAACTAAAGTTTGCATCTAGTTTTTTCCCTAATGGCTTGTTTTGATACACCAAACTCATCAGTAAGTTCTCTAATAGTTTTAGGCATGATTTCCAAACCCCTTTCGGAGTTCAGCAAGTACTTCTTGTCTTGTCTGATCTCTTATTGTTTTATCATGCTCAATCTGTCGTTCGGCTAAAATCTGTTTTTCAGTTGAGCCTAGTGGTAGGCCTTTAACTTTATCGGTAGCACGCCATTTTTCTTGTTCTGTTAATTCACCATTATTCTGGATATTAAAAAGTTTTTGACGCTCATCTTGGAACTTACCTTGAGAAAAGTCGTTTGCGTCTTTTCTTTCAGGCTTCCAAGTAAAAGTATAACCAATCACTGGTTTCCCACGACCTTTACCATATTTTTTTCGTATAGTTAGGCCTCTAAACAAAGGGGTTAGTTCTTCCTTAATTGGGCGAATAACCCTAGATTCAACGTTCGCAGGCTTACTCCAATAGCTTTGTGGAATATCTAGTAGTTCAAAGAAATCATTTTTAGAAAAATAAGCATAACCAGTGGTTCGGAATTGTTTAAGAATACGAAAAGTTGTTTTTGCGTAACTACTCTTTAAATCTCGGAACTCTGTCAAAGCATAACGAACCCAACTTTCGAGATTATTTAGAAGTTTCAACGCTTTGGGATAAATTTGAATATCAACATAAGGAACGTCTGCAGATCCCTTAATTTCAAATCGAGTGAACATGACAAACATCTCTCTATCAAGACCATCTTTACTTCGAGAGCCAAATCTAAGACCTAGTATTTTTTGATATGTACTTTGTATGTCATCAATAAACCGATTATTTGCGGTTGGCTTATAGGCACTTAACTCTTTTAACTGATCAAAGGTAAATCTAACAGTATTATCACCTTTATCACGCATTCTAGAAACTACAGAAAAGAACAAGTTCATTTCTACAGGAGTAAACCTTCGCAAGGGGATTGTATTTAATTCAGGGTCATATTTGACTAATTCATTGCTCATAAAATAACCTCCTTGAATAATACTACCTTATTTGAATACAGGAGTAAATAAATGTAGTCGATAAACAGACAAAATGTAGTCGATAAACAGACAAAATGTAGTCGA
>NZ_AZEH01000014.1 GCF_001436275.1 Liquorilactobacillus oeni DSM 19972
CAAGAGTAGTTGGGGGATCGCCCCCTGCGAGGGTAGGTCGTTGCCGTGCAAAGTAAAAAGCCCAGATATTATATATCTGGGCTTTTTTATTATTTTTTAAGGACTGTGACAAAGTATGAGTTTTGTCATGGTCCTTAGCTCTTTTACAATGTAAGTCAATCAACATGGTCTAACCAAATTTTTAAATTATTATTCTAATTTTTGTGCTGGGAAACTTCATTGTTTAAGTTCCGCTTTTAACTTTGTTTTACAACGTGAAATTGCCCTCTTGATTCTTGTTTCTGGCACACCAAGTAAGAAAGAAATTTTTTCAGGGTGAAAATGTTCAAAGTAAAGCAAAGAAAAAACACGATATTCAAAATCAGAAAGGACTTTTGGCAAAGAGGTGACTACTTCTTGGATAAGTATCTGATCTTCTGGATGCACCTGAACTAATGAACGTGAGCGGTAATCACCTTGTGTTTCTAAGATGTTGTCAAATGATTCGGCAAAACGATCTCCTTGGCGTTTAAGAGCAGTTTCTTTCCTTAATAAACTGCAGTAGCGGTTTAAAAGACTTTGCTGATAAAATTTTCCAAAAGAAATTTTCGTTTTTTGATTATAGGCGTTTACTGCTTGGAAACAAACAATTCGAGCCTCTTGAAGGAGATCGTCTGTTTCATGAAACCTAAAATGATAGCGACGTATTGCGTTGATTACCAATGGTCTGTACTTAATGAATAATGTTCTAAAAGATTCACTGTTATTACATTGCCGAATACTATCGATTAAAGAAAGATCCTCTGCCTTGCTTGCGTTATAATCCATTTGTGCACCTCTTTTTGTCTTGTTATAGCTTAAATATAACAAGATAAAAAAATAGAGATGCGATGTACTTCACAAAAACTAATAAATTTACAAAAAAAATAGAGAAATATTTTTTTAAGCCAATAATACCGATTAAAATTCTATTTAGGTTGGATTTCCAGCAAAATAAATAATTTCTAAGCAAGGAAAAAAGTGTAACAACATAAATTATGAGAAGTCTATTATGTAAATAATATGCACTTTTTGTAAAAATATACATAATAATGATAAAAATGAATAACAACTGTTTTTATTATTATTATTTTTTTAATAATTTTTGTTGATATATAAATGTTTGACAGTACTTTTTAAACATAATATACTAGCGTGTAATTAAATAATAAGTAAAGGAGTAGTTGCATATGCAAAAACCAATTCAGGTGTTTTCAGAAATTGGGAAACTAAAAACCGTCATTTTAAAACGACCAAGTACTGAACTGGAAAATCTGACTCCTAAAATTATGCCACGCCTTCTTTTTGATGATATCCCCTTTTTGCCGCATGCTCAAAAAGAACATGATTATTTTGCCAAAGTTCTTAGAAATTTTGGTACAGAAGTTCTTTATCTCAATGAATTGATTGTGAAAGCTTTGACCGAGGATCAGATCAAAGAAAAGTTTGTCAGCCAAGTAATAACTGAGTCTGGTTATTCAAAGGGAACTGTGCATGAAACTTTGAAAGCATATCTTTTGAACTTGAATACAGAGAATATGATTAGTAAAGTCATATCTGGAATACGCAAGGATGAAATTGAACTGAAATTTTTAAGCTTGGAAGAACTATCCAAAAATAATAGTTATCCATTTTTTATGGATCCGATGCCTAATTTGTATTTTACTCGTGATCCAGCTGCTGCAATCGGAGAAGGCCTCTCAATTAACCGCATGACCTTCGCAGCAAGACAACGGGAATCATTAATAATGGAATATATTATTGCACATCATCCGCGCTTCACTGGTCACGGAATTCAGGTTTGGCGTAATCGTAATCATGATAAGTCTATTGAAGGTGGAGATGAACTAGTTCTTAGTAAGGATACTTTAGCAATCGGCATTTCACAGCGCACCACGGCAGTTGCTATTGAGGATATTGCACGAGGTTTATTCGAAGATGGTACTTTTAAAAAGATAATTGCAATTCGTATACCTCATAGTCATGCAATGATGCATCTAGATACTGTCTTTACAATGATTAACCATGACCAGTTCATTGTCCATCCTGAAATTTTAAATAATGCAGGACAAATCGATAGCTGGATACTTCGTCCTAAGAAAAACGGAGAAATTGCGATTGAACACCAGAAAGACTTAAAAAAAATTCTCAAGCAAACACTGAACCTGACAGATATTGATCTGATTCCAACTGGTGCGGGAGATGAAATTGTTGCTGCAAGAGAGCAGTGGAATGACGGTTCTAATACTTTGGCAATTGCTCCAGGAGAAGTTGTTACCTATGACCGTAACTATGTTTCTAATAAATTATTGAAGGAACATGGGATTATAGTGCATGAAATTCATTCAAGTGAATTATCTCGCGGACGTGGCGGTCCAAGGTGCATGTCGATGCCGCTTGTACGTGAAGTTTAGTTGAAAGTATTGAGATTAGGCTTCTTGTAATTTAAGAAAGGGAGTTGAAATTCCAAAAGATATTTACACTCACTTAAAATAAAAAGATTGTCAAATTTATATCAAAAATATTTTTATTTAAAATTATGTGAGCTTATTATTTATACTGTAAGATAAAATTAAGGAGGGAGTGTCCCAATAGCCGTCATACTTTGAGTATGAACTGCGAATTACGAAGGTGCTCTGAATTTAACCATGGAGTAATTCGCAGTTAAGTAGAAAACTCTGCTGTTGAAACACATTAATCGCATATCGTTGGTTAAAAAAGGAACTGAGCCAAAAGTTAGCTTTTGACCCAGTTCCTTTTTATGATACTTTATTACTCTTTGTGGAGTTGATACTTCAACAAAATGTAGATATAAGCCACTTACCGGATTTGAACCGGTGACCCCCACCTTACCATGGTGGTGCTCTACCTGCTGAGCTAAAGTGGCATTAAATTACTGACTTAAATAGTATATATTATATATGCTATAAAATCAATAATTATCAAAAAGCTTTTAATAGCAGCTAGTGAAGTTTTATTCTGTGTTCGATGCTGAACAACTCAGAAGGAATGTTTTGAATAAAGTTTGTCGGTGTTCCAGTACTTAATAAAACCAGTTCATGCATTGCACGTGAACAGATCGTATATAGTATTCCACGAGCTGCCTCATCAGGATAATTTTTTTGTGAAACATTAAAAACAATTACGGCATCAAATTCAAGTCCCTTTGCTAAATAAATTGGCAATAATACTAATCCCTTAGGTAATAAGCGATCTTTGGCAGAGATTAAATTAAGCGGTTTTTTAAAACGAAAATTTAATTGGATTTCATTACACTCAGCAAGGTCTTGAGCGATAATAGCCACTGTTTCATATTTGGAGAGTAATTGGGCAACGGTTCTTTGCAATTCGGCAAATGCTGCAGCCTTGTTACTGGAAATTATTAGTCGTGGCAACTTTCCTGGCCGTGTAAATGCTTGAATTTTGTTGCCATCTGGCAGTAACGATTTCATAAAAGCAGTAATTTGTTTCGTAGAGCGGTAACTTTTATTCAATTCAATCAATCGTGGATTTTTAGGAGAAAGAGTTTGTTTAAGAGATCGCATTAGTTCTTTAGAGGACTGCATCTTTCTAAAGAGTGCTTGTTCACTGTCGCCTAATAAAGTCAGTTTAGCATTTGGAAAGGTAAACTTTAAATAAAATAACTGAGCAGGTGAATAATCTTGGACTTCATCAATAAAGAGATATTGAATACTGTGATTTCTTCCTGACCCAGTTAGTAGGTCACGCAAGTAAAGCAGGGGAGCACAATCAGCTAAAGCAATTTTATGATATTCCAGCCTAGTATTAAAGGCTGTAGCGAAAGCTGGAGAAATTTTTTGCAAAAAAGCTGAGTACTGGCGATAAACATCAAGAAAATAATCATTATATAAGGCGTCGTATAAAGGCCGGTACTTTTTAAGCGCAATTTGGTAGCCGAGGTATTCTTCTTCATTGTCAATCTGTTCAAACTTTCCACGGCGGTACCTGCCTAAAAGTTCATGGTATTCTTCATCATTTAAATGATTAACTTTTTCAAGCACCCAATCAGCATTTCTTTTTTCAAAAACCTTTTTCTTAAGCCGCTTAACCAATATATTTTTTGTTTCAGAAAAGCGTAAAAAGAGAGGAAGTGCGGCGGGTAGTTTTTCGTATATAGCAGTGATCTCTTCTTTTGAAAAAACTTTTTCTCCAGCTAGCATCAAGTCTGTAAAGGATAGTGAATCCGGGGTTTGTTTTGTAGCATACTCCTTAATGCTTCTCATAAAAGCGGTAGTTTCTTTTTGTTTGTAGTTTTGAGAATATCTATTATTTGTATGTTCTTTTTCAAACCGTTCAAAAAGTGTTTCGATTTCTAGGCCTTCAAAACGTTGAGAAAAAAATTCTGCAAGTGTGACTTGGCGCATGTTGCGCTCACCCAAGCTGGGCAGCACTTCAGAAATGTAGTGACTGAATAAACGGTTGGGCGAGAATAAGACAATCTGGTCTGCATTTAATGCTGTGCGGTTATGATAAAGTAAAAATGCTATTCGTTGAAGAATTGCCGAAGTTTTGCCGCTTCCAGCTACTCCTTGAACTATTAACAGATCGTGGTGTGTGTCACGAATGATATCATTTTGCTCTTGTTGTATCGTTGCAACAATGTTTTTCATGTATTCATCGCTATATTGGCCTAACATTTCTTGTAAAAGACTATCGCCTACCGTCTCATTTGTGTCAAACATATTCTTAATCTGTCCATTTTTTATGTTGAATTGTCTTTTTTTCAGTAATTCAACACTTTGTTCCCCGCTAGGAGTGCTGTAGGTAACCTTTCCAAGTGTACCATTATAATAGATACTTGATATTGGGGCTCGCCAATCATATATCAAAAAATTATTGTTTTCATCTGTAAATGTTGAATTCCCGATATATAGAGTTTCTTTCTCAGCCTCTCCTTCTTCATGGATGTCAATTCTTCCAAAATAGGGTGATTTTTTTAATTCATTCAGAACAGTTACCTGTCTTTTTAGAATCTGCTCGGTTTCAATGTTTTTAGAAACAAGCTGTTTTTGCTGCTGTACTTCTGCGTTAGTCTCCATTTGATCATCAACTTCAAAAGTATTGATTCTAGCATTTTGAAGATAATTTTTTTCAACTGAAGAACGCTCGCTTTGAGCTTTAAGATACTCTTTTTTTGTTTTTTGCAGAAATTTTTTAATCTGTGAAATAATCCGTGTCACGCGCTTTTGTTCAAAAGAAAGTTCTTTATCCAAGGTTACTGCTCCTTTCTTTTCATTAATCATAGGTAGTTATATTAACACAAACGTGAAGAGACAACAATTAAACAATTCGTCCTTTGACTTTTTCTTTCTTTCTGCGTAAAATAACCTTATTCGATAAGCAGAAAATAAAGTAGTTAAGTTGAAAAAAAGAGATGCGTTCATTGGCTGAAAGGCGCTCAAACAAAACGAAGTGGAACTGCAAAATTTGTTTATACCGAATACGATAGTTAATGAAGTGGCAGAATTATTCTGCAAAATAGGTGGCACCGCGGTCATCCGCCCTATTGTTTTTTGCAGTAGGGTTTTTTTGTACATTAATTACAGGAGGAATAATAAAATGAAGAAGAAAATTTTAACTGGGGATCGTCCAACAGGAAAGCTGCATATTGGGCATTACATTGGTTCTTTAAAAAATCGGGTTGCACTGCAAAACACTGGAAATTACGATACTTTTATCATGATTGCTGATCAGCAGGCTCTTACAGACAATGCGCGTGATCCAGAAAAGATAAGACGTTCTTTGGTTGAAGTTGCTTTAGATTACTTGGCAGTCGGAATTGATCCTGCCAAGTCGACTATTTTTGTTCAGTCTCAGATTCCTGCTCTTACAGAACTGACAAGTTATTACCTTAACCTTGTAACTGTTTCTCGCCTCGAACGTAATCCCACAGTAAAAACTGAAATTCAGCAAAAGCATTTTGAACATTCAATTCCAGCAGGCTTTTTTATTTACCCGGTCAGTCAGGCTGCGGATATTACGGCGTTTAAAGCACAGCTTGTTCCTGTTGGAGACGATCAAGAGCCGATGATTGAGCAGACAAGAGAAATAGTCCGTAGTTTCAACTCAATTTATGGTAAAAAGATACTTGTTGAACCACAAGGAGTTTTTCCGCCCAAAGGACAGGGACGTCTTCCGGGTTTGGATGGTAATGCAAAAATGAGTAAATCTCTGGGAAACGCAATCTATCTTTCAGATAATGCGGACACCTTGAAAAAGAAAGTTATGTCTATGTACACTGATCCAAATCATATCCATGTGGAAGACCCTGGTAAAGTTGAAGGCAATACTGTCTTTACTTACTTGGATATTTTTGATCCTGATCAGCAGAAAGTAGCAAATTTGAAAGAGCAGTATCGTGCAGGAGGTCTGGGCGATGTTAAAATAAAACGCTACCTTAATGATGTGCTGGAAGCTCAGTTGCGGCCGATACGTGTGCGTAGAGAACGATTTGCTGAAGATATTCCGACTGTATATGCTATCCTAAAAGAAGGAAGCAAAAGAGCAAATGAAGTTGCGAGACAGACATTAAGGGAAGTACGAGCTGCTATTGGTGTCAATTATTTCAGCTAAGTTTACGATGATATTTATTTGTAGTTTAGAGTAGGGGGCTGCAAGTTTGAAAAATTTAGTGGTACTTGACTTTGGATCTAATTCTGTTCGCCTTTCAATTAACCAGGTTAGTTTGAATAATGGAAAGGCTGTGTTTAAAGAAATAAAGCGCCTAAAAGAAACAACCCGCTTAGCACAAGGCATGGGTGACGGAAAGAAAAAGCGGTTAAAAGATGAGGCGATTGAACGGACTTTATCTGCCGTGGAATATTTTAAAAAAATTTACGAGGACTACCCTGAACAGCGTGTTTATGCGATTGCAACAGCTGCTGTCAGAGAGGCTGAAAATAAGCAGACATTTATAGAAAAAATTCGGCGGATAACAGGTTGTTCGATCAAAGTGTTGTCTGGTGAAACAGAAGCCTACTATGATTATTTGGGTGCGGCGAATTCTTTACCAGTAAGAGATTTTTTGATTACAGACATGGGCGGGGGCAGCTGTGAATTGATTCTTGTTCGCTCTGGAGAAATAAAAGAAAGAGTTAGTTTGCCATATGGAGCAGTTAGTTTAACAGAGCGTTTTTGCAGAAACGGACAATTGAATGCAAGCCAATTGTTTGAATTTCAAAATTTTATTATTGGTAAGTTTCACACATTGAGCTGGCTAAAGAAAGCTGCGCAATTGCCACTTGTCCTGATGGGCGGATGCAATCGAACAGTTGCGAGAATACAACGTGTTCGTGATGGTTATTCGCAAATAGATGATATTCATGGGTATAAAGTTTCAGTAGCCGATTTTTTCAACATCTATGATGCTTTTTTACAGAAAAACATCGCGCAACGTGAACAGATTGCCGGAATGGAACAAGCGCGTGCGGACATTATTTTGGGCGGGATGACGCCCGTCGTAATTTTGCTGCAGCAGTTGTATAGTACTAATGTTATTTTTTCTGAAAGCGGGGCACGAGAAGGGTTTATTTACGAGCTTCTGCAGGAAAATAAGAAAACTTAATTTAGTTACTGCTTAGTATAATCTTGGTTAAAGTAATGAAAAGAAAGCTGAGCTAAAGTATCATCGTTGTGCAATTTTTCAAGTATTTTATTTATTTTTGAAATACTTTGAGACTTTGCGATCCCAAAGTATTTTTGGGCTGTAATAGGCGGAATTGTCTGGTTTACTTGAAGTGTTTCTAGTATTTGAGGTGTACTTTGAGTCAGCGCAGCATAATCTATCGTACTTATAATTGCACCTTTTACTTTTTTTTCTTCCAGCGCCTGAACTGCTTTATTAGCTGGATACCGTTTAAATTTCATTGGGACTGCGGTTAAACTTTCAGGGACATTTAAATCATTGGCCAGCGCAATTTCAGGCTGCTTTTTTAGGCTTGTCAGACTTTTTAGCGGCTGATTTATTCGGCTCAGCAAAACATTAGGCAGGTAAAGATACGGCATCGTTATTAGATGCTTGGAAGATAGATTTAACTTAGAAGGTGCAGTTGATAATAGTAAATCGATTTGTCCCTTATCAAAGGCGTGTTTTAATTGGGAAAAGCTGCCTTTTGTGATAGTAATTTTTCCAGCTTCTTTTGAAGCTATTTTGCGAGCCAATAAAGTATTAAAATGTGCCAGTAAAACTTCCTGTTGTGAGGCTTTTGCGGTATTTCTTAACTGGACAATACCAATGTGTAACTTGACTCCTGAACTTTGAGACGGTATTTTTGAAATTCCCCAAAGTGCAAGAATAATAAGAATAGACAATAAAATGTACTTAAGTAGTTTGTTCATATTAGATAACTGGAATACTCCAGTTGCAGGCTCCTTTGTCAAATTATATTCACTATACATTATATACTGGATTTTTAAGGAGAAGTTAATGCGTGAATTTGTAAAATTTTATCAAAAAAAATGGGATGAACGGCTGCAGCTTCTAAGAAAAAATGACTGTTTGAAAAGCATGGAAGAAGCTCTGTTGAGAAAACAAGCAATAAATTTTTCGTTAAATGATACTATAGTTGAAAATTATATAACTGATTATACACTTCCAGAAGGATTAAGTTTCCATTATTTGATTGACAATCAAAAATACATAATACCAATGGTTACTGAAGAACCCTCAGTTATTGCAGCCAGCAGTCATGGAGCTGCACTTGTAGAAAAAGCGGGCGGTTTTACGACCGAGCTTCATGAACGGTTATTATTGGGACAAGTCATCATTGAAAAAGTACAAGATGCACAAAAATTTTGCAGCTATTTGGAAACACAATTTCCCCGGTTATTGGAGATTGCTAATCAGGCTCATCCTTCTTTGCTAAGACGCAAAGGAGGAGCACGCTGGTTACGATGCCGTATTTTAAGTGCTCACATAATCTCACTTGATTTAGCTGTAGATGTGCGAGAAGCTATGGGCGCTAACATGATGAATACGATGCTTGAAGCCGTTGCCCAAGTCCTTGAACAGAGCATAAAAGGGCAGGTCCTGCTGTCTGTTTTGTCTAATTATGCAACTGAGTGCCTGGTAAGTGCAAAGTGCAAATTACCTTTCAATATTTTAGAAAAAAATAATTTAAGCGGTAAACAGGTTGCAGATAAAATTGCTTTGGCAAGCCGCGTTGCACAGCTGGATCCTTATAGGGCTGCTACACATAACAAGGGAATTATGAACGGAATTGACGCTGTTATAATAGCTACAGGAAATGATTGGCGGGCTATAGAAAGCGGGGCGCATGCTTTTGCTGCTCGTTCTGGACAGTACCGGGGGTTAAGCACATGGGAAATTAAGGACGGCTATTTGGTAGGGAAAATAACTATCCCAGCGCCTGTAGGGGTTGTAGGCGGGTCAATCGGAATTGTACCATTAGTTGCCGTTAACCAAAAATTGGCACACATTAAAAGTGCCCGCGAATTGGAAAAAGTAATAGCAAGTGTTGGGCTTGCACAAAATTTGGCGGCTCTTTATGCTTTGGTTACAGAGGGGATCCAGCACGGACATATGAACTTACAGCTTAAATCCTTAGTACTTGCTGCCGGTGCACATCTTGAAGAAGTTTTGCCAGTAGTCGAGAGCTTACGCAAAACAGGTAAAAGAGACGCTGGTTCCGCAAAGAAAGCATTGCAGGATTATCGTAAAAGGAGAGATGAACAATGACCGTAGTTGATTTTGATACACAGACTAAGTTGCTCATTCAAGAAGTTAAGGCCAAACTTGGCTGTGAAATCGAGTTCAAAAAAAAGGGAAAGCAAGTTGGGTATTTAAGGCATGATCAGGCGCAGCATTATTTGCGTGGCGGGAAAATGGTAATTGAATTAAATGACTTGACTGCCCCCTCATATACCGTTTCACATGAATTACTGCATATTTTGCTGATGACTGAAAAAATACCGGAGATTACTTTTAATTTGTCTACAACTGATCTTCAATTAGATACCAAACTTATGGCGGTTGGTCTGGAACTTTATGATATCGTTTTGCATTTTACTATCTATCAGCTGCAAAGGGAACGTAATTTATTTACAGAAAGTATCCAAGATCTCTATCTAAAAGGACTTTTTGCAACTCTTAAACCCGAACCAGACGGTAAAAATGATAATTGGATGGTATTACGAGTACTTGGAATTCTAGATGCTCTAGTGTTTTTTGGGAAAAAACAAGAACTCCTGTTGTCTAAACTGAAAAAGTACTATCCGCAAACAACGAAGGCAGCACTGTCGCTTTATACAGAAATTACTGCGCATGAATTAGAGAGCCCTTTTGGCATTAGACGTGCAGTCATTAAGCTGTATCACAAACTAGACGAATATTTGAGTGAATGGGGGCTTGAACCATTGAACCTGAATCGTTTTGTTACCTTGACTCTTGTTTTGAGTAAGCGCCAAGCTAGACAGCAGGTCCGTCAGTTATTTGAAATCTATCATTCGGCTTTACATGAGAATCTCGAAGACACAAAAGGATATATCGGTTTTTATAAAAAAGATGGTCAGAATTCCTTTGTGCTTCCACAGCCCAAAGAAAGCCATCCAGAGGAAAAATTTCGAAAAATTTATGCAATGCAGGCTGCAGTATTTCTAAAGGAACTTTCTATCCCTTACCTGATTCGTTGAACCGAAAAGGAGGAAGAACCCATGTTATTGAATGATGAAATGAAAAAAGCCCGACAAATTTTGTTTATGACAGGTGCAGGAGTATCAACTGCCTCTGGTATTCCAGATTATCGTTCTAAAAATGGGCTCTATTCAAAAAAAGAAAATCCGGAGTATTTGTTAAGCAGGACCTGTTTGCTGGAAAATCCAGAATTATTTTACAATTTTGTGACCCACAAAATGTATTACCCCGACGCACAGCCTAATATTATCCATCAGAAGATAGCTGAAGCTACTAAAAAGGAAAATGCATTTGTTATTACTCAAAATGTTGATGGATTACACACAGCTGCGGGAGCAGAGAATATTTTGGAATTTCATGGTTCTTTGAAACGTGTTTATTGTCAAAAATGCAGACAAAAAGTTGCTTATCAAGATTATCTAAGGTCGATGTACCACGAAAACTGCGGTGGAATTTTACGTCCTGATATTATTCTATATGAGGAAAAAATAACACCGAAGATAATTGAAAAAGCCATTGCGTTTGTCTCTAAAGCGGATCTTATAATTGTGTGCGGGACTTCTTTACGTGTTTATCCATTTGCCGGTTTGCTCGAATACCGGAACAAAAGTGCAAAACTGGTAGCGATAAATCGTGAGAAGCTGCAAATGCCCATTGGAAGCACACAGTTGATTACGGATGCAAGCAAAATTTTTGCGCAGCTTTCCTTTTGATTTGATTATTCAAAATAGAGACAAAATGTTGATATAACAGGAACAGTAAAAACTATTTTTGTATTTTACCTGAAAAAATATGATATACTTTATATGATTAACAAAAATAAAATATCCCAAATTATTTCAGCTTACTTAATAGAGCGAAAGGATTTGAACTTATGAGTACTGAGAAAACATTTTATATTACAACACCGATCTATTATCCTTCAGGAAAACTGCATATCGGTAATTCCTATACGACAATCGCCTGTGATGTGATGGCCAGATATAAACGGCTTCAGGGAGATGATGTTTTTTTCCTAACAGGAACTGATGAACATGGCTTAAAAATTGAACAAAAAGCTGAACAATTGGGAATCACTCCTAAAGCATATGTTGACAAAATGGCTGCGGGAATTAAAAAATTATGGCAGTTGCTTGAAATCTCAAATGACAAATTTATCCGAACAACTGATGATTATCATGAAAGAGCCATTCAAAAGATATTTACAAAGTTGCTTGAAAAGGGAGATATTTATCTCGGAGAATACGAAGGCTGGTATTCTGTTTCTGATGAAGAATATTTCACGGAATCTCAGCTTGCCGAAGTTTACCATGATGAAAATGGGAAGGTAACTGGAGGCAAAGCACCTTCTGGACATGAGGTACAGCTTGTCAAAGAAGAATGCTACTTCTTTAAGATGAGTAAGTATGCTGACAAACTGGTGCAATATTATAAAGATCATCCTGATTTTATTATTCCAACTTCCCGCAAAAATGAAATGCTCAATAACTTTATCAAGCCTGGGCTGGAAGACCTTGCAATTACAAGGACTACTTTCAATTGGGGTGTGAAAGTTCCAGG
The DNA here is from genome assembly GCF_001436275.1 of Liquorilactobacillus oeni DSM 19972. Lineage (GTDB taxonomy): Bacteria > Bacillota > Bacilli > Lactobacillales > Lactobacillaceae > Liquorilactobacillus > Liquorilactobacillus oeni. Next base: position 12,251 of record NZ_AZEH01000014.1, read on the forward strand.
AAATCCCAAACATATTGTCTATGTTTGGATTGATGCTTTGTGTAATTATATTACTGCATTAGGGTATGGAACTGATAATGACAGTTTATTTAAAAAATATTGGCCTGCAGATATTCACATGGTCGGAAAAGAAATCGTGCGTTTCCACACAATTTACTGGCCAATCATATTAATGGCTCTAGATTTGCCGCTTCCTAAACATGTTATTGGACATGGCTGGTTGTTGATGAAAGACGGTAAAATGTCCAAGTCAAAAGGAAACGTAGTCTATCCTGAAATGCTGGTTGAACGCTACGGTTTGGATGCTTTACGCTATTACCTGATGCGTGCAGTTCCATTCGGCAATGATGGAGTGTTCACTCCTGAAGATTTTGTCAACAAGATTAACTTTGACCTTGCCAATGACCTAGGTAATTTATTGAATCGGACAGTGGCAATGATCAATAAGTATAATGATGGTCAAATTCCTTCTTTGATTTCTGGGGTGACAGCTTTTGATAATGATCTTGAAAAAGTTGCACAAAACACAATTGCCGAGTATGCAAAAGAGATGGATGCTGTCCATTTTTCAAATGCTTTGGCAGTTGTGTGGCAGCTTGTTAGCCGAACTAACAAATACATTGACGAGACTGAACCATGGATCTTGGCGAAAGATACGGCAAAAAAAGCGGAACTTAACAGCGTACTTGCACATTTAGCAGCAAGCTTGCGTGTGATTGCAATATTGCTGCAGCCGGTAATGACACATGCACCAAAGAAAATCTTTGCACAACTTGGCTTTGACAACTCTAATATGAAAATTCAAGGTGTGGAATATATGGCTTTACCTCAAAAGGCTACAGTTGTAACTAGTGGTACACCTATTTTTCCACGTTTAGATGCTGAAGAAGAAATCAAGTTTATCAAGTCTAAGATGTCTAAAAATGAAAAGGTTAAAGGGCGTAAAGCACTGGCCGAGTCAGCTAAAAAAGCGGCAGAAGAACCTGAAAAAGCGGAATTGAATTTGACTAAAAAAGAAATTCGTTTTGATAAGTTCGACAAAGTAGAATTAAAAGCAGCACAAATCTTAAATGTTGAACGGGTAAGAGGTGCTGATAAGTTGTTAAAATTCACCTTAGATGCAAATGACCAAGGGCCACGGCAAATTTTGTCTGGAATAGCTCAGTGGTATCCTGAGCCACAAAAGCTTATAGGTAGGAAAGTTGTAATTGTGGCTAATTTGCAACCGCGTAAAATGCGTGGGGAAGTCAGTCAAGGAATGCTTCTTTCTGCTGAGTATGGCAATACTGTAAAATTACTGGAAATTAGTGATCAGATTCCAAATGGTTCTTTGATCGGTTAATCCTGAAAGAAGTCTTTCCCACATAAGGCAGCTTTACTTTGTGGCAGAGGCTTTTTTTTTAGAATTGGAGGAAAGTTAATGAAGATTTTTGATTCTCATACCCACATTAATGCTCCTGAGTTCAACGATGATATTCCAGATGTTATTTTTAGGGCAAGAGCACTTGATGTTACAGCAATGCTCGTAATCGGTTACGATGATGCCAGTACTCAAAAAATGGAAGAACTGGTAAGTAATTTTCCAGAAATATATGGGGCTGTGGGGTGTCATCCAGAAGATGCTGCAAAGTATGACCAAAAGTTAGCTGCAAAGTTCAAAAAAGCATTTCAAAACTCTAAGATACGGGTACTTGGTGAAATTGGACTGGACTATCATTGTAATGTGGCACATTCACTGCAAAAAAAAATCTTTGAGCAACAGCTTAAGCTGGCTAGAAAACTGAAAGTCCCTGTTAGTATCCACAATCGAGATGCTTTCGCAGATGTTTACCAGCTTTTGCGGGATAATAAAGTTTGGGAAAACGGCGCCATTATGCACAGCTTTAACGGAGATGCACAATGGGCAGAAAAGTTTCTTTCACTGGGGGTATACCTTTCCTATAGCGGAGTTAGTACTTTTAAAAATGCTTCAGAGGTTCGCGAGGCTTTTAAAGCAACACCGCTTGATAAAGTACTTGTCGAAACTGATGCCCCTTATTTGGCTCCGGTTCCTTACAGAGGAACTCGTAATGAACCGGGGTTTACTCGCTATACGCTAGAATTTTTAGCTCAGCAGCGTCAAATTTCAGCAGAGTTACTGGCTAAAAAAACTTATGAAAATACAAAAAGGATATTAGGAATTCAATGATGACAAAAAAAATACAAGAAGTGATCGTGGTTGAGGGAAAAGATGACACAAAACGCATTAAGCTTGCAGTGAATGCTGACACGCTTGAAACACGCGGTTCAGCAATCAGCGATGAAGTTCTTATGCAAATCGAACAACTTCAAAAAAAACGCGGGGTGATAGTTTTCACAGACCCGGATTTTTCAGGAGAAAAAATTCGTGGAATTATTACAAGAGAAATTCCAGGCGTTAAGCATGCATTTTTGAATAAAAAGGATGCTGCTCCTTCTGCTAAGGGAAGTTTAGGGGTAGAACATGCTTCTATTGGGGCTATTCAAGAAGCATTAAAACATCTTTATACTGAGGTAAACACTGCAACTCCACAAATTTCTTTGAAAGAACTGCAAGAGGCGGGCCTGATAGCAGGGACTGGTGCAAAGGGAAAAAGAGCATTATTGGGAGAATACTTAAAAATAGGCTACACTAATGGTAAACAGTTATATAATAGGCTGAATCTTTTTCAGATCACAAAAAAACAATTGAAAAGTGCACTTGAGCAGATAAAAAAGACGGAGGAAGAAAATGACAGATAAGTTTCCAGATATTGCTTCGCCTTTGCGGACCAAGGCTATTATGAACACTTATGGTCTTACATTCAAAAAGAGTTTGGGACAAAATTTTTTAACTGACGTTAACGTTTTAAAAAAGATTGTTTCAGCGGCTAAAATTGCTGAGAATGACGATGTAATTGAAATCGGGCCAGGAATCGGAGCTCTTACTGAGCAGCTCGCAAAAGGAGCCCACAGAGTATTGGCTTTGGAACTGGATAAACGTTTATTGCCTGTTTTAGCTGAAACACTTGCTCCTTATGATAATGTGAAAGTACTGCACCAAGATGTTTTGAAAGCTGACCTTGAAAACCTTTTGGCTGAGAATCTGAAAAACAGTACCAGTCTAAAAGTAGTTGCAAACCTGCCTTACTATATTACCAGCCCGATTATTTTATATTTGTTAAATACAGGTATCAAATTTGATGCACTTGTAGTGATGATGCAAAAAGAAGTTGCGGAAAGATTAAGCGCACTGCCTGGGACCAAGGCATATGGCTCGCTTTCCGTCAGGGTTCAGTACCAAATGAAGGTGAAGACACCTTTTGCTGTATCGCGTACTGTTTTTATTCCTCAGCCCAACGTAGACTCTGCAATCGTAGTATTAACCCCTTTAAGGGCCAAATCTGCTGTTCCATTTGATGAAGCAGCTTTTTTCAAACTAGTAAGAGGCTGTTTTGCACATCGACGCAAGAGCCTGTGGAACAATTTAAAGAGTATTTTCGGAAAAGAAGAGCATACAAAAGAATCATTAAGCGAAGCTTTGTCTGAATTGAATCTATCTCCTCAGATAAGAGCGGAGAATCTTTCTGTTACCGAGTTCGTTTTCTTAACTAATAAGCTCCATGAGTTAAAAGTACTATAAAAATTAATTATTTTCTAATTGAAAAAATGTAACTGTTTGTGGTATAATTGCATTTCTTGTGAAACTATGCTATAATTGTTTCACAGAGAGGTGAAGACTATGCCACTAACGTTGGCTACAATCAAGAAGAAGCTCGATAGTTGTGTCGGAGAACGCTTGACTGTTGTTGCTCAGGCCGGACGCAGAAGAATAATAAAACGTCACGGCGTGTTAAGAGAAACATATCCGGCGGTTTTTGTTGTTGATTTAAACCAAGAAGAAAATTCTTTTGAACGTGTTTCGTATAGTTATACTGATGTCCTCACGAAAAATATTGAACTTGATTTTTGGGAAGAAAGCTAGCTTTTAAATTAAATAGTTGTTAAGTTTCTCAAGCCTGTAATTAATTGCATGGCTTTTTTTATGGGTTGATACGGATAATTTTCTTTTCAAGAATGCTTGTTTTTAAGTATAATGATATTAAAACATTAGGGTAGGTGACAGAATGGACATTATCGAAAAAGCGCCGGCAAAAATCAATCTGTCTTTAGACACTCCATTTCGTCATCTTGATGGTGATTTAGAGTGGCGCATGGTAATGGTTGCTGTTGACCTTGCTGATTATGTACAGGTCAGCTCCGATGATCGTTTTACTGGAATCAAACTTGAGACTGATATGGGATTTTTACCCCAAGACTATCATAACCTGGCTTATCAGGCAGCCAAAAAAATGCAGCAGCTATTTGCAGGACATCAAGGAGTCCAGATCCAAATTCAAAAGAAAATTCCAGTTGCTGCTGGAATGGGAGGAGGATCAGCTGATGCCGCAGCAGTTTTGCGTGCACTAAATAAACTATGGAAGCTAAAACTCAATAGGGCACAGTTAGCTGAAATTGGCTTGCAAATTGATTCTGATGTTCCTTTTTGTGTTTACAGCGAACCAGCACTAGTTACAGGTAAAGGTGAAAAAGTGGTACCACTGGGTGAACTGCCGGTAATGTGGATTATACTTGCAAAACCTAAAGCAAGCGTCTCAACACCGACTATTCTTAAAAAAATTTCGTATGCTCAATTAGCACACCAGGATGTTGGGCAAGTAGCAGAAGCTGTCAGAAGAAAAGACGAAGAGCTGCTATTCCATACTATGGGCAACACTTTAGAAGAAATCACGGGAACAGTATTCCCTGAGGTTAAAAAGTTAAAAAATAAGATGTTGGAATTTGGCGCTGATGTTGCACAGATGACAGGCAGCGGACCGACTGTTTTTGGCTTGTGCTCCAAATACTCGCGGGCACAACACGTTTATAATAGTTTAAAAGGATTCTGCGAGGAAGTATATCTTGTACGCCCGTGCAAATTGTTATCAGAGAATGTCAGCTCGTAAAGTAGTTTGCAGGTAACTTATAAAAGGCAGACTTTAAATTTAATTAAAAAGGACTGGATCAAAATATAAACTTTGATCCAGTCCTTCTGTTTTAACCTGCAATATGCGTGTTAACGGGTTTGTGCGGCCAATCTTCTTCGCGTAATGGTAAAGCAATAATAGTCTAAAGTTAATTAAATTTACCCTTAACACTCAGAGAACACCATTTGCTAACACATTTTTTAGCCTATTTTTGTTACATAGTTATAAGGATTCGGATTCAGCAAGCAAATCATGTTTTGCTTTTTCAAGTTGTTTTTTAACCTGAACAAAGCCTGTTCCTCCAAGTGAATTTCGCCGTGCAACAGCTTCTTTTGAAGTAAGCTTAGCGTAGATGTCTTTTTTTATCAAAGGAGAGATGTTGTGCATCTGATCCAAGGTAAGGTCCTGCAAGTTCTTCTTTTCCGTAATCCCTTTAAGAACGAGTTCGCCAACTATCCTGTGGGCTTCCCTGAATGGAATACCCTTTTCAGCAAGGTAATCCGCAAACTCAGTAGCATTTGAAAAATCGTGTTCTGTGGCCTGTTGCATACGTTTTTTATTTACCTTAAGTGTTTTAAGCATCCCAGTAAAAATTTTAAGAGAAGGGATGATGGTTTTTATGGTATCAAAAACACCTTCCTTATCTTCTTGCAGATCTTTATTATATGCAAGAGGCAGTCCCTTCATTGTTGTCAAAAGAGCCAACAGATGACCAAAAATCCGACCGCTTTTACCGCGAATAAGTTCAGCCATATCAGGGTTATTTTTCTGTGGCATGATAGAACTACCGGTAGAGTAGGATTCGTCTAATTCAATATAGCCGAACTCATAGCTGCACCAAAGAATAAGCTCTTCGCAAAAACGAGAAAGATGGACCATTAGGATGGAAGCATTGTTAAGAAATTCCAGCACAAAGTCACGATCAGAGACAGCATCTAAAGAATTTTCATAGTTTTGTGAAAATCCAAGTAGTTTTGCAGTATAGACACGATTGATCGGAAAAGTAGTTCCCGCTAATGCAGCAGCACCTAAGGGGTTAAGGTCCGTATGCTTCAGGTTAAAAGCAAAACGTTCGCGATCGCGTGCAAACATCTGGTAATAAGCCAGCAGATAGTGTGCATATGATAGCGGTTGGGCGTGCTGCAGATGAGTGTATCCCGGCATGATAGTTGTAATATTTTCTTCAGCTTTTTGTATCAAGATGCTTTGAAGTTGGAAAAGTGCTTTATCTACTTCAGGTAGCCGGTGTTTCAAGTAAAGATGAAGGTCAGTTGCAACTTGGTCGTTACGGCTGCGCGCTGTATGCAGCTTACCCGCTACCGGACCGATCTTTTCTGTTAATAATGCTTCAATGTTCATATGAATGTCTTCAAGGCGTACATCGAAGTTTACCTTATGTTCTTTAAGGTCGTTTTCAATTTCTTTTAAACCGGCAATAATCAAGTCGGCGTCCTTTTTATTGATAATTTTTGTCATTTTCAACATTTGGGCTTGTGCAAGCGAGCCTTCTAGGTCTTCATGAGCCATTTCCTGATCAAAACCGATTGATGCTCCAAACCTGTCTATCCAAGCGTCACTTTGTTTTGAAAAACGGCCTCCCCAAGGTTTTTTATTTGCCATTTTTATTTGACCTCGCTTGGAATTATAGGAGAGTCCTTTTTTGTTGCGGTATTTTTTTGTTGGACTTGGGCATAAACTTGAGTCGGCAAGCCCCATAATTTAATAAAACCAGCCGCAGCTTCTTGATCAAATTCATCGGCTGAAGTGTAGGTTGCAAGATTTTTATCATACAAAGAGTTCGGTGATTTTCTGCCTTCACAAATTGCATTTCCTTTGAAAAGCTTTATCCTAACTGTTCCATTTACATTTTTTTGAGATTCTTGCAAGAAAGCACTGAGAGCTTTGGTAAGCGGTGAAAACCATAAACCATTGTAAATAACTTCGCAAAATTTTTGTTCAATTACTGGCTTAAAGTGAGCTAAATCACGTTCGCTTGTCAGATCTTCCAAATCTTTGTGAGCTTTTATTAAAACGGTAGCAGCAGGGCATTCATAGATTTCACGTGATTTGATTCCTACAAGCCGGTTTTCTATGTGGTCAATCCGTCCAATTCCATGATTACCAGCAAGTTTATCAAGTTTTTTAATTAAAGCAGCAAGTGAATAGGATTCACCATTTAATTTTGTAGGGATTCCTTTTTCAAAGGTCAACTCAATCAGTGTGGGTTCATCAGGAGTTTTTTCGAGCGGCTTTGTCCGTGCATATGCATCTTCTGGTGCACTAGCCCAAGGATCTTCCAAAATACCGCATTCGTTAGCTCTACCCCAAAGGTTTTCATCGATTGAATAGGGACTTTCCTTATTAATTGGTACTGGGATTCCGTTTTCGGCAGCATATTGGATTTCTTCTTCACGAGACCAATGCCAATCTCTGATAGGATCTTCAATCTTAATTTCTGGTGCGAGCGCATGAATGCCGACTTCGAAACGAACTTGATCGTTGCCTTTTCCAGTACAACCATGTGCTATAGCTGTTGCATGGTATTTTTTTGCAACTTTTACGAGTTTAGTTACGATTAGCGGACGAGAAAGAGCAGAAATCAGAGGATATTTATTTTCATAGTAGGTATGAGCTTGAAGTGCAATTAAGGCATAATCATGCGCAAACTCTTCTTTAGCGTCGATCGTTAATGAAACTGCCGCCCCTACATCTAATCCCTTTTGTTTTATTTTAGTTAAATCTTTTCCTTCACCTACATCAATACAGCAGGCAATTACGTCATAGCCCTTATTTTTGAGCCATGCGATTGCGACCGAGGTATCTAAACCGCCAGAATATGCGAGAACAACCTTTTCTTTTTTCATAAAAATACGCTCCTTATATTGTGTTTTTGAATTGATAAAACAATAACACTGATATACTTTAAATGCAATAATATTTATTAAAAAAGCACTTTTTAGTGTAAAAATGAATATATATTAGGTAATTAGTGAATATATTAGTTTTTAAAATAGAAATAAAAAATGGAACGGGTTCGGGATTTTACTTTTGCAACAGAAATTTGTAATTGACAGAGAAACTTTTTTAAGTTATAGTCTATTTATTCAATTCTAAGGAGTTTTTAATTATGTTAGAGAATATAGAGCTTAGAAAATTGAATAGTTTTTATTACTTTTGGTTTTTTCACGAGTGTTTGTAGCTGATCGGCCGATCTGGTGCAAACACGTAGGTAAGCGTATTTGCACCTGTGGGGAAAACAAGAGTTAATTTGCTGAGGAATTTTAGCAAAGCCGCACAGATGTCTTAATAGTCTGGCGACTTTGATCAAAAAATAAGATTGAAAAAAGCCTGAAGACTATTATATATAGTTTTCAGGCTTTTATTGTCATTATAGGAAGGAAGTATTATGTTATGGAATCACTAGTTTCAAGTATGAAAAAAGAACTTGCATTACTTAAGCCATCTGATATTCGTACTTTTGACGAGTATGCATCCCGAATACCTGGAATAATCAAGTTTACAATGGGAGAACCGGATTTTACGACACCTGAGCATATCAAAGAGGCTGGAATCAGAAGCATTCAAAAAAACCAGACACACTATGCTCCTTCAAACGGGACTCTTGAATTACGCAGAGCAGCATCTTCTTTTCTTACAACGAAATATGGACAAAAGTATGACCCCCTTAGCGAAGTGATTGTTACTAATGGGGCAACAGAAGCTATCTACACAGCTTTAACTTCTATTTTGAACCCAGGAGATAAGGTTATAATTCCAACACCTATCTTCCCGTTATATATAGCAATTACTATTTTAAACCAGGCAACACCTATACTGGTGGATACCTCGCACAACGGGTTCAGAATGTCACCGGAAATGCTGCAAGAACAGTTGGATAAACATGGAGAAGCAGTTAAAGCAGTGGTTCTCAACTACCCGTCAAATCCGACTGGAGTAACTTACAGTCAAGAAGATCTAGATAAACTTGCAGATGTTGTTCGCGGAAAACGAATATTTGCGGTTTGTGATGAAATTTACAGTGAGCTCAATTATGATGCACCACATGCTTCGCTGACCAACTCGTTGCGTGAGCAAACCATTTTATTGAATGGTGTTTCTAAATCGCATGCGATGACAGGATGGAGGATTGGAGTAATGTGTGCTCCAAAAGAAATCGCCCAAGAGCTGAGCAAAGTACATCAATTTACCGTAACAACAACTTCAACAATGACACAAGCTGCTGCTGCCGAAGCATTTGGTAATGGACTGGATGATAGTGTCGGTATGAGAAAAGAATATCGTAAAAGGAGGGACTATCTTTTTGAAAAAATGACTTCGTACGGGTTTGAGTGCGCTAAGCCGCAAGGTGCATTTTATCTTTTTGCTAAGATTCCTGAAGGGTTGATTCAAGATGATAAAAAATTTATTTATGACCTTGCTGAAAAGGCCAAAGTTGCTGTTATCAGCGGCAGCAGTTTTGGCCCTGGAGGTGAAGGATATATTCGAATCAGTTACGCTGCTGGCATGGAAGAAATAATTACTGCTATGAAGCGTGTTGGAGAATATGTTAGAAAAAGCAAAGGAGAAAAGTAACATGCCAAAAATCTTAATGTTAAGTGTTCGCGAGCATGAAAAAGCTGCTATCAAAGATTGGGAAGAGCGGAACCAAGTTGAAGTTGAAACTGTCTCTTGGGAACTTCATCCTGAAACTGCTCCTAAGGTAGATGGCTTTGATGGATTGGTTGTACAGCAGCGCAGCAAAATTGAGGCGGCTGTTTACCCTATACTAAAAAGAGCAAACTTAAAACAGATTACGACCCGCACAGCAGGATATGACATGGTTGATCTAAAAGCGGCAGCTGCCAATGGGCTTGTTGTTACCAATGTGCCTGCCTATTCTCCACGTTCTGTTGCAGAATTGGCACTTGCGCATACGATGCGTTTGATTCGAAATCTAGAAATTTTTGATAAGAGAATGGAAAAACAAGACTTTCGCTGGGAGGGGCTGCAGGCAGCTGAAATTCATTCGTTAACGATTGGAATTATCGGTGCTGGACGAATCGGAGAAACAAGTGCGAGAATTTTTAAAGCTCTAGGAGCAAGGGTAATTGCTTATGACATAAAAGAAAGAGAAGAGCTCAAAGATCTTTTGGAATATAAAAGCAAAGAAGAAGTGTTGGCACAAGCAGACGTGATCTGTTTGCATGTAGATTTGAACCCGTCCTCTGTTAACTTGATAGATGAAAAAGCCCTTTCTTTAATGAAACCGACAGCTTACCTTGTTAATGAATGCCGAGGCCCGGTCGTTGATACAGATGCTTTGATTGCTGCACTTGAGAAAAATAAAATTGCGGGTGCAGCGCTTGATACACTGACAGGAGAAGAGAACTTCTTTAACTTTAACCTTGCGGGGAAAAAACTTCCAAGTGTGCAATTAGAGAAATTGCGGTCTTTCAACAATGTGATATTAACACCACATGTTGGTTTTTACACCAATATTGCCGTACAAAATATGGTTGATATCAGCCTGAATGATGTTGTCACTATTCTAAATGGCGGTAAAAGCGTACATCAAGTTTAAAAAATAAAAATATGAGGTAAGAAGATGATGAAAAAAATTACAGGCAAAGAATACACATTAAATGTGCTGAACGGAATCAGTTTAGGTGTAGTTGTTGCACTTGTGCCCGCAGCGCTAGTTGGACAGTTGATGCAAGCTCTTAAGGAAATTTTGCCTGGTGCGATGCAAGTAGTAATGATGACAGCCTTTGCAATGAGCCTTCTGCCCGTAATTGCAGGTTTTTGTGTTGCTATCCAGTTTAAAATGAATGCCATTCAAATTTCGGCTGTTGGAATTGCTGCTATGGTAGGCTCAGGTGTGATGCAGCAAGCTGGCCAGACTTTCGTTTTGAAAGGAACTGGCGATATTATCAATACCGGATTGACAATCGCATTTGCTGTTTGGGTAGCCCTCTTTGTAGGAGATAAATTCAGAAATTATACTATCTTGATTCTGCCTTTGCTGGTGATCGTGATAGCTGGAGGGGGCGGTTTGTTATTGCTTCCATATGTTAAACTAGTGGCAGCATCAATCGGTACTTTAATTGCACATCTGACTACCTTACAGCCTCTTTTAATGGGAATGCTGATGGGAATTTGTTTCGGAATACTGGTTGTTTCTCCTATTAGTTCAGTGGGGATAGCAACTGCGATTGGTTTAGCAGGTATTGGTTCCGGTTCAGCAAATTTAGGGATTACAGCAGCAAGTTTTATGTTGGCAATCTATGGCAGTTCAGTAAATAATGTTGGAACAACTATTGCGCATTTTGTCGGTTCTCCCAAAATTCAAATGGGCAATATGCTTAGTAAACCAGCGCTTTTTCTTCCTTTAAGCATAAATGCTGGAATAATGGGCTTCTTGGGAGCAATTCTTAATATTAAAGGAAGTCCGATGAGCGCTGGATTTGGCTTCAGTGGTTTGATAGGCCCTAGTGCAGCGTATCAACAAATGCCATCGTCGCTCGGCAGCATTTTACTATTAATAGTACTTTTTGTATTCTTGCCTGTTTTTTTAGCATACTTGTCGCGCTATGTTTTTGTAAAAAGGCTGAATTGGTTCAAGGCTGATGATCTGTTTTTAAAGATTTAAGTTCCGAGATGCAAACTGAGAAGAGGTGAGATAAAGGCTGACGCAATCAGGTTTTTGCGTCAGTCTTTATTTGCGGATGTTAAAGTGTTAAAAGCGAATGTTAGACAAAATTGATTTATAGGAAAAAAAACAATATTTGAAAAGAATAATTTACATCAAAAACGAACTATTTTTATAAAAAATACAAAAAAACTATCCAAATCACGTAAAATGACTTATAATAGCTGATAGATTATTTTACTATAAACATGAATGAGGTATTGGGGGATTAGGAGTGAAAACCAGAAGAAGTGATCGATTGATTGATATGACTAACTATTTGCTTGAACGACCGCACACATTAATTTCTTTAACATATTTTGCAAAGAGATATGAATCCGCAAAATCTTCTATTAGTGAAGATTTATCAATAATCAAGCGTACGTTTAAAGCTCGAGGTATTGGTATTTTGGAAACGATTCCGGGAGCTGCTGGAGGAGCTCGTTTTATTCCATCAATTGATGAGCAGGAAGCTAGATCTTTTATTGCACAGATGACAGAAAAACTATCGGAAAAAGATCGTCTTTTACCAGGAGGTTATGTATATCTTTCTGATTTATTAGGAAGACCGGATGTGTTGCGCCAAGTCGGTCGAGTAATTGCAAGACAGTACCTAGATAAGCAGATTGATGCTGTTATGACCGTGGCGACTAAAGGAGTTCCGATTGCACAAAGTGTTTCCAATTATTTAAATGTACCTTTTGTTATCTTAAGAAGAGATTCGAAGATCACTGAAGGCTCGACTGTTTCTGTTAATTATGTTTCCGGATCAAGTGAACGAATCGAGAAGATGGAACTTTCAAAGCGGAGCTTGAAACGCGGTTCTCATGTTCTTGTCGTAGATGATTTTATGAAAGGCGGCGGAACTGTTAATGGAATGAAGAGTATGATTGAAGAGTTTGAATCGGAATTGGTTGGGATAACTGTTTTTGCAGAAGCAGCTTTTGAAGGTCACCGGATGATTGACGATTATACTTCTCTTTTAAAGGTTGACAAAGTTAATACGTTAAATAAAACGATTGAAGTTAGTGCGGGAAATTACTTGGAAAGAGTCTTTGGTGAAAACGAGCCTGCAAATACAAAATAAGCTGAATTATTGTTAAAGCTACTGCATGTAATATAAAAGAGGCTGGAACAAAACTTATGTTTTGATTCTGCCTTTTATTTTATCTTATAAGTTAAAGGTATTGGGTATAAAGAATACACTCTTTTAAGAGACATGGATTCTTGCACAGTAGTTGCCACTAATGTATGATAATTAGGGAAAACACTAAAACTTAGAGGAGAAATCGAAATGACGGCGAAATATGCGGTTATTCTTGCTGCTGGGCAAGGTACCAGAATGAAGTCCAAGTTGTATAAAGTATTACATTCAGTTTGCGGTAAACCCATGGTTGATCATGTTTTAACACAGATTGAAGGTAATAAAATGGATCAAATCGTGACGGTTATCGGTCACGGTGCCAAAAAAGTGAAAGAGACATTGGGAAAGCGAACTGCATATGTTATGCAAAAAGAACAATTAGGGACAGGACATGCAGTTTTACAGGCTGAACAATTGCTGGGCGGCAAAGAAGGGGTAACCCTGATTGTATGCGGAGATACTCCTTTATTTACGGCAGAAACCTTTAAGGAACTGTTTGAGTATCATCAGCAAAAGGGCGCTGTGGCAACAGTACTGACTGCAGTAACAAAGAAGCCCTTCGGTTATGGCAGAATTGTGCGTAATAACTTAGGAATTGTTGAAAAAATTGTGGAACAAAAAGACGCATCTGCTCAAGAAGCAGCTATTACGGAAATTAATACTGGTGTTTATTGCTTTGACAATAAAGAATTGTTTTCTGCATTGCATCAAATCAAAAATGATAACAACCAAGGTGAGTATTATTTAACAGATGTCATGGAAATCTTTAAAAAACAGCATAAAGTAATTGCAGCTTACAAAATGAAGGACTTTTCGGAATCAATGGGCGTAAATGATCGTATTGCCTTGGCAAAAGCAGCAATGATAATGAGAAAGCGAATCAATGAGGGGCATATGCGTAATGGAGTAACCTTGATTGATCCTGCGACTACATATATTGATACGGATGTTATTATTGGATCAGATACCGTCATTGAGCCTGGGGTGTTGCTTAAGGGGCATACAGTGATTGGTGAAGATTGCGTGATCGGTGCACATTCTGAAATCAAAGATTCAGTTATTCATAATGGTGTTAGGGTTACTGCATCGTTGCTTGAAAAAGCTGAAATGGATGCTGAAAGTAATATTGGTCCTTACAGTCATCTTCGACCGAAAGCACAGATCGGTAAGAAAGTTCATATCGGTAACTTTGTTGAGATTAAGAACGCACAGATTGGTGAAGATACCAAGGTTGGACACTTGACTTATGTTGGTGATGCAACTTTAGGGAAACACATTAATGTCGGCTGCGGATGTGTTTTTGTAAATTACGATGGCAAGAATAAACATCGGACTACTGTTGGAGACTATTCATTTATTGGAAGTGCTTCTAATATGATTGCACCTCTTGAGATTGCAGATCATGCTTATGTTGCCGCAGGCTCAACTATTACAGATGACGTTGAGTCTAAAGATATGGCAATTGCACGCGGAAGACAAGTCAATAAAAAAGGATATTACGATCGTTACCCCTGTGCAGAAAAGGCACTTGAAGAAGAAACAAAAGGAAGAAAGACTGCTAATTAATTGGGTTATGATGTGAAGCATTTAAATTACCTTGATTTTAGTGTTGAAAATGAATAAAATTATTGTAGATAAATATGAAAGATGGAGGCTGTCATGTCTGGACAATATAATGATCCGAAGCTTAAAATATTTGCTTTGAATTCGAATAAGCCGTTGGCCGAAAAAATTGCTGCTTCAGTTGGAGTTGAATTGGGTAAAACTTCGGTCGATCGTTTTAGTGATGGAGAAATAAGGATCAATATCGAAGAAAGTATTCGTGGAGACGAGGTCTTTATCGTTCAATCAACTTCTGCTCCTGTTAACGATAACTTGATGGAACTTTTGATTATGATTGACGCACTTCGCCGTGCAAGTGCTTCTGTTATAAATGTAGTGATGCCTTACTATGGGTATGCTAGGCAAGATAGGAAAGCACGCCCGCGTGAGCCGATCACGGCTAAACTGGTTGCAGATATGATAGTTAAGGCTGGAGCTGATCGGGTTGTTGCTCTTGACTTGCATGCTGCACAGATTCAAGGATTTTTCGATATCCCAGTTGATCACTTAATGGGTGCCCCTTTATTAGCTGATTATTTTTTGAACAGCAAGCTGGAAAAGGATGCTGTTGTTGTTTCGCCGGATCACGGTGGCGTTACTCGCGCACGGAAATTAGCTGAATTTTTAAAGGCGCCAATTGCGATTATTGATAAAAGAAGGCCTAAAGCAAATGTGGCTGAAGTTATGAATATTATTGGATCAGTTGATGGCAAACGTTGTATCTTGATTGATGATATGATTGATACTGCTGGGACGATTACACTGGCAGCTCAAGCATTGAAAGATGCAGGTGCTACAGAAGTATACGCATGTGCTACACATCCTGTTTTATCAGGTCCAGCGATTGAACGGATTGAAAATTCTCCAATTAAAAAACTGGTTGTAACTGATTCGATTAAGCTGCCAGAAGAAAAGCAGATTGAAAAATTGCTTCAGGTTTCTGTGGGTCCTTTAATAGGAGATGCGATTAAACGGATTCATGAGAACAAATCAGTTAGTCCGCTTTTCAAAAATCGGTTTCATGAAGGAAACTAATTAGAATATGTTAGTTTAGGCATAAAGAACTGGTTACTGATGTACGTTAATATGGAAATTGTAAACATAATAAAGGGGTTAAGCCAAAACATTAGTTTTGGCTTAACCCCTTTTTATATGATAAAAACTAGTTAAAGGTCAAACAATTATTAATTTGTTAAAACTCCTGATAAACTGCAGGGTTTTGATTATTAGTTCGACCATTTTTTTGGTCAAGATCAATAATTTTAGCAACTTCAGCCTTCGATAGTTCAAAGTCAAAAAGTGCAAGATTTTGAAGCTGCCTGAGAGTCGAACTTGATTTTGGTATTACTGAGACGCCTAGTTGAGTTTCCCAACGTAAAATGATTTGCGGCACTGTTTTCTTATGTTGAACTGCAATTTCTTTGATTACCGGGTCTTGCAAAACATCATTAGCTCGCCCTAAAGGACTCCAAGCCTGTGTTGCAATTTCATGTTCGCGATCATATTTGAGCTGCTGCTGTTGTGACCAATAGGGATGAAGCTCTATTTGGTTGACGACAGGCAGAATACCGGTTTCTTTTTTAAGCCGATCTAGGTGCTCGGGTAAAAAGTTTGAAACTCCGATTGAACGAACAAGTCCGAATCGTTGTGCGTCTATTAACGCTTGCCAAGCTTCGACATATTGATCTTTTAATGGGTTAGGCCAATGAATAAGATAAAGATCAAAGTAATCAAGCTGTGTACGATAAAGAGACTCTTGAATTTCTTCAACAGCTTCTTTATATTTATGGTGTCGCCCAGGAAGCTTGGAACTGATAAAAATTTCTTCTCTTTGAAGACTTGAGCACCTTATAGCTTTACCTACAGAACCTTCATTTTCATAATTCACGGCTGTGTCAAGTGCTCGATAACCGTTTTTTAAAGCTTGCTGGATAATATTTACACCCTGTGCTCCCTTAAGCTTAAAGGTATCAAAACCGATTTGAGGCAGTTGGTTGCCATCACGAAGGTTAAGCATTGGAACTTGAGCTGTTAAGTTTTGCTTCAATAAAAGTCCTTCTTTCACTCTTCATTTTCCAGGTACTTGACAATACGGTATTCTTTATTTTGCTGATTACTGTCAAAAGGCTTTTCTTTATCAAAAACATAATAAAGCTTCTCCTTTCCTGTTTGAACGATGAGAGGCGAATGCTTTGTTTTTTTACGATAAATTTTAGCTGCTAGATATGCTTCTTCATAATCGTAACTACTTGAAATCATTTGTCCGGGATTGAATAAAATATTTTCGGCCATTATTCTCACTCCTTTTGACTGTGATTGCTTTTCAAGAACCTGAATATATTTTAGCATTAAAATTTAGTAACCAGTAGCATTTAACTCTTGAAAAAAAGAATTGCTTATTTTAGAAAAGGGATAAAATACAGGCGCAGGAATCGGATGAGATGATATATGCTTTTCCGCCCAGATCATATCATACCATTTGGAAAATTTGTAGCCGCATTCATGAAAATGAGCAGTTTGCAGATAACCCATTTTTTTATGAAAATAAATGCTGGTTAATGGTAAGTGCTCATCTGCATTTTCTAAAAAACTGATACAAGCATTTAAGTTAAGAATGTTTTGTGCATATGCACTTTTTTCAAGTAACTGATAAAGTAGGCTTCCCAAGCCGTGATGTTGAAGCCCATTTTCGAGGTAAATAGATACTTCTGCTGACCAGTGGTAGGCTGCGCGCGGATGGAAAGCAGAAAGGTAGGCATAACCCACGATTTTATTATTTAAAAGGGCAACTAAATAAGGATAATTGGTTGAAATTTTGTTAATTCTGGTTTTGAACTCTGATACACTGGGAACAGTATATTCGAAAGTAATTGCTGTTTCCTTAACATAGTAGGAGTATATTTTGACTAAAGCTTGCGCATCTTCAGGTACTGCTTGTCTAATTTTGAGGTTGCTTTCTTTCATTAATAAACCACTTCCTATTTTAAAAATTAGCTTAATTTTAGCGCGTTTTCTGTAATTAACAAGTTGTTTCAATTTAAAGCTTTCAATAAGTATTGCAAAAGCATTGAAAATAACTATAGGCTAAAGTAATATAAGCACTGGCGGTACTTAATATATCGTTAAATTCATTTGGGAGTATTGCAATGGAAAAAAGGCCACTTAATAAAACTTATGAGATGTCACTGCTGCTTGGGTACTTTATCTTTTCAATTTTATTGAACAGTTTGGGGAATGCTTTAACTGTTTCTCTTAATCTAGGAAGTGCACTTTGGACAGCGGCCGCAGTAAACGTTTCGCATGCTTTAACAATTCAATTAGGTTTGATCCTATTTGTGGAAGGAATATTGGTAATCTTACTTAATTTAATATTAGTAGGGCGTATTTCATTTAAAAGGATCATTGGAAACTTGCTCTTTATGGTGTCGTTTTCTTACTTAATTGGTGAAATTTCAGAAAAACTGATTTTTTTAGGAATTGACAATCTTAACCTGCCGTTGAGAGTTTTGCTTGACTGTGTGGGAATTGTTTTAATTTCAACCGCAATTTCAATTTATCAAAGAGTTAACCTGATAATGCATCCTTGTGATGACTTGATGCAGATTTTACGTTTTAAGTTTTTTAAGGGGAATCCAAGTATTGCACAGCTGGTTTCCTTTATTCCACCAATTATCGCAATTATATTTGCCATGGTTATTACTGGAAAGATTTATGCTATTAACATTGGAACTTTATTTGCATTATTCTTCCAAGGAGCACTTGTAGGTGTGGCTGACCGCACAGTTTTCCCTACACTAAAACATCACAATCTTGAAGTTTGAATTGAATATATAAGCGAATAAGATGTTTACTGCAGTTATCAGGCAACAAAAAGTGGAGAGGTAGATGCCCTCTACTTTTTTATTATCCGCAGTTTTACTTTGCATCGATACAGACGCGATGAGGTGTTTTAAGTGTTTTTAAGAGTTTTAAATTATTTAAATTGTTTATAAAGTTATTTACAAGCGCTTACAAGGATGCTAGAATAACGTTTGTAGGATATAAGGATAAATGCTGATGCTTGCATGTATGGTATAGTCCAATTATAATAGGACTATACCATTACTGGAGGTAATATGATGAAAATTATTGTTGTTAAAGATAGCGAACAAGGCGGCAAGGAAGCTTGCAAAATTTTTAAAGAAGTACTCGCGGATAATGGAACTGTATTTGGGTTGGCAACTGGCAGTACTCCCTTAACGACTTATCGGAATTTGGTAAAAGATGATATTGATTTTTCTAATGCCATTTCTGTTAATCTGGATGAATATGTTGGTATAAAACCTGATAATCCGCAAAGCTATCAGTATTTTATGAATGAATATCTTTTTAAATATAAACCATTTAAGCATTCTTACTTGCCGCAAGGGGATGCTCCTGATTCAAAGAAGGAAGTTGAACGCTACGATAAAGTAATTGCTGAGAATCCAATTGATTTGCAGCTTCTTGGTATTGGCCGCAACGGGCACATCGGATTTAATGAGCCTGGGTCTGACTTTAATTTAAAAACTCATAAAGTTGCATTATCACCTTCTACTATTAAAGCCAATGCACGTTTCTTTAAAAATGAAGAAGATGTGCCGCGGTATGCGTATTCAATGGGGATTGGTTCAATCATGAAGTCGAAGAAGATTATTTTGGAAGCGTTCGGGGCGCAAAAAGCGCATGCAGTTGCCGCAATGATAGAAGGCCCAGTTAGTGCTGATTGTCCTGCAAGTGTTCTGCAAAAGCATAACGATGTAATTGTTATTGTTGATGAGGAAGCTGCAGCTGAGCTAAAGAAAAGATAATTTTCTAAAAGTGGATATGGGTCAAAAGCCAGTAGCTTGTGTTCGAACACAAAATTGGGAACAACACACTCCAGCCCAAGTTCGCAGCATAAGTATACTGCCTTATGATCCATATCCGTTTTAAGGTAAACTAAAAAGCCAGGACAGTACTGTCTTGGCTTTTTAGTTTACCTTAAAATATTATGAATTTTATTTTAGTTGCCGTTATCAGTTAAGCGCACTTTTGTAACTTCCCCAGAAGAAAAACAAGTACCGTTAGTAAAAACAAGTCTACCGAAGTTATCAATATTTTCTACAATACCAGTAAAATACTCAGTGCCTTGGGAAACAGTGACTTCCTTGCCGATTAAGCTTGAATGTTTTCTATATTCTGGCAAAAAGGTACCATTTTCATAGTCAGCATAAAGTTTGAAGAATTCATTTAAGATACTTGCAACAAATAAATTACGAGATAATTTTTTCTTAAGCACAGCTTCGCGTAAAGATCCAGCACGCTGTTGTAAAGCTGGGGGAAAAATTGCAGGATTTGTCAGGTAGTTGACACCAATGCCAACAACTAGTTGACTGATAGACTGGCTTTCAATATCAGTAATCGCTTCCGTAAGAATCCCGGTCACTTTTTTGCCGTCTAAAGTAATATCGTTGACCCATTTTATTTCAGGAGTAACTGCTAAGTTTTTTTCAAGGGTGCGGGTAACTGCTAACGCAGTAGCTGTGGTTAAAAGGCCTGGATTCAAAAAGGCCGCCGTATTGTTGAGAAGAATACTCATATAAATACCGGTATCTGGGGAAGAATATCCGCGGCCATGGCGACCGTAACCGCTAACCTGTTGATTAGCGATTATAATAGTTGGTCTATGCTGCGGCTGCTGAACAGATAGCTCTTTTGCTCTAGTATTGGTGGAATCGATCACTTCGTGAATTTCCAGGACCAATTGTCTTTGAAGATCTTCGGCTAAATGTTGTCTGATTATAAACTCGTTTAATTTCCCATCATCTTGATAAAAGTACCCTGTATGCCTTTTGCTGCTGATGGGGAATTCTTCATCTTGTAGCACCTTGACTATTTTCCAAACTGCGGTTCGAGAAAGACCTAGCTTCATTGCGATAGTTTCTCCGGAAATGAAGGTGGGGCTTGTTGAAATTAATTTTAATACTTTTTGTGTGTTATCCATTTTTTCATCCTTAGATACTTTTAATCTGGATTATAGCCGGTAATTTCCGAGAATTCAAATTTGTATTAATTATTTTTTTTATAATAAAATTTAAAATTCTTTTTTTGCCGTTTTATGCATGTTATCTTGTAAAGAAACAGAAGATAAAAGAAGGACAGTATTTTTGAAGAAAAAAAATATCTTATTAGAGATTTTGGTATTATTTCTTGGTGGGCTTGCGCTTTATACCTTTACCACTAATGACGCTTTTTTGTACCGGCAGCCGCTTTTGAAAATCTCTGCAGTAAAAAATGGAAAAACAAGAGTAACAAAAGATGAATTTAATAATCATGATAAGCAGACTATCCAAAAAGTGACGGGTTACATTCTAAATGGCACTGATAGAGGAAAAAAGTATACTTTTAATAATACATATACTGAATCTGGCGGAATGGACCAGCACTTATACGCTGGACAGCAAGTCTTTGTTAATGTTTACCAGCAAAGGGACCAGACTTCAGTTTCTATAATTACTTTTAAACGCGATACTTATCTTGCTATGCTTTTATGGCTGATGGCATGTTTACTTTTCATTGTAATGCAAGTGAAGGGTTTGCGAACAATAGGCAGTGTGATATTAAACTTTGTATTGTTTCTTTTTGTGGTTCAGTTGGATGTTAATTGGAACTTTACCTCTTTTTTTGGAATTTTTGCAGTTAGTGCTCTTATTTTTACAGTTTTAACTCTCGTTTTAATATTGGGATGGAATAAACAATGTTTGGTTACATTAAGTGCTATTATTATTGGAACTGCAACAGCTTTGGGACTTTGCGTGTTGGTGATGTGGATTACAAAAGACAAGGGGATGCATTATGAAGCCCTTGATTTCGCAACCCAACAGCCTAAACAGCTTTTTTTATCTTCTAGTTTGATCGGGCTCCTTGGAACAGTGATGGATGCTGCCACGGATATTGTTTCAACCTTGTTTGAAATGAAGCGTAGACAGCCACAAGTTAGTTTCAAAAGGTTGTATTTTTCTGGAAGAAAAGTTGGAAACTCTATCATGGGTCCTTTGATTAATGTTTTGTTGCTGATTTTTTTTGCTGAAACGATTACACTTGCTATCCTCTATTTTAGAACTGGAAATTCGATCGGTTATACATTTTCATGGACGATGTCGCTTGGCTTAGTCCAGGCATTGATTAGCGGGATTGGGATTACTTTAGTAATCCCGTCGGCAAGTTTTTTAGCTGCTATTACTTTGGGGAGAATGGAAAAATGACAACAATAACAGGATTAACAATTGTTTTAGCTGTTTTGATGATTCTAAGCGGCGGCCGTAGAGGAGCAGTTTCTTTTATTAGCCTGCTATTAAACTTTACACTCTTGTTTTTAACAGTGATTTTGATTGCAGGGGGCCTGCCAATACTGACAGTAACCTTCCTTAGTGCCATCTGCATTCTAGCAATCACTATTTATCTGGGAAATAACGAAGAAACTGAAACAAACGTTGCTTTTCTGGCAACACTCGCGGTCTTGGGAATTATGGTCCTCTTGGTTGTTCCTTTAGATCACCTTGCCCAGATTCAAGGCTTTAGTAATGAAGAGTCTGAAGAAATAGAAGCTTTTAATTTGGCAATTGGTGTTAACTTTGAAGCTATAGTTATTACAACTACATTATTGAGTACTCTTGGTGCAATCGCTGAAGCAGCTATTGCGATTGCTAGTGGAATGACTGAAATAATTCGCCAAACTGGTGATCATGGAGATGAAGAGTTGCGAAAAAGCGGACGTAACATTGGATTTCAAATTATGGGGATGACTTTCAATACTCTCTTTTTTGGAATGTTTGGCGGAAATCTTGCTTTGTTTATTTTGTTATATAAGCTGCATGCTTCGTTTGGCTATTACTTAAATTCAAAAATCTTTGTAAGCGAGCTTTTTGTCGTGATATATTCAGCGATAGCGGTAATTTTGGTTATTTGGATCACCATTGAATTCATGATTTTAAAAGCGCATAAAATATATGATCGAAAATAACGCAGATATTAAAGTCAAGTTAGTCGTGTTATAATTACTTATATAAAAATTCATGTTTGGGGGAAAATTCATGAATACTCGAATAGAAAAAGGAATTCTTGTTTTAATGGTCTTGGGTCTTTCAGTAGCAACTGCAGCTTGTTCTTCTAATAATTATTCAGTTTCAAATAGCGCTACGTCAAGGACTTCAGAGGCAGAAACATACAATCGAGCTTTAAAGTACTTGAAAAAGGGTGCTCCGCAACAGGCTTATCACGAATTAGAAAAAAATGTAAAAAATGGAAAAGCTGATAAAAAATCAAAAGAACTTTATTATAATATTGAGACACTTTTAACGGCCAAGAAGGCAGTAACAGAAAATAAGCTGTCAACTGCTGCTGCAAAGCTGAGAGCTTTAGAACAGGTGAAAACCCCGCAAAGCTTGATAAAACAAGTTAAAGAAGTTAAGGGTGAATACCAAGCGGTTAAATTGGCAAAACTTTATTATAATGAGACTGTAGCTTACTATAAGGCTGGACGTTACTCAGAAGCTGGGGGAAGCCTTGAGATGCTTTTGACTTTGCCTGAGAAATATCAGGCGGTAGCTGCATACCAAGAAAAGGGTAAGGCTTACGAAGAGCAGATTGCGTCAGCTCAAAATAAAAATGTTCAAACTACTTCAGCTTCCGCCAGCGTTACTAGTTCGGCTGCTGCAACGTCAAGTTCTGCACAGACCAGCGGTTATACTAACGCACGCAGTTCCAAAATCGTCAGTTCTGAATATCAGCAAAAAACCGGAAGCTCAATTTCTTCTGCCACTAATAGTCAGGTTTCTTCTGTTGCACAAGCACTTTCTGATTCAGATATCTTAGGTAAGTTTCGTAGTGTAACGGGCATTCCGCAAGAAGCAGGCGATCAATATTACGTCAAGAAGCTGATTGACAGTACTTACCAAATAGAAATCAGACATACAAGTCCAAATAACACAGCTGTCTCTAATCTTAAAGGAATGTACAAGTATGATTATAAGACAGGTATTGCAGAAAAGATGAACGAAATTACAGGTCAGTATTCACGAATTAACTAATAATTAAAAGCAGTTTTGCTTACATTAACGGGGTGCAGATTGGAAAAAATGCGACAACATTATTATTGGAAACCGGTTTTGTTTTGCTTTCTTTTGGGATTTTTTCTTTTCCTCTTAGGAATATTTGGGTTAAACCGAATCTTAATAGCTGACTGTTTGTTTATCTTGGGGCTGGCAGGAGTCTGTTTCACAGTAGTAGATATCCTACTAGGTGCTCATTTGCTGGCCGGTTGGTTTCGGCATAAAAAAAAGGGTGAAAGCGATGAGGAGTATCAGGCTTCTAAGATAGATCCCAAAAAAGTGGGCCGTTTAAAAGATGGACCGGTTCGTTTCAGCAGGTTTGGCAAGAGCAGTCTTTCAGTTGGGATGGTTTACATCATTTTTTCTGTTCTGCTCACACTTTGAAAGCTTTTATATAGTATGTGATGTCAAATCGCAGGTTTATTTGTTGTATCGGTAAATATCCAGAAGGGAATAGTACAGACAGAAAAGCTGGTTACACAGATTCTACATATAAAAGGAGTGTGCCAATAGTCGTTAGATTTTGAGTATTTAAGCGGAAAAGACTGACTTATGGAACACGTTTATCCGGAATAAGTAGAGGAGGAGCTAGGTTAAAATTTCACTTTTGACCCAGTCCCCCTTTTTGGTATTGAAAATATAAATATAAATTAAAAATTTACCTAGTTGTTTTTAGGATCAACTACCCATCTGTTTTTTAAATATTTTTGGAATTTTTGGTAGATAGGTGTAAAGACTTCGGGTTCTTCATTGGAAGATAGCATCTCTTTTGGAAAGAAGAAACGCTCATCTCCTGAAAACTTTCCCGTAATTGAATTTACGAGTCTACTGACAGCAGAAAGTTCAACGAGTGAGCCATCATCGCGCATTAGTTCAATTTGATCAGCTTTTTTCTGACCATCAGGGACAATGGTATCATAAGGCAGATCGTAACTGTTGTTTGTAGCTGTATAGTACTCCTCATTATAGCCCGCTTCGCTAACAAGTTTGCGCAGTTTAGGCAGTAGCTTTTTGGTTTGTGCCGAGTAACTAACCGATTTTAGCGGTTTCCGGTTTAAAAATCTTTTAGCAAGGTCATTTAATATTTGGTCAGAACTATCGCACCATTGGATGAAATAAGTGTTTAAAACGCCATCATCAAGCTTTAAGTAATCAGCAATTGTAAAACTTTTTTTTAAAAAGGGAAGCAATAGTACAGGATTTCCGATTGCTTCTTGTTCATGATGATCATACAAAAAACGTGCTCTTTTTAGCAAGTGGCTTAAAATTACTTCCATTGAACGAGAAACCGGATGGAAATAAACTTGTTGATACATCTGAAAACGGCTGACGATATAATCTTCGACTGCATGCATTCCGCTGATATGAAAAGTGATTCCATTTTTATAAGGACGCATTACGCGTAAGATTCTTTTAAGATCGAATGTTCCGTAATTGGTGCCAGTATAATATGAATCGCGTAGAAGATAATCCATACGATCAGCATCAATCTGACTTGAAATCATCTGAACAACTTGCGGGTTTGGGTATGTTTTTTGAATGACACTGGCAACTTTTTGTGGGAAATCAGCACCAACCCGTCTGAGTACTTGGTTTACTTCTGTTTCAGGTGAAGTTAGAATTTGAACAGTTAGATTTTCATGATCAGTGTGAAAAATATGTTCAAAAGTATGGGAATAAGGACCGTGTCCGATATCATGCAGCAAAGCCGCACAGAGTGCAACAAGACGCTCTTTGTCATCCCAAAGTCCATCGTTAACAGTTTTAGTTGGATAATTTCGTTGGAAAATATCGCAGATTTGACGTGTTATTTCATAAACACCTACGGAATGAGTAAATCTTGAATGCTCAGCACCATGAAAGGTAATATTAGAAGTGCCTAATTGCCGAATTCGACGTAAACGCTGAAACTCGCGAGTATTTATAAGGTCGAGAATAACTTGGTGCTGGATGTAAATATAACTATGAATAGGGTCGCGCAAAACTTTTTCCATCGGTAACTTTTTATCTTGATAAGCAGTAATAATTCATCAGCCCCTGACCATGCCTTTTTGTTTAGAAAATACATTTATATTATAGCTTAAACTAAGATATGCTGCACAGACTCGATTGAAATCAATTTCAAATAGCTAACTAAATTTGCAAAAATGCTATATAATTAAAGTAAAAGGTTTAAGAAAAGGGGGGAAACTTCTTTGAGTAACGGTACACCAGTTTTAATTCATCTAAAAACAAGGCATAGTCAAGATGGAGAAGTAGACGAATATGAAAAAGAATTTCAAGGCCAAATTTTTCAAATAGGCGATTCACTGTATTTGCGTTATAATGAAGAAAAATATGAAGATGGAGCAACGGTTACCTTCAAAATTTTTGGTGATAGTAATAACGTACAATTGACGAGAAAAAAAGAAGATTCGCGAATGCAGCTTTTTTTTGGTGATAGTCAACGGATATCTGCAACTTATCGTACACCATATGGTGATATTCCAATTGAAACTGTAACGCCTGATTTGACTATAAGTTTAAAAGAGAACCCCTTAGCTGGTAAGATTAATATCAATTATTTGTTATATAGCGGAGGGCAACTTTTAGGAGAATATAAAATAAGATTGCAATTTACTACGTAAAATTGTATGATAATACGTAGACTGTAGAAGGGACGTGTACCAGCTTGGAGCTAGAAATTTTTAAGGATGTCAATAAAAGTGAATTGTCAATGATTGAAGTTGCCCATGCTATCCTTAAACAGCGGGGTGATGTGATTCCCTTTGCTGATTTAGTGAACGAAGTACAAGAGTATCTCAGCAAAAGCGATGAAGAAATCAGGGAACGGCTTTCGCAATTTTATACTGATTTGAACGTTGATGGCAGTTTTATTTCTTTAGGCGATAACCTCTGGGGGCTGCGTTCATGGTACCCATACGATTCTATTGATGAAGCAGTAATTCATATTGAAGACGACGATACTAATGAGCCTAAAAGTAAAAAGCGTAAGAAAGTAAATGCATTTATGTCGGATGCTACAGAAGATGATGATGTGATTGACTATAATAATGATGATCCAGAAGATGGTGATCTGGATGCAGATTATGATGATAGCAGCGATGACAAAGAATTAAAAGAGTATAGTAAGGATTTAAGCGACATTGATGATCCAGAAGATGACGAAGAGTTGCCTGATGGGATAGAAGGTCAGTTAACTGAGCTTTCGGATGATGATGATTTAAATGATGATGATAACGAGTAAGTCGTACTTGACTGAGATTACATCTTTAGGTACAATTCTTATTGGGCACCTCGCATTTTTTGCAGGTTAAGTGAACGGTAAGATTACAAGCTCCCTATTCAAACCGAATAGGGAGCTTGTTGTTTTTTTGTGATTGCTGCTTTTGCCTTTAAAAAATAATCAAAGGAGTTTTGTAATGACCAAGTATATTTTTGTTACTGGCGGTGTTGTGTCATCACTAGGAAAGGGTATTGTTGCTGCTTCTCTAGGACGACTACTGAAGAACAAAGGATTGAAAGTAATGATTCAAAAATTCGATCCATATATTAATGTAGACCCTGGAACAATGAGCCCATATCAACATGGTGAAGTTTTTGTAACAGATGATGGAACTGAAACTGATTTAGATTTGGGACATTACGAACGTTTTATTGATATTAACCTGAATAAGTATTCAAACGTAACAACAGGGAAAATATATTCAGAAGTCATTAAAAAAGAAAGACGCGGCGACTACCTTGGAGCCACAGTTCAGGTTATTCCGCATATTACTAATATGATAAAAGAAAAGATTATGCGGGCTGGAACGACAACTGATGCTGATGTAGTTATCACAGAAGTTGGCGGTACTGTTGGTGATATCGAGTCCTTGCCTTTTCTTGAAGCGCTTCGTCAAATGAAGTCAGATGTCGGTGGCGAGAATGTTGTTTATATTCATACTACTTTAGTTCCATATCTGCACGCTGCAGGTGAAATGAAGACAAAGCCAACTCAGCATAGTGTTAAGGAGTTGCGCGGCCTCGGTATTCAACCTAATGTGCTAGTAGTTAGAACAGAAAAGCACATTTCACAAGTTATGCGTGATAAGATCGCAAGTTTTTGTGATGTAGAGCCCGAGGCAGTGATTGAGTCAATGAATGTGGATACTCTTTATGAAATTCCGCTTAATCTAAAAGCACAGCATATGGATGATATTGTCTGTAAGCTTTTACACTTAGAAACTCCAGAATCTGATATGAGTGCTTGGGAAGATCTGACAAGAAGAGTTAAACATCTTGAAAAGAAAGTTAAAATTGCACTTGTGGGAAAATATGTTAAACTGCCGGATGCATATATTTCTGTTATTGAAGCTTTAAAACATGCAGGTTTTAAAATCAATGCAGATGTTGACATTTCTCTTTTTGATTCCGAAAAGTTAACTAACGAAAATATTTCAGAAAAACTTGGGCAATATGACGGAATAATTGTGCCGGGTGGTTTTGGAGATCGCGGGCTTGAAGGTATGATAGCTGCGATTCGTTATGCGCGTGAAAAAAATGTTCCTTATTTAGGAATTTGTTTAGGAATGCAAATGGCCTGTATTGAGTTTGCGAGAAATGTTGTCGGATTAAAAGATGCGAATACCACTGAAGTTGATTCGAAATGTGAAAATAAGATTATTGATTTAATGGCAGATCAAGAAGATATTGAAGATATGGGAGGAACTCAACGGCTTGGGCTTTATCCTTGTAAGTTGAAAAAGGGAACGGTGGCTGCAAGTGCCTATGAAAATCAGGATGTCATTCAAGAAAGGCATCGTCATCGTTATGAATTTAATAATAAATACCGACAAACTTTTTCAGAACATGGATTGACGTTTGCTGGTACTTCACCAGATAACCACTTGGTAGAAGTTGTTGAACTTTCAGATCATAAATTTTTTGTAGCTGCTCAATATCATCCTGAGTTTCTTTCACGTCCGCAACGGCCAGAAGGCTTATTTAGTGCATTTGTAGCTGCAAGTGCTAAATAATAAAAAGGTTCTTAACTTGAACAGTTGTGGTATTCTTAGTATGTGGACTATATCATTACGGTTTGCATAGGAGTGGTCAAAGTGAATGAAGTACAAAAAACACAAGCACTGGCAGAAAAAATTTTAACCTTCCAAGAAAATTTTTCTTTGAACGATGCAGAATTGTCGCTGGTAAGTCATCTTTCTGTCGAAAAGGTTCATGGGATCAAGGCTGGAAAATATACTCCTAGCTCTGAAGAAGGAAAAACACTTCTTGAGTTTATCAATAATTACCAAAAGAAAAGTGCTGGTAACTGATAAACTATTCTAAAAACTAATTAACAAAGTGGAACTGTGTTATTCATTGCAGTTCCATTTTTATTGTTAAAAATTACTTCAAAACCATTTTTGCCCAAGACCGGAAATTTTCTATGAACTGTTTAGCTATAACTTAAAATCTGTTGCCCAATACTTAAAAGTTTACAGAAATTTCAATTTTTAATTTTGTTTAATAATTGTTTTTATTGAGTTATCATTAATAGTGTAGTTATAGCTTCCAAAATTTAATGAAGCACAATCTATTTTTGGTTAATATTTAGGAATATTTTCCTTAATTTTAAAGTTTTTGATTGAAACACTTGGAGCTATCTTGTAGTATTATAAGAGGCACTTTCGATGCCTATATTGATATGGGAGCTTACATCCGAGTAAGTTCTTTTTGTGCGTTTTATTTGATACTTAAGTGGAGATTTATAGACAATGAAAAAAATGATTATTAGAGGAGGGCAGAAACTGTCTGGTGAAGTCACAATAGGCGGAGCCAAAAATAGTACAGTTGCCCTGATTCCGGCAGCAATTTTAGCTGATACACCAGTTAAATTTGATTCTGTTCCGGCTATTTTAGATGTACGTAATTTGATGTTGATTTTAAAGTCAATGAATGTAGCTTCTAGTTTTAACAGCGGTGAATTGCAAATTGATCCAACACAGATTAAAAGTGTGCCGCTTCCAGGAGGAGCAATTAAAAGTTTAAGAGCTTCTTATTATTTTATGGGAGCTCTTTTGGGAAAATTTGGAAAAGCAATCGTCGGTTTTCCAGGTGGGGATAACATCGGACCAAGACCAATAGATCAGCATATAAAGGGATTTCGTGCGCTTGGTGCTAAAGTAGTTGAAAAAAATGATGCTGTTCGTATTACCACTGGTGCTGGCGGTCTGCATGGTGCTCGTATTTTCTTTGATATTGTTTCAGTTGGTGCTACAATCAACGTCTTGTTAGCAGCTGTAAAAGCACAAGGAACAACTGTGATCGAAAATGCAGCTAAAGAACCTGAGATAGTTGATCTTGCAACTTTTTTAAATAATATGGGAGCTAATATTAGAGGTGCTGGGACTGATGTGATACGCATAAAAGGGGTTTCAACTCTTAAGGCAACAAATACACACACCATTATTCCAGACAGAATTGAAGCTGGAACGTATCTAGCATTTGCAGCTGCGAATGGTGAAGGTGTTTTGGTCAAAAATGTAATTACAGAGCATCTTGAACCTTTCATTGCTAAGTTGGTCGAAATGGGTGTTTATTTGGAGGTCCACGAGGATAGCGTGTATGTTGCCGGCGGAAAGGAACTTACGCCTGTCACAGTAAAGACAGCACCTTTTCCCGGCTTTGCGACAGACCTGCAGCAGCCGATTACTCCCTTGCTAATGAAAGCCAAAGGTAACAGCACAATTATCGATACTTTGTATCCTGAACGAATTAAACATATCTCCGAAATGCAACGAATGGGCGGATTGATTGATAGTAAAGACGGTGTTATTACTGTTCGCCACTCAGAAAATTTGCGGGGAGCAGTGGTCAATGCAAGTGAGATTCGTGCAGGTGTTTCTCTTGTTGGACTTGCTTTGATGTCCAAGGGAACAACTACAATTATTAATGCCGAAAATATTCTACGAGGATATGAAAGAATAGTTGAAAAACTTCACGGCCTTTCTGTGGATGTTAAAATTGTTGAGGAAGAAGATAGTCTGATCCGGTGATAATTGGGGAATTAGACTCAAGGAGAGAACGTCACGAAAAATTTAACTTTAATAGATTTAAAGGATAAGACTTTAAAAGAAATTTACAGCTATGCCCGTGAATTTAAGATACCTTATTATAGCCAGATGAATAAAAAGGAGTTATCTTTGGCGGTAATTCGGGCTCAAGCAGCTGAGCAGGGCTACTACTATATGTCAGGTGTATTGGATATCTCTTCTCAACAAGAAGGGTTCGGTTTTTTACGCCCTATTAATTATGGACCCTCACAAGAAGATATTTACATTTCAGCATCACAAATTCGACGATTTGGATTGCGAAATGGCGACTTGGTGGCAGGAAAGGTAAGAACGCCAAAACCAAGTGAACGCTATTATGGCTTAATGCATGTTGATACTGTAAATGGCAAGCAGCCTGAAGAAGCTAAACAACGCCCCCATTTTCCAGCATTAACAGCTCTTTATCCTGATAAACAGATATTGCTTGAAACAGAATCGAACCAGATTTCAACTAGAGTATTGGATCTTTTTGCTCCAGTTGGATTTGGACAAAGAGGTTTAATAGTGGCTCCTCCTAAGGCTGGGAAGACTACATTGCTGAAGAGTATTGCAAATGGAATTACGCATAATTATCCTGAAGTTAAATTATTAGTTCTTTTGATAGATGAGCGCCCAGAAGAAGTGACTGATCTTGAACGAACTATAGACGGTGAGGTAGTCTACTCCACGTTTGATCAGAGGCCCGAGAATCATGTGCGTGTTTCTGAACTGGTCCTTGAACGCGCTATGAGGTTAGTTGAAGACAAACAAGATGTGGTTATTCTGCTCGATTCTTTAACACGTTTAGCGCGTGCCTATAATTTGGTTGTACCCCCAAGTGGCCGGACACTTTCAGGAGGAATTGATCCGCATGCACTTTTTAAGCCTAAGAAATTCTTTGGTGCTGCTCGTAATATTGAAGAAGGCGGTAGTTTGACTATTATAGCGACATCACTAGTCGATACGGGTAGTCGAATGGATGATGTTATCTACGAAGAATTCAAAGGAACAGGTAATCAGGAGCTTCAGCTGTCTCGTGAACTGGCAGAACGTAGGATTTTTCCTGCAGTAGATCTGAAAAAATCCGGTACTAGGAAAGAAAGTTTGCTCTTAGGAAAAGAAAAACGAGATTTAATATGGAAGTTGCGCAAAAAAATGGGTGGCGATAATGTCAGACAAGCAGAACAGCTTCTTAAGTTATTGCGCCAGAACAAGAATAACGAAGAATTGTTAGACAAAGTAACAACCCATAGTTTTGACGGTCATAGTAAAAATCGTTGAGGTGAAAAAGTTTGATTGCAACTCAATTTTTTTCATGGTAAAATATTTATTGTTGTAGCATTAAAGGTCAACTCTGGCGCAGCAAATGCGTCAGGGCAAAGGAGAGTATATTAATGAAAAAAGGAATCCATCCAGAATATCATAAAGTTGTTTTTCAAGATTCTGTTACAGGATATAAGTTTCTTTCAGGATCAACAAAAAATTCTGCTGAAACTATTGAATGGGAAGACGGTAATTCATATCCTTTAATACGTGTTGAAATTTCCTGTGATTCTCATCCATTCTACACAGGACGTCAGAAATTCACTCAAGCTGATGGCCGTGTCGATCGTTTCAACAAAAAATATGGTTTTGCTAATAAATAATTTTTATAATTATTCTATAGTACGAAAAACTGGACTTCTCTTAAAAAGAGCTGCCCAGTTTTTTTGTTGTACTTCTAAATTTTTAATTAAATGAAAACTAAGTTTGCTTTTTTGTAGTGAAAAGTACCCAGAAGAAACCAATTACTAAAACTATTGAGGTAGAGATAAAAACAGCATCATAATTCCACATCCCCGAAACACTAGAACCAAGCAATGGACCAGCTACATTTCCCAGCGCTTGAAATGATTGATTATAACTGAAAATGCGCCCAGTTGCTTCTGCAGGGGTGTTTTTAGCAAGAAGAGTTTGAACTGCAGGCAATAATGCTCCATCGGAAATTCCTACTAGAAAACGGAGTGAACCGAATTGCCAGATATTGGTAACTAACGCCATTGGTAAAAAGACAGCAGCTGCAAACAGCATTCCTAGCTTAAGTATACGTGCTGTCCCGATACGATCTCCTAAGGCCCCAAGGCGGGGAGCTGCAAGTAAAGTAGCAACTCCAGGAAGAGAGGCAACGAGTCCGCTTGCAATGGTGATGGGGCCGGTATTGTGCATCAGTTGGCGTACATAGAGGCTGATGATAGGGCTAATAGAAAAGTTTCCTAGCTGTATCAAGAGAGTGGTAAGTAACATACCGATTACTATTCTTGGACTTTTTAGGCTGCGGAAAATTGCACGTCCGCTTTGCAGCTCATCTTTTTCAAGCGGCTGGAACTTTTCTTTTACGAAAAGGGCGCTGAGTAAAAAAACTAGGAATAAAATAATTCCAGTAAGGAAAAAAGTCAGTCGATATCCGAAAACAGCAGCTATGACCCCACCGACTAATGGTCCAAAAAGAGTACCTGTTACATTTCCGGTAATTAAGATGCCAAGTGCTTTGCCGCTATGTTCTTTAGGAGTCTCTGTTGCAATCAGAGCATTAGAATTGCTTACGTATCCGGAAAAAATTCCTTGAAGGAGCCGCAGCAATATTAATTGATTTACGTTTGTGACTAAACCCATTGCAGCAATAACAATTGCCATTCCAAATGAAGCACGTAAAATCATTACTTTTCTGCCTTTGCGATCTGCAAGCTTCCCCCAAAAGGGAGAGACAATCGCCATTACTAAAAATGTTGCGGAATATGTCAGTCCACTATAAAAATTAAGCTGTGCCTTGGAAAAGTTACCAAGAGTATCGATGTATAGTGAAAGAAAGGGCATTACCAAACTAAAAGCGATGCCAGCCATGAAAGTGCCAATCCAAAGTATAATCAGGTTCTTTTCCCATAGTTTTCGCGGTCGCAGGAAAAATTCTTTGAACTTTTGCAGCAATTGACTCCCCCCCTTATGTAATTTAGTTTCAGATTAATAATCTAATTGTCCCTAAAAAAGACAATAATAGCAACCGATAAACAATAATTGGTTAAATTGTGAAGCTTATTAAATAATTGACTTTAAATACGAACATTAATATCAGTAGCTATTTGTATTTACATTTTTTTATCCTTATAGTATAGTATCTATCGGGTTATATAACCAAAGAAGAACTTTAATGTTCGTAAAAAAGGGGTAAGAGTTTTGAAGGAAAAGGTAGCATCATATTTTCACATCAAAGAGCTCGAAACAAATTTTGGGCGTGAGATATTAGCTGGGTTCACCACTTTTATTTCAATGGCATATATATTATTCGTTAACCCAAGCGTTTTAGGAGCATCTGGGATGGATAAGGGAGCAGTTTTTACAGCAACTGCTCTGGCCAGTGCATTGGGATGTCTTTTAATGGGATTGCTTGCTAGATATCCCATCGCAACGGCTCCTGCACTCGGGATAAATGCATTCTTTACCTACTCTGTCTGTATCGGAATGAAAGTTCCGTGGCAGACTGCTTTAGCTGGTGTCTTTGTAGCATCGTTAATTTTTTTGTTAATCACAATTTTCAAATTGCGCGAGTTGATCATAGATGCGATTCCGGCAAATCTGAAATATGCAATATCAGCAGGAATTGGTCTATTTATTGCTTTTATTGGTTTGGCGGATGGAGGATTAATTATTGCTGACAAGTCTACACTGGTCAAACTGGGCAGCTTTTCGGGGACAACATGGTTGACAATTTTTGGTTTGATCGTTACTGCTATTTTACTAGTTAAGCATGTTCCAGGCGGTATTTTTATTGGGATGATTGCGACTTCATTGCTGGGAATCATTACAGGAATGATTAAGTTGCCGACAGCTTTGATCTCTCCTGCACCAAGCTTGGCACCAACTTTCTTAGTAGCAGCTAAACATATTGGTGATATTAATTCTATGCAGTTAATAGTTGTTGTCTTAACATTCCTTTTGGTTACATTTTTCGATACGGCTGGGACGTTAGTAGGCCTTGCTCAACAGGCAGGTTTTCTTCGGAATAATAAAATGCCGCGTGTTGGCAAGGCTTTGATGTCTGATTCGGTTGCGATGACTGCAGGTTCGCTTCTTGGAACTTCTCCTGTAGGTGCATATGTAGAATCTTCTGCTGGGATAGCCGTTGGCGGCAGGTCAGGGCTTACCGCAGTTGTAACAGGCCTTCTTTTCATAGTTGGAATGTTTTTTTCTCCTTTATTAGCTGTTGTTACAAGCCAAGTTACAGCTCCAGCTTTGATTATCGTAGGTGTTTTAATGGCTCAGAGTATGAAAAAAATCGAATGGGAAAAAATGGAGATTGCCATTCCTTCTTTCTTGATTCTGTTGGGGATGCCATTGACGTATAGTATTTCAGATGGGCTTGCACTGGGAGTAATTGCTTACCCAATTACAATGATCGCTGCAAAAAGAGGTAAAGAAGTTCATCCTATTATGTACCTGCTATTCTTTGTCTTCATTGGTTTTTTCTGGATCCTTAATAAATAAACAAAAATTTTTTTAAAAAATTCTGGGCATAGCCAAGAAAGCAGATATTGAAAAAAATTATTAAACATGTTCAAAAAGACCGCGACGAATGTTTGCTATTGCCGTAGTCTTTTTTTGAGCATATTTAGCTAAAGGAGAACGCAAGGTGTTATTATAGATACAAGGTAAAGCGCAATTTTAAGAAAAGAGCAAGAGCCTATGGAAACTAAAAGTGAAGATTTAAAAAAAATCGGCCATCATACTATGAATCTTTATCAAATTGAAATGAATGAACTCAAACAAAGATCCATTTTAATAGAAAAACTTATTCCCAAGACAGGTGCTATTAGTCCTTTTAAGTTAACAGCTTTAAATATTAAAGTTGTAGATGAGAATGTCCTTTTGCGCATTCGCTTAGAAAATAGCCAAGACGCTAAGGTAGGAGTTTTAAACTTTGCCAGTCCTGTCGTTCCTGGTGGAAATTTTCTTGAAGGAGTGAATGCTCAAGAACAGACACTTTGCCGTAATAGTTTTTTATACCCTGAACTATTAAAATATAAGAAAAACTATTACCGTCTAAATCAAAAGAACCCGCATAACTTTTTTTATAGTCCTGCTTTTATTTTTGGACAAAACATTAAAATTTTGCGTGATGAAACTGAAAAAAGTTATCTTTCAAAAGAATGTTTAGTAGATGTTTTGAGTATTGCAGCTCCTGATGTTAAAGCAATGAGAAAACATGGTTTACAAGTAAAAAAAGATGAGATTGAAAAAGACCTTGAGGTTAAGGTCAAGCAAATTCTGCGTCAATTTAAGCTTTCTGGAGATACCATTTTGATAATGGGGGCATTTGGATGCGGCAGTTTTGGCAACGATCCCCAGCTGGTTGCACGGATTTTTAAGAAACAATTGTATACAGGTGAATTTGCAGGCTGTTTTTCAGACACCTTTTTTTCCATTTATAACGACCCTGTTTCCCTAGCAGCGTTTTCAGCTGTTTTTGCAAAGAAAAGTATTACTAATTAATTAAGACGCAATAACAAATGGTGAATCAACAAGAGAGGGGCACAAGAGCTAACTTGGGCGGTAAAATACCAAAGATAGATAGAAGGAGGAGTTAGGAGCTTCATAAAAAAGATGTAGGATAAATTAAAGAGACTCAGTCAAGTTTTGTAATTGACTAAGCCTCTTTTTTAGTAAATTATTGTTGAGTCGATAAGCAGTAATTTTAGTTTTGGAACTTCTTAGCGTCGGCATCTAAACGCGCAAAACCAGAACCATTTTTTTTGCTAGGGTGTTTTGCACGATCATCTAAAGCCTTGCGAGCCAATGCTTTTTTTTCTTCTTTACTTAATTTTTGTGACATTGATATCGCCTCTTTATATTGAAATCCAAAACATGAAACAACTTTACACTTTCATTTTAGTCCAAAAATAAATAATAGCAAACTAAAATATGTTATTTTTTCCAAAGAAAGTTGTTGATAGCTTGATCTACTGTAGCATTATTACTGTGTAAAAGTGTATGCTGAGCATTTGGGCCTTTTACCA
Source organism: Liquorilactobacillus oeni DSM 19972 (assembly GCF_001436275.1). Classification (GTDB taxonomy): domain Bacteria; phylum Bacillota; class Bacilli; order Lactobacillales; family Lactobacillaceae; genus Liquorilactobacillus; species Liquorilactobacillus oeni. The sequence continues at coordinate 48,939 of NZ_AZEH01000014.1, forward strand.
TTAATTCCTGGTAGGAAGCAACATGATTGCGCAGAAGGTAAGCTAAAGAGCGTGCTGAAGTGTTTGTTACCAAACCATCGGAATTTGATCCGTCTTCTAAGTTGCCAAAAATGTTCAAGACATGTGTTTGTTTTGGAAAATTATTGCGATACTTCAAGTAGTCACGGTATGCTGCATTCTGTAAGACAGGTTTTCCTGACGAGTCCAGCGAATTCTGGTTAGGAGTGTCATCAATGTAAATTACTCTATTAAAAGGGCCTGCAATCGGAACAAACTTACTTAAGATTGGAGAGTCCTTTTTTCGCAAGTGAACTGCCCAATAGTAAGTTACGGGACCGCTCATTGAATGCGAAACCACGTTGAATTTTTGCATGCTGTATTCCTGCTGAAGATAGCTGACCACATTTTTAAGCCAAACAGCTTCAGTTGGAATCTCAGCAGTATTATCAGTAAAGATCACTTGGATAAGCGGATTTTTTTCAGACCAAGACCATTTTCCTTTAAGCTGAAGGTGTCCATTTGGTGCAACTTGCACGGTTAAGGTTTTTCTTGCCCGGCCACTTTTTTGTGCAGCTGAGATTAGTTTATTAGTAGAAGCTGCACTACCGTCGTACCCGTGAAGATAAATAGTGGGAACAATTTCAGTAAAATGGATTTTTTCTTCATGAGTATTCTCAGAAGTGCTCAACAATGCTAGAATACATACTAAACACATGAGTGAAATCCGTGTAAAGTAAGTTAGAAATGAGAATCTTTTTTGTTTGATGTGTTTTGCCAAAATATCACCTTATTAATATACAAGAATTAATTTTTCTACTCTTTAGTATACAATGATATATTTTTTTTGAAAGGACTGAAAGAAAATGCTTGAGTTTGAACAGACAACTGACTTGACTTCAAAGTGCTACCAAGACGCACTGGTAATTCGTAAACGGGTTTTTATTAAAGAACAAGGCGTTGCCCCGGCGTTAGAGATTGCAAACGAAGCTGAAGCTGTACACTTTGTTGCTTATGTTGATGGCAGATCAGCTGCAACTGCTCGGATTTTAAATGAAGAAGGACCTAGCTGGCATATTCAAAGAGTCGCTACCTTGCCGGAATTTAGAGGACAGGGAATTGCTAAATCTTTAATGGAATACTTAGAAAAAGTAGCGCATAATCATGATATTCGTTACTTAAAACTAGGAGCACAGGATCAAGCTCAAGGATTTTACCGAAAGTTAGGGTATCATGTTGAAGGACCAGGTTTTTTGGAGGCTGGAATTGCGCACCATCAAATGCAAAAAAAATTATTTTAAACTTATGTTGTGTTTTGACTGAAGTTGTACTAAAATAAGCGTATGCGATGAGTCGAGAATAGTCAGGCGATTTTAAAATCGTTCCGCTGCGGCGGCTAGTGACTTTTTCAAGCGGAGTACAAATGCTAGCGGATTTCTAGCGTACTTATAGATTGCTATTGTGGAATGGCGTTTATTTATCTTTTAAATGATACCGCACTCAGGCGAGCCTTTGTGAAGGCTCGCTTTTTTTATACTTCTTTATAAAAATGTTCTTAATTAATTTTAAATTCTAAGGTAATCGGCTTTATAAAAGAATCGAAATTTGCTATGATAATAGTGTATATTAGACAGTGGTTATGAGAATTTCAAAAGGACTTTTTACATGGAGATTTTGGGATAGTATTGTGTTTTTAATTACACATGAGGTATTGGAGGAAAAATGATGTTTTGGATTGTGGTAATAGTAATAATCGCACTTCTGGTTTTTGGTTATATTGCGCTCTATAATGGTTTGCAAACTGCAAAGGTATATACCGAAGAGTCTTGGAGTCAAATAGATGTACAGTTAAAAAGGCGTAATGATTTGATCCCTAATTTGGTTGAAACAACAAAAGGATATGCAAAGCATGAACGGGAAACCTTTGCTCAAGTAGTACAGTTGCGGAATCAGTTAGTGAGTTTACCTAATGATGCACATCAGAAAAAGATGGAAATCTCTAATCAGCTTTCCGATTCATTAAAATCAATCTTTGCACTAGCTGAAAGTTATCCTGATCTTAAGGCAAACCAAGAATTTACTAAACTGATGGAAGAACTAACTAATACAGAAAATAAGATTGCATATTCACGGCAACTCTTTAATTCAAGTGCAGCTTCTTTCAATCAAAAATTGATGACTTTTCCTTCTAACGTTATTGCTAAAGTTCATGGTATGACTAAAGTTGGCTATCTGGAAGTTCCTGCTCAAGAAAAAGAAACACCTAAAGTTTCTTTTGAGTAGATTTGGTTCAAAGGAGTATACCTAAATGTTATTTCAACAAATAGCACGTAATAAAAGGCGGACGGTCTATGTGATGATCGCCTTTTTCTTATTAGTTTTACTAATTGGAGCGGCTGTTGGCTATGTTTTTTTTGATAATTCATACTTAGGCGTAGTTATGGCAGCTGTGCTCGGCTTTTTTTACATGATTGCAATGCTTGCACAATCCACTGAAATTGTGATGGGGATGAATCACGCAAAAGAAATCAAACAAGAAAGCGATTTCCCTGAGCTTTGGCATATTGTTGAGGATATGGCAATGGTAGGACGAGTTCCGATGCCGCGAGTATTCATTATTGCGGACGAAAGCCCTAATGCTTTTGCAACAGGTAGTAATCCAAAGCACTCTGCTGTAGCAGTTACTGAGGGATTGCTTACACGGCTTAAGCGAGAAGAACTTGAGGGTGTTATTGCTCATGAAGTCTCACATATTCGTAATTATGATATCAGACTGCAAACAACAGCATTAGCATTAACAGCTGTTATCTCTGCCCTTGTTAACTTGGGCTTTAACTCATTTTGGTGGGGGGGAACTGGTCGCAGAAGAAATAATGAAGGCGGCAACGGCACTGCGGCTATCCTTATGATTCTATCCCTTATAGTTGTTATTTTGGCACCCTTAGCAGCCACTTTGGCTCAACTTGCTTTATCACGTAACCGTGAATTTTTAGCAGATGCCTCAGGGGTTGAATTAACAAGAAATCCTCAAGGACTTATTAACGCACTTGAAAAAATTTCGCAAAGCGAGCCGATGAAGGCTGCGGATCCAAGTAGTTCATCTTTATATATTGCTAATCCGTTTAAATCTGGATCTTGGACGCACCTTTTTGACACTCATCCTCCGATTGATGATCGAGTTGCACGTTTACGTAAGATGTAGATATGTATTTTTTAATAGAATAGAGGAAAAATAATGCGTAGCAACCTTGTTTACGTATACGTCGAGAAAGTGTCGCATCTCACACTAACCTATGGTATTTCTACTGCTGATTTTATTGCAAATGTGCCTCTTCCGCCTAAGAATATTCTTTCACTTAGTAATGTTGACCCGCAACAGGAAATAGATATTTACTCTGGATTTAATATGTACTTAGGAGAAGAAGCTGTAAAAGCTTATTTGTCCGGTAGACATGCTAAAGCGTTAGAATGGATCGACTTTGATTCCGTTAATGACTTGGAGTTTCTAGCACCTCGTGAAGTTTCGGAATTGCTTTATCTCGGTCATGCTTACACTCATCTTAAGGCTCCTTTTTACTATAAATTGCAAAATAGTTATGTTTTTTTAACATTGCCTAATGGTGCCAAAAAAGTATATTATCGTTATTTACCCCATTTTTATCAGTTATTGGCAAAAACTTTAGCAGTTTATCTTGCGGAGGTGTATCGTGAAAAAAGGCTTATTTTGCGTTCGCGGCATCCCTTTTTGATGATGCCGTCTGAGATTGTCCAAGAGTTGACTTCTTTATTTAGCAATGGAGTGGTCTTTGATTATGGCAGGGTAAAAATTAGAAATCAAGAGATTTCAATTCCGATGTTGACAGCGCCAGAAAGTGTCTATCAGTTAAAGTGGCATGAGCCTACGATGTTAATAGAAAAATCAAAATTGGTAGGAAAATTACATTATTATTTGAATGTTAAAGAATGGAAATTGGAAGTAATTGTTCCAGAAGCTTTTGAAGATAATTTTAACTTTTAAATCTAGAAGATTCATTGTTTATTTTGCAATGGTTAATTTATTTTTGAAGATATGGTAAAGAAATTTTATATTAGCCCCAAGTAAGATTTTTTATTTGTGATACAATAACATAGGACGAATTTTGCATATAAGTTTATTTGACTGAAAATTAACTTTAAGTAGATGAGATTCTTATCGGGACATTGTTGATAAATGCAATGTCAAGAGAAAGGAAGATAGTCACATGAAGATGCGATTAGCAGAAATTGCGAAAGCACTACAGGTGGATTTGACAGAAGAATGGGCAGATGTCGTTGTTACAAGTGTTTCTTTCGATACCCGTTCATTACAACCTGGTGCGCTTTTTGTGCCATTGAGAGGGGAGCATGATGGGCATGAGTACATCAAAAACGCAATCTCAAACGGAGCTGTTGCAACTCTTTGGGAAGAAGGTCATGAAGGAACTCCAGAAAACTTTCCTAGAATAACGGTTACGGACAGTTTAGCAGCTCTGCAAAAACTGGCCAAATACTATTTATATAAGATTAATCCTAAAGTTGTGGCGATTACAGGAAGCAATGGAAAAACAACAACGAAGGATATGGTTGCAGCTATTTTAGGGGAACAGTTTAATGTAAAGAAAACCCATGCTAATTTTAATAACTATATTGGAGTACCAATAACAGTTCTTGATATGGAACCTAATACTGAAGTACTAGTTATTGAAATGGGTATGGATCATTTTGGAGAGCTTGACGGCTTAAGCCGCCTTGTTGAACCTGATATTGCTGTTATCACCATGATAGGAGAAGCCCACATTGAGTTCTTTGGGACCAGAGACAAGATTGCAGATGCAAAGATGGAGATAACTCATGGCCTAAAGGAAGATGGAGTTTTGATCTTTAACGGTGATGAACCTCTGTTAACTCAAAGGGTTAAGAAATTGACACAAGAAACTGTCACGTTCGGTAACAGAGAATCAGACAATTTCAGGGGACTTAATATTGTAAGTAATGAAAATAAGACCAGCTTCAGAGTTTCAAAATGGCCTGATGAAAATTTTATGATCCCAATGATTGGTTCTTACAATGTTAATAATGCTCTTGCTGCTTTGAGCGTGGGAGATTATTTTAGAATTCCAGTTAAATTAATGGTTAAAGCACTTTCGTCGTTTACATTAACAAAGAATCGTACTGAGTGGATTAGAGGCAAACAGGGAGAGAAGATTTTAAGCGATGTTTATAACTCTAATCCAACAGCAGCCAAACTGGTTCTTAAGGCATTTTCTGAGGCAAAAACTGCTGGCAAAAGAATCGTAGTATTAGGTGACATGCTACAATTAGGCGAACATTCTAAGGAAATGCATGCCGGTTTAGCAGAAGCAATCGATCCTCAAAAGATTAAAGAAATTTTTCTTTGTGGTAATGATATGGAGCAATTGGAAGAAAAATTGAAAGATAAGTTTGATTCCACACAGTTACATTGGTACAAGACCGAAGAAAAGAAAAAACTGGCTTCAGTGTTGCAAAATGAAATAGAACCAGAAGATTTAGTGTTATTGAAAGGCAGTCATGGTATACATTTAGAACAGGTTCTTAATGATTTAACTTAGTTTAAGAGAACTGAAAACACAGAATTATTAATAGGAGGAAATATTTTTTGAAATTTACAGAACTCGGACTTTCAGATAATCTATTAAAGGCAATCAAACGCAGTGGGTTTGAAGAGGCTACCCCAATTCAGGCTGAAACGATACCTTTGGTTCTGAAAGGCAACGATGTTATCGGTCAGGCACAGACCGGAACTGGGAAAACAGCAGCTTTTGGATTGCCGATCCTAAATCATATTGATGTTAAGCGGAATGAAGTTCAAGCAGTAATTATTTCACCAACCCGTGAGCTTGCTATTCAAACTCAAGAAGAGCTATTCCGTTTGGGACGCGATGAACATGCTAAAGTGCAAGTAGTCTACGGCGGAGCAGATATCAGACGTCAGATCAAAATGTTGAAGAGAGCTCCACAAATCGTAGTCGGAACACCAGGGAGACTTCTTGATCATATCAGAAGACGTACTATAGATTTAAGCTCAGTTGAAACGCTTGTTCTTGATGAGGCTGACGAAATGCTTGACATGGGATTTGTCGAAGACATCGAAAGTATTATTAAAACAATTCCTGATAAAAGACAAACTTTGCTCTTCTCGGCTACTATGCCGTCTGCAATTTTGAAAATTGGCGAGAAGTTTATGACTAAACCTGAAATTGTTAAGATCAAAAGTAAGGAACTAACCACAGACTTGGTAGACCAATATTATGTCCGCGCAAAAGATTTTGAAAAATTTGATGTCATGACACGTATTTTAGACGTTCAAGCGCCTGAACTAACAATTCTTTTTGGTCGTACAAAAAGACGTGTAGATGAGCTTTCTAAGGGCTTAGAAGCTCGCGGCTATAATGCTAAGGGAATTCATGGGGATTTGTCGCAGCAGCGGCGGATGAGTATTTTGAAGCAATTTAAAGCCGGAAAGCTAGATATTCTTGTAGCAACGGATGTAGCAGCTAGAGGACTTGATATTTCAGGTGTAACGCATGTTTATAACTACGATATCCCTCAAGACCCGGAAAGTTATGTTCATCGCATTGGACGTACTGGTCGTGCTGGACATCATGGTGTATCGGTAACTTTTGTAACTCCTAATGAAGTTGATTATTTGCGTGTTATCGAAAAACTTACCAAGAAGAGAATGACTGCTTTGAAGCCGCCTACACAAGAAGAAGCCTTTATTGGTCAAGTTTCTTCAGCTGTAGAAAAAATCGGCGATCTTGTTAGGAAAACCGACACAGAAAAATTTTCTAAGCAGGTCGATGAGCTTCTTAAAAAATATGATGCTACCGATTTGATTGCAGCATTGATTAATGAGGTGGCTAAGGATGATGCTAGCAAGGTTCCTGTAAAAATTACGCCAGAACGTCCTTTGCCGAGCCGAAGAAAGAAAGGTTCTTCAAACCATTATAGTCATAATAAGAGGCGTTCTTGGCACGATAACGGCAAGGGTTCTAAAAACTATAAGCCGCGAAAAGAACAAAATCGCGATAAATACAGTCGCGATCGTAAAAAGAAACGCAAGTTCACCATTAGGGTGAAGAAAGACTAGAATCGTAAATTTTTAGTATGAATTTCTTTCAGGGGAGAATAGTAGTAAAACAATTGTTTTATTGCTGTTCTTCTTTTTTGCGTTAAAAAGATGTGATAAAATAAATCGTGTATATACTTTGTTTAAGTACTTTTGATTTTAATGAGGTGTTTATAAAAATGATTTTGGGAATAGGAATTGATATTACTGAAATATCAAGAATCAAAAATGCTTTCAAAGCGCATAATACATTTGCTCAGCGGGTACTTACCTCGGCGGAATTGGTAGCCTTTAACAAATATGGTGAGAAAAGAAAATATGAATTTCTAGCGGGAAGATTTTCTGCAAAGGAATCATATAGTAAGGCGGCAGGTACAGGCATTGGTAAAATCATTGGCTTTCAAGATATTGAGATTATAGATGATCAACAAACTGGGCGCCCGCGAATTATGACACATCCTTTTATTGAAGACGAAGCACACATTTCAATTTCGCACACTGAGAAGGTAGTTATAACTGAGGTAATTTTGGAAAGTAAATCATAGATAAGGAAGATGCTGGGAATGGTTGTAGGAACTCATCGCAATACTTATGCAAAGATAAGTCTTGCAATAATTAAGCGAAACATTGGAATAGAGAAAAAGAAAATGGACCCTGAACAGGCACTTTTTGCTGTTGTAAAAGCAAATGCTTATGGTCATGGCTTATTAGAAGTTTCGCAAGCTGCACATGAGGCCGGGGTTGACGGCTTTTGTGTTGCTATTATTGATGAGGGTTTAAAACTCAGACTTGCTGGCATAAAAGAACTTATCTTGGTTCTAGGTGTTAACCCACCTGCACAAGCTGTTTTAATGGCGCAAAATAATCTTTCTGCTACTGTCGATAGTTTGGCTTTTTTACAGGCTGCGGCTCCGCTATTACGAGCTAAAAACGTTCGGTTGGCTGTTCACTTGGCACTTGATACCGGTATGAGTAGAATTGGTTTTAGAACAAAAGAAGAATTAAAAAAGGCGTTAGCTTTTTTGAAAGCCCATCGAGAAGAATTTATTTTTGAGGGAATTTTTACACACTTTGCAACAGCTGATTCGACCGCACAAACAGCTTTAGATCACTATCACAGGCAGCTTGAAAAATTTCATGAACTGATGACAGTAGTGATTAACAAACCGCGTTATGTGCATGTTGCTAATTCGGCAGCTTCCTTGTGGCATAAAGAAGCTAAGGGCAATGCAGTTCGATTTGGAATAGCAATGTATGGCCTTAACCCCTCGGGTGGTGAGTTAGAGTTACCGAGCGAATTAAAACCTGCGATGAGCCTTTATAGTGAAATTGTTTCGGTTCGGCAGCTTGATGCAGGAAATTCAGTAGGTTACGGGAAGACTTATACCGCTTCAAAAGCTGAATGGATCGCTACTGTTCCAATTGGTTATGCTGATGGATGGCTAAGGCGCATGCAGGGATTTAAGGTGTTAGTTAAGGGAATCTATTGTGCAATAGTTGGAAGGGTATGTATGGATCAAATAATGATTCGACTGCCTTATGAATTACCAGTTGGAGAAAAGGTCACTTTAATTGGAACAGACAATAAAAAGACAATCACAGCACAGGATATCGCGACATATTCTAAGACAATTCATTACGAAGTACTCTGTGCTCTTTCAGAAAGGATTCCACGATATTATAAATAAGGAACCATCTTTTTGTTAATAAATGTGGTATTATGTTTAAATAAATGATGTTGGGGGCCGTTTGAGATGACGTATCACTTTGATGAACACACAGCAAATAATTTTTTTGCTAATAAAAATGAACGTATTTCGATATATTGCGATTATTATTCAATTGATCAAGGGGAACTCGAAAAAAATAGTGTTATGGCAGATTACGTGGATGCGCATCATCAAATTCTTGACGATTTGATAAGCGGGTACAAAGAAATGGGTCCGCTGAATAAAAAAATTTGTGACGAATTTGTTGGTTGCGAATATGAAGCAGAGTGTGAAATAGAAGATAGAGGGATTATATGACAGTTGATGAAGTTAAACGTGGTGATATATTTTTTGCAGATCTTTCACCTGTTGTTGGATCGGAGCAAGGTGGTATGCGCCCTGTCTTGATAATTCAGAATAATATTGGTAATCGCTACAGTCCTACTGTGATTGTGGCGGCAATTACGGCAAAGATTCAAAAGCCGAAAATGCCGACTCATGTTGGTTTATTATCTTCAGAAGTCGGTTTGGATAAAGATTCAGTTGTTTTATTAGAACAAGTTAGAACTATTGATAAGCAACGCTTGTTAGACAGAGTTGCTCATGTAGACACAAAAAGAATGAGCGCAATAGATCATGCACTAGAAGTCAGTCTTGGACTGGCTAATATACATAAATAAATTTCAGAGATGTTTTAGTAATTGCAATTATATATTTTAATTAAATAGATGCAATTTTATATATCAAAAAGACTTAGTCAAAACTAAATTTTCGACTAAGTCTTTTTATGTTATTTTTTTGATTGTAGCTGCACATTTTTTAAAAAGACTTTAAATCTTCAATTTCAGGGACTTTAAAACTTTTTCGTTCTAAGTTTGAAATGATCTTTTTTAGCTTTTCTGGGGTAACTCCTTCAGGCAAAGTAAACAAAGTCCGATGTATTAGTTCGTTTGATTGGACGTCAAGTGTGATACAACTTGCAATTGACGTGTATTTTGTAATGATTTTAGCCATGTCAACCAAATCACCGCGTTCACCTGAAGAAACAACTGTTAAGACATAGCTGCCAATTTTTACATTCCAGGATTGAGAAAGCATGCCGAGCAAACTAGAGTGGGTAAGAATGCCATAGAAAAAATTTTGTTCGTCTAAAACTGTGATGTATGGTAGGTCCTTAATAGAAAAGAATATGTTGAAAAAGGCTGAATCAATAGTGACAAATTTAGTGGCATTTTTTAGAAGGTATGTAACTGGAAGCTTCATATCTCCTCCACGAGATTTATGGCGATAGATATGCATCTTATAGATGTTACCGCGAAAAATCTGCCCAGTCTTATCTAAAATTGGAACACAACGGAAACCTGATTGTTCAAGTACCTGTAAAGCATCTTCAAGCGAAATATCTTCCCGAACAGTGGTTAACTCGTTCTTGGGTTTAATGAGTGATTTGAATAGCATGAGATATTACCCTCCATATAATTAAAAACTTCTAATACATATTATTATATAATTTCTTCAAAAAGGAAAGAACAATTATGTTTTTTATTTAATTTGGAAGCAAAATGAAGCTATAAGAAGGATAAAGCAAAAAAATTGATTAAAATAAATAATAAAATAAAAAGCTGCAGCAAAACTGATACGTTTGCTGCAGCTTTTTAGAAAATAATTAATTTACAATAAATTAAGCTTTCTTTTCAAGGTTTTTTAAACCATCATTTAAAACTTTTTTCAATGTTGTTGCAGAATCGGACATTTTCTTGCTTTCTTCTTCATTCAAAGGAACTTCAAGAATTTTTACAAGACCTGTTCCATTAACAACAGCTGGAGTACCAATATAAATATCATTAAGGCCATATTGTCCATCCATATAAGCTGAAACTGGAAGAACAGCATCTTCGTCACGAAGAATAGCTTTTGAAATACGTGCTAAGGCTGTTGCAACACCATAGAAAGTTGCACCCTTCTTGCTGATGATTGTGTAAGCCTTGTTACGCACGTCATCCTCAAGTTTAGCAAGAGTTTCTTTAGAAACTTTGTTTTCCTTAGCCCAATCAAGAACAGGAAGACCACCGATTGTTGCTGCTGAATAAGCAGCAAATTCAGAGTCGCCATGTTCACCCATAATATAAGCATGGACTGAACGAGGATCGCGGATGCCTGTTAATTCGCCAAGAGCAACACGTAAACGTGAAGTATCTAACGATGTACCTGAACCGATAACTTTGTTCTTTGGGAAACCTGAGAATTTCCAAGTAGCATATGTCAAAATATCAACAGGGTTTGCAGCTACCAAGAAAATACCGTCGAAACCAGAATCAACAACAGGTTTTACAATACTTGATAAAATTTTTAGATTTTTGTTTACCAAGTCAAGACGAGTTTCACCTGGTTTTTGAGGTGCGCCAGCTGTAATAACAACCAAGTCAGCGTCTTTGCAGTCAGAATATTCAGCAGAGTAAATCTTCTTTGGGTATGACAATGCTGTTGCATCTGAGAGATCCAAAGCGTCGCCTTCTGTACGTTCTTTCACAACATCGACGATTCCAAATTCCTCAGCAACCCCTTGGAGTGCCATTGCATAGGCAAAGCTTGATCCAACAGCGCCGTCACCGACTAAGATAACTTTTTGATGATTTTTTGTTTCTGACAAAGTAACACATTCCTTTCATAAATGGACTTGTTAGCACATTGTTAGTATATCACGTTTTTCTGAAAAATGTGAAGAACTTTTCAATCATTTTTTTGCGGCTCAAACTTTCGGTTATGGTATACTATACAAGAACTTAGAAGTTATGGGTGGCTAATGGGACTGCTTTTGCTGTCCCACATTTTTGGTGTAAAAAGTTAATAGTCGTATCTTGAAAAAGTTGATGCGGCTATAGCTATATATAAAATTTGTTTCGGCATTATTATGAGGAAAAGTGGAGGATAGGACAGTATATGAAGTTGATTGTTGGACTTGGAAATATTGGTAAAAAGTATGAAGGAACCAGACATAATGTTGGGTTTATGACAGTTGAAAATTACGCGAAACAAAAGGAAGTTACTTTCAGCAAATTAAAACATGAAGCTGAAATTGCTGAGTTTTTTCATAACGGAGAAAAGATAATATTGGCAAAACCGACTACTTATATGAATGAGTCGGGTCGAAGCGTAAAACCGCTTATGAAATATTCAAATGTCGACGTTAGCCAATTAATTGTTATTCATGATGATATGGATCTGCCGATCGGTCATCTTCGTTTACGGCCGAAGGGTTCTGCTGGAGGGCATAATGGTATAAAGAGTATCATTGCTCAAATTGGTACTCAAGAATTTAAACGAGTTCGTATCGGAATTGATCATCCGCAAAAGTCTGGAGTAGTAGACTGGGTCTTGACTCGCTTTTCAGTTTCGGAAAAAAGCAAACTGGATCAAGGAATCGAAGCTGCCACAGCTGCACTGGATGACTGGATTGAAAATGAAGATTTTGTACTAACTATGAATAAGTTTAACCATAAGTAAAAAAATTAAGGAGTTTTTTGTTAAAAATGAAAATTGAGGAGTTGCTACTGGATACGCCAGCAATTAAACAGTGGCTTAAAAACGTTAAAATTAAGCAAAAACGTCATTTGATAACCGGGTTGCTCGGCTCTACTAAAACGCTTTTTATTGCAAATTTTTTTAATAAACAACAAAAAACTATTCTGCTGGTTTTGGATTCTTTACATCATGCTCAACTTTTAGAAAATGAGTTAAGTAACCTTGTAGGATCAAATCAGGTTTGTCTGTATCCAGTTGAAGAAGCAACTGCTGCTGAAGTTGCAGTTAGTTCTCCAGAGTATCGCGCACAAAGGGTAGGCACTTTAGCTGCTTTAGCGAATTCTAAAAAACCGCAAATTGTTTTGTCTTCTGTTAAAGGCTTGAAAAGACTTTTACCGCCTCCTGAAATTTGGTCTACCAGTAGTTTGAAACTAAAGATCGGTCAGGAAATTATCTTAACAAAACTTGAGGGAAAACTAAATTTAATGGGTTTTGAACGCCATAAATTGGTAGATAAACCTGGAGACTTTGCGGTCCGGGGGTCTATAATTGACATTTATCCGTTTAATCAGGATAGGCCAGTTAGAATTGATCTTTTTGATGATGAGATAGACTCATTGCGTGAATTTGCGCCAGATACACAACGCAGTCTAAAAAATATCGAACAGACAATTATTTTACCGGCAACTGACCTGCTCCTTCCTGTGTCTTTTGAGGAAAGGGCTCTAAAAAATGTCACTTTGCAATACAATAAAGATAAAAAATTAATTAAGGATAAACATTTCCAACTTAATTTGAAAGAAACTTATAATAATTTATGCGAAAGTATTTCTGCTGGTTTTTTGCAGCCTGCACAAGCTGTTTTTTTAGACCAAGTGTATCCTAAACGCTTTTCCTTGCTTGATTATTTGGAACCAGATTCTTTTTTCATGGTAGATGATTATCCTCGTTTACTTGAAAGTGAACGGATACTAGATGAAGAGAATGTGCAGTGGAAACTCGAACAGTTAAAAAAGGGCGGTCTTTTTTCGGAGGAAAATTGGGAAAATAAATTACGTACTTTAGTGAAAAAAAATTCTTCGAGCAGTATTTTTTTTTCACTTTTTGAAAAGGGCATGGGACAGTTGACTTTTGACACAAAGATTGATATTAAAGTAAGAGCTGTTCAACAATTCTTTGGTCAGATGCCTCTTTTGAAAATGGAAGTAGACAGGTGGAAAAAACAAAAACAAACAGTTATATTTGTGTTATCTAATAAAGAACACCTGGTTAAATTTATGCAAATACTTGAAGATTTTGAAATTCAAGCGATTTTAACCAAAGCGAATGCCCTGCAACCGCAAAGAATACAGATTATTGAGGGGAATCTAGAGAACGGTTTCGAACTGCCTCAAGAAAAAATCATTATCCTTACGGAACATGAATTATTAAAAAAAGTGGTTAAAAAGCATCCTAAAAGACAAACCATGGAAAATACAGAACGCCTAAAAAGCTATACTGAGCTTAAAAAGGGAGATTATGTTGTTCATATTAACCATGGAATAGGTCGTTATATGGGAATGAAAACAATGGAGGTCAGCGGCAGACATCAGGATTATTTGACTATCATTTATCGGGATAACGGAAAGCTTTTTTTGCCGGTTTCTCAAATTGATCGCGTTCAAAAATATGTTTCTTCTGAAGCTCAAACGCCACATATTAATAAATTAGGCGGCAGTGAGTGGGCTAAGACTAAAAAGAACGTGGCATCCAAAATAGAAGATATTGCTGATGATCTGATTGAATTATATGCAAAACGTGAGACACAAAAGGGTTACTCATACTCCGCTGACAATGAGTATCAGCATGAATTTGAAGATGCTTTCCCATACACAGAAACTCCGGATCAACTTCGCAGCACAGTTGAAATTAAAAAAGATATGCAGCAACAACGCCCAATGGACCGTTTATTGATTGGTGATGTGGGTTATGGAAAGACTGAAGTGGCTTTAAGGGCTGCTTTTAAGGCTATTCAAGATCAAAAACAAGTTGCTTTTTTAGTACCAACTACGGTTTTGGCGCAACAGCACTATGAAACGATGCTGAGTCGATTTGAGAACTTCCCTGTTGAAGTGGGTATCCTCTCGCGTTTTAGGACAAATAAGCAAATTTCTGAAACTTTGTCGGGACTCAAAGATGGTTCTGTGGATATTGTTGTTGGAACTCATAGATTGCTTTCGAAAGATGTTGCTTTTGCAGATCTCGGGCTATTAATAATAGATGAGGAACAGCGTTTTGGCGTGAAGCATAAAGAACGGCTGAAACAGCTACGCTCTCGGGTTGACGTTTTAACCTTGACAGCAACGCCTATTCCCCGAACTCTTAATATGTCGATGCTTGGTGTACGTGATCTTTCTGTGATTGAAACTGCTCCAATGAATCGTTATCCAATTCAAACATATGTTTTAGAACAGAATTATGGAGTTGTTGCTGACGCGATTACTCGTGAATTGTCACGTGGAGGACAGACTTTTTACTTACACAACAGGGTTTCAGATATTGAAAGAGTTGTTTCGGAATTAGAAACGTTTGTCCCAGAAGCACGGATTGCATATATTCATGGGCAGATGACAGAATTTCAGCTCGAAAAAGTGCTTTATGACTTTATTGCCGGTGAATATGATGTTTTGGTGACCACAACCATTATTGAGACTGGAGTAGATATCCCAAATGTTAATACTCTAATCGTAGAAGATGCGGATCATATGGGGCTTGCGCAGTTGTACCAATTGCGCGGTCGTGTGGGTAGAAGCAACCGGGTTGCGTATGCTTACTTTATGTATCGACCAAATAAAATTTTGACAGAAGTCAGTGAAAAAAGGCTTGAAGCAATTAAAGATTTTACTGAATTGGGTTCGGGTTTTAAAATTGCTATGCGGGATCTTTCAATACGTGGGGCAGGAAATCTACTTGGTAAACAACAGCATGGATTTATTGATTCTGTAGGTTATGATCTGTATACACAAATGTTAAAAAATGCTATTGCGCAAAAGCAAGGAAAGCAAAGGGATAAACGTACAGATGCTGAAATTTCGCTAGATACTGAAGCATATTTGCCGACTAGTTATTTAGAAGACCAACGTCAAAAAATTGAAATTTATAAGAGAATCAGAAAACTTGAAAATGTAGAGCAGTATCGGGAAGTGCAAAGTGATCTGATTGATCGTTTTGGTGACTATCCTATAGAAGTCGAAAATTTACTGCAAATTGGACTGCTAAAAATGTATGCAGATCGCGCGCAAGTTGAACTGATTTCACAAGTTAGAAGTAAGATAAAAGTTGTTTTTGCACGTGAGGTAAGTCATAAATTAATGGCACAGAATTTTCTTGAAGCTCTTTCTCAGACTAAGCTCAAAGCTTCGTTAAAAGTTGTGGCTGAAAAAATGCAGCTTGAAATTATGATGCAGCCTAAGGATAAGACAGCTAGCGTGATGGCTGACCTGCAAGTGGTTCTAAAGAAAATATTGCAGTTTTTAACTAATTATAAGGAAAAGTGACTATGAAGAGTAAACCGACAGAAAGTCTTTTTAAAGGAGCGGCTGTCTTAACTGTTGCTTCTTTGACTGCAAAGATTCTCAGTGCACTTTATCGTATTCCATTTGAAAATTTAGTAGGTAATACTGGGTTTTATATCTATCAGCAAATTTATCCGCTTTACGGAATTGCAGTTATGTTTTCACTGAATGGTTTTCCAATTTATATTTCCAAGTTGGTAGCAGCTTGTCCTGACGAAGCTTCACGCAATAATAATGCCCGGCATCTTTTTGCGATTCTTTCACTATTCGGAGGTGCACTTTTTGGTGTGTTGCAAATTGGGGCGCCTGCAGTTGGTTATTTGATGGGAGATAAGGGACTTACGCAATTGGTACGCAGTGTTTCGTGGATATACCTGCTAGTTCCATTCTTGGCGGTTGGACGCGGCTATAAGCAGGGCATTCTGCAAGTTTTGCCGACTGCTTTGTCTCAGCTTATTGAACAAAGTGTCAGAGTTTTTTTGATTATTACTATTGCATTTTTTGCAACACACGCAGGCTGGTCACTTTACCGCATAGGTTCTTGGACACTTACTGCAGGAGTTATAGGTGCTTTTTTTGCTTTCTTATTCTTCAGTAATTTCTTTAGGCAGCTTTTCTTTAGAGAAAAGTTCAACTTTGACAAAGGGCTTCTAAAAAAGTTAACGTGTGCACTTTTTTCAGAGGGACTGGTAATCTGCTTTTATTCAGGATTACTGGTTATTTTACAACTAGTAGATTCATTTACTATGAAGAACGCATTGGAAGCCGCTGGAAATAGTGCAGTTTTGTCTAAGAATCTAAAAGGAGTCTATGATCGGGCTCAGCCATTGCTTCAGCTGGGACTTGTACTTTCCTTGAGTTTTTCTGCAAGTCTGATGCCTCTTTTGAGTAAAAAGTATCTTCAGAAGGCTTTTACTGAATATCAGCGGACAATTGGCTTTGCAGTTCGAGTCTGTTTAGCTATTTCAGCGGCAGCCAGTGCTGGATTGTTTATCTTAATGCCTGTAGTGAATGAGACTCTGTTTGGAAGCAAGCAAGGTTCTTTTGCGCTTTCTGTAGCAGCTTTATCAATTACAGAAGCATCTTTGATTGTTTTAGTAAATTCTATTTTACAGAGTCAAGGCCAATATAAAAAAACTGTGCATCCGCTGATTATAATCACAATATTGAAACTTCTGACCAGTTATCCTTTGGTATACTTGTGGGGAATTGCAGGTGCTAGTTTTTCTTCGTTACTTAGTTTAAGTACAGGGCTTATTTTTTCAGTAGCAATGTTATCAGGTTTAGGGACAAAACATTTCCTTAAATTTAGCTTTTTGTATAGACTGGCAATATGCATCTGCATAATGAGTCTTCTATTAATTTGTTCTCAAATTATTTTTTCTTTGTATTTGGAAACAAACCGTACAGCGAGTCTAATACAATGTTGTGTAACTATTCCTGCGGGAGGAGGTTTGTTTGTTTTCCTTATCCGCAAGGCAAAACTATTTTCAACAGAAGAATGGCTGGGTTTGCCAGGAGGCAGATGGGTAGTTAAATTAATCAAATAAGATGGAGATGGACAAATGAGATTAGATAAATTTCTGAAAGTTTCACGAATAATCAAACGTAGAACGGTTGCTAAAGAGATAGCTGATAAGGGAAGAATAACGGTAAATGGGCGTGCAGCAAAGTCTTCTACAAATATTGGTGTGGGCGATGTTCTTGTGATTAATTTTGGTAATAAAGTTTTAAGTTTAAAAGTCTTATCTGTGAAAGAGATAGTAAAAAAAGACGAAACTGAAGGACTTTAT
Source organism: Liquorilactobacillus oeni DSM 19972 (assembly GCF_001436275.1). Lineage (GTDB taxonomy): Bacteria > Bacillota > Bacilli > Lactobacillales > Lactobacillaceae > Liquorilactobacillus > Liquorilactobacillus oeni. Next base: position 66,643 of record NZ_AZEH01000014.1, read on the forward strand.
CAGCTGCTATCTGAGGATTTTAAGGAAAATTACAGAAAATAGGGCGTGTAAATTAATAGACTTTAAACTTTGTGTTTTGTTATAATTAGTATAGTTATTTTTGCGCAAAGGAGTGAAGAGATGGCTGATCAACGTAAAGTAAAGGTATTGGATAATTCGTTCTTTAGAGAAACGAATGCAGCAAAGAAGCAGAGTAAACATCAATTACGAATACAAACTATTCATCGACGGCGCTTATTTTGTATTAGTATCTTTGTCGTTTTGATAGGGCTATTTTGCGGCTACCAGATTGTTCACGCAAATCTTTTGACAGCCAGTCTTGAAACTCAGGTAAGGTCTGCTCATAAAAAGTTGAATAAGGAAAAACAAACACGTTCTGATTTAAAACAGCAGGTTAAGCAGTTAGGTGATCAAGATTATCTGCAAAAGTTAATTCGGGATAAATATTATTATTCAAAAGATGGTGAGACAATTTATAGCCTCCCGAGCAATAAAACCGACAGTTCTAATTAAGGATGAAAATTAAAGGAAGAGTCTCTTCCTGCTATTGCATCCCGCTTTTTGCGTGCTATACTGAAGTGTATACAATTTAAGGAGGAGCAACATTTTTATGTCAATTGAAGTAGGAGCTAAAGTTACTGGAAGAGTTTCAGGAATAACTAATTTCGGTGCATTCGTTGATTTAGGTGGAAAGAAGAACGGTTTGGTACACATCAGTGAAATTTCTGACAGTTATGTTAAGGACATTCATGATGTTTTGAATGTAGGTGATGAAGTTACTGTTAAGGTTTTGGCCATCGCTGCCGACGGTAAGATCAGTCTATCAATCCGCAAAGCTACTGCCAGTGCTCCTCATAGTAATGAAACAAAAAGTTTTAATAAATCCGAGCATCATGAAAATCATGGGTATGCACACCATAATGGAACAACAGGTGTTAAAACTCATAACAACGGTTCCCGGCACAATCAATCATATTCAAAGCCTGAACCAAAACCAAAGGATTTTGATTCTTTGCTTGCAGGGTTTTTAAAAGAAAGTGAAGCCCGTTTAACATCATTAAAAAGAAATACAGAAGGAAAACGCGGCGGCCGTGGCGGTCGTCGGAGCTAATTTGAAGAAGTTTTAAGATCGATTGCTATCCAATTTTTCCGGATAGCAATCGATTTTTGATAAGGCTGGGAAAAAGGATGAAATTAAAAGAAGACTTTGCACAAAATTTTGGAAAGTTATCTTGTAGTAAAAAAGTTCTTGTAGCAGTTTCTACAGGAGTAGATTCGATGACACTGCTTGACCTTATTTTGAACCTGCCAAATAACTTGCGGCCTGAGGTTTTTGTAGCTTACGTTGACCATCAGCTGCGGCCCGAAAGTGCTAAGGAAACGGCTTTTATTACTAAATTTTGTGCACGTCATAAGTTAAAGCTATTTTGTGCACGATGGAACGCTCAGGATCATCCGTCAAGTGGAGTTGAGGAAGCTGGTCGTAATTTCCGTTATGGCTTTTTCAAAAAAGCAATGACGGAAAACCATATTTTGGAACTGATGACTGCGCATCATGCTGATGACCAAGCAGAGACCTTTTTAATGAAGCTCTTGCGTGGTGGTGACCTGGCACAACTGCACGCGATAGAAAAAAAACGTCGATTTGAAAAAAGGTTTTGGCTGATTAGACCATTGTTGCCCTTTTCTAAACAGAAGCTTCTCGATTATGCTAAAAAGCGTCATTTGGTATACTTCGAGGATAGCACTAACCAGAATGATGATTTTTTACGTAATCGTCTTAGGCATGAAGTAGTACCACGCTTGAAAAAAGAAAATAAGCGTTTTTTGGAGCATGTGGCAGACTATATTGCACAGCTGGATGATATTTCTGCGGTGGCGAAAAAAACGATTGCTGAAAAGATAGCTGAAATTCGAAATGCAAATGGTTCCTTTTCTCTTTCAGCTTGGGCAAAGCTTGCCGTTTTTGAGCAAAAGCTGGTCCTTAAAGAAATTATTATGAATAACCACTATTTTCCATCCGAAAGACAATTGGAGCAAGTGTTGACGTTATTGACTAATCTTTCTAAACCGCAAGGAGAAATTCAATTTCAGGAAAATCTTTTTCTAAAAAAAGAATATAACGTTTTTATGGTAACAAAGGCAAAAACAACAGCAATGAAAAAGCATGATTTTCATTTGAAATTACGTTTAGGAAAATGGCAGAATCTGCCTGATGGAACCAAGATCGGTTTATTCAGGAGCAATATAAAATTGAAGAAGAGTGCTACAGATAAGTTTTTTTACTTTTCAGATTCTAGCCGTTTACCACTTAACGTGAGACACAGGCTGATGGGAGATAGGATAAGTTTAAAAATTGGAAAGAAAAAATTAAAAAAAGTTTTTATAGAACAAAAAGTTCCACAGCAAATAAGAGAAGAAAAATGGCTTGTTGCGGATTCTAACGGCGAAGTTCTATGGGCGATAGGCATAAGAAAATCTGATTTGTCAGAGCAGAAGGTAAATGATAAAATGCAATACATGGTGATTTTTAGAAACAATACTGAGAAATGAGGCTGAGTATGAACGAAGACATTAAAGAAATCCTATATAGTAAAGAGGATATCAGTAAAGTTTCGCATGAGATTGGACTGCAGTTGACTGCCGATTATAAAGGGAAAAAACCACTAGTAATTTGTGTGTTAAAAGGAGCATTCCTTTTCATGGCGGATATTGTACGTGAAATTCAGACTTATACGGAAATTGATTTTATGGATGTTTCCAGCTATGGTGATGAAACGGTTTCTTCTGGGGAAGTCAAGATAATAAAAGACTTGGATGTACCTGCTGAAGGGCGTGACATCCTAATAGTCGAAGATATTATTGATACAGGTAAGACCTTGCAGTGTTTAGTTGAGTTGTTTAAACACCGTAAGGCAAAATCTGTAAAAATATGTACTTTGCTAACGAAACCTGAGCGTAGAGTAGAAGGAGTAGAGCCAGATTATTTTGGATTTGAAGTGCCTAATGAATTTGTCGTAGGCTATGGGCTGGATTATAAAGGAATGTATCGCAATCTTCCTTATGTTGGTGTTCTAAAACCTGAAATTTATAAGAATAATTAATAGTCAAGAAAAGTCAAGTATGTTATGATTTATTCGTTAGCTGTTAAATTTGCAGCAATTTTGTGCATCAGTCAAGGAGGAAGCAGATGAACAATAACAAGAATGGACTTTTTAAAAATAGTCTATTTTATATTGTGATTTTCCTTGGGATAATGGGGATGTTATATTACTTCTTTGGAGGTAAGGCAAGTTCACAATCTCAACAAATCCAATCGAGCCAATTTATTAGTGAGTTAAGGAAGGACAACGTTAAGAATTTTACGATGCAGCCTTCTGGAAGTACCTATAAAATTATAGGTACATACAAAAAGTCACAACAAGCAAAAGGAACAACTGGAATTGGCGGGTTTGCTTCCGGCAGCAGTAAAGTGACTTCGTTTACAAGTAATGTGTTGACTAATGATACTTCTGTAAAACAGATTCAAGAATTAGCTGACAAGAATAACGTTAAAAATGGAGCAAAGGAAGAAGAATCAAGCAGTCTGTGGCTGCAGTTGCTGATTTATTTACTGCCGGTCATCTTCTTTATTTTCTTCTTCTACATGATGATGGGTCAAGCTGGCCAAGGCGGTGGCAATGGTCGTGTAATGAATTTTGGGAAATCCAAGGCTAAACCAGTCGACAAAAAAGCAAACAAGATCCGTTTTTCAGATGTTGCAGGTGCTGAAGAAGAGAAACAAGAACTTGTTGAAGTCGTAGAGTTTTTGCGTGATCCACGCAAATTTCTGTCTTTAGGTGCCCGAATTCCATCCGGTGTACTTTTGGAGGGCCCTCCTGGAACTGGTAAGACGCTTCTTGCCAAGGCTGTAGCTGGCGAAGCAGGAGTTCCTTTCTTTTCTATTTCCGGATCTGACTTTGTTGAGATGTTTGTCGGTGTCGGTGCCAGTCGTGTACGTGATTTATTTGAAAATGCAAAGAAAAATGCACCTTCTATTATCTTTATTGATGAGATTGATGCGGTCGGTCGTCAGCGTGGAGCTGGTATGGGCGGCGGTCATGATGAACGTGAGCAAACTCTGAACCAGTTATTGGTCGAAATGGATGGTTTTGAAGGAGACGAAGGCGTCATTGTGATGGCGGCAACCAACCGCTCAGATGTATTAGACCCAGCGTTGCTTAGGCCAGGACGGTTTGACCGTAAGATCCTTGTTGGACGTCCTGATGTTAAGGGACGTGAAGCAATCTTGAAAGTCCATTCTAAAAATAAGCCTTTAGCAAAAGATGTTGATTTAAAAATGATTGCTAAACAAACTCCTGGTTTTGTCGGAGCTGATCTTGAGAACCTGCTTAATGAAGCGGCTTTGCTTGCTGCACGGCGTGACAAAAAAGAAATTGATGCTTCTGATCTTGATGAAGCAGAAGATCGTGTAATTGCTGGACCGGCTAAAAGAGATCGTGTTATTAGTAAGAAAGAGCGCAGAACAGTTGCGTTTCATGAAGCTGGGCATACAGTTGTTGGACTTATCTTGAATGAAGCACGTGTTGTCCATAAAGTAACTATTGTACCGCGTGGGCGTGCTGGCGGATATGCAATTATGCTTCCTAAAGAAGACCAAATGCTTCTTTCAAAACGTGATTTGAAGGAACAAATTGCTGGGCTGATGGGTGGCCGTGCAGCTGAAGAGATCATTAATAATGAACAATCTTCTGGTGCATCCAATGACTTTCAGCAAGCAACGCAACTGGCAAGAGCAATGGTTACTGAATACGGGATGAGTGAAAAACTTGGCCCTGTTCAATATGAAGGACAAAGTAATATGTTTGCAGGCAGTGGGGTACCTGCTATGGGGGGGCAGCCTAACTATTCTGGGCAAACTGCTAATTTAATCGATGAAGAAGTCAAAACCCTTTTGAACGAAGGCATGGAAAGAGCTAAAGAAATTATTGAGCGGCATAGAACACAGCATAAGACTATTGCTGAAGCGCTGCTTGAATATGAAACTCTTGATGAAAAACAGATTTTGAGCTTATTCAACACTGGCCACATGCCAGATAAAAATAAAGAAGAGTTTCCAAGTGAAAAGGCTGCTACTTTCGAAGAATCAAAGGAAGCTTTGGAACGAAAAGAAGCAGAAAAGCAAAAGAATTCTAAAAATTCTGAGGATAATAGGGATACGGTTACTTTCTATCCTAAGGATAAATAACAGATAGAAGAGAATGCCGTGTTTTGATAGGCGGGATGAAACAGTTGTAAAATTGTTTTGTTCCGCTTATTAATTTAGCAAAAAGGAAGGAAAAAAGAGTGGACTATCTACTAAAAAGTCTTGCTTTTGATGAGCAGTTAAGGATTTATGCAGTTGATACTACGCAGACAGTAAGAAAAGCACAAAAAATTCATGGTACATGGAGTGCAGCTTCTGCTGCACTAGGAAGAACAATTACAGCAACTGCTCTTTTGTCACAGGCTGTCTTAAAAGAAAAGGGAAAATTGACAGTTAAGGTACTGGGAGACGGGCCTGTCGGAGCAATTGTTGTTGACGGAAATGCAATGGGCGATATAAAGGGATATCTGCAGCACCCCCAAGTACATTTGCCTTTGAATAAAAAGCATAAGATTGATGTTAAGGGAGCAGTTGGGGAACGCGGTTTTCTAACCGTTACTAAAGATTTAGGGATGAAGACTCCTTTTACAGGACAGGTTCCGCTTGTTTCTGGGGAATTAGGTGAAGATTTTGCATATTATCTTGCAAAGTCGGAACAAATTCCATCTGCGGTAGGACTATCGGTTTTTGTTAATAAAGACAATACGATACAGACTGCTGGCGGTTTTTTGATTCAAGTTATGCCGGGAGCAAGTGAAGAAATCCTTTCTAAAATTGAAAAAACACTTTCAAAAATGCCTTCTATTTCTGAAATGATGTTCAAAGGAGCAACTCCTGAAAAAATCCTTGAGGAAATTTGCGGAGCTGAAAACTTTCAGTTACTGGCTAGGGAAAAAATCAAGTACAATTGTGATTGTTCAAAAAAACGTTTTGGTTATGCACTTGCAAGCATTGCAGTTAAGGATTTAGATGAGATGATAAAAAAGAATCATGGAGCTGAAGCTACTTGTCAGTTTTGCGGGAAAAAGTATCATTTTACAGAAGAAGAACTCAGAAATTTAAAAGAAGGGCGTAATAACTAAGTAAAATTCTGCTTTGGTGGATTTTATGTTATTATTCAAAAGGAATTAAGTTAATTTTGCGAAAATGAGGTGTAAAAATGGAATGGAAAATCGGTAACATTACAATTCCTAACCAAATAGTCGTTGCTCCAATGGCTGGAGTAACTAATGTTGCTTTTCGGATGATCTGTAAGAAATTCGGAGCCGGTTTAGTTGTTTGTGAGATGATTTCCGATAGAGGGATCCAGTTTAGAAACAAAAAAACACTGGGAATGTTAAGATTTGATCCAACTGAACACCCTGTGAGTGTTCAGATTTTTGGTGGAAATAAAGATACACTTGTTGAAGCTGCCAATTATATTGAAGAAAATGTTGACGTTGATATTATTGATATCAACATGGGCTGTCCGGTCCCTAAAGTAACTAAGGCAGAAGCTGGAGCACGGTGGCTGCTGGATCCGAACAAAGTATATGAAATGGTACATGCAGTGACTAGTGCATGTTCTAAACCGGTTACGGTTAAAATGAGAACAGGTTGGGATGAGGATCACATTTATGCGGTTGAAAATGCACTAGCTGCTCAAGAAGGCGGCGCTGCTGCACTTGCAATGCATGGTAGAACACGAAAACAGCTTTATACCGGTCATGCCGATTGGGAGATTTTAAAAGAGGTTGCGGATCATTTAAAGGAAATTCCTTTTATTGGTAATGGAGATGTCAGAACTCCTGAAGATGCTAAAAGAATGCTGACAGATGTTGGTGCTGATGCTGTGATGATTGGGAGAGCAGCTTTGGGGAACCCTTGGATCGTAAAGCAGACGGCAGAATATTTGGCAGGTGAGAAGGTGGCACCCGAACCTACTCCTGCAGAAAAAATCAAAGTGGCTAAGGAACATCTGCACCGCCTCGTTGCAATTAAGGGGGACTATATCGGGCCGCGTGAATTCAGGAGTCAAGCAGCATACTACCTTAAGGGAATTCCACGTTCAGCACGGACCAAGGCAGCTTTGAATGATGCAGATACAGAAGAAGAAATGATTTCGATCTTCGACCGTTTCTTAGTAAATGTGGAAGACTATATGCTGAGAAAGAAAAAAAGACAATTAACAAAATAGATTTGCAATTTTGTTGCAGAATTGGCAATATAGAAGTTGATATTATTTTGGAGGGATAAGATTGGCTAAAGATGAAAATTTGAATGACCAGTTGCGTGTGCGCCGTGAAAAGTTAAAGGAGCTGCGCGAAGAAGGAATTGATCCCTATGGTCATCGTTTTGAGCGTACCGCGACTTCACGGCAACTTCACGAAGAGTATGATCAAAAAACTAAGCCTGAACTTGAAAAACTTGGCAAAGAGGTAACAATTGCGGGAAGAATGGTTGCTAAACGTGGTAAGGGAAAGGTTGGCTTTGCTGACATTCAAGATCGTGATGGTCGTGTTCAGATTTATATCCGTAAAGACGTTGTAGGGGAAGAAAAGTATCATATTTTTAAACGCGCTGATTTGGGAGATCACCTTGGTTTTAACGGCGAAGTTATTAAGACAGATATGGGTGAACTTACAATTAAAGTCACTGGAATCACTTTTTTGTCAAAGGCTTTACGTCCGTTACCCGATAAGTTTCATGGATTACAAAATGTAGAACAAATTTACCGTCAACGCTATCTTGATTTAATTTCAAATCGCGCTAGTTTTGAACGCTTTTTGAAACGCAGCAAAATCATTACTGCAATTCGAAATTATCTTGACGGCAATCGCTTTTTGGAAGTTGAAACACCTGTTTTGCATAATCAGGCGGGCGGAGCTTCGGCTAGGCCGTTTATTACACATCACAATGCATTAGACATTGATCTTTATCTTAGAATCGCTCTGGAATTACATCTAAAACGTCTAATTGTTGGAGGTATGGAGCGTGTTTACGAGATTGGGCGTGTCTTTCGTAATGAAGGGCTTGATACCAAGCATAACCCTGAATTCACTATGCTAGAGTCTTATGCAGCTTATTTTGATTTTACAGATGTAATGGATGAAACAGAAGGAATCTTTAAAACTGCTGCTAAAGTGGTAACGGATAATGGGACGGTTACTTATCAAGGAGCAAAAGTTGATTTTAATAAGCCTTTTAAGAGGATACACATGGTAGATGCGATTAAAGAGGAAACAGGAATTGACTTTTGGGAGCCCAAGTCTTTGGAAGAGGCCCGCAAGCTTGCAGATAAAAATGATGTTCATTATGAAGACTACTGGAAAGTGGGCCATATCATTAATGAATTCTTTGATACTTTCTGTGAGAATAAAATTGTAGACCCGACATTTGTATATGGACATCCAGTTGAAGTTTCACCGCTTGCTAAGAAGAATTCAAAGGATCCGCGTTTTACTGATCGTTTTGAATTGTTTATCTTAGGTAATGAATTTGCAAATGCTTTTACGGAATTGAATGATCCGATTGATCAAAGACAAAGGTTTGAAGCTCAAGCTGCAGAACGGGTTGCCGGTAATGATGAGGCTGAAGGTATTGATGAAGATTACGTTGAGGCTCTTGAATATGGTATGCCTCCTACAGGTGGTTTGGGAATTGGAATAGATAGGTTAGTAATGCTGATGACTGATGCACCATCTATTAGGGATGTTTTGCTTTTTCCAACACTAAGACCTGAGGAAAATAAGTAGTTTATTCCTATGAAAAGGGGAGTATGAAACCAGTTGATTAGGTACTCAGGTATTGAGGTTGATTTTTGAATGAAACTTAAAGTTAAGGTTGTTAAAAAATAATTATCTGTCGCCTTAAGAAGGCTAGCTATTGGGAAATTATTAACTTGAATAAGCAAATAGGTATAAGAGCTACAGCAAACGTTGGTTTTGCTGTAGCTTTTATATTACAAATTTTTTGTAATTAGTACTTGTTTTAGCTTTTATGCGTGTTATAATATAAAAGTTGGCTGTTAAAGAGAATGATGATTATGTATTATTACTTGCAATTAAATTCAATTGCTAGTATAATTATATACATTCCTTAAGCAACAAGTAGACCTTTGAAAACTGAACAAAGTTTCGACAAATCAAATGTGCAGGGCTCTT
>NZ_AZEH01000015.1 GCF_001436275.1 Liquorilactobacillus oeni DSM 19972
TTTTATTATGGCACAAACGTCTAAGTATTTGTGTACCAAATACTAGGATAGGAGCAGTTTTTCCCGAATGTATAAATAATTTTAGAAGAGACTACAATTTGCCGTAAAATTTAAAAAAGAATGTTAACAAGGTGAAAGCGCCATTATTATGTAGTATAATTAAAAACACTTTTATATAGATAATAAAAAATCTGGATAACCAAAATTTTACAAACTATAATTATCGAAAAAAACAATTTCTTTGGTTTTTAGAATGTTGTTTAGCTTTTAAAGTGTTTCTTTTAAGTGTACCCAGGTGGTACACTTTTTTAGTTGTGTTATACTAAGAAAAACATGTGTACCATTTGGATGTACCAAGGAGGATGTAGGAAATGAAAGTTGGATATGCACGGGTGAGTACCACTGAACAGAACTTAGATCGCCAATTAGACGCACTTAAAAAAGCTGGGGTGCAAAAAATCTTTGCCGAAAAAATTTCGGGGAAGAATGCAGACCGACCACAATTGAAGTCTATGTTGGAATATATTCATGATCAAGATGAGATTGTTGTCTTGAGTTTGGATCGTTTAGGACGAAGTTCGCGAGATTTAACGGATATTATTGAAGAAGTGCGACATAAGGGAGCTGTGCTAAATATTTTGGACTTACCAAGTTTTGCAGGAGTTGAAGACCAAAACCTGAAAGCTTTGTTATCCAATTTGGTATTGGAGATCTACAAATATACGGCTGAAGAAGAACGGCGCAAGATTCGCGAACGCCAACGGCAGGGAATTGAGCTGGCTAAACAACGTGGCGCTTATAAAGGCGCTGTCCGTTTGTATGCACCAGATTCACCTGACCGCCGGAAACGTTATCTGTATCATCAGATAGTGCAAATGCTGCAGCAAAATCCACCAGTGCCGATTGCACAGATTGCTAGAACAATTGGGACTTCAAGGTCACAGATTTATCGGATTAAGAAGTTTTCCAACCTTTGATCGAGTAAAAGTGATGCTACATATATTATGGTGGTTGAAAAGAGTTGTTGATGTACTAAATTGGAGTTAGCATAAGAAAGAGTAAAGAAGAACTAGCTGCAGCTTATTTTTTAATATTAGAAAGAAAAGATACAAACGACTTCTCACAAGGACAATTTCAAGATGAACGTCAAAAGCTTTTCAATATTCAGCATAATAGTGAACTAACAGATTAAGAGAAATGGCGTGCAACGGATAAAGTTAAGGGACTACCACTAGGGTCCACTGAAAAACAAGCTTTAGCTGAACAGCAGATTGAACACGATAAAAAGATCAGAGATCAAGCAAGACAAGAAGCACTTGCTGAACTCCGAAAGGGTTTGGAAATAATGCCTAAAACTATTAGAGAACTTGCTAACGAATTTGGTGTATCAAAACAAGCCATTAGGAAAAAACTAGATGCAAACTTTAGAGCAAACTATGTGCAAACAGTTCCTAGGAACGGAGTACAAACCTTAGTTGTCAGTAACTCAGGATATTTGCTGTTAAAACAACATTTTGGTGGTAACAACCAGGAACTTGGAAAGGAAACATTTACTAGTAACACTGGTAACATAAGTATAAATACAATAGAATTGCTCAACCAGCAATTATTAACCAAGGATAACCAAATTAAAGAAAAAGATGAACAAATAAAATTAATGCAAAAATTATTGGATCAGTCACAACAATTGCAATTGATGGCTGAAAAGAAAATTGAAAAATTTGAGGCTATTCCTTCTGAAAAATATTCGGTTGATAAAAATATTAATGCTAATGATATAGAGAACAAAAGTTTGAAGTCTCGCTGGTGGCATTTTTGGAAATAATGGAGATTAGACATATGATAAATGATAATGACAAAAAAATAGACTATCTAAAATACACGTTAGATAAGCAACTTAATTGGATTCAAAAATCAGATACTAAAGCATCTATTTTTTTATCTGCTACGGGTGTGTTAATCACTTTATTAATGAACTCTAAAATAATTACAATATTCAATAATACTGCTAAATATCTCCATAATCGCGATTCAATTCTGTTATCCTTTTTCGTAATTCTTTTATCCATAAGTTTATGCTTCATTATTATTGGTGGAGTATTTTTGTTTCTTTCTATTATCCCTGATCTAAAAAGTTCTTCCCATCAAAAATCACATATCTATTTTGGAGATATTGATACAAGTGGGTTAACTGAATTGCAGCAATTTTTTAAAGAAGATACTAACATCTTAGATGATTTACTTAATCAAATATTTGTAAATGCACAAATTGCAAATAAAAAAATGAAAAAGTGTAATTTAGGTATTAAGTTAGCCTGCTTAGGCTTTTGTTTTATATTTATACTCTTTGTTACTTCATTAATAGGTCTATCTATACAATAAAGGAATTTAAGAAGGAAAATATTACATTTATGTCAGATAATGTTGTAAAAATAACACAAAAAGATTTTAATTTAGATAAAGCAATCACTCATATTAAGGAAGTGTTATTTGAAAGTAATACTTTTGATACAGTGGACAATTGGTCTGATTTAAATAATCTAACATTTAAAAATGGTAGATATATAGAAAATACTGCTTTATTTGTAGACATTAGAAAATCGTCAAAATTTGTTTCTTCCACTGATAGTAGAATCGTTGCTAGATTATACAGGTCATACATAAGTGAAGTTATTATGATTTTAAGAAGCCATTCTTGCTGCAAAGAAATAAATATCGTTGGAGATTGCATTTCTGCAATATTCACAGAAAATAAAAAACAATCTCAGGATAACTATAATAACGATAGATCTGACGTTATTGAAGCATTGCTTTCTGCATCTATGATCCAACCAACAATAGAAATAATTAATACCTTATTTTCCAAGAAATATGATTCTTATGAAAATATTAAAATAGGTATTGGAATAGCATCAGGAAAAGCTCTTATAGTAAAAGCAGGAGAAAGCGGAAGCGGTATAAACAAGCCTATATTTTTAGGTGAAAACATAAATTTAGCCGCTCATTTATGTGATAAGGCAAATACTTCACACTTTTCAAAGGTATTAGTAAATGAATTTGTTAAAGAACATTCTAAAAAATATGAAACTAGTTCTTCAAATGAGCCATTTTCAAATTGGTTAAATAAAGAATCTGAAAAAATTGACGATCAATTTTGCTACGGTGGTGCCTTTTATAGAGTAGCTATTCATGATCGTTTGGAGGAACTATCTGACGAATAAAAGGTATTGATCGTTCAGTACAAATCAGCAATCTATTCGACATTACCTTAGATAGTTTGATTAAGGGAGATGATTCACTAAAAAAAAGCATAGCTATTACCAAAAACGCAAGGGCACAAACTAATGTCTGGGAATTTATGCGCAGTACTAAACTGTCTTGATAATGCGCCAATTGAAAGCTTCTTTCATCTTCTTAAAACAGAATGTCTTAATGGATTTCCACAGTGTAAAGATATTGGAGAATTCAAGGAAATCACAAAGAATTACGTCGATTGGTTTAACAATCGACGAATATCACAGAAAACAAAAGTCATGACTCCCTGCGAATACAGGGAACATGCCTTAGCAGTTTAAAAATATTCAATTTTGTCTAACTTTTGTGTTGCACTTTAAACCGCAGAATGTTTGACGACTTTTTTTATATTTTAGAGGAGGATCTGAATTTGTTTGAATGTGTGAATGTATTTAAATCAATTAAATCAAGTTAGCTACTTGCATTAAGATTGGCACAACAATTACGAACAAGACAGTTGATGTTGTAACAAGGTTAGTAGCGTAGTCAACATCACCATGTGATTGATCAACTAGAATAGGTAGGACAGCTAAACCAGGAGCAGCTGATTGAATGATGAATGAGTTTGATTCGATAGTTGGTAATGAAGTACCCATCATTGAACCACCAATAAGAATAATGCTAATCATGATTGCAGGAGCAACCACAAATCTACCTAATAGAGCTAGGATTGTATCACGGTCGAATCTGATTGATTTCAAACCTGCATCGGCTAAGATAATACCGATGTAGATCAATGACATTGGTGTAACGATACCACCGACCATGTCCAAAGTCTTGTTGATCCAGTCAGGAACTGGGATAGCAAGTAGTAAGAAAACAAGTGATACTAAGAAACCAACAAGTGGAGCAGGAAGTAATTTTTTCCAGTTAAAGTCTTTCTTAGCACCCTTTTCAACGGTTGGATCATCACTTGAGATGAAGAAGATACCAACAGCCCAAGTTGAAATTGTATTCATAACATAGTAGATAAGGAAGTAAGGTAAACTCTTAGTTCCAAATAAAGCCATGTTTAGAGGTAAACCGATAAAGATGGTATTAGCATTAACGAATATGTTAATGAAAGTACCACGACGGCCCTTTCTAATACGGAAGACCTTTGTTAAGATCCATGCAATGATGTAACCAATCGTGAAACTGGCGAAGGTAAAGATCAGTCCGCCGGACAAACTTGCTAATTTATCTCTGTTCAAATATTTAAGAACAGAGACGAAGATTGAAGCAGGTAAAGCAATTTTCATAATGATAAATGAAATATTGCCTTTAAATTCGTCACCTAAACGTCCTGATCCTCTTAGCCAATACCCCAAAGCAATGACAAGAACGATTTCAGCAACACTTTCAAGTGAAGTGATAAATGCAGCCATGAATAAATTCCCCTTTATTTAACAAAAATTTTAATTAATATTTAGGTTCCCACTTAAGATCAGCAACTGCTTTTTTAGCGTCTGTAGCAGTTGTTAATTTTTCGTCAATAGCTTGTTGAGCAACACCATTGGCAACAGTCATACTGAACTTGTCTAGTTGTGAAACTGGAGGAAGAACAGCAGCACCAGGTTGTGTAGGATCAACGATACCACCCAATGAGTGAGCAGCTTTGTTGATCATGCCATCTGAAAGAATCTTAGCATTAACAGCCATAGAACCAAGACCAAGACCTGGGTAAACTAAAGCGTTATTTGCTTGACCGATATGATATGTAACACCATTGTATTCAACGGGTTCAACAGGAATACCAGTAGCAATAAGAGCCTTGCCATCAGTCCATTTCAAAAGGTCTTCAGCCTTAGCTTCAGCAAGCTTTGTAGGATTTGACAATGGGAAGATAATTGGACGTTCTGTATGAGCGGCCATTTCCTTGATAACAGCTTCTGTAAAGGTACCAGGTTGTGTTGAAGTACCAACAAGAATAGTAGGGTGAACAGCTTTAACAACAGCTTCTAAGTTTGTTAATTCATCAGCATTAGCAAATTCACTACGTTTTCTTGTAAATGGCTTTTGTTCTGGTGTTAAATCTTCAGTATCATCGAACAAAAGACCTTGTTTGTCGACTAGGTAGAAATGTTTTCTAGCTTCATCTTCAGAAAGTCCTTCTTCAACCATTGCATCGAAGATTCTCTTAGTAATACCAGCACCGGCAGTACCAGCACCAAATGATAGATAAACTTGATCTGTAAGTTTTTCCTTGGAAATATTCAAAGCACCAAGAATACCAGCAAGAGTAATAATACCTGTACCTTGAATGTCATCATTGAAGGTAAGAATATTATCTTTGTACTTATTTAAGATGTTAGCAGCATTGCTACGGCCAAAGTCTTCAAAGTGAAGATACATATCAGGGAATAAGTTTTCAGCAGTTTCAACAAATTTGTCAACGAAGTTGTAGTACTTGTCGCCAGTAACACGTTCGTGATGATTACCCATGTATAGATCATCAGCTAATAATTCTTTTCTGTTTGTACCTACATCAAGGACAACAGGAAGAACTGATTTAGGATCAACACCAGCAGCAGCTGTGTAAACCATTAATTTACCAACAGAGATGTCAACACCTTGAACACCCCAGTCACCAATACCAAGGATACCCTCACCATCAGTAACAACGATTAACTTGATATCGCGACCAGCAGATGCATTCTTCAATGATGCTTCAATATCATCTTGATCATCGATTGATAAGAAAGCGGCATTTTGTGGATCTAAGAAGAGGTGACTGTAGTTTTCAATTGTGTCAGCGATTGTTGGATCATAAACAACTGGCATAAATTCATTAACATGTTGACTGAATAACTTGTAGAATAAAGTAACATTTTCATTGAAAAGATCCATCAAATACATTCTCTTAGCCAAGAATGTATCCTTATTAGAATAGTTTTCATAAGCTTGTTCGACTTGTTGATCCAAAGTTTGCACGAATGGTGGCAACAAACCTTCGATGTGATTTTCTTTTCTTTCTTCCTTAGTAAAGGCAGTACCTTTATTTAAGAAGTGATTGTTTAATAGATCTAAACCCTCATATTTCATAAAATGATTCCTCCTAATTTAATTTTCTAACCATAATCACATTATAATAAAAAGTATGATTTGTTATATCAATATATATAAACATAATTTTCATATATTGAATTTATAGAAAATATTAACTTAGCATATTTTTTTTTATATATTGTTTTCTTAACTAACTTTTAAGGAGTATCATAGACCATAATAAAAAATATAGTCAAATATATTAACTTGGTAGATTGCAAATTTAATCCGAATTTTTTGACAAATTGGTCAGCATGACCTGATAAGGTGTTTGCCAGTCAAGTATTTTAAGTGGTCTCTGATTAATTTCGAGTAAGGTGGTTTTCAAGCCTTGAGCACTAATGTGCTCAAAATAGGTCCCCTTAGGATAAAAATAGCGTAAGTTCCGATTAAATCGTTCATTACTGCCGCGCTCAGCTGGCGTATAAGCATGGCAGTAATAGGTCTTAATACCGTATTGTGCTTCAAGTGATACTAGACCGCTAAACTTAGTGCCACGGTCCACCGTAAAACTATGCACCGGGCCATTAAAAGTTGCTAGAAACTTATTTAGGGCTTCATTAACAGTCGCTGTCGTCCGGTTTTTTAATCGGTAGGCCCAAAGGAAACGTGATTTGCGATCGATTAAGGTTAATAAAACTGCCTTACTATGCCCACGAGGACCAACGACTGTATCTAGTTCAAAATCGCCGATGCGATTACGTTGATTAATCATCATGGGACGCTGTTCAATTGATCGCCCCAAAGATTGATTATATTTAGAACGTTGGTCAACGTTACGCCGTTGGCGCACGCCATGTTCAGGCAAATCATTTAAAGAAAACTCAATTTTCCCTTGATTTAACCAATTATAAATTGATTTAGTCGCTAGTTTAAATTCGTGAGCTATCATTTCTGGTGACCAACTTAGCCGTAAATGGTTTAAAATTATTTGCCTTAATTTGTCATTCAATTTAGTCTTTCGGCCACATCGTGACCGCTTGTATTCGGCATCTGTTTGTGCTAATTCAGCCTGATAAGGTTCACATCGAGCTAATTCATAAGAAATTGTGGCAGGTGATCGTTTTAGGCGATCGCTCATTTGGATATTGGACAGGCCTAGTTCACAAAAGGTTTCGATTTTAATTCGTTCGGAATAGGTTATACTAGACAAAAGATCAGCTCCTAAAAGATGGGTTTGTGGTAAACACCATTTTAAAGGAAGCTGATCTTTTTTGTCCGAACAGCGTTCGGATTAATTTTACAATCTACCAATAGACAAAATTTAATTAACGGGGAGGTATATGATGTCTCAACAGATTGTACTGCCAATTAAAGACTCTAACGTCTTAAAAATGGTACAAGACACCTTATTAGATAGTTTTCGGGCGGGTCGCCGTAACTACACTATCTTTCAAGTCGGCAAGGCCACCTTGCTGCGGGTGAGTGATGTGATGACGTTAAAGAAATCCGATGTCTATAATCCAGATGGCTCTGTTAAACACACGGCCTTTATTCATGATAAAAAGACCGGTAAAGCAAATACACTATATTTAAAGCCCGTGCAACAAGACTTGTTGCAATATCATGATTGGCTGGTCCAAGAAAACATCAATTCGGATTGGTTATTTCCTTCAACGGCCCATTCAGACCGTCATATCACTGAGAAACAATTTTATAAGGTGATGGCACGAGTTGGTGATCTATTAGGCATTAATTATCTAGGGACCCATACGATGCGCAAAACCGGTGCTTATCGCGTCTACACGCAATCAAATTATAATATTGGCTTAGTCATGAATCTGCTCAATCATTCCAGTGAGGCGATGACTTTAGCTTATTTAGGCTTAGACCAGGCTAGTACCGAAACGATGCTGGATCAAATTGATTTTGGATAATTTTTATTATTCTAAATTTTTCAAGATTAGTCTACCCTCAAGCAACATTTTGTGCATCAAATTTTCTCCCTTTTCATTATGAAATGTTGTTCCATACTCAGACATAAGTTTAGAAACAGAATTAAATTGAGCCCTTTTTATTTCTTGTTCTTTACTTTCGTCATAAATAGAATAATAAAACACCAAGGTAACGTCATTATCATAAATAGAATAATAATCAAAAATCGATTGAAAATATGAGTAATCAGCTGGAGCAAGTGAATGACCATAGAAAACTATATTTTTAACATTTTGGGGTAATAATTTATCTCGTTTTTCACTTGCTAGAGTCATGATGCGGTAAGTTTTTGTAAATCTAAATATTGGACTATTAGGGCCTATACTTTTGGAATCAATCCCAATTATTGGATGATCTTCAAGTCTTCCATGTATATTTTGCGTTATATTACATGAGGAGTCGTTTGTACAGGGAGTTGTATAGTTAAAGGACAACAAATTATAGCATTCATTATGCGATAATTCTTTTAATAACTGTTGACTCTTTTCTTTATACTTTTCATCTTGTAGTGCTATTAAATAATCATTGAAGCTTTTTTCAAATTTATTTAATTCGTCAAATAGAAAGTCGTAAAGATATCTTTCGGAATGTTTTTCAATATCATACTTTAAATTATTTAACAAAACAAATAATAAAACCAATGTTTCGTGGTCTGCTGTGAAATTTTCTTTCAACTCATCAAATTCTTCAACAAATGACTTTTCAATAGATAATCTGGGTCTTAAATATTTAAACCTAACTATCATATCTAAAGATTTTTCAAGATCGAGTTCAGGATGTGTTTTATGACTGTTTATCGTTAATAGGTTGTTTAGAAAGTATTCTACATCTGCCCAGTTATTAAGTTTTTCTTTGTGAAAATAAAAATAAAAATCCCAAAAAGAAATATTATTATCATTAAAATTAATTTTAATGTTATCGTTCAAGTTTCCAAAATTTCTTGAAAAACCAGCGATATATAAAACATCAGCTTGTAAAATTTCTGTATTCGTACTTGGGTCATTAAATTCTGCATTCATTTTGCCTAATGTTTTAACCATATCAACTTTGCTATTATAATAATCTTCAAACTTAGATTTCAAATCGCATTTCAAATCAAATCCATTTCCTATAACCAATAATCGTGATACTACATTCTGAGTCACAAAAAGACTTCTTTCTATAATTAAGAATAGAGAAATTATTCTCTTCACTTATAATATAAAGAACTAATTAGCGCTGAGACATATTAATTTTTCAAAATATATTTTGAAGATCTTCCCTTGCCAATAAGTTTTACCCGATGACTTTTCTTCAATTCACTAAGAGCTCGTTTAATTGTTATATCACTGTATTGCGGAATCAAGGCCGTGAGCTCACTTCTAGACAAAGGTTTTAATTCTTGTGTCAATGTTTTAAGAATTAAATCCGCCGCAGATACTGGTTTGTCTTGTACTAGGTTGAGCCGATCATTAAGATTGCGGTATGCTTGCAAAATGACGCCCAAGAAATAATCTAAAAAGGGCGCGTAGTCGTTCTGGTTATTTTGCCAATTTAAAGAACTCTGTTTGAGAACTTCATAATAGGACTGCTTAGTTTTCTCAATTAGGTTTTCCAGGCTAATATACTTTCCAACGTTAAGTTGTGCTTGGTACATTGTTAGCAGCATTAACAGTCTCGACATACGGCCGTTACCATCACGAAACGGGTGAATCGAAACAAAATCAAAGATAAAGGCGCCCAATAAAATTAGTGGTGAAAAAGTTTGCTGATCGACTGCTAAATTATAATTGATACAAAGTTCCTGAACCAATTTCGGAGTTAAATACGCTGCTGGTGGTTGGAAACGGACTTCCTGCCTACCGTCCGCATATTTGGTAATGATTTGATTATCAGAATCTTTGAATTGACCACCCCAGGTGCTGTTGGTGTAACCAAACAAACGTTTATGCAGCGTTAAAATTGAACTGCTGTTAATCGGAATATATGCATATTGTTCATGAATTAAAGCCAATACGTCCCGATAACCCGCAATTTCTGCCTCACTGCGATTACGCGGCCTAGTTTTTTGATGAACCAATTGTTTTAAACGAGTGTTACTAGTATAAATTCCCTCAATACGATTAGAAGCATCAGTACTCTGGACTTTAGCAACATTAACCAAGTGATCTAAGGCTTCTTTATAGGTGATTGGCGTAGCCGATAAACGTCCTTTAAATTCATAAATTTGGTTTAATTTGTCATTCATTGAAGCAGTTATGTCTAAATTGTTTAAAGCTTTATAATCAAATTTTTTCAGGATCATCTCACTCCTTTCGGTATCATTCTACGCCATTTGATACCGAAATCATATAAATGATACTGATAAAGTAAATAATATCTTTAATGGCATTGATTATAATCAAGCTAGTTAGCTTGCGCTGTTTGCGCAAAACTCGGTCTGAAGGGCTCCTGCTGAAGGCATACTTATGATGCAAAATCATTCGGCCGACAGCCCCCGTCTGGCATGCGGGTTGCTTGCCAAATTAAAATAACCCCCAACATCTATAATTTAAATGTTGGGGGTTATTTGTATGCTTATATTCTTTATAGTCCTCACTGTGTGTGCCAATCGCTACTAGATAAAACTGATCTAGTATTTGTGCATACACCAACAAATGATCGCCATTATGGCATCGAAATATAATTCCAGAACTTTAAATTTTACATCTTGTCGTGGAACACGCTTTTTAAGCTGTTGTATCACTTTCTTAGGCAAATTCAGTGGGTGGCATAGAAATATTCTAGAATGCTCTTATCTGTTAAAAAACAGTCAATTATGTAATTCCAAGGAGACCGTGCCTCGGTATCGAAAGGTACCTTTCGATTAAAAATTGGCTGCCATCTGGGATTCTTCACAACTTTATATTACCGTTTAGACTGAGTGGTTGGAGTTATTTTACTCATTTAACAACTGCTCCAAGTCTTGCTTATTGGTCGCGCTCTTTAACTCTGTAGTCCCTGCAAGGTCGTCTGCCACCTCAGTTAATGACCTGGCAACCTGATTGTTTGGGAAACCATAATATTATGGTTTCCCATTGTTAGCCACGGTTGTCACAACTACCCGCATGAATTCGGACATAGTTAACCCATGTTGAGCCAGTTGTTCCTGGGCCTTTTTCTTAATTACTGGGTCGATTCTAGTGTTAATTCTGGAACTAGTTGCTGTGTTAGTCATTATCATCAGTCCTTTTTTTAAAACTGTACGCCATTTGTCACACAAAGTAAAAAAGGAGTGTTCTTATGCAACAAATTGTTCTACCAATCAAAGATTCGAATGTTCTCAAAGAGGTTCAAGATGCCTTACTAGATAGCTTCAAAGCTGGTTGTCGTAACTATAGATTTTTATAAGTAATCATAATTACCAATAACCCTTCAAAAACATCACAAAAATGACCTCTAATATCTATAAGTTAGATGTTGTAGGCTATTTTACAAGTATTGTAATTATCAGTCAGTATTTGTAGATGGAAAATTAAGATTTAATCATTATCTTTTGATTTATTCACTTTAAGAGAGAATATAAAATAATTCATTTGGCAGTTATAGTTAGTTGTTCTAAGTCGACTTTAAAATTCGTCTATGAGTGTTTTAGAGGAGTTACATTCATTGCCATTACTAAAAGGGCAGCAAACTCAAACTCACAGCTTTTAAAGGATCATGCTAATTGAATCAATACTCAAAAGCTAGTATAATGTGAGTAGTTAATGAAAGAGGCGAGGCAATCATGGCAGTTAAGGAAAAGAAACGGGTACAAGTCCAGATTGACAAAGACTTG
>NZ_AZEH01000016.1 GCF_001436275.1 Liquorilactobacillus oeni DSM 19972
GTTCGTTGCCTAAAAGGTGTGGCAAGCCACATTTAATCGGGCGCTAACGCCCCGAACCCCGTCCAAGCTGAGCCAGCTTAACCGCTTTTTCACTCGCCGTTAGGCAGGAAAGCAAAGTTTTATAGAAACTTTGGCTTTCGCCAATTCAGTGTTAAGACTGGTTAAGAGCTGTCAATTCCTTATGCTCCCACGCTTTGCTCGTCCGCTACCATTGACAGCAAACAGTTAGTTTTTTGAATTTCAATAAGAATTCAACTGCTATGTTCGTTTTTAAGGGCCTTATTTTTCGTTTCTAGCGATTTTAAGACTATTCATATATATTTATACCAAAACCAAAATAAGAACCCCTCAGTGAGCTTTTAGAGGGCTAGATGACGAAACATGGACGATTAATAATATCTTCTTGTCTTTTT
>NZ_AZEH01000017.1 GCF_001436275.1 Liquorilactobacillus oeni DSM 19972
CAAGTCTTTGTCAATCTGGACTTGTACCCGTTTCTTTTCCTTAACTGCCATGATTGTCTCGCCTCTTTCATTTACTACTCACATTATACTAACTTTTGAGTATCAGTTCAATTAAATAAGGCTTTAAAAACTGTGAATTTTTGTTTGCTGCCCTTTTAGCAACAGCACCCAATATAAGGCCTCTAAAACGTTCATAGACGTATTTTAAAGCCAGTTAGTATATTTATACTAAGAACTATTTATAATCGCCCATAGGAGCTTATTCTACGTTCTGTCTTTGGCTAGCAACAGAGTTATACCAGTATTGAAATGTATTCACCATTGTTATAAACAAATAATCTTCAACACTATTAACTTTTTCGTGCTTATCAAATTTCTTTCTAAGGGAATTAAATGCTCTACGTAAAGCAGTCGTTATATCATGCTGTAATTCTTCTTCTTCATCAAGAATAATGGTAACTGGTTTTCCAAGTTGACGTTCGATTTCCTCTTGAGCGTATTTTTTAGCATTAAAGATAATGCCGATATAGTCGTGCATTTGTTTTGGTGTATTAACCCATAAACTTAATAGTCTAATGGTATCTGCTTCAAGTGGTACTTCTGCTCCTTGTCCTTGCTCAACCAAATATTCTGGTGCATTCTTTATTAGATCTTCGTTTTGTTTTTGACGTTGAGCTGATGAATAGTTGCTTGATGAAAAATCAGGCTTTTCTGTATCTTTAAAGGTATCTAAAGAAGTATCTAAAGAACCAAGTTCTTTATCTATATTAACTGCACTTTTTTCAGTTCCGCTTGTAGCAATGCTTTGACCGTTATTTTCAACGGACTTATGTGGAACTGCACTTTTTTCAGTTCCGCTTGTAGCAGGGGTTTCAGCGTTCTTCCGCGGAACTGCACTTTTTTCAGTTCCGCTTGTAGCAGGGGTTAGAGAACTATCTTGGCTTTTTTCTCTTAAATAAACATCGGTAGCTTCTACATCAAGCTTAGACAGGTACAAACGGTTTGGTTCGTTCTTCTTAGTTTTCGGGTTAAAACCCATTTGTTTCTGAAAAAGCAATCCAAGTGATTCTAATTCTGTTTTTACTTTAATGACCTTGTGTTCCGAACAGTTAAATAAGTTTACCAATTCTTGATTCGTAAAAATAAAGTAAACGTGATTATCTTCATCGATCCAGTTGTTTCTTAGTGAATACTCTAAACGGTCTTTTAAAACCATATAGGCGAGTTTTGCGTCACTGCTTAGGCGCTTATATTTTTCTCCATATAGCAAAACTTTCGGAAACTGGAAAAATAAAGCTCCATAAACATTATCTTTTTCGTAAAATTCAAAATGTTCATTTGGCGTTTCTTTTTTTTGCTTTTTCATAATTAAAAACTCCCTTTCTTGATTCCAACACATGTTGCTCAAAAGAGAGTTGCTAAAACATTCGACTTGATTTAAAATACAAGTCTGATATGCTCTAACTGAATTACGAAGCGAACATTGGTCGTGATCGGCTTTGTAATTTCACTAGCATGTGTTGGATTGCTTGGTTGCCTTCTTGGCAACTTTTTTTATTTTCAACAACAAATAAAAATGGACTAGATAGCTTTTAACGGCTACTTAGTCCATTTATTCTTGTTTGTATTCATGGGTTGCCCAAAGAGGGCTTTCTGCGGTATAATTACCCTACAGACAAGATATAAAATTCAATCGGTTTTAACTTGGCGGTCTAAGCCGATTGAACTAAGTAGCTGTTAGCTAGCTACTTGCTAATATTGCAAATTTCTCAATCCCAACTGGGGTTGAGATTTTTTGTTTTATTAGCATTATTTTTTATTCGATTGTCAAATTAGTTCCAGTTTAGCATAGCGCTTACCCGCCGACAACCTTTATTTTGTCCGGTAAACTTTACCAGATCTAGGTTGAAACCAGTAAGCAACAGCCGCAAAAAGTAAATAATACATTAAGAAAAATAAAGCTGCATAATGCTTAGTAAATGATTCATTGAAAAGCTTTAAGAACAAAGCAGAAGGAATTAACAGGTAAAAAGTCACAAGCGGCGAAAGAATTTGCAAAATTCTTACGACAATGCGACGGTTGCCGCTCATTTTTTCAAACAATACTTGTAGCCAGTATTGCAATGGAAATAACCACTGGCGGATAAAGAAGCGGTCATCTATTTTGTGAGTTTTGATGATCCCTACTGCTGGAATTAACCAAATTAGTGTAGTGCAGCCATTTAACATGATACTGACCACTTCCGACTTCATATCAACTCCTCCTTTATAAATAACATCACATATTTTTTATAAGCTCATTCAAAAATTTAGAAGCAGACTTAAAATTATGTTCTTTTGCCAAACCGTCAAGTCTTTTTCTTACGCTGGGTTGAAGTGTAAAAGTATAGTTTTTAGTACGTTCATTTTCATCATTATAAACAGGAATAATAAGCTTGTCTTTAGGTTCGGTTGGTTGCCCTGGTTCATTTTTTTGTAGTGCTTTTTTGATATTTTTATTTTCTGGATTGAATGCCATAAGAAACTCTCCTTTATAATTGGTATGTATACACATTAAGTATACATATGATTAATACGTATATCCACTATTTATAATTTTTCTGTGATTTCATTGAACGTTTGGTCCATGCTATCAAAAAATTCGTGTTGGCTAATATATGTTTTGCGTTCTTCTGCCATTTTTGAAAGAGATTTTTTATCCAACGTTGAACGATTGAATAGCTCTTTTTCTGGAACTATTGCCAATACATTGGGATCATCTTTTAAAGCTTCTAATAACTCATGAGATGATCTTGTATTGTGCTTAATCATGTTTGCGATAAAAAATAATTTGGCAGTGACATAAGATTTTCTAGTAGAGTAATCAATGGCTTCTTTGCGTAACTCGTTAATTCTTTCTTCTAGGTTGAACTTTGCATTGTACCCATGTTCGCTAGGTGTGATTGGGCTAAGAATAGCATTACTGATGATTACTGCATTTTTAGTAGCAGTAGAAAAATCTGGGTGACAATCTAAAATGATGTATTCGAATTTTCCTAAATTTAAGCGTTCATAATTATCTGATAACCACATGTAGAGGAACATGTTTTTGTTAGTCTTATTTTCAATGTCACGCTCAATATCGTCAAGGTGCATATCTCCTGCAATCAGACTAATATAATCACTTATTTCATGTATTTTGACTTTTCCTCGATCTAAGAAAATATTACCAACGGTGTCTTGATTATCGTAAATGTTGTAAGTCTGGGTTAAATTACTTTGGTGGTCTAAGTCAATAAATAAAACATGCTTGCCATTTTTTGCTAACCATTCACCGTAATTAAAAGCTAGGGTAGTTTTACCAACGCCACCTTTTATAGCTGAAAATGTGATAATTTCCATTAGTATTCCTCCTTATACATACTAAGTATGTTTAATAAATATCCTCATAAGTATAATAACATACAACAGTTACATTTACAAGTAACACGTATACTTTATATTTGTAAATATAATTATAGCTGTTCAGAACTCTTATTTTTAAGCTGTTCTTTAAATCGTCTTTGCTGTGTTCGCTCACTAATACCAGTTTTACGCGCAATCATCTTGTAAGTCATGCCTTGCTGACGCAATTCATAAGCAAACCTTATTTGTTCATCTGTGTAGGTTTGTGGGCGTCCCTCATGAAAATAAGGGTCGTTCCTTTTGGCATATTCTTTTCCCTCATGTGTTCTTGTCACAATCATATCTCGTTCAAATTGCGCAAAGGCGCTAAAAATTGTAAATATAAGTTGTCCTGTGGGCGTATTGTCAATTATTCCCATGTTGAGAATATTAACTTTAATATCACGTTTAAAGAGGTCTTGAATTATATCTAAGGCTTCTCTTGTATTTCGTGCAAAGCGATCTAGCTTTGTGACAATTAAGGTATCACCTGGTTTGAGTTGTTTTAATAATTGACTAAATTCTGGCCGGTCAGTAGTTGTACCAGTAAACTTTTCTTGATAAATTTTTTGAGCGCCTGCATTTTTCAAGAGTTCTATTTGATTCTCTAATTTCTGATCGGTGGTGCTAACTCGAGCATAACCATATTTCATCTTAATCTCTCCATTTCCATTTTTTATTAAATTAGGGGATTTTATAGCAAAAAAAGCTAATGCTTTATGACGGTAAGTTATGACGCCCTCTAACGCCTTTAATTATAAGGCACAAAAAAAAGCGACACAACTGTTAAGATACGGCAACAACAAGGCATAGAAATTGCCAAACGCCAGGGCAAATATAAAGGCAAAATTCGCGAATATGGTCCTCATTCACCTAATCGTCAAAAACGCTATATTTATAAAGAAGCCTGTCGCCTTTTAAATAGGAAGAAAGACGGAGATGAAACTCTGACCAAGCGACAAATTGCCCGCATGTTAGGTATTGCACCAGTAACCTTATATCGCATCGAAAAGTATCAGGCAGAAGATCTAGCAAATGTTCCCCGTAGTGAGAGGTAAACATCATGATAGATTTAAGGGGCAAACGAATTCTCTTTACAGGCCGTTTGCGATCTTTTCGTCGTTTCCAGGCACAACAGTTAGCAACTATTCTAGGAGCAAAACCTGTCAACGGGATTGACAAAAATGTCGATATCCTTGTGGTTGGTATTATTAGCAAACCCTATGATCAACTACTTACCACTCAATAACTAGCTAATCTCACAAATATCCTTGTATGTACCTTCAAACAATGTTCCACAATCAAGTGACCTTTAATGTAATCGCATTCATATCGGTTTCGTGATAACTTAAATCGTGAGGGTGATAGAAATGAATAAAAGACAAGTCGACTTGTTTAATTATCTTTGCGGGGAAAAAGACTATGCTCCCGCAAAGGTTCTCGCTCAACAATACAATGTCTCAAGCAAAACCATTTACAAAGATATTGCTGTTCTTACGGACGCGATAACTGGATTTAACGTTCAGATCAAGAAGAGACCCCGTGTTGGAATCAAAGTTAACGGACATGACCAAGCTAAAGTAAAAGCAATGGCTACTTTAAAAGATATGCAGCAAGAACAACCAGGGGTCATTGGTATATCACCGACACAAAGACGGGCCGCGATGGTCAAGGCAATTATTCTTCAGAACAAGTAGCAAACCCTCAAGGAATTGTCCGACCATTGGTTAGTCAGCAAAGCGTCTATTCTAAACGATATTGCCTCCATTAACGACACGATTGCCATTGATAACTCAGGGATCGAATCCAACGGGTACGAACTTCAGTTT
Source organism: Liquorilactobacillus oeni DSM 19972 (assembly GCF_001436275.1). Lineage (GTDB taxonomy): Bacteria > Bacillota > Bacilli > Lactobacillales > Lactobacillaceae > Liquorilactobacillus > Liquorilactobacillus oeni. Next base: position 5,253 of record NZ_AZEH01000017.1, read on the forward strand.
AATGGTAATGAAGAGCAGCGCCAAACCGCAGTGACCACGTTTGTCGTGACTGGTGCTGATGAAAAACGCCTTAGTTCTAGTCAATATTTGGAACAGTTTTTCGAACCCAATGTGGTGAAAGTCCTAAGAAACTATTTTGTTGAGAATCAAATAGAATGGTTTGAAAATGTCCCAGCTTATTATCGCTTCGCTCTACAAATCATCACGTTAGTTCAGACAACACGTGCTGCCTTAGGGTATCATGTGCAGATTAGAACCCTTCAAGACCCAGATGACGACTATTTATCAGGAGATTCAACTTCAGTTGCTGCACACTTATTAAAAACATTGTCCCAACTGCTCAATATAACCTTCACAAAATGGGATTTAGATTGGTTGGCACGTAACCTTTCCGCTTATCGGATCGGCCCAATTAGCAACGGTATCATCCCAGAATGGCGGGCTACCGTAAAAGAATTGATTGCACGCATGGAATCCTTACAGGAAATTAAACTTCCGGGGCGCAAGTTATTACAACAACAGCTGATGTTTCATCTTCCCGCCATGGTATTAAGACTTCAAAAAGGCCTAATCGTGCGCAATCCCTTATTAGGTGATATCAAAGCACAATATCCCGAACTGTTTGGGATGACTTGGTACACAATGTCCTTTTTAGAGGATCGGTTTCATATAGAGTTGAATGACGATGAGGTTTCCTTTGTCACGATATATTTTCATATTGCCATTAACCAAGTCGTTACCAGTCGAAGTGTCTTGATCGTCTTTAATCAACATGGGCAACTCAGGGATTATGTTAAGTCTCAGATCAGAATGCTATTACCTCGAAATACAAAGTATTTAACCACGAGTTTAGGTAACTTCCATCGCATTGACTTAACCGGTATTGGCCTCATCATCGGTGTGAATTTGAAGAGCTTGATTACACCAGTTCCTTTTGTAGGAATTTCACCGCTCTTTGATTCTAATGATCAAACTAAGTTAATGCAGGCATATGCTAACGCCCTTATTAAACCGCAAAGCAGTCAGGAGACGATCCACTTTCCTGTCTTACAACAGAACGTTGATGCTCACCTGATCTTTTGGAAGGACAAGATTGCAGACAAACAGGCCGCATTGGATTTTCTTGTTAGTCAACTAGAAGCCATGGGGAAGGTTAAACCAGAATTTAGATCCTCAATCTTTCGGCGTGAACGTCTTGGTAGCACCGAGTTGGACAGTGGAGCAGCTTTACCACATGCCGCTCCAACTTCTGTTCGTTCCCTTGGAGTTGTCTTCTTGATCTTACAAAAACCAGTTCACTGGAATTCGGTTCCGGTTTCAATCGTGGTCCTCGCTTGTGTACCAGATGCACAGGTTAAGATCTATCGGGATTTGGTGATGGATATCTACCGACTCGTGCAAACTAAACAGATGGTCCAAATGATTGTTGGACTACATTCCACCGATCAATTTCTAAAATTGATCAATCAATGAATCGAAGGGAAGAGTTAGATGTTTTTCAATGAAGAAATTATGACATTGCATTCTGATGCACCAGATGCAACCACAATCATAACCAAATTAGCGCATCAATTAGAAGCTAAGGACTTGGTTACTGAAAAGTTTTTGTCCCATGTCTTGGCGCGGGAAGGAAAGTATCCGACCGGCTTAGCTGCCAGTTCGATTGGGGTGGCGATACCACACACGGATTCGATTTACGTCAAAAAATCCCAAATTGCTTTTGCTTCCTTAGCCAAGCCAATCATTTTCAAGAACATGGTGGATCTTGAACAAAATGTCGCTGTTTCCTTGGTGTTCATGATTGCCATGAGCTCACCACATGAACAAACGGCGTTGTTAAGCAATTTGATGAACATGTTTCAAGATCAGAAAACGCTCCAGCAGCTTAATCAAAGTGATACCAAGAAACAGGTCATTGATATTTTAAACACAAATAAAATTATTTAGGGTTTTCTGAGGAGGAAAAATTATGATTGCAGAAGCCATTTACTGGTTTATCAATCTTGGCTCAACGGTCTTTATCCCCGTTATTATCTTTGTTTTGGGATTGTGTGTCCGTTTAAAGCCTTCAAAAGCATTTATTTCAGGAATTACGATTGGGATCGGGTTTATCGGTCTGAATTTGGTTGTAAATTTGTTGCAGACATCGCTTGGGCCAGCCATTAAACTCATGGTTTCGCGGTATGGTCTAAACCTCAGTATCATTGATTTAGGCTCTGGTCCCGGAGGCCCACTGGCTTTTTCATCCACTCTCGGCGTATTGGCCATTCCAATTACCTTTGGATTGAATCTCTTGCTTATCTGGGTGGGAATGACCAAGACTCTCAACATTGACGTTTGGAATCTGTGGCAACCTACATTCATTGGACTACTCGTTTGGGGCGCAACTGGAAACTATCTATATGGCGTCATTGCAATGATCCCAGCCTTCTTAATGCAACTGTTCCTAGCTGATCTGACTCAACCAATGACCAGTAAATTCTTCGGGTTGCCAGGCATCTCCATTACCCACTTGATGGCCTTGTCGCCCATATTGCTGGCTTGGCCATTAAACTGGTTATTTGATCGAATTCCTGGGTTTAACAAGATCGATGCATCTCCCGAAACGATCGAAAAACGCTTCGGTATCTTAGGTGAACCGATTGTAATCGGCCTTATTATTGGGATTGGCATCGGAATCCTCGCCGGTTATGATATCACAAAGACCTCACAGTTAGCTATGGAAATGGCAGCGGTACTAAAACTGTTGCCAAAGATGATCTCTATGTTTATGGAAGCCTTAACTCCGATTGCTGAAGCAACTCAGGCGTTCACACAGAAGCACTTGCATGGCAAGATTGTCAACATTGGAATGGATGCCGCTTTAACAGTTGGTCATCCTTCCGTTGCAGCCACTAGTTTTTTGATGATCCCAGTAGCCCTATTTCTGTCCGTGGTCTTGCCTGGTAACAAAGTTTTGCCATTTGGTGATCTTCCGCTGTTTGTCTTTGTCTTTACCATTTTGGTTGCAGGTTTTAAGGGCAATATCATTCGTTCCTTGATCGGGGGCGCTATTTATACAGTCCCAATGTTGTATCTTTCGACTTGGTTAGCCCCACTTGTTACTAAGGCATTCAAATTGGCGAATTACAATATTGGCAATAAAGGGACGGTTTCATTCGTTTCAGCAGGTTTGTGGCCAAATGCGTTAATGGTTTGGGCCTCAAAAGCTATGAGCATTTTCGGAATTATAGCTGTCACCCTTGTTATGTTAGGACTTCTGTACTATCTGAACGTTGTGAAGAAATACAATCAAAAAGAGAAAGAAGTGGGTTGATAATGAAAAAGATGTTAATTATGTGTGGCGCTGGCCATGCAACTTCAACGGTAGTCCGGGCAAAAGTGGAAGACTGGTTGAAAGCACAAGGCCTCTCAAACAAGGTAACGATCAAACAATCGGCAGTTGGTGATGAAATCGATAATATTAAGAACGATCGTTATGACATTGTTGTCAGCACAACCGTAGTCCCTGATAATATCAAATCAAAGATAATCAATGGTGTAGCCTTGTTGACTGGTATAGGCTCAGACAAGGTCTATGACGAAATCAAAAAAGAAATTGAGGAATAGGAGGCACCATTGTGAGCACTTTTTTTAAAGACATTAAGATACACACTGTACAGGGACGGCCCTCCTACCATCGACTCACGGATCAAGTCATGTCAGCTATTAAAGAAAGCAACATCAAGAATGGTCTTTGCTTAGTGCAGACCGCTCACACCACTTGTTCGGTGTACTTCGATGAGTACATGCATGACACCAACTATTACGGTGATGATTACCTGACAGTTGATATTGATCATCTGTTAGACCGACTCGTTCCTCGACAAACCACTGAGAACTTTCCTTATCTCAGTCCAGGTCCAAAGCACATTGCCTATGGAATGAAAAAGACGGATCCTAACTATCCAGCAGAAAAGTGGAGCATGTTAAATACCGATGCGCATATTCGGGCTGATCTATTGGGATCAAATGTCACGCTTGGCATCAAAGATGGCCGTTTGATGAATGGGTCCGTAGGTTCAATTTACTTTGTTGATTTTGATCAAACCCGTGAACGAAATCGAATAGTCAACATCATTTTGGTGGGAGATGACAAGTAATGTCAATTGACGAAAAGCAAATCCGTTCACTTTTTCGCATCGAAGGTGAAGAGATCGAAAAGCTCGCAACTTCAATCGACACCGAACCAGTTCAAAGGCTAATTGATTTGATGGCAAATTGTAAGGGTAATATTTTTCTGACAGGTTGCGGAACTTCAGCGATGGCAGCTAAAAAGGCAGTTCACACCTTACGTGTTGTGGACATACCGGCCTTCTTCTTAAATCCATCAGATGCTGTTCATGGTGCCCTAGGTGCTGTGAATGTAGGTGACGTAGTGATCTTCATTTCAAAAGGTGGAAACACTAAAGAGCTGACTTCGTTCTTACCCAATCTTAAAGAAAAACATGTGCAGATTGTAACCATCTCCGAAGATCCTAAGTCCGTCTTGGGTAAAGGCGCTGATCTAGTCGTCATGGCCAAAACAACTCGCGAGTTAGACAAATTCAATATGTTGGCCACGATCAGTATTCTGGCGGTAATCACTCTGTTTGATGTTGTTGCTGTGGGCTTGATGCAAATTGAACATTTTACTGAGCAACATTTTCTCGTCAACCATCCTTCGGGAGCAGTAGGTGAAAGACTCAGGGAGGACACCCATGACTAAACAAATCTTACCGTCCATTCTTGATATCACCCCAGACAAGTTTATGAGCATGTTAACCACCTTTGAAACAACCGGGATTAAAGCGTTACACGTAGACGTTATGGATTCACACTATGTCCCAAGTCTAGGTTTAAACGATAGGCTTGTTGCCTGGCTCCACGATCACACGAAGTTCAACTTGGATCTTCATTTAATGGTATCTGATCCTGAAGCTGTCAGTAAACTGGTTATTGAGGCTGGCGCATCCAGTGTTACCTTTCACCACAATAGCATAGTCGATAGCTTCAATCTGATTGAAACCATTCAACATACTGGGATTCAAGCTGGCGTTGCCCTAAATCCTGGTGATTCACCCGAACTATTAACTGAACTTTTACCACGTTTGGATCGCGTTTTAGTGATGACAATCAGTCCCGGCCGTCATTCAAATGGGTTTCTGACCGAAATGAAACAGAAGGTGACTTGGCTGTCTCAATATCGGGCTACGCACAAAGCACATTTTGTGATCGAAGTAGACGGGGGCATAACCGCTGATACTATTGGAACAATGCTTAAAGCTGGAGCTAACGAGTTCGTTTCTGGTAGTTACTTGACCAAAGTAAGTGATCCGAAATCAAATATTGCGAAATTGCAGGAAAGGATCGCTGACTATGTACACGATTGATGCTGCCAGATCCGTTGTGTTAAAGGAAATAGATAAGCAAACTGTTGATTCGAATCAAGTTGAGCGCTTACTAACTGAACTAATGCATGCTACAACTATTTTTATCACTGGGCACGGCCGTTCAGGCCTGGTAGTCGCCATGTTTGGCAATCGCTTACTACAGTTGGGACTTAAGGTGCACATTGTGGGTGAAATCACCTGCCCGCCCATTAACAAGGGGGATCTCCTATTGATTGTGTCCGGATCAGGTAACTCTCCTTCTCTATTGGAAGCGGCAAGGACGGCATTAACCGCAGATGCTGATATGGTACTCGTAACCACAGCCGAGAAATCATCATTGGTAGACTTGGTTCAAACAGCTGTTCTTATCAAGACCGATACGAAGAGAACAGCTCATAAACAGTCTCATCAACCCATGGGTGCACTTTTTGAACAAAGTTGTTTAATCCTTTTTGAAGCCTGCGTACTTTGCCTTCAAGAACGACTGAACAGGAGTGAAACTTTTATGGAAGCTCACCATGCAAATATTGAGTAAAGAGATAGCCTGTTAGGAATGTAAAGAGCCCTTAGAGAGGTTTTGCGGTCGGCCCTGTCAAGTTGGCAGATGAAATAATAAAAAGCTTTGGTTGTTTCTAAATGGTTTCACCCCAGTACTCTGCTGGGGGTGAGGCCATTTCTTTGGTTCGAACAATTGTGATAGTTGAAGTAGTAGATGCCAGCTTCCACCAGTCCCTTAGATGTTTTCGCCATCGGGTGGCGAGCCATCAATCGGAGTTCGAACTTGTTCCACCACCATTCCATCGGTGAGTTATCATATGGCGTTCCCGGTCAAGGCATGCTTCGGGTCACCTCAAACTGGCTAAGAACCTGTCTAGTATCTGCTGAATCTGGTAGAATTGTGGAAAACCGACTGAGGAGTTTGTCATGCCAGATTATCCAAGCAATATTTCTCGAGCGCAATTTGCGTTAATACAACCTGATTTAGAAAACTTCCGTAAGCATACAAGACCGCGTCGTTATGATCTTTATGACGTATTCAATGCCATCCTTTACTCGCTTACTACAGGGTGTCAATGGCGTGAATTACCGCACGATTTCCCGGAATGGCATACCGTCTACCGCTATTACGATATGTGGCGAGATAAACCAGACCCGACAGCTGATTCGCTATTAGAAAGGCTTTTAAAAAAACTGTTGCTTCCTATCGCTTTGCACAGGGCCGATCGGCCCGAACATCGTTTGTGATTGTTGATGCTCAAAGTGTTAAAACCACTGATTTAACGAAAAATAGTGGCTACGATGGCGGCAAAAAGATTTCAGGGATTAAGCGTCATATGGCGGTTGATATTAATGGTTTACCACAAGCCATTCTCGTGACACGAGCTAATGTATCAGATCGTTCAGGTGCATTGGCTATGTTTAGTTTGGCTAGCCAAAATTTAGAGCTGGTTCAGCATGTCATGGTTGATGGTGGCTACACTGGCAATGACTTTGCGGATCAGGTGAAGCTCATTTTGAATGCTAAGACGACGGTAGCTAAACGCAACGAGTTGCATATGTTCACGGTGTTACCGCAACGATGGATCGTTGAACGTTCATGGAGTTGGCTAGACAAATGTCGGCGACTTTGGAAAAACTGTGAACGTGCCCTTAACAGCAGTCTTCAAATGGTTGTATTGGCCTTCCTGAAGATAGTTCTTAAAAGATACTAGACAGGTTCTAACACATCTAGGGTGGCCCCTTTATTCTGAATGGTGTTCATGATCTTAGTTAAATCCTGGTTGTTTCTGCCTAAGCGATCTAATTCAGTGACCAGGACAATATCACCCTCACGAATATAGGCCAGCATTTTTTGCAGTTCTGGCCGATTCGTGTTAGCCCCACTTAATTTATCCGTAAACAATTTATCAACACCTTTTAAAGCCGCCAACTGTCGATCTAAATGTTGCTCCTTGGAACTCACGCGCGCATAACCGATTTTAGCCATTTCCAGCTCTCCTTTTGGACAGTTCTAATGAACATTTGTAATTCTTAGTATAGCACAGAAATAAAAAAGGCCACTAGGGTATACCCTAGTGGCCTTTAAGCTTAGTGCGAATTATTAATTGAATTTATCGTTTCCCTGTATTTACCATCAAATGTTTTTTCATCTGGAAACAAGGTTTCTCGTGAATATCCTAGTTGTCTTAATTTTTTTTGGATCGAATCTTTAACTTATCACGGAAACACGAGTTACATCACGGTATTTATAGTCCTGTTGTTTTCGTTAATAGCTTGGCTATTTATGGCTCGAAGATTAAAGAAAGCTGATTATGCATAGACACTATTCTATCCCCATTTCCCTGTATAATAGATTAAGCAAGAAGCTTTAATGGCAATGATTGTCTTTTCCCTTGCGAGGTGAGGCTCATGGGAACATGGAATAATCTTCAGGAAGGCTTCACAGTCAATGAGCGTCTTTCAGACACTCTCGTTGATGTTGCTGTTTGGCACGTTTTTAATCGCGCTACTCAGCTATATCGACAAACACCACAAATGAAAAAGCCGCCCCACATAACTTTGACCGGTTATGGGGCGAACTAGTGTTGTTTTAATATCTGCCACCGTCTTTAACGGCTCTACACGGGAAGTCCTGTTCACGTGGGACTTCCTTTTTCTTTTTCAGCGTTTTTCGTACTTCGCCGTATTTGTATATAGTTTCCCAATATGTTTATGTCTGGCAACGGACCCACTTAATCTAATATTTATTATTATGATAGACCAATTTGCCTATTAACTTAGTCTCGGTGTTTTTTTTCTAAAGTTGCTAATAATGCATTAATCCGTTGTTTAACTCGGGTTCGTTGGGTTGTATCAGTTAACAGTACTAACGTATCACCTTCATGAATCAAGGTGTCACCATGTGGAATCACTTCTTGTTCACCACGCCGGATTCCAATGAGCAGTGCTTCTTTAGGCCATGGCATGTCTCGGACCATTTTGCCGTTTAAGGGACTGCCAAAGAAAACCGGTATTTCCAAATGATCAGGTCGATGAAGTTGCTGAACAGTTTTAGGCATTGTCATCTGCTTAAGCAATGCTTCATAGATTGGTGCACCGCCTAATAAATCAACAACAAGGTAAGCAGTTAACGATATGACTGCTAATGGCATTAAATGTGTTAAATTGCCAACCATTTCTGTTACCAGCAAGATAGCTGTGAAGGGAGCTTTTCCAATTCCAGCAAAGTAACCGGCCATGGAAAAAATGATTAGGTTCATGATATAGACATGCGATAATAATCCTAATTGATTCATTAAGACGCCATAAACCGCACCAATCACAGCACCTAAAGAAAGAATCGGCAAAAAAATACCGCCAGGTAATCCGGAACCATATGAAATCATTGAAAAGACGAATCGTATAATAAAAATTGCAATTAGTACAAACAAAGGTGGAACATACTGGCCAAATCCAACAATTAATCCATTACCACCACCGAGTAAATTTGGCGAAAAGTAACCAACTAAGATTACCAGCAGAAATGGTACGATACCTTGTATTGGGCGTGGCAAATGTGTCAGTTGATGATACCACCGAGGCATAACTAACAAGACCCGTTGATATAAGTAACCAAACAATCCCAAAACAATGCCGAGTAAAATTAAGTGCCAATAATTTGATACTGGTAAACTACGTGAATAATTTAAATGTAACACGGGAACAAGTCCGAAAACATTCAGCGAGATAAAATTTGAACCAATTGCTCCGGCTAATGCTGTTAACCAAACCAGCGGTGAAAAATTATGGTAAATCTCTTCTAAGACAAATAGAGTTCCAGCAATGGGAGCATTAAACGCCGCTGCTAATCCAGCAGCGGCGCCTGATGCAATTAGCAGTCGGCGATCAGTTCCTGATAACTTAAACCCAGCAGCGAAACCTTGACCAACTGACGCACCTAATTGAATCGACGGTCCTTCTCGTCCGAGAAATAATCCAGGTCCCAATGCCAGAATACCACCGATAAATTTTCGCCAAAGAATTGACCACCAGTGCATTTCCAATTCGCCAGCCAATTGACCTTCAACTTGCGGAATTCCGGAACCAGAGATATAAGGTTCTCTCTTGAGAAGTCGAGCCACAATTAAAGCTAAACCAAGGTTGATGCCAATCAACAATGCCCATTCCCACCAAACAAATGGCGCGATTCGTAAGTATCTATATACCAATCGACTATAGTGCAGCCCTATCTCAATACAATAGCGAAATAAGCTAACAACGGTGCCACTCATTAAACCCACAAGCAGGCCGAGTAAAACAAATCGCAAACGAGTAACGTCAAATTTTTCTTTTACAAGCTGTATCAAATAACTAATCCTCCATTATAACCAATATTATATAATTTAGTGCTTAATTAAACTAGGCAATATCTCGATGAAATCTAGTAGTTATTTTTCACAGAGAAGGGGTGTCATACCGCTAAGATGTTTTAGTAGTTTATATGACGAGCCGCATGTTTGAGTAGTAATGGTGCTAATAACGTTGTTAGGATAATGGCAGTGATAATTGCCGAATAGTAATCATCACTGATTAGTTTGGATTGGTAGCCTATTTGAGCGATAATCAAGGCCATTTCCCCACGCGAGACCATCCCCGCACCAACGAGGTAAGCTTCATTCGAACTGAATCCGGCCCATTTAGCCCCACTTCCCGCTCCTAATAGTTTTGTCAGTGTTGCCACAATCGTCAATACGATAATTAATAACAAATCGTGTTCTATGCCAGCTAGTGACATATTTAAACCAATTGAAACGAAGAATACAGGAATGAAAATCGCATAACCGATTGGTTCGATACTTTGATCAACTTCATGAGCTACATGAGTTTGTGCAATCGCAATTCCTGCAAAAAAGGCCCCAATCACTGCACTCAGTCCAATCAGATCTGCAATATATGCCATACCAAAACACAAAATCATCGCCATTATAGTAGGTCCCACTGGATTCAATAATTTGGTGCCTAGTTTAGCGAGGAGAGGGGCGATAAAACGCATCACGAAATAAATTGCGGCAAAGTAAATTAGCTGCTCTAAAAAAGTCAGAGCTAGCGGTATCTGGGTATCCGTACCAGCCTTTGTACCTATTAAACTGACCATAATGCTAAGTAAAACGACAGCTAGCACATCGTCAACCACCGCGGCACCGAGGACTGTTGAACCGCTCTTACTATCAAGTAAATTTAGTTCTTTCATGACAGCAACTGAAATTGAAACCGACGTTGCGGCAAAAATAACGCTCAAAAACAAGCTTTCAAATTGTGTCAAGCCAAAAACAATACCAACTGGATAGATCAGTACCATCGGAATCAAAACTCCTAACAACGCGACAATTATGCTAGGACGCAAATATTTTTTAAGCAATGTAAGATCACTCTCAAGTCCGGCGATAAACATTAAGATGATAACCCCAATCTCTGAAAAAATATGGATGAAATCATTGGCGTGAACCCAATTCAACAACGCAGGGCCAAGAATAATTCCAACAAATAATTGACCGATCACTGCTGGGATACCAACCCTAGAGGCTAGATGGCCAAATAGACTAGTTGTAATCAAGATGATCACCAAGGTACCTAAAAATTCCAAACAAAAACCTCCTCATACAAAAAACGTAAACCCAGATACCTCTTACACACCCCTGAAAGAGAACACCTTGAGCTTACGTCAACTGATTTATTTATTCATGTTTTAATAATACTTCTTATATGCTAGCAAACTAATCAAAAATATTCAAGTAACGATAAGTTGTCACATTTAGTTACTTATTCGAAACACAGACACCGCCAACTTTAAAAGTGATTTCTGAATTTTCTTTATCTATTTTAAATATCTGGATCGTTTTCTCCAGCTATAAATCATGCTGGATACATAACCGAGCTAAAAAGACACCGTAGGTATATTATCAGGTCCAAGGAATCCAAACTAGCAGCGACCAAAACATCATTGATTTCTTGTTTGAGGCTGGTGTAATTCTTCTTTTCTATGATGAACCTTAGAAGCTGTCCAAGATCTATGATTTTTGATATACTTCTATGTAAAAAGCGAGTTTAAGCTATGAAAAATTATCCCAGCAATATTACTCGGCAACAATTTGAATTAATTCGACCAGCTTTAGAAAATTTTCGTAAGCGAACTAAGCCTCGAAAATATGACCTCTACGAGGTCTTCTGTGCGGTCCTATATGTCTTGAAAACCGGTTGCCAATGGCGTCAAGTCCCCGGTGATTTTCCAGAATGGCGGTCAGTTTACAACTATTACAAAATTTGGTCAACTAAAGCTGAGCCTACGGCTGATTCTTTATTGGAACAAGTTTTAAAAAAATTGTCATTGCTCGGCGAACTTACCAAGGACGTTCAGCTTTAACTTCCTTTATTATCGTTGACGCTCAGAGCGTCAAAAACACCGCAGAACGGGCCGCGGTTCAACGCGTCATCATGGACATGAACGCCTCCTATC
>NZ_AZEH01000001.1 GCF_001436275.1 Liquorilactobacillus oeni DSM 19972
ACGACATCAAATCGTCCATTCGTATTCTAAGCAAGGGTATCCTTACGATAATAGCCGAATAGAAGCTTTTCACTCATTATTAAAACGAGAATTTGTCTTTCAAACACACTTCTCAAGCTTTGAGGATTTAATTCTCAGGATTTCAAATTATATTAATTGGTTCAACACTGAAAGAATCAGAACAAGTGTCTAGAAAAACATGTACCAAATATTGACTTAGGAGCAAAACCTCAAATTATGGCCAGTGTTTTAAAATAAAATAATTAGCCTTCTAAGTAAAGAGAATTTAAAGTATGTTATTTTGGCAATAATTTCAATCAAAATAAATAAAACAGATGTTTTGACTTTAAATTCTATAGGCTGTACTATGACTATAAGCCTAAAGGTAATGATATGCATTAGTAATACCTTATGCTTAATAAAAAATATCATGATAAGGAGGAACAAGTTATGAGTAATAAAGATGATAAATTAACTCGTTCAGAAGCCGGAAAAAAGGGCGGGGAAGCAGCCGCTAAGTCACATGATAAAGATTATTATGAAAAAATTGGGAAAAAAGGCGGAAAAGCAACTGCCGATTCTCATGGTGATGACTTTTACGAAAAAAATGGTGAAAAGGGCGGAGAAGCAACCGCTAAGTCACATGATAAAGACCATTACGAAAAAATTGGGGAAAAAGGCGGAGAAGCAACCGCTAAGTCACATGATAAAGACCATTACGAAAAAATTGGGAAAAAAGGCGGAAAAACAACTGCTAAGTCACATGATAAAGATTTTTATGAAAAGATTGGAAAAAAAGGCGGAGAACAACGAAATAAATAACCTTTAGACAAATATAAAATAAACCTAAAAAATAATTATTAATTAATATCGGTCACCTAGTTAAAATAAATTGCCAACTAAGTAACCCCTTAGTGATCACCGATCACTAAGGGGTTACTTTAATTTCAAGTTGTTATTATAGCTAGTACACAGTGCACATAGATTGGACAAGTATAGTGAGCATTTTTATGCTAGTGAAGCTAAAACACTAAGCAAAATTGTGAGAATAAAAGGAGCGCTTATAATTCAACTAATTAAGCGTTATCCGTTAACAACAGAACCACCATTAACATGGATAGTTTGTCCAGTAATATATTTATTTTCTTCAGCTGCTAAAAATAAATAACTTGGAGCTACTTCGAAAGCCTGACCTGGCCTTTTAAGTGCATTACTTTTGCCCCATGTTTTTAGTTGTTCAGAAGTAAAAGTTGCAGGAATCAGTGGTGTCCAGATTGGCCCCGGTGCTACTGCGTTTACCCTAATCTTTTTTTCTAATATGTCTTCATTCTGCGCTAATGACCGAGTAAAAGATAAGATTGCTCCTTTGCTTGCAGAATAATCAACAAGGACAGGTGAGCCTGCATATGCCGTAATAGAAGTAGTGTTTATTATTGAGCCACCCTCTCGAAATAGAGGAAATATTGCTTTAGTCAACATAAACATACCTATAACATTTGTTTTGAAAATTCTTGTGACTTCACTCATTGGAATATCTAAAAAATGTTCGTGAACATGTTGTTCACCAGCATTATTGACAAGTATGTCAACATGACCAAACTTCTGTGAAGTTTCTGCTGTTATTTTTTTAATAAAGCCTTCATCAGCAATGTCCCCTGATAAAACTAAAACTTGGCGGCCTATTTCCCGTATTCTTTTAGCTATATTATTAGCATCTTTATCAGATTCATAATACACTATTACAATATCTGCGCCTTCTTTAGCAAACAAAATCGCAGTTGCAGCTCCGATACCACTATCTCCTCCTGTAATTATTGCAACTTTCCCTTCAAGTTTGTGAGCTGGAATATAATTTGGATCTTCCAGTAAGGGTGCATGCTTCAACTCCTTTTCCGTATCGTTTATCAAATAATCTTTTTTAGGTTCTTGGTCTTTTACCACCACAATCAGCCTCCTTAATAGGGTTAAAAAATATTGGTTTCAAAAACGGAACGTGTATTTAAAACTTAATCCAAGCGTAATGGTTTAGCTTTTTAAATACAAATTCTTTGTTTTGGTAAACATTTATTGTTAAGCTCTACTTATATTCAATAACCTACTATATAAAGCAGTAAAGACGGTGAAAGCTTAGCTGCACTGCTTCTTTTTTAAATTTAATTTTCCCAAGCTCTAAAATTTAAAGCAAGTTCTTAACTTGTCACTAAGGAAGGTTAATAGTATGAACATTTTAATTTGTATAGAAAACTTAAAAATGGATGGGGTTAAAAGAGTTGCCACCGTTGTTGGTAATAGCTTAGCTAAACAACACAATATCTTCTATTATTCATTGTCCTCAGCAGGTTCTTTTTTCCATTTAGAAGCTCCTTTGATTAAAGCCAAACATCCAATAAATTCAGGAAAAAGTTTCCGTGAAGATCTCCCACTAAAAAAATTCAAGTTACAGATTGCAGATTTAAACACAACCATAAAAAAAGAGAAGATCGATATTGTTCTTCTGAATGCAGGACTCTTTACTAGCTTTAGTCCGTTAATAAAGGAAGCAAATCCTACCACTAAATTAATCGCTTGGATGCACAATAATTATAAGACTTATATGAAAGAATACTATCAGGATATGCGGGTTGAATTTATTGCTGGACTTGAAGCGGTGGATACAGTCGTAACTTTAACAGAAAGCGACCTTTTAAAATTTTCAAAACATAATGTTAATACAATAAAGATCCATAACCCAGTTACGCTGGTGTCTAATCATAAAAGTAACTTGAATAAAAACATCATTGCAGCTGTTTGCAGAACAGATGTAAAACATAAAGGACTTGACTATTTGTTAGAATTGGCGCAACGCTTGCCCGATAATTGGCAAATAAAGTTGGCTGGTGATGGGCCTGACAAAGAATGGTTAAAAAATGAGGTTCATAGCAAAAAAATAGAGAAACAATTTATTATTTTAGATTCCTTACCCGACGAGGAATTACAAGAACATTATAGAAATGGCTCAATCTTTGTAATAACTTCTAGGTGGGAGGGATTTCCATTAGTTATCGGTGAAGCTATGAACTTTGGGCTGCCAATTGTGAGTATGTGGAATACAGGTTCACAAGAATATTTACAAAGTGGAAAATATGGAATAATAATCGCAGACCATAATACAGAGCATCTCTACAGAAAACTATTACCATTATTGAAAAATATTGACTTGCGACAAAAATTTGGAAACCTTGCAACACAACGGTCACACGACTTCCGACTACCTTATATTAATGAAAAATGGAATTTACTTTTTAGTCAATTAAATGAGCAAAATTAAATTTAAATTTTCCCTATTCATATGATCAAATATGGATTTGTTTTGGACTAAGTAAGTACAATATGAGGAATTTTTACTCTTTATGGAGGTGAACATAATTTTAAAAAACTATATTTTTAAAAATAAGAAAATACTTGTGGCACAAGAAAAAGAACGGATCGACTGGGTTAGTTTAATAAAACCAACTGCGGAGGAAATAAAATACATTACGTCAAAACATTTTTTACCTAGAGATATTATTCGCGAAAGTTCTAATTTAAATACAGCCTCTCACATTAATTACATTACTAATCTAAAACAACAGCAAATTACTGAAATATTATTGTTATGTGCTGGAGAAGGTACATTTGGGAAAAATAATGTTACTACGGGCTATCCATTACTAATACTACTAGTTGATAGCACAATAATAACCGTTGCTAATATCACCTTGCCTTTTATAGAAAAACCCTCAAAATTAAGCGAAAGTAATAATAGGGAAGAATTAGCTATACACCTTATAAGTGCAGTTTACGAAGAATTTAAAAAACAGCTTCTAAAAATAGAAAGTGAAATAATAGAAGTAGAAAGAGATATTCATAAGCTCCAAACTAACGGCGCTGGTTTAGACAGGCTTGCTGCTTGTCAAAAAAGTATCGTGTTTCTAGAAAGCGCTTTAAAAAGTAACGAAAAAGCCTTCCAATATATTTTAGGACACTATGAAAAACTCTTTTTAAACAACACTAAGTATAAGGACAAGCAATACCAACTACGTATCCAAAGATTGCAAACACTAAAATTAGCAAAAACCCTAACTACCTTAATTTCCCAATTAAGTGACATGTTCAGCAATATCATTTCATATCAGTTAAATATTATTATGAAGATTTTAACAGAACTATCAATTATTATCACTATCCCCACTATCATAGTTGGCCTTTGGGGTGTTAATACTAAGGTTCCCTTCCAATCTTCAATGCCTGGTTTCTTTATTGTATCCATAATTACCGTTATTGCTACCCTGGCATGTTACATTGTACTAAAGCATATAAAATACCTTTGAAACCATGGGGTAAATAAAAGAAAATTAATACAAAAAATAGACCCTCAGAGAGTTAAGTCCGAGAGTCCATGAGTGACGTGGATTGATTAAGTCCACTTTACAAGGTTTAACCCTTGAATATTCCTAATAACCTAATTAAATAATAACATGTGCTCGTGGATAAGTCCATTATGATATACTGATTATTGGCTGCAGTACAAGGCTGATTACCTTTAATTAAACTGTATGCTATGAGGTGAAAACCTTGGATATTTCTATAACCTTGTCAGCTTCTTTAGTTATCCAACTATTTATCATTTGCTTGATATTTAGCAATAACAAGAAGTAGACACAAAAAGCACCTAGATTAATTTCTAGGTGTTTTTTTAATAATACACCTTCAACTTATAATAAGCCTTAACTTCCTTTTTCCAATTATCCAGTATCGCTGACTCTTTAGCTTTTTCTTTTTCTAAAAAACTTATTTTTTGCTCATGCCTATAATCAAATTCATAGTTCTCACATTCATGCTGCAATAAAGCTATTCTTCCAACAGTAAATTCAGCAACTCTAACTAATTCAAAGGCATATAACACATCCAACCCATTTAATTCATGTGCTAAAGAATATTTAACTTTATCACCAAGATCACGTGTAAGTTGCCATGTTTCCTGGTCTATTTCCCTATTTTTAGGTTCAAATTTATTAATACTATCTAATAGCGGTTGTACATACACACGTTGATACATATTGGTAAACCTACATATAATTTTACGCTTTCGCCAACTTTTATAAACAAGCGGTACTAATACAGAAACAACTAAACTAATTAACCCACTATAAACATAGCTCAATACGTAATCCCCCTTTATACACTGTTATATATGTTTATTAATTAAAAAACTACTAATTTACATAAATGATAATTATAACATGCAATAATTGTCTCATTAGTTACACTTAAAAGAAGCAAACTTCGACTTATGTTACGTAAATTGTCTACTTAATAATTTTCTTTAGTGTAGTGAAAAATCAAAGAGCACCCAATAATATTTTTGTCTATGAACTTTATACGTAAAAATAACTTAAAAATTTTAAAATCATTTTGATACTTATCCAGTGTCCACTCTTTTTTATCTGACAAAATATCTATTACAACTGCTTTCTTTGTACCGTGCTATATTTGGAATTCCAAGATGTTTTAGCTTCCATTTCGATATGAAATTAACTTTCATAATGTATTATAAGAATACTAATTTTTTGCCTTATAATAGATAGTTCCAATAGCAAGCAATAACAAATGAATACAGTTTATTGCTAACATCAAATATATGGTTTTACTATCATATAGAAAAAAATAGCCTAGAACAGACCAACTTAAAAACTCGATCCAAGAAAATAATATATACCCGATATACTTGGTATCTTCTAAAAAATTAAAAACCAATGGAATTGATTTTAAAATTATTGGAATATAACGTGCCAATAAAAACCCTCCTAGATGGAAAACTGCTAAAAAGAGAATTCCCGGAACTATAATTGGTCGAGAATAGTTAAACCAATAGATTACAAAACCATTTGGAGCAAAATATGTTGGCAGTCTGGTTCCCAATCGTGACCTAAAAGATAAAATAAGTAACAGCTGGATAATAAATACGCTTCCGGCAATTAATATAAATAGTATTCTTTTCTTGGAACTTTGTTCTTTAATTTCCATAAAGCTTCTCTCTCTTATAACACAAATAAAACCAGAGATAGCAAAGAACTTTTGGATATTTTAGACCTCAAAAATAACTTAACAAAACTTGTTAAAATGCATATCCCTTATTTTCTATTTTAAACAATATTGCTTAGAATAAATTACTTCTATAATATAGCAAACTTGAAGAAATAATGAAGAACTTTAATAGTAATTTGATCATGATTAAAAACACAAAGGAAAAATTACTTGAAGTTGATTTACAAACTAACAGGAACTGTTTTTTGCAATAAAAATAGACCCTCAGAGAATTAAGTCTGAGAGTCCATGAGTGACGTGGATTGATTGAGTCCACTGAAGCGGTGTAGTCTTAATGACTATCTCCATACCTATAGTTATACTATCATGACCTACTTGCTAAGTCCAATATGCTATACTAATTACTGGCTACAGTACAAGGCTGATTACCTTTAATTAAACTGTATGCTAGGTGGTGAAAGTCAAAATGACAATCTCCATACCTGCTACTCTAGTTATAGTTCTATTCCTTTTATGGTTAGAACACAATAACAAGGAGTAGACACAAAGCACCTAGATTAATTTCTAGGTGCTTTTGTTTAATCTCGTTTTAAATTATAATATTTTCTTACATTGCATTCCCAACCATTAAGCCTAGCTAATATTTTAGTATTTTAGCCTTCTAAAAATTCGAATGTCTGATCACCCTTACTCATATCAGTAAACTTATAATCTTTACCAAGTTTAACTATATTTGCTAACTCCGGCTTAGTAAAATCAGCAACTTAAAATTAACTTACTAATTTTCACAATTTCTTAACTTAAATTGGCATAGTTGCTTTCTCTTTAAGATTCTTATTAACTTAACTTTCTGAACTTGTAAATTTCAAGTCCCTTACTTTGAAACTTCGCTTACATTCTCAGTAAGTTATTCAACAAATATGAATAAATAAGTTGACAACCAACATCCGCTGGCTTAGTTTTTAGGAAACCTGAAGCGATATGAGCAAAGTTTTTCCCTTAATTTTGCAGAGAAAAACAAAAAAATAACGTGTAGCTCAGTTTTTGAGGTTTCCCCTCGCTTCACTCACAAGTAATCTAGTTTCAGCTTCTTACAGCTATCTTAACAATTAAGTTTTAAACTCACCAGCAAAAACATGCCCTTACTGTATGTTAAGACTCATTCATGTTACCACTCAAGCCATTAGGCAGCAGCTTCTAGTCTGCAGGTTGGCCCTGAACCCAGCCTACAGATCAGATTACAGAATCTATAGACTACTCATTTATTTTTGTGAAGTTCTGGCTGAGTTCACCAGGTGTCTACTTTTTAGCGTTCATCCATAAGCAGCTGTCACATATCGAAATATGAAGCCTATGTACTACTAACCTATCACTCAGCTTGTCTCCTGAGTTTTGAAAATCACCACATTGAACATGTCGATAAAACATGCTACAATAAGACCATAAATGAAAACTATTGCTTGGGTCTTCAGAGATTGCCGTCTCTGGTGGCTTTTTCTTTTTATGTAGGAGCTTACCTATTAATTTGGGTAAGCTCCTTTTTATTATCTCTATGCTGAAAATATAACACAACGAATTATATAAAACAATAGAATCACTTAAGCTTTATAAAACTATCACATGTTTATTTTATATTTTTATAAAAGTATAAATTTACTTTTTTATGATTTTATGATATTATAATTTTATAAAAGTATAATAAAAGTTTAAAAACACTTTAATATCAAAGTTGATTCGTTTATTATAAAATTATACTTTTCTATTTTTATAATTTTATAAAAGTATATTAGTATAAATTTATAATTAAAGGAGGAGAAAAATAAATGACAAAAGTTATTACCACAGGTAACTTTAAGGGCGGTGTAGGTAAGACCACTAATGCTGTAATGTTTGCTTATACTTTATCTAAGCAAAATAAAAAATGTTTACTAATCGATCTAGATCCACAGGCAAATGCAACTGATTTACTTTTAAATACGATGAGTAGCGTGTATCAAACCAAACCTGTATTTAAAGAAACTTTATTTGAAGCTATAAAACATAAAAATCTGTCTGAAGCATTAATTAATGTGAAAGATAATTTAGATCTATTACCTAGTTACGAAGATTTACAAGGATATGAAAGGTTTTTATATTCAACATTTGATGATGACTACTCACAGGATCACTATTTTAGTACCTTATTAGCAAACATCAAAGACAACTATGATTACATAATATTAGATGTCCCACCTCAGCTTAATAAATTTACCGATTCGGCTTTAGTATCGAGTAACTATGTGATTGTTATTCTCCAAACACAAGAACGTTCATTAAGAGGTGCCGAGAAATATATCGAGCATTTACTTCAAATTCAAGGTGATTATAAACTTGATTTAGATTTATTAGGAGTGTTGCCTGTATTACAACAAAACGGTTCAGAACTAGACTTAGACGTTATAAACGATGCTAATGAAAGTTTCGGGGAACAAAATATATATACTCATAAAATTAAACAAATGGCTCGTTTAAAAAGGTTTGATAGAACTGGAATTACAGATAATGTAAAAGATGTCAATGATAGACGTGTACATGCAGTCTATAAAGAAGTAGTAGAAGAAACAATAAACAGAATGAAAATGTTGGAAGGTGAGTAAAAATGGTGGAAAATAATAAAATAGGACTAGGATCGTTCAGAAAAAATAGAACTGAACGGCCAGTAAGTTTTAACCCTGAAAATTCAGCAGAAGCAAGAAGAACTATGCCAAATGATACAATATTAGAACATCCTGAAAAAAGACTATCATCTAAAGATCTACCAAAGTCAATTCGATTACCCTTAGATACTCATTCTGCTATTTCAACATTAGCAAGTATTCAGAATAAAAAAATCTACGAAGTTGTAACCGATATTGTTGAAAATTATGTGAAGGATTTACCTCCACAGAGTAAAAAGCTTGTCAGAAACAATGTAGAAGCCATTAAAAATTCAAAAGTATAAATTTATACTTTTATAAAAATATAAATTTATAAAAAAGATAAAATCATCTTGTTTTCGCGTATACTAATTCATGTGCAGCTTAAACATAAATATTTTCAAAGAAAAGGGGGTGTGGAAACCTCTTTTTTGTTTTGGCATTAATTTATAACCCATAAAAATCACTTTATATGTCATAATGATAAAAAGATGATATAAAGTTATAATAATTTATACTTTGAGAGGATAAAATTCATGAAGCCAAAAAAGTATTCCAGTCAAAAAACACGTTCACAACATACATATCAATTTTTTAAAGATCGTCGCAATGATCCAGCTTGGCAAGAAGATTTTTTACGTGTTAAAGCAATCCGACGCCGTAATTTTATCCTTAAAATCAGCTTAAGTATCATTATATTGCTAATTGGTTTAACCGTTTATAACGTTTATCAACAAAATGTGACTGACAGAACAGCACTGACTGACAATGTGAAACAAAGTTCCAGTTCTGTAGCATCTTCAACACCAACAGTTAACTCAAGCTCTGAAACAAGTTCTCAGGCAAGCAGCCAAGATAGCAGTACAATTCAAGCACCTGTCGTCATTAGCGATTATTCCCGCTATAATAATTATTCTGGTAATTACAAAGGGTCTGTTGAAACATATTTTTTGGACTTTGAAAAGGGCACACTAACCTCCACTGGTGCAGCAAAACAGCAGCTATTTTATTTTGATAAAGTCATCTTACATCCAGATAATAGTTTAGTAATAAATGTGCATGGTAATTATCACTACAACGCTTATGATGGAAAAGGTGAGCAACAAAAGCCAATGTATTTGAGTATCTTATTAGCACCCGCTAATAAGAAAATTCAAAAAAATTGGCAAACTGGAGCAGCAATTGAAGATGAAACAGATGCTTCTGAAAATCGTTTAGCTTTTGCCACTTCAGATGATAATGGCAAGACATTTAATATGGGGCCTGCCTACACTGTATTTGAAGACAACCTGACAACCTCTACAGAAGGAAAATCCAGCTTAGCACTACTTTACTCCTCAACTGACTAAAGTAGTTATTTAGCCAGTCTATTAGGTTTATAAAATTCAGATTTTATTAATATGGATTTTATTAATATGGAAAGTGTGGAGACTCATAATGAAAAAGGACATTACAGATGATCTAAGAAGTCTATTAAATATAAATGGCTGCACAACTACTCAAATAGATTCTTATATTAAATTTCTGGATGCAAACGGACATATAATGATTCCGATTAGACACTATCCAGATAAAAAAGCCTTGCTAAGAATTCTTTTAGGATCGGATCAGATTGAAGGACTATCTAGCAGAGAATTCAAAGACGGAACAATCAATTATGTAGAAATAAAGTCAAAATAAATAATACGCACCTTCTGTATTTTTTCTTTTAAAGGATTTATCTTTATAAAGAGTAATAAATTACTCAAATACATTTGCTTAAAAGGATAATTTAGATATATGGACGTTAATGTGGAGAACTCAAACAATTCAAATAAAGTAAGTATAAGGAAAATTACCTTTCCCCAACAGCAGCGTCCAATGATCCTAAGATTGAAAAAACTAAAGCTTGATTCAAAAAGGTGTCTAAATCATTTAAAATTAAGGGAAAGGATTACGATATTAGTATAAAATATATAGACGATATCGAATTAGAAATCAACTTTTTAGGTTACCTAATAACTATCCTTAAAAAGAAAACCGCAATATCTTTTACTACATGTCCTTACAATGATAATAAAAAAAACATTGAAAAGGTTAGAGCATTGCAATTATTTAATACCAATGATCCTAGAAATAGTGTTTGTTCTTATGAGACGGCCACTGTAGAAAAGGGTGCTGCAACAGATGATGGATACCCTCAATACACTTTAAAAAGTAATTCTGGCATTTTAAAAAAATTTCCAAAAATTTTAACTTACTACAAATTATGGCCCTGACTTTAATGATAATGTTTCAAATTACTTTATGGCTAAAATAATCGACTTTCATGAAAGAGAACCATTTTCAAAGAAAGATTTTTTAATTAAGCACTTTTATAATAATGAATTTTTTAAGAAAAACTAAATCTAAATAATCAAGGAGTTAAAAACAATGGAATATTTTACTTTATATCATTTGATTTTGAGAAATACTGCAAAAGGCAATGTAAAAAAAGCTCAAACTTTATTAGATGAGTTGAGCAAGGAGAAGTTCGTAAAAGATAAATTACAATTAAAATCAGTTTCAACTTATGCGCTAGTTAATCAAACTTTAGAAGTATTAAATAACCTTATTGATGAAGGTAAAATAAAAGGGAGTTATAGAGCTACTAAGCAAGGCAATATTTATTTATTAAACGGACTAACAACAGTGGGTTATAAAGAACTGAAAACATTAGAAAATAATACAACTAGAAATAAAATTTTAGGATATATTGAGAAAGAGGGTATTCCAACCAATGTAAATGGTATTTCAAAAGTAATTGCCCACTTTTTCCAAAAAAACTAATTTAACGGTGGTTACACCTTATTTCAGAACAGTAATCAAAATAAATAAGACACTAACCTCCAATGGATAATGTCTATTTTTGTTTGTCTGCATACTTTTTTAAAACAGTAATGACTAAACGTTTAAATTATTAAACGTTCTATTAAGATAATATTTTTATTGCTTAATTTTTAGAATATAATTATCTTGTTAAACTTTTAAGGGAGAATAATATAGCGTCCAGGAAACCAGAAAAACTGATAATAATTGGGAATGGTCTTGATCTACAATGTGATCTCAGATCAAAGTTTGATGACTACTTTAATGGATACGAAAAAATTGTTGACGAAAAAAACGCTTAAAGCTAATTGAAACTACTTTTCAATACTTCAGGATTGCCAGAAATATACACGGTCAGTTAAGAAGTCACCCAATTATAGGTATTGATTCAAAAGACATTTCACCTGATAGTCCTGTGTTCCGTTTCACTAAAACTTATCGAATAATGACACTTGTCAATGAAAAACAGGATAAGCTTCTACCTAAATCTATTAAAACAATTGCATTTTATGGCTATTCCTTAGCTCCTACTGATTATTCCTATTTCCAATCAATTTTTGACTACTATAATATTTACGAAAATGATATTACACTTGTGTTCTATTATTAAATATATGATGAGAGTAAGGCATTAGAGATTAGAAGAACGCAATTCAACAGCGTTTCTCGATTAATCAACGAGTATGGCGCTACCTTCCATAATGAAAATGGTAAAAATTTAATGCATAAAATGTTATTAGAAGGTCGCTTAATTATCAAGGAAATAGAAACTAGATGATAGTAAATATTAGTTAAAAAGATATTCAAAATAAAAACCAGTAATAGTTAATTAACTGTTACTGGTTTTTGGGTCTAAACTTTCTTGAAACTATTCTTTGAATTCGTTTGGATATCATTTCAATTGATACTCATTACGTAGTTGATATTTAAGTTATTGTGAAATTAGTTTCTGTTTAATGCGTCATTGTCCTCTTTGGTGTAAAAAATGTTATCATAATTGTGGTGCGCTATACATAGTCATGCCTGCATTATTATTTTAGGTACACAATCAGTCGTGTTTTTTTATATATATGATTATAAAAAATATCGGTGCAAAAACAATAAATATTAAACTTATAAATATCCTCTTTGCTAAATCATACACCCAACCAAACATATCATCATAAGCCATAGTATAATCTGATGTATACTCATACGGGTTCACGTTTACTCCCTTTGTTGACCATTTACCTCCCTTATGATGTTGTGACATATCTTGATGATACATATCCAAAGCCTTTTGTTTATAAGATTTTTGTTGATCATCAGAATCAGATGCTTTAAACCATTCATTATGCAGGTTACGAAAAAAAGGTAATGTTATTAATGTAATAAAAAAATAAATTTGATAATATTCAAATTTATATTTGAATGGAAAAAATTTCAATGCACCTACATACATTAAAATGCAAATTAAGCAAAACAGTCCTAACAAGAAAAATCTGAGTAGTCTTAAGATTAAAATAATATTTTTTAACATAATAAAGCTCCTTAACCTCGGATAAACTTACAATCTTTCTTTAAGATAATCAAAAGTTTCTTCTATTTAGCTTAAATTCCTACAAAATTTTCATATAATAAATACCTATTTTCAGATGGAATGTCTAAAAAGCTAAAAAAATCGTCATCAAAAAAAGCTCCAGAAGCTGCACATTCAAGTCCACAAGCTGTCGTTGTTAAATAGAGATTTTGGGAACTATGCCCAGCTTCGATATTCATAAATCTATATGATCTATCCCCATATTTAGAAAATGAGTATTTACCATTTCCAACCATATAAACTGAAAAAAAAGAATTTTTTGCTTGTTTTACTAACCCAGTAATATGTTCATACTCACTAAGTCTAAATCTGTCACGCACCGTTTCTAATGTATTATTATAAGGATTAAATAAATATACTCCACAAGGAACTTTAGATACACTATTTACCACAATGTATATCTCTAAGGTATTAAGACCTCCTTCAGTAGGATACGTATATTGAAAACATTTGCTTTGCGAAACTAATCCTTCTGAAACATTAGAAATTCCAAATGAATACCTTACTATCTGCGAGAATATCGCAAACCCCAATGGGGTTTTTATTTTTGGAAGATTACTATTGGTCCTTCTTTTCATTAAACATTCAAACAAACCGTTTTTATTAACAGTCATTTCTTCTAAAGGATACAGTTTAATGCTTTTGTTACGGTACCTTCTATAGATAGCATTTACAGCAAAACAATTTTTTTTAAAATCTGGGTCAATAAGCGTATGATTTATTCTCCCCTGTAATGAAGAAATGTTAATATCATTCAATGATGTATTTGCATGAAAAAAATCAACAATATTATTATTGCTTGAAAAAAATTTTCCCACCATAATTCTCACTTCTTTCTCGAATCATCTACAAAGCTAACTTACTTTAACAAGTTCTTATTAATATCTATATAATTTCACAAATTTGTTCTCTAACATTGTATTAGATGAATATATAACACGATTCATTAAGAGTGGAGTAACTATACGAAAACAAAACCAGTTCAATTCGTTAATTATTATGTTAACTACTATCCCTGCTAGAAGCGGAGATATTAGAATATTTTGCTCATTTTCTTTAGGAAATTGAACATTGCATTTTGACAAGCTTGTAAAAGGAGCAGTTTTTTTAGGTACATATAATGGTCCCACCAAATATGATTGAGCATTCAAGTTAGCATATATCACGGGCACATTATGTACTATTGCAAAATGTTCCAGAAAATAATTTTTATCATTTTTTTTAAATTTATTTATATTACCATAATCTAGCGAAATTATTAAGTTATATTCCTTATTTTTGATTATATCTTTAAATTTCGTTCTATCATCTAGATTTATAGCTTTATTGTTATGATCATTTATTAGGTGACTGATTCCCTTATCAAACAAATTATTATTGATATTGTTGAATATGTATGTGAAAAAAATGTTTTTATTTATTTTAAAACTTTCTTTTATCGTTAAAAGCTGAGTTATATATACGTCAGATAATACAAGAACCTGTATCTTTTTATTAAATTTACAAAGTTGAGCTGGGTAATTAATAGTATCCAAAAGAAAATTACTACTTTCTTTTATCACTATTTTCCTTCTTAATAGTTTTTCAAATAACTCTTTAACCTCATTCACACAACAACCCGATTGCTCTGCTATTTCATTTATTTTTATTGGATAAAAAAGTTTATCATAGCATGCTCCTATGTCAATAAATGGCACAACTGTTGAGTTATGTCGCTTTTCTGTAATCAATGAAAGTGGTCATTTAAATCTATAATTAATTTTTTAATCTCGTCACGAACCTTACGGAATACTTCTAGTTGCTCTTCTAATGTTCCTGTTGCTTGCGCTGGGTCAGATAAAGGCCAGTGTAAACTTTTTGTTTGCGGGGGAAGCATAGGACATTTATCCTTTGCATCACCACATAAAGTAATAACTAAATCTGAAGTATTAAAATACTTTAGATCAATTAATTTAGAGTAGTGGCTACTAATATCTACTCCGTCTTCAGCCATAACTTTAACAGCATTTGGATTTAGTCCATGCGTTTCAATACCCGCGCTTTCTATCTCAAAAATATCGGGCGATAGTATACTTTTGGCATATCCTTCAGCCATTTGACTGCGACAAGAATTTCCTGTACATAAAAAATAAATTTTTTTCATTTTAAACCACCACCGATTTAATTTGTGTAACATCATTATACACAATAAAACTTAAATGCAATGTTTCAATGCCTATTAAGGTAATATAACATTAATCATCAATAGGTAAATTACTAGTTATCCTGT
Source organism: Liquorilactobacillus oeni DSM 19972 (assembly GCF_001436275.1). Lineage (GTDB taxonomy): Bacteria > Bacillota > Bacilli > Lactobacillales > Lactobacillaceae > Liquorilactobacillus > Liquorilactobacillus oeni. The sequence continues at coordinate 15,437 of NZ_AZEH01000001.1, forward strand.
ATAATAGTTCAAGTAGAGAAGTTAAGGCGGTGGCTATTTCCTTAAAGGGGGTGGTGCTTATGGTGTAAAAACTATAAACTCACATTCTAGGAAAGGAGTAGCCCAAGTGTCCGTTTCGGACGCTTTACAATTAATGCTGGCTTTCGGTACTTTTATCGTGGCCTTAATCGCATTAGTTGTTGAGTTGATTAAAAATCAGCAAAAAAAATAACCGCCTTAGCTCTGGCAAGCTAGCGGTTATTTAATCGTATTAAGTTATGCCACCGTCTTAAACGGTTCTACATGGGAAGTCTTGTTCAAGCAAGGCTTCTTTTTCTGCTTCTATTATATCATGTCTGTAAAAAATTGGGTAGTAAGGTATTTTTCAGCTTATTTTTTATAACAAATCTATTTCGTGTCTTATAAAGGCTATGAATTTTTTATTTATTTTTGTATTTTTTTAAAATGGGTTCAACTAATTCTTTCTTGGATTGCACTTTCCTTATCTTTAAAATATCCTAGCTCGTAGCGTATATGTTTTACTGTGATATAGCTACGCCACCTCTTATCACGTTTACTATAAGAAACCCCTGTTACACCACTAGAATTATTTGCCTTTAATTTGTCGCTTGTTGCTAGTTCCAATATAGATAGTTTAGTATTTTTTTCACGACCGTCATTTTTTCTAAAAGTTTTTTTTATCTTCTCTTGTATCTTTTCATCTTTGTAAATATTTTTCCATTTTTCTCGTGCCTTCTTTAATTGACAACCACAACTCTTGGTAGTTCCTTGAATAAGTTTTGTGCTTGCCACGTCGGTATAATTACCACAATCACATTTACAAAACCATGTAGTACCCGATCCCTTCTTAACACCAACGGATTGTCTTAAAACTGTAAGCATTCCAAACCGTTTACCGGTCAAATCTTTGAAATTAAGTTTCGCAAATTTAGCCCTATTCTCTTTATCCAAGCACCCACAACTTTTAGTAATACCTGCCAGTAAATTACTAGTAGTCACCTTTGTTTTATTACCACAATCACATTTACAAAACCAAAAAGCAGCATGCCCTTTTTCTGGACTTTTCTTTTCAACTACTAATCTGCCAAAACGTTTCCCAATTAAATTCGGAGTAGGTACTCTCATTCAAATCATCTCCAAACGTATATTTTCATTCTTTTCTGAATACTTTATTGATGAATATTTTTGAGCAAGTTACTAACACAAATAAAAAGCATAAAGGGGCAACAACTAAAACACTTAAAGCTAAAACTTGACCAATATTTATTGAGTTTGGAAAGTTAACTAAACTAGTTAACAAAACTCCTAAAAGCATTCCGACTATAACGGCAATCAATAGCAGGCCAAAAAACATACCGATCAAATTAGATTTTTTTATCTTACTATTCCTATTCATTCAAATTCCTCCTTAGTTTTTCTATCTTCTTATTTGTTGAGCTTCTTTTTTCTCTGGTTGTTTAACTTCCGGATTTTGTTTGGCAAAATCTTTTAACTGTTTTTGTGTACGGTTGCTTATTTCTTGGTGTACGTCATTAAGCTGGTTCTTTAATTGATTTTTTTGTGCTTGATTAGTGGTTTGTTGTAAATCATTTTGCAGTTTTAAGTAAGTTTTGTTAAGTTCTGCAACTGGTGCTTTTTTAATATCTTTTTCTTTAGTGTTTGTCACTTGATTGACCTGTTGTTGTTTCTGTTGCAAGCCTAGTTTCTCGGTTAACGTGTCGCTAAGATCAATCACTTTATTACTGACCTTCTGAATTTCACTTAATGCGTTATGAATCAAGTCCTTATCTTCAGCCCATGTTGCCACATAACCTAAAGAGTAGTTACTAGCAACTTAAATTACAAGTGCATGCCACCGTCCTCGTGCCGATTACGAGTTTGATGTTGCCGCTTCTTTTTCGTCATTTCCCACTCGGTATCTTTTAAGCCACGCTCTTGTTTTTGCCGTTTGTAATCTTCATCACGGGCATATAGGGCTGCCATGATAGCGTCACTAAAGGCCGTCTTTAAGTAGTAGCTTGGACTAACTGGCTTATAGTTCAATGGTTGATAATGTCCGATATTTTCTTTTCGGTATTGATCGTCTTTGGCTTGTTGCTCTTTTAACTGCTTTTGGATTTTTTCAATCTGGCTGGTCTTAATAGTCGGATCGGCTTTACACTCACCCAGAAAGATTTGTTTAGTTCCGTCATGCTTTAAGACCCGTTGCAAGTTATGATTTTCTAGCTGATCTAAGCTAAGCTGCCCCGACAAATAAGCTAACCCTAATTGATGTTCTTGGGTACTGAAAACCTTTGGCGGGTTTTCTTGCCACTGTTCCATTGTTTCAACCTTGCATGGCTTTAAGGCTGGATTATAGTACATCACGGCTGTATAAGCCTGTTCTTGTCTAACTAGTGAAAGATCATCTAAATCACCATTTGGAAAGGCTCTTTTCATCACCATTTGGAAAGGCTCTTTTCAATACTTCATGGTATTGCGTTTGAATGACTTGCTTAACTGCCATGATTGTCCGTAGGTCTTTGACTGCCCTCGTAATCTTTTGTTGTTCTGCTGGTGAATACTTTTCTAGCAGTCCTTGATCGACATGTTCTAGACTTTCTAAGCTATCAGAGTGGATCATCAGCGTATATTTCAGATCGATTTTAACTTCCTTTTCTTGTTGCATTAATAACTTAAAACCAACGTATGGCCGCTTAGTAAAGGTCAATAATTGTTGGGTCAACAAATCATCACGAATGTTCATTAAACGTTCGTTTAATTCACTACCCTTGAAAACTGTTTGCTCGCTATCGGTTTCCTTAATTAATTCTCGTCTTTCCGCTTGCGTGGTCTGTGCAAAATTAAGCTCTGGATAAAGTTTTTTCGTAGTGCGATCGACCACTTTATTTAAGAGTTCATCTGCTTTTTTGAGTGAGCTTTCTTGTTGGTTAATTGTCAATAATTGTTTAGTCACATCTTCACCAACCGCATGTTTAATTAAGGTGCTGTTTTTCCAATTAAATAGCATGCGCCGTTTATCATCTAAGTTCTCCAAACTGATATAAGTTTTCAGTTCATGGCTTAACTCTTTAACTACCCGTTTTTCATTAAACGAGAAGTGTTTACTTAGGCTATCTAAATGACCTCTATTAATTACTTTTTCTTGGTTGTTTTTATAACTGGCTTTGGCCTTGCGATAGTTCTTTACTTGTTGGTTAAATTCTTTTCTTTCATGCCGCTTACTATTGATTCCCTCATGTTGAGTTGGTGTATCATCTATTCCCTGCTCGATAAATGATTTTTCACTGATCCGATCGGAAATATTTTTTTGCTCTAAAATTTGATTTACACTAGCCGCCCAATTGTGCCGCCATTCAGTTATTTTTTCTTTTTTATCCCAATCAACTAACCACAACTTTCTTGATCTTGGAAAACGACTATTTCCCGTATAAGTCTTATTCCCATTTTCATCTAATATGTTTTCTCTTTTGCTTTTCAATCCCCATGTTCCGTCTGGGTTAAATGGACGGTTAGTTAGCATAACATGAGCATGCGGATTGTCTGGGTGATCTCTATGAATTGCCACATCAGCAACCATACCTTCATCAACAAAATTTTCTTGTACATATTTTTTCAATAATTCTTTCTGTTCATCTTCACTTAATTCAACTGGTAAAGCCACGTTAAACTCTTTAGCGTACCGTGAGTTTGCTCGACGGTCTTTTCTTTCAACTTCGTTCCATAATTTCTCTCTATCACTCGCCCATTCTGGTGCATTCTTTGGTGTCAAGATAAAGCTTTCTGGCATAACCGACCGAGCATAAAAATAACTTCGACCTTCTTTTTGATCGAATAATTTTTCGCCACTTCGATAACTCGCTCCAGCAATTGCACTTCTTCCTTTTCCAGCACTAATATTACTAAAGCTCATGTGAAAAATTGCCATGTCGGTC
>NZ_AZEH01000018.1 GCF_001436275.1 Liquorilactobacillus oeni DSM 19972
GAGGAGATCTCCAAAGGATAGAAACTATCCTTCAACACCATTTGACAAACTTCCTTTTTTATCAGCTATTGATCGGCAACTTTTTTCAATAATCGTTTCATCTCCGTGATCTCTTCACGTTGCGTTTTAGCGATCTTCTGTGCGAGGGCTTTGACTTCCGGATCGCTGAGTTGCGCGCGTTCACTGGTTAGAATCGCGGTCGAGTGATGGGGGATCATTTCTTGCATCCAAGCTGCATCGTGCACGGTCGCTTGGCTACGAACTAGATAAAGCGAGCCAGCAAATATCACCGCACTACCAAGTAGGATCAGGCGGTTCAAACGTTTATTCTGGTACATTGACCACATGAATAACAGCATTACAATGGCCATGGTGGCGCCCATAATTAGCGCCATATACAGTCGCGTTTGGCTTAGAAAAATATGATCTAATTGGAACACATTAAGGTACATTAACCCATACATAATAACTGTAGAGACAAGAATCATCAGTAAAAATTTCGTGTATTGTTTCATGACGTCCTCCTCGCTTTCGCTGGCTTTATTTTGACTGTAACAAAAAAAATAGGGTAGCGTCAAGAATCTTGTGTAAATGAAATGCCTTCGTACATATAATATGTATCTAACTTAAATAAATGATGCTTCCAAGGTGTCCTGGAGTCCTTTGAACCCTCGGTGGATCCGCTTCAGAGACTTCTCGTTATAAACATTAAACTGAGAAACCAGGAAGCGATCCAGTGAATCTTCCGTTGGGAATTGTTCTTTGTGGTGGGTGGTGCGCTTGAGATGCTTATTAAAGTTCTCAATCAGGTTAGTGGAGTATAGTGATTGCCGGATAGCTGGTGGAAAGTCCATGAAAGTGAGTAAATTCGGCATTTTAAGCAGATCTTTGATTAATTTGGGATAGGTCTGATGCCAGTTGTTGGCGAACTCATTCAGTTTCAGTTCGGCTGCTTCACGGTTGGCGGCCCGATGAACTTGTTTAAAGTCACTGATCACGGCCTTGCGGTCTTTTACGCGAACTTTGTTCATCAGATTCCGCCCAACATGAACCAGGCAACGTTGTCGTTTGGCTTTAGGGAAATGCCGATTCAAGCCTTCATCCAAACCAACTAACCCATCGGCCACAAACAACAGCATATCTTTAACGCCCTGCTTGATCAAGGTTCCCAGCAGTTCAGTCCAGATTCCAGTCGATTCCGTTGGCGCCACTTGGTAGTTCAGCACTTCTTTCGTACCATCTGGACGAATGCCAATCGCAATATGAACGGCTTCTTTTTGAACGGTATCCCGCTTTAACGGCAAGTAAGTGGCATCTAAGAAGATGGCCGCATATTGTGAAGCCAGTCGACGTTGCTGGAAAGCTTGCACCTGTTCATTGACGGCTTTAGTCATGTTGGAAACCGTGGCTTGGGAGTAGTGAGCACCGTACATTTTCTCAATGAGTTCGGCAATTTCAGCAGTGGTAATTCCCTTGGTATACAACTGAATGACCGTTGTTTCTAAATTATCACTGTGCCGACCGTAGGCTGGCAAGGTATGATTTTCAAACCGGCCATTGCGATCTCGAGGAATGGTTAAGTTAAGTTGGCCGTACTTCGTATCAAACGAGCGCTCATAACTGCCGTTGCGGTTATTACCAGTGTTAATCCCAGCGTATGAGTAGCGTTCGTAACCCAAAAACTCTGCCAATTCGGTTTGAAGCAGCTGGTTAATCGCAATTTCGAGGTGGTGACGAAAAACTTCGTCCAAATCTTGCTTTTGGGCTAGTGCAGCGATAATTTCTGTGGTAAGTTCATTCATGGGGAATGCCTCCTGTGATGTTTTCTGTGGTTACTAAATATCATAAGGGAAGGCTTTCCCTATTTCTATACAATTCAGAAATCTTTTATGCATTTACACAAGATATTTTACGCTCTCATAAACAATTGCACCAATAAAATGATCAGTATTAGTTTGCGCCGCAACGGTTAGGTCTTTAAATAATTGTTTACATTGTTCTCTATCCCACTCATAATTTCGCTGGAAAACAGGAATTTCAAAAATTGTTTTACCATTCCCCAGGAAATCAAATAAGTGTATGCTATCAGCTTTCATACTATTCTTCCTCCCCAAATTCGCGTTGTACTATTTCTGGCAGCGTACCTTCTTGCTTAATTTACGTCATTAAATTCGTTCAAGTTATTTCTTGCAATCTGCCATACATTATGACCTAGCAGTTAAAAACTGTTTTTACAGATATAAATATAGTTTTCTTACTGATTCTTTAATTTTACATTTAGATTACAAGTGCATGTCCCCATCTTCATGCCGATTTCGAGTTTGGTGTTGCCGTTGCTTTTTCGTCATTTCCCACTCGGCCTCTTTTAAACCTTGCGCCTGTCTTTGCCGTTGGTAATCTTCATCACGGGCATATAGAGCGGCCATGATTGCGTCACTAAAGGCCGTCTTTAGGTAATATTCTGGACTAACTGGCTTGTAGTTCAATGGTTGATAATGTGCCAGCTGGGATTTTCGGTATTGATCGTCCTTAGCTTGTTGCTCTTTTAACTGTTTTTGGATTTTCTCAATCTGACTGTTCTTAATCGTTGGATCGGCTTTGCATTCGCCAAAAAAGAGTTGTTTAGTGCCATCATGCTTTAAAACCCGTTGTAAGTGATGATTTTCTAACTGATCTAAGCTAAGCTGTCCCGATAAATAAGCTAGTCCTTGTTGATGTTCTTGGGGACTGAACACCTGTGGTGGATTTGCTTGCCACTGTTCAATTGTTTCAGCCTGACATGGCTTTAAAACAGGATCATAGTACATCACGGCTGTATAGGCTTGTTCCTGTTTAATCAATGGCAATCCATCTAAATCGCCTTTGGGAAAGGCCCTTTTTAATACTTCATGGTATTGCGTTTTAATGACTTGCTTAACGGCCATGATTGCCCGTAGGTCTTTGACTGCTCGAGTAATCTTTTGCTGCTCGGTTGGTGAATACTTTTCTAGTAGACCTTGATCAACGTGTTCTAGACTTTCTAAGCTATCATCATGAATCATCAGCGTATATTTAAGCTTGATTTTGACTTCCTTTTCTTGTTGCATTAATAACTTCCAGCCAACGTATGGCCGTTTGGTAAAGGTCAATAATTGTCGGGTCGATAAATCATCACGAATATTCATTAAACGTTCGTTTAATTCACTGCCTTTGAAAATCGTTTGTTCACTATTAGTTTCTTTAATCAATTCCCGTCGTTCAGCCGCGTTTGTCTGTTCAAAATCAAGCTCTGGATAAAGTTTTTTAGTCGTGCGATCAACTACTTTATTTAAGAGCTCATCTGCTTTTTTTAGTGAACTTTCTTGTTGGTTAATTGTCAATAATTGCTTAGTGACATCTTCACCAACAGCGTGCTTAATTAAGGTACTGTTTTTCCAATTAAATAGCATGCGCCGCTTATCATCTAAACTTTCAAAACTAATATAAGTTTTCAGTTCGTGGCTTAACTCTTTGACCACTTTTTTCTCGTTAAACGAGAAGTGTTTACTTAGGCTATCCAAGTGGCCTCGATTAACTACTTTCTCCTGCATATTTTTATAGCCAGCTTTGGACTTACGATAGTTCTTAACTTGTTGATTAAATGCCTTTCTTTCATGCCGTTTGCTATTGATTCCCTCGTGTTGCATTGGTGTGTCATCTATTCCCTCCTCGATAAATGATTTTTCGCTGATCCGATCGGGAATATTTTTTTGCTCTAAAACTTGATTTACACTAACCGCCCAATTGTGCCGCCATTGATTGATTTTTTCTTTTTTATCCCAATCAACTAACCACACCTTTCTTGATCTTGGGAAACGACTATTTCCTGTATAAGTCTTGTTCCCATTTTCGTCTAATATGTTTTCTCGTTTACTTTTCAATCCCCACGTTCCGTCTGGGTTAAATGGACGGTTAGTTAACATCACATGAGCGTGCGGATTATCTGGGTGATCTCTATGAATTGCCACATCGGCAACCATACCTTCATCAACAAAATTTTCTTGTACATATTTTGTCAATAATTCTTTCTGTTCATCTTCACTTAATTCAACTGGTAGAGCCACGTTAAACTCTTTAGCGTACCGTGAGTTTGCTCGACGGTCTTTTCTTTCTACTTCGTTCCATAATTTCTCTCTATCACTCGCCCATTCTGGCGCATTCTTTGGTGTCAAAATAAAGCTTTCTGGCATAACCGACCGAGCATAGAAATAGCTTCGACCTTCTTTTTGATCGAATAATTTTTCACCACTTCGATAACTTGCTCCAGCAATTGCACTTTTTCCTTTTCCAGCACTAATATTACTAAAGCTCATGTGAAAAATTGCCATGTCGGTC
>NZ_AZEH01000019.1 GCF_001436275.1 Liquorilactobacillus oeni DSM 19972
AGCCCTGCACATTTGATTTGTCGAAACTTTGTTCAGTTTTCAAAGGTCTACCTTGTCGTTTAACACAACTATTTAATAATAGCATCTGTTGTAATGAAAGTCAATAATTTATTTTGTATAAACATCCAAAACCATCAACATTATAGCTTAACATCAAGTCTACTGAAGAATCAATCAAAGCCCTTCAATCTCAACGACAATGAATATAATACCAAGTAATTAAGTATGCGTCAAGACTTTTATTTGTTCGTCAGCAATGTATATATTTAGCCTTTCATCTTTCTAAATATTCGCATTTGGTACTTATTAGTAACAATAAAATTTTAATTCTTTGTAGATTCCTCATAAATCCTTATTATTAGATAAGCTAAAGTGATATATTTCGTGATTTTTGAAATTTAATAATAAAACAGAGCAAAATTAAATAGAGTAACTTTTCTAAAACCCTCTATTTTGCATAAAGAATAGCAACACAAACATATATATGGCTATCAGCTTCTACGTATCAATAGAATAAAAAGAAGCCTCTCATACTTAATAAACAAAAAAACCGTAGTATTTGCAAGTGTTCTACAAATACTACAGTTCCTTATTTACATATAAACTATATGTTATTTTTTACATAAATCATTTCAGTTCCGGAGCGTCAGTACTAAATAGGTTAACTGTAGAATTACCATTCTTTTGCTGAAGCAAACTATTCTTCGAACTTTTTTGTTTCTGTTTTAACTCCTTCATCCCATCAGTATATTTATAATCATAGTCTTTTTTATTGACCTTTTTAAACCCAGACGGAGTATAGAACCTCAATAGATCTCCTGTAACTATTTTATCAGAAAGAGATAACACCTTGTCAGTCCTCGCCTGCATTTCGTTAACGCTCTTCTTTTGTTGAGCTGTCAGGCTAGAAGAAACAGCTTTCCCTTTATTGTCATATACCTGATTTCCTATCTTAGAAAATGTTGGAGAAACAAAATTGCCATCTCTAAAAGCAACTGTCTGATTTCTATTCACAGACAACAAATCATTACCTAACTGAATCGTATCGGTATTTTTAAGTCCAAGTAAATCCATCAATGTAGGCATAACATCAATCTCACCACCATAAGTATGGTTAATTCCACCCTCAAGTCCGTTCATATGGATCATGAATGGCACCTTTTGAAACATTGCAAGATCATAGTTTGAAACAGAACTCTTACCTAGTAGCTGGGCAATCGCTTTTTTATGGTTATTCGAAATACCATAATGATCTCCATACACAACTATCATTGAGTTATTATAAAGTCCAGATTTTTTTAGATAATTGATAAATTCACCAAAAGCCTGATCCAGATAGTGTGCAGTCTGAACATAACCATCGACCGTCTGATCACCAGTTGTTGTTTTTGGAATACTTTGATTCTGTTTATCCAACTCATAAGGATAATGGTTAGTAACTGTAATTATTTTAGCATAAAAAGGCTGTGGCAATTGTTCAATATATTGAGTAGCCTGCTTAAGAAAAATTTTGTCTTTCAAACCATAACCAACGCTATAGTTTGTCTTCTGTTTATAATAATCATCATCAAAAAAATATTGATATCCCCATGATTTATACGTATTATCCCTGTTCCAAAAACTGCCTACATCTCCATGAAAAGCAGCGGTTGAATAACCATGCTGATCAAGAATAGCTGGGAGCGCCTGAAAAGTATTGGAAGTACCATAAGAGGTCATAACCGAACCAGAGGGAAGACCAAATAGCGAATTTTCAAGCATAGTCTCTGCGTCAGAAGTCTTCCCCTGTCCTACTTGGTGGAAAAAGTTATCAAACGACAGTGTATTGGTATCACTGAAAAATTTGTTTATATTAGGGGTAACTTCTTGCCCGTCTACCTTGTAGTTAATCAAAAATTGCTGAAAACTTTCAAGATGGAAAATAAATACATTCTTTCCTTTGGCTTTACCAAAATAAGAAACATTCGGTTCACTGCGGTTAGTCTTCAAGTAATTCAAGACATCATTCAGATCGCTGCTACTTGCGTTGGCCCTAGTAGAACTTTCTTTATACGTCTGATAAGCATTATAACCAGCATAAAAGTTAATTCCAAGATACTTTACAATATAGTTATTATCAAATGTTCTTGTAAGCAGCTGCGGTCTATCTTTTTCAGAAACAGAAAGATTAATTCCAAAAAGAGCAATTGCTAAAACTGAAAATAAAGCCGCATTCCTAATCTTTATCCTCCGCTTGTCAACCTTGATAAGCTTAAAAATAAGAAGCAGTCCCAAAACAATAACATCTAGAAAAACCAAAAAGTCACTTGGATGAATAATTTCAAGAATACTTAGGCCAAGATTATTAGACACTGAGCCTGAAGATTTGATAATTCCTAATGAAAGAAAATCAGAAAATTCCCGATAATACAGAATATTGGCAAATAACCACACTGATTCAAGAAGAGTGACAGTCATCATTATCCAGTACGACTTCCGCCCTCTAAAATACAATGCAATACCTAGAAGTAAAATTCCCATGGGTAAAGGATTCAAAATCAGTAAAAGTTTTTGAACGCTATCATTTACCCCAAGAGTAAACTTTGTCTGATAGGTAAAGTATGTTTTCAACCAAAAACAAAACACTACCAGTACAAAAAAACCAAGTTTTGTATTTAGGACATTCCTAATTTTTTTTAAGACTGACCCCATTTAACTGCCTCCATTTTAAAATTCCTTTTAGTAAAACATTATAGCCTTTTAACAGTGTTTTTTAAAACTAAAAAGCCTATCTTCACACATATTTAACATTTTCAGTCATTCAAGAGTTCATAAATTTCTATCGCAGCCAAATCAACATTGTCAAACTCAAACTTCTGATTTCCCGGAAGTTCTTCAAGAACAAAGGTCTGTGTTTCTGTATCATAAGTCACAGTACCACGCTCTTTTCCATCTACTTCAAAACGTCGTTGCTGATCCTCTGAACTCTCCGCACTAACCATTGCTTCCAGCCTCGAAATAATAGCCTTTAATTGTGATTTTTCCATAATATGATTTCCCTCTTCGTATTTTTATATCTTTTATTATATTGTTCATTGCCTGAATAAAGAAATAATATACACGTATTTACAGTTTTTTACCATCATTCTTTAGTAAAAATAGAGAAAAAAGAATGTGACCTAAGTCGGTAAAATTTGTTATGAGTAATTCGAGGTTAGACGAAAAATTTTAACTTATGGAACACGTTTATCCGGAATAAGTAGAGGAACTAGGCTAAAGTTTCACTTTTGACCCAGCCCCACACAAAAACTGTAAACACCTACCTTCTAACCTTTCTTCATTTTTTGCGGTTTAACTACGAGAGCGACCATTCCAAGAAACATTCCAAAATAATACGTGATAATTCTCCACAAAATCATTGCCAATATCAACTTACTGGAATTCGTAATAAAGCTTGAAAAAATAGTCGAAAAACTGTACTCAGCTCCTCCAGAACCGCCTGGTATCGGAAAAAGCGAAATTACCATTACTATTAAAATATGCATGGTAACTATCATCCAAAAATTAACACCCGAAATTCCCAGACCCAAAAGAATAAAATACGGAATAACATAGTAAAAAAATAATTGTACCAGCGTCAAACAACTAATTTTCAATAATAGTCTGCCATCTTTTTTTAAACGTAAACTCTCTTCATAAAAATTATCTATTTTTTCATCTATCTTAACTTCTAACTTCTCGTAACGGTCAGTTTTGGAAAATTTCTTAAATGGTTTAAAAAAAAACTTAACAGTTTTTTTAGTAAAATTATACCAATACATCACCATTAGAAGAGCCACAATTACACAAAGATGAACCACAAATCCCAGCACAAAAAGAAGTGACAAAACCTGCATCTTATCAGCCACATAGTGAAAGCCTGTTGTCAACGCAAAAATAAAATTCACAACAATCATTGACTGATATACTACAAATTTCATCAACAACACAGACGTTGCTCGTCCAGCATCAGCTCCTGATTGCAGCATTGCAAAAAGCTGTGCAGGCTGACCTCCAGAAGAAAACGGTGTAATTCCATTAAATAGCTGCTCAATAAAAGGTATTCTCAAAGCATCACGCCAACGCAAGGTCATTGTTTCTTTATGTAAGAGAGCTTTAACAACCGCTGCTTCGAAAAATAGGGAAAAAAACATACTTAAAAAGGCAACTAAAAGCCAACCCCACTGCAGCCTTTTAATATCTCCGATCAATTCTGAAAAAGACACATCTCTAACGGAAAACCAAAAAATAAATATCCCTAAAACCAACATAAGAAAAAAAACAATTTTATTTTTTTTTGTCATGTCCCACCATCTCAGTCTGTTCGCAATAAAAATCATACCAGATAGAAGCTAAATGTTTTTCAGAATAACGCTCAGCTGCTTCTAATGATTCTTTATGAAAACGTCTTAATAACTGCGGTCTACTTGCTAATTGCTCTAAACAGGCTTCAAACTCTGCAACACTATTGCCTGAAAGATAATAACCCTCAATAATTGCTTGATACAACTTTAAATTTCTCAAAACAACCGGAATTCCACAGCTAAAAGCCTCTAAAACACTCATTGGGAACAACTCATTGAATGATGGTAACAAAAAAACATTAGCAAGATTATAAAAATCGTTCATCTTCTCACGATCAACTATTCCTGGAAACAAAAGATTTTTTGGTGGATCGGCAACAACCTTTTTCAGCTTAGCATATCCGTCTGTTATCTTGCCAAAAGAAAAACCGCCTACCCATATAAACTGATATTGCGGAAGCCTTTTTGCAAGTTCGATGAAATCAAAAACTCCTTTACGTTCTTGAATTTGCCCAGTTCCGATGATTGTAAACCTAGTGGACTCAATGCCATATTTTTTTCGGAGCAAAAACTTCTTCTCCTTAGAAAATTCATAAAATTCAGTTTTTGAAACAAAATTCGGAATATAAGTTATCTTTTCTTTAGAAATTCCATATCTTTCAAGCTTTTTAATGAAACTTGGATTAACTACAACTAAACTATCCATTCTCTTGTAAAAGGCAATCAAATACCAAAAAAAAATTTGTTTAAAAGGTTGGGGGATTTTTAAGCTTCCCTCCAATGTTTCAGGCAGAAAATGCACATAACCAATTTTTTTCCCTTGACCAGGAAAAAAGGTATATAGAAAAAATTTAAAATCAACTGTATGATAATGGCTGATATCTGCCTTACCACATTTATTAACCGCGACTTGTATTTTGTCAGCAAAATGTTTTTTCAATAACCTAATCAATTCAGTATATGCACTGCCAACTCCTTGTCCTTTGACCTTAGTCGCAGAAGAAAACATGTGGATCCTCAACATATAAAAACTCCTCTAAAATATCAGTTGGATTAACCAATTTCTCCAGTATGGCTGGTTTCTTTTTGTTTATCATAAGCTTCTTGACAATCCTTATAAAACTTAAGGATCCGCTCACCAAAATTGTCGGCAGAAACACTCGCACGTTTAGCAGCCAGCTTTTCAGGTGAAATTTTTATCTTTCTACGTTTCAAATACTTGCAGATAACCTCAACTAATTCATCATTATTGCTAAAAGTACATCCGAAATCTGTATCTTCAAGTAATTCATCCGTATAAGGACTATGTGTTGCCACTACCCGCACACCAGATGCCAATGCTTCAATATACGTCAAACCCTGGGATTCAGAAACAGAGGTTGAAACAAAAAGGTCCGCCATTTGATAATATGCCGCTACTTTATCATTATCAATTTCACCAGCAAAAATGATTTTATTTTCCAATCCTAATTCTTTCGTTTGCAGCTTTAAACTTTGCATTGCAGGACCATCACCTACTATCATCAACTTTGCAGTTTGGATCCTTTGCAATACTGTTGGCATTACCGCTATAAGCCTATCAATATTTTTCTCATAGGCCAGCCGACTCAACGTCAATAACAAAGGCGTCCCCTTGGAAATATTATAGTAAGAACGCAAATCAAGCTCTGATTTGGTCCGGAATTTTGCCACATCTACACCTGTTGGAATAATAGAAATCGGACTTTTAATACCATAACGCTCAAGCGTATTAGAAACCCGTTCACTCGGGGCAACAATTCCATTCATATGATAACAAAAAGTACGTGACATCTGTTTTACATGATATGGCCTCAATAACTTGCCCTTAGCCACATAGTGAAGATAATCTTCATACATAGTATGGTAAGTGTGAATACAAGGTATCTTCAAATTTTTTGCAACAAACTTACCAATCCAACCCATTGAAAATTCTGTTTGGGTATGCACAATGTCCAGTCCCAATTCCTTAGCAACCTGATATGCTCTGAATAATCCTCTTACCGCAATCCGTCTATCAGTGAATGAGATAAACGGTATGCTGGTAAAGCGATAAATATTTCTTTCATATTGGCTAGGTTCTACATTCGGGTCAGTTGTTGTAAAAATATAAACATTATGCCCACGGCTTTCAAGCTGTTCACGCAAAGTTTTAATAGAGGTAGCCACGCCACTAACCTGTGGATAGTACGTATCTGTAAAAATACCGATATTCACGAGCATCCCCCTTAACATTAATTAGTCATTGTTAATTATATTGTTTCAATCTATTTATTGCAACGATTGTTAAAGTGTTCCTGCTCATTCGCTGCAAATCTTAACAAAAAAATATGCTGATCGTTATTATTTAAAATTTAAGTTTTAAGCAAAAGGTAATATTACTGGGATAAATACAACTTATTGCTATGATTAAAAAAAGCTAAATTCCAAATATGAAATTTAGCTTTTTTTATTTTTGTTCTGAAAGACTAGCTTTACTTAGTATACTTCTTTACAAGTTCAACTACCTCTTCCGTAGTTTCACAATCTGTCACAGCTTTCTGAGCTAACTCACTCATTTTGGTTGTGTCAAGTTTCTTCATTAAACTACGAGTTTTCAAAATAGAAGTTGCACTCATTGAAAATTCGTCAAGGCCAAGCCCAGCCAGAAGTGGAACCGCAATCTGATCTCCAGCCATTTCGCCACACATCCCTGTCCACTTGCCTTCAGCATGTGAAGAATCAATAATGTTCTTAATCAAACGCAAGATAGAAGGATTATAAGGCTGATAGAGATAAGAAACACGTTCATTTCCACGATCAGCAGCCATTGAATACTGGATAAGATCATTAGTACCAATGCTAAAGAAATCAGAATATTTCGCCAACTTATCAGCAATCATTGCTGCTGCTGGGATCTCCATCATCATACCAACTTCGATATCATCAGCTACCGGCGTCTTAGCAGCAACAAGTTTAGCTTTTTCTTCTTCATAAATTGCCTTAGCAGCCTTGAACTCTTTAACAGTCGCAATCATAGGAAACATAATTGCTAAACGGCCATAGTGAGATGCACGCAGCAATGCACGCAACTGTGTCCGAAAAATATCTTGTTTATTAAGACTGATTCGAATAGCACGGTAACCCAAGAACGGATTCATTTCTTCTGGTAAAGGTAAGTAAGGCAATTTCTTGTCTCCACCAATATCCATAGTCCGTACTACAACTTGCTTGCCGTTCATTCCCTCAACAGCCTGTTTATATGCCTTGAACTGATCATCTTCACTAGGAAGTTCGCTAGCATCCATATAAAGAAATTCAGAACGGAAAAGACCAACTGCTTCAGCACCATTATCATTTGCACCTTCAACATCTTTAGGTGTCCCGATATTTGCGCCTAAAATGAATTGTTTACCATCAGCTGAAACAGACTTAGCATCTTTTAATTGCTTCCACTCAGCTTTTTGTCTGGCAAAGGCAGCTGCTTTTTCTTTATACTCTTTAAGTTCAGCGGCTGAAGGATCTACAAGTGCAATACCCGCAGAACCGTCAATAACGACTTCCTGCCCTTCTTTGATAGTCGTTGTAGCATTTCCAGAACCCACAATCGCAGGGATCTCTAAAGTACGCGACATAATAGCAGAATGTGAAGTGCGCCCTCCGATATCAGTAATGAAACCCTTTACGAATTTACGATCAAGCTGCGCAGTGTCAGAAGGCGTCAGATCATGTGCAACAATAACAACTTCTTCGTCAATTAAGGCAGGATTTGGTAAAGTTACACCCAGTAAGTGACTCATCACTCTTTTTGTCACATCCCGAACATCACCGGCACGTTCTTGCATATAAGCATTATCTGTCATGCCTTCAAACATTGCAATAAAGGTATCAGTAACATCCTTAAGTGCTTTTTCAGCATTTGTTTTATCTGCCTTAATCTTCTTTTCAATATTTCCAATAAGTTCAGGATCAGACAAAATAGTGAGATGTGCTTCAAAGACTTCAGCCTCATCTGCTCCCAGATTAGCCTTTGCTTTTTCTTTGATGATTTTTAATTCAGCTTTTGCCTCGTCAACCGCTTTACCCAACCGTTTAATCTCAGCTTCAGGATCATCAATTGCTGTTTCGGAAAATGATAAATCGGGTTGTACAAGCATATATGCTTTTGCAGAAGCGATTCCATCGCTAGCAGCAATCCCCTTTAACTTTTCCGTCATTATTCAGCAAGTCCTTCCTTTTTCATTGTATCTGCAATAGCAGCAACTGCATCAGCTTCATCTGCACCATCAGCAGCAATTGTAACGTCAGCATTTTGTCCAACGCCTAAAGACATAACACCCATGATAGATTTCAAGTTAACAGACTTGCCATTATAACTTAGTGTAACATCTGAGTTATACTTGCTTGCTGCCTGTACCAAAAGTGTTGCTGGACGTGCATGAATACCTGTTTCTGCAATAATGTGAAATTCTTTCTTTTCCATAGTTGAATCGTACTCCTTTGCAATATAGTAAGTAATTAAGGACTGCAACGCATAAAATATATAAATGAAAACAATTAAAGAACACGTTTTCATTAATAAATAGCGCAACTCTCCCCACCAATCTAAATGGTAGCATGAATCAAATTACAAGACAAGCCCTTTATGCTTATCCATTAACAGCTTGAATTATTTTTCATAATGATAGATAATCACTCCCTTGTGTTTAGCCTCGCCAATAATTTTTTTGCGGTACTGCGAGTTCATCAAGGCCTTTTGAAATTGCATAAAATTATCAGGCATCACTTCTAACTTGTCCTTTTTTCCTCTTGCAAGCTCCGTTAAAAGCTCTCCAAAATTTGTTTCCACTTTCTCATCTTCTTTCCATCTATTCGCTCTATTTGCGCTTAATAATATCTGATTATTAAAAAAAAAACAAATTTATGAGCATTCCACTTGCGCTTATAAACTAAACTTAGTATACTTTCTCGTGAAAGGTCAAAGAAAGTCAAACTAATTTTGACCACTAAAAAAGGAAGGTCGTGAAACGACGATGATATGTCAAAATTGCCATCAAAATCCTGCTACTATTCATCTGTCGACTAGCATTAATGGCAGACAAACATCTATCGATCTTTGTCAAAATTGCTATCGAGTTATGAAAGAAAGAGCTCAGGGGAATCCTACACAAGGTTCAGCGCAAGATCCTTTTGGGTTTGGAAATTTAAACGATATTTTCCGTTCTATGAGTGATGGAGCAGCAAATAATTCCCAATACCAGAATAAGACAGAAAATCCACACCAATTTGCTGGAAATGGCGGACGCGGAAATCGCAGTGGGGGGATACTTGCACAATATGGAATAGATCTTACCGCTGAAGCAAAAAACAATAAAATTGATCCTGTAATAGGTAGGGATAAAGAAATTGCACGAGTTACAGAAATTCTTAATAGAAGAACAAAAAATAATCCAGTACTGATTGGTGAAGCCGGAGTCGGAAAAACAGCTGTTGTTGAAGGATTAGCGCAAAAAATTGTCAACGGTGACGTTCCACAAAAACTTTTAAATAAAAAAGTTATTCGACTTGATGTTGTTTCTCTTGTCCAAGGCACTGGAATTCGCGGTCAGTTTGAACAGCGTATGCAGCAATTGATGACTGAATTAAAGCAGAATCAAGATATTATTCTCTTTATTGACGAAATCCACGAAATAGTTGGTGCCGGAAATGCTGAGGGCGGAATGGACGCCGGCAACGTTTTAAAACCTGCACTTGCTCGTGGTGAACTTCAGCTCGTTGGTGCAACCACAATGAACGAATATAGGACAATCGAAAAAGACGCAGCCCTTGCCCGCAGACTTCAGCCTGTACAGGTCAATGAACCAACTACTGAAGAAACAATCGCTATCTTAAAGGGTATCCAGGGAAAGTATGAATCCTACCATCATGTTCGTTACACTTCTAAAGCTATCAAAGCAGCCGTAGAATTATCTAATCGTTATATTCAAGATCGTTTTTTGCCGGATAAGGCAATTGATCTGCTGGATGAATCCGGTTCACGTAAAAATCTTACTATCCAAGCAGTAGATCCCCAAGTAATAGAAGAAAAAATCAAAAAGGCAGAAGAACAAAAAAAGGATGCACTTAAAAAGGAAGACTATGAAAAGGCAGCTTATTATCGTGATCAGGAAAATAAGTTTGCAAGTCTAAAAAATTCAAAAACTACTAATGAAGATACACCTGAAGTTACTGAACAAGATATCGAAAAAATTATTGAAGAAAAGACAAATATTCCAGTAGGCGAGCTAAAGGAAAAAGAACAGCATCAGCTTAGGAATTTGGCTGCTTCGCTGGAAAATCATGTTATCGGCCAAAATGAAGCTGTCGACAAGGTAGCAAGAGCCATTCGCCGTAATAGAATCGGCTTTAATAAATCAGGTCGGCCAATCGGCTCATTCTTATTTGTAGGGCCTACCGGCGTCGGAAAAACTGAAACAGCACGTCAACTTGCCAAAGAGCTTTTCGGTACAGAGGACTCAATGATCAGATTTGATATGAGTGAATACATGGAAAAACACTCAGTTTCAAAATTAATTGGCTCACCTCCTGGATACGTTGGTTACGAAGAAGCCGGTCAATTGACTGAACAAGTACGACGTCATCCATACAGTTTAGTTCTTTTGGACGAAGTTGAAAAAGCCCATCCTGATGTAATGCACATGTTTCTACAGATCTTAGATGACGGGCGTTTAACAGATTCACAAGGAAGAACTATCAGTTTTAAAGATACGATTATAATTATGACTTCTAACGCTGGAAGCGGAGATTCAGTAGCAAATGTTGGATTTGGTGCCGAAGTTGCCGGAAAAACACATTCAGTAATAGATACACTTTCAAAATACTTTAAACCTGAGTTCTTAAATCGTTTTGATGATATCGTTGAATTCAATGCTTTAAGTAAAAAAGATTTAGTATCAATCGTTTCATTAATGCTTCATGACGTTCAGGATATGCTTTCACAACAAGGCTTGGTATTGACAGTAACAGACAAGGTAAAAGAAAAGTTAGTTGATCTGGGTTATGATCCTAAAATGGGAGCTCGGCCTTTGCGTAGAGTTATCCAAGAGCAAATTGAAGATAAAATTGCTGATTACTACCTTGAACATTCACAAATAAAAAGTTTTAAGGCAGAGTTAAAGAATAACACAATTCAAATCTTATCTGCAGCAAGTACCGTTCCTTCAGTAAATGACTAGGTCAACGATAGCAAATGGGACGTAAAAAGAAGGGACTGAGTCAAAACTTATGTTTTGGCTCAGTTTTTTTGGACTCTTTTGCAATTCCATATTAATGTGTTTCAATAGTCAGTCTTTTCCGCTTAATCACAAATTACTCATAGTCAAATTCGGACTATGTTCGTAATTAGCAGTTAATGCTTAAAGCCTAACGACTATTAGCACGCTCACTTCTTTTTTATTCATTCTGTGTTTCACCATAAATTGTTAAATTTATTGATAAACTAACTTTTTTATACGTTCTCAAGTAGTTTTTATATTATAATGAAGGTAGTGGAAACTAAAAGGGGGATTCAATATGCATCTTATTGACGTAAGCAATAGCTATTCAAGAAGAATTCAGCGGGAATTGACTCATTCCGATACTCACTTTATAAAAATCTACACACTTGGTAATACTCGTGTGGTTTTTAAGAAGAAAGCTAATAACGAAGAGATTGTACTTTCAAACAAAACACGTGAAGTTACAAATGAAGAAGTTGATCTTGTACTAAAAAAACTAACCAACGCCACGCGTACATCTAGTGAAATCACTCGTACTAAAAATACTGTTGATATTCAGTTAAGGTAGGATAACCTGTCTTCTTCATTAGTTTATTGTTATTTGTAAAACATTTATTCTGATCAGCCCAATAATTTTTAAGGTGGTGCTTATTTTGTCGTTTTCGCATTTTCTAAAAAAGCTGCTTTTGAGAAGCATTCCCTCCAAACACAAAAAAGCACACAATAGACAGCTTCATGCCGCTTTAAAAAAAAAAGTAACTAGTTTACCGTCGAAAAGAAACAAAGAAACTTTGCCGCAGGCTTTACAGCCAATCAACAAGGAACAGCAAAATGCCCTTTTGCTTATCGTTCATCATGATACAAAAGGACATGATCTTACAGCACCCGAGATAGTTAGCGGAAAAATCGGTGAAAAAATAAATTTCAGATTTAAGGCCTTTGACAATTACAACTTAATCAAAATTAAGGGATTTACGAGAAGCTTTACTACTCACTATGCCTTATTGACGTTAGTGTACCTTAAAAAAAATGCTGGATCCATCTGGATAATCAGCCGTGATTTTGATCAGCGTACTTTACTTTGCAAGCCCAAAGTAATAACCGGAAAAATTGGCGACACATTTCAAGTCTATTCTCCTTCTTTCCAAAATTATCACCTTGTAAGTGTTAAGGGACAAGTGAAAGGAGAGTTTTCAGCTTTCTCTTCACAAACTGTTTTATACTACCGAAAAAATACTTGGCTTAGCGTTAAAAACAGCAGAGTTCTTCTCAAAATATTAAGGAGTCCTAACTGCTTTGATCTTCCGGATGGCAACTTATTAAAAGTTGTTTTACCAGCTGGTACAGTTTGGCGTACCTTTACTGTCGTAAGAGCTCCTCACAACAAAATATGGTATTGCCTTGGCGGTGCTCTTTGGGTTGCTTTTGATGAACAAAAAATGGCTTTTGTAAATCAAGATTCATACTTTTTAAATTTTGAATCTGCTGCAAAAAAAAGGTATTCTTTTAAAAAGACTAATACAAAAGCTGTTATCGCCTTTGTCCCAGGCAAACAAGCTGCAATTTTTGAACAGCCTTTCGGAAAAACTGTTACCTTTTTGAAAGATGGGAAAAAAGTTTCTGTTACTAAAAAAACAGTCTTTGAAAACCTTACTTGGTATTATCTGAACGATTACGGCTGGATACAGGAATCATACATTTCCCTTAAAGAAGGATAAAGCTAATTTTTTCAAGAATTGCAAGAGGCTGCAGTACCAAAAAATTTGGTACTGCAGCCTCTTTAGTCTATATTTGCATTAAAGCTTTGCTGTTAATTTTACCTGTGGGTATTTATCTTTAAACCATCGCTCTGAAAATGCATTTTCAAAGAGAAATAATGGATTGCCTTGGAGATCCTTTACTAACAGATTACGTGAAGATGACATTTTTTCATCCAACTGTTCAGGCTCAATCCAACGCGCAATTTTTTTGCCCATGGGAGTCATAACAACCTCTGAGTGGTATTCGTTCAGCATTCTAAATTGAAAAACTTCAAACTGTAATTGTCCAACTGCACCAAGAATATATTCGCCTGTACTATAGCTTTGATATAGTTGCACTGCTCCTTCTTGAACAAGTTGTGCAATTCCCTTATGAAAGGACTTTTGTTTCATTACATTTTTTGCCGTTACCCTTACAAAAATTTCAGGTGTAAACTGGGGCAACTTTTCAAACTTTATTTTATTTTTCCCAGTATAAATTGTATCTCCAATTTGAAAGTTTCCAGTATCATATAATCCGATGATATCGCCAGCTACAGCCGATTCAAGATTTTCCCGTGTGTCAGCCATAAACTGCGTAGAATTCGACAACCGTAACTTCTTTTCATTGCGTGTGAGTGTAACATCCATTCCTCTTTCAAATTTACCGGAACATATTCTGACAAACGCGATTCGATCACGATGATTTGGATTCATGTTAGCTTGGATCTTAAAAATAAATCCAGAAAATTCAGATGCTGTGGGTTCTATCTTTTGACCATCTTCTAGGTCATGAACTGCAGGTGCAGGAGCAAACTTTAAAAAAGCATCCAGAAAAGTTTTTACACCGAAATTTGTCAGCGCTGAACCAAAAAAGACAGGAGTCAATTTCCCTTTTGCTACTTTTTCAGAGTTAAATTTATTTCCTGCATCCTGTAATAATTGAACTTCACCTAAAACTTGTCGGTAAATACTCTCTTCATGCAGCGGTTCAGCAGCATCAATCTCCCCAGCAGCATCTAGTGGGATAAAGCTTTCTGCCCTATCTTCCCGTTGATACAGCTCGATCCTATGATTAAAAATATCATAAATACCCTTGAGACCTTTTCCCATACCAATCGGCCAATTCATAGGGTAAGAAGCAATCCCTAAAACCTCTTCTAACTCAGTCACAAGATCAAGCGGTTCACGACCGTCCCGGTCTAACTTGTTAATAAAAGTAAAAATAGGAATTCCACGCATTTTACATACTTGAAACAACTTTTTGGTTTGCGGTTCAATTCCCTTAGCAGAGTCAATTACCATTACAGCAGCATCAACAGCCATAAGCGTTCTATAAGTATCCTCTGAAAAATCCTCATGTCCAGGAGTATCAAGGATATTAACTCTTTTACCCGCATAATCAAACTGCATCACTGAACTCGTAACTGAAATTCCACGCTTTTTCTCAATTTCCATCCAATCAGATTTAGCGAAACTGCCAGACTTTTTGGCTTTAACAGTTCCAGCTTTGCGCACGACTCCTCCAAATAAAAGGAGTTGTTCTGTTATAGTTGTTTTTCCAGCGTCCGGATGAGAGATAATGGCAAAAGTTCTTCTTTTATTAACAGCATCTGCCAAATTTTCGCTTTTCATAACTAACCTCTTTCGTAAAATAAATATAATAATAAAAAATAAGTCTAATCAAAATTATTTCTTCTATCTTTGGCTCTTTTCACGTCTTACACGTGCAATTGCCAGTGCCGGCGGTAAAATAACTCTCAAAGCCATTATTCTGGAATCGTCCACCTTTTCAGTTGTAAGTACTATATGTTCCGCAGTTTCAAACTTTTCTTTGCTATCATCTTCTGGAATAAAGCCTAACTTAGCAATCATATAACCAGCTATTGTATCAACATCGTTCATTTCTAAGGCCGTTCCAAATTCATTATTAAAGTCATCGAGTGCTAAACGTCCTTGAACAATAAACTCGTTATCAGAAATTTTTTGATAGCCCCGATCCGGATGATCAGACTCGTCTTCTATTTCACCCACAATTTCTTCTATAAGATCTTCAAGCGTGACTAACCCGACGACCCCACCATATTCATCAAAAAGGATGGCTATCTGATTTTTGGTCTTCTGCATTTCAAACATAACTTCATCAATCGGCATTGTCTCTGGAATAAAAAGTGCAGGCTGCATCACTCGTCGGATAGTAACGTGGTCAAATCCATTTTTTCTGGCAGTCCGTAAAATATTTTTAATATGCACAATCCCTACGATATTATCTTTATTCTCGTTAAAAACTGGGACCCTTGAATAGGGCATCTGTAAGATCGCGTCAATATTACGATCGTTATCATTCTGGATGTCGACCATAAACGCATCTGTACGTGCTACCATCACCTCACGTGCCATTTTTTTATGCATCGAGATTACCCCTTCTATCATCTCGAAAGCTTCAGAATTTAATCGTCCTTCATCTCGCTGTTCAGTTATCAAAGCTTCAATGACACTTGCCGATGTCTTTTCAGCCTTCACGCTAGATACTGTATTTTTTTTGCTGCGATTTATAAAAGCAAGAAAAAGCTCTATTAAAATAAAGGGATAACTGCAGATAACCGCAAATCGTTGAATTGCTCTCAGAAGACTGAAGTTATATTTTATTATGATTCTATACAAAGATTGCGTCAAAAAAGTACTTAGTATAATCGCAACAAAACAAAAGACTACCACCATTAAAAAGCCTTTAACAGAAAAAAAATTATCTTGGCTTATAAAAATTTCTGTAGCACACAAAATGCTAAAAAAGTAAAAGAAAAACTGGGCAAGGCTGACTGCCTGCTCATGTTTTTCAAGTGTGCCAAAAACATCACTTTCTATTTTGGAATGAGAATGGTAAATAAGTAAAAAACTTCTAAGAATACTTGCACACACCAGTGTAATCACAGCTAACATTGTGAAAATTAATTTGGCAAGACCGGGGTCTGAATTCATCTTTTCGCTCTCCAATTGTTAAAATTTGATACTAAACTATCTATAAATAAAAGGCTATCCTAACTTAGGATTATTTGGGAACGCGAATAACATCACCAGCTCTTAAATCACTATCAGAATTCATTTTGTTAATCTCTTTAATTTTATCAATAGTGGTTGCATATTTGCTTGCTAATCCTTCTAAAGTATCACCTGACTGAACATTAATCGTTTGAGTATTATCCATAAGCTTCTGTTGGCTTTCACTTGAAGCTTTTGCACTCGATTCACTTGAAGCTTTTGCACTCGATTCGCTTGAACTTTTTGCTTTTGCTTGTGACTCACTTACTGTTTTTATAGAAGATAGACGCGACTGAGATACTTTTTGAGCACTAGTCTTGGTTGCAGCTTCAGCATTCTTTGAGCTTTTTTGTTTTCTTGCTTTTGATGAATTCTTTTCAGCTGAACTAGACTCCTTTCTACCAATCATAGTACTCTGTGCCCTTTCAAATATTTCCGCAGCACCCTTGTAATCCAGTGTAACCCAAAGCGCAGCACCTATCAAAAGAACAACTACAATGATTAATAAAAATTTTGAATAGTTCTTCTTAGCAAGTTGCGTTTTTTGAATCTTCTTCTTTGGTTTTATCGAAGAATTGACTGGGTCAACTCCATGATCCTTGTAAAATGCCTTACGCATCCTAGGCTCATCTTTCCGTGTAAAACCATTCTTAAATTGTTCCACTTTAAATTCTTCATAAACAGTTCCAACTTCAAAATTCTGTCTTTCACGCTGCTTGTCTGAAAGAAAGTCATTTTTTTCAGGTAAGGTTAGTGCTTGATACCAACTAGAAAAATACTCAAACTGAACCATTACCTCTCGTGTAGGACCAAAATCCTGTACTTGTCCGAATTGTAGCCACATGGTTCGTTCACAGAAACGTTCTATATTGATAACATTAGTATCCGCAATTATAAATGAGCTTCCCTTATCTTTGAGAGCATCAATTCTTTTAGCAACTTTTTTAAAAAAAGCCAGATCAACAATACTTAAAAGACTGTCTATCAATACTAATTGCGGTGAGACATGGAGCGCTATTGCTAAAGATAAACGTGATACCAACCCAAGTGAATAAGTTTTCACTGGTCTGTACAGCCACTCGCTAAGTTCACTGAAATTAATAATTGCGTTAATCAAATGATTGGCTTTAAATTCATCAAGCTTCGCGTTAAAAACCGCCTGTTTGATATTCTCCAATCCAGTCAAATTTATATCTGAAGGTGTATGAATACTTGCTAAACTTAACTTAGAATCCATACTGATAAAACCAGTAGTCTGTTTTTCATTACCAGCAAGAATATTAATTAATGTTGCTTTTCCTGAGCCATTTGTTCCTAATAAACCAATTGCTTCTCCTTGATTAATATTCAAAGAAATACCACGCAGTTCCCAGAACTTTTTTGTCTCGCTAACAGGAAGTTTCGACTTCACTATATCTTTTTTTTCCGGTAGCAATGGTGCACATTTTGTAATATATTTTATTTCCATTTTTCTCATATATTCCACCTGTTGTTATTCACATCGTACTATTCACAATATTACAAGAAGGACTATTCTCCGTCAATGTAAAGAAAGAAACTAACTGCCACTAATTTAGATCCAAAAGAAAAATATTTCTTGAAAAGCTTTTTTTTGTACTACCCCACACTTACTTGCTTTTTTCGTTATTTAATAAATAGATATCACGAAAATATTTAACAATGACTTTTAACACAGCATAAAAAGGAATCCCTAATATCATTCCCATCAAACCAGCTAAGTTCCCAGCAACCAGCAGCAACATTATAATAGTTAAAGGATGAATATCAAGCGACTTACCTATTACATTAGGATAAATTAAGTTTCCATCTACTTGCTGTACAATCACACATACAATTACTACAAAAATCACCATTTTGAAAGAAACTGAAAAAGCAAGGATCAAGGCTGGCAATAACCCTAGGTAGGGTCCAAGATAGGGAATAATATTTGTTGTTCCTGCAAGCACACCCAATAAGAGCGCATATGGCATCCCTAT
This sequence comes from Liquorilactobacillus oeni DSM 19972, assembly GCF_001436275.1. Classification (GTDB taxonomy): domain Bacteria; phylum Bacillota; class Bacilli; order Lactobacillales; family Lactobacillaceae; genus Liquorilactobacillus; species Liquorilactobacillus oeni. The sequence continues at coordinate 18,372 of NZ_AZEH01000019.1, forward strand.
TATCCAATAGCCTAATGACGTAAATGTTGCCACAAAAGTACACTCAATAACTTGTCCTGCTATATACTTAGAGATCGTGTCCCCCATTTTGGATAAAAGTTCTTCAACCTGTTCCGCCCGCTTTGTCGGCATCAATTTTTGGATATTGGGAATTAAACGATGACCGTCTTTCAGCATATAAAAAAGCATAAAAGGGACTGTGATAATGGTTACTGTAATACTGGTAATCATCCCAATTACTGTCCCAAGGCTTTTTGTCAAAGATCCTAGAAATTCAGCAACTGAGTTCATAAAATTCTTTCCAATTTTATCAACATAATCTTGCACATTAAGCTGCCGCATCCATTCGTGATCACTTAAATCATTATATAAATGATTTACACTTTTTTGCAGAATACTCAAATAATCAGGAGTATTCAAAATTAACTGTCCTACTTGGGAGATTAAAAGCGGCACCATAAAAGTAAGCGCCAAAGCGATAATCCCAATTAAAATTACAAACACTAACACCACAGCTAAAGCTCTATTAATGCGAAAACGACCAATATGAAGCTTCATAAAAAAAGCAACCACTGGTCTGAAAAGATAATACAAAAAACCTGATATAATCACAGGAATAAAAAGTGTAGAAATAAAAGTACCCACAGGTTCAAATACAAAGCTGATTTTTGTACATACCCAGATTAAAGTAGCAATAAGCAAAGCTTCTACAGTAAAATACATCATTTTTGATTTTTTCAATTTTTCAAGCATTTTAACACCAGCCAATCACTCATTTCTTAAATACATCAAACACTGTTTCATTTTGATAAAAAAACTGCAATCACAATTAAAAATGTGATCACAGCTTTTCGTGTCATAAACACATCGTTTACAAACGCCGTGACAGCTCAAGATAACGATTATACCAAATTTCGACATATTCTTTCGAAAAAGGGCCCTTCTTATTTTCTATCCAGTCAACAAGTATCAGCACATTATGCTTCAAAATTTTATCTGTTTCTTTAGAGTAATTCCATTTTGCAGCATGCTCTTCATACTCGTCAACATCGAGAAGCCTCTTTTCTCCATTAGGAAAAACCTTGACATCAAGGTCATAATCAATATATTTCAATGCCTCTTTGTCTAGAATTGCCGGAGAAGCAAGGTTACAATAATAAGAAATTCCATTGTCCCTAATCATTGTAACGATATTAAACCAGTAATGCTTATGAAAATAAATCAATGCAGGCTCTCTTGTAACCCAACGACGACCATCAGATTCTGTTACCAGAGTATGATCATTACAGCCGATTAACGAATTTTCACTTGTCTTCAGTACCATCGTATCGCGCCACGTCCGATGTAAACTGCCATCGTGCTTATAACTTTTGATGGTGACAAAATCACCTTCCCTTGGTTCCTTTGACTGACGCATGGAAAAACCTGCCTTCTATAAACACAGGTGCAGTTTCACACCGATATCATAACTATTATAGCAAACTTATAACAGAAATCCCAAAAATTATTTGCTTTAAGCTGATTTTTTTAAAATTTTGAAAGCCCATAATAAAGGCTGGTATCTAGTGTCAGATTAAAAGATCCATGTACGTTTGCTACGTTACTCTGCAAAATCACAGCATTTTTACCATGTACTGAGAGGTCCCCAATCGTCTCATAGCCATATTCACAACCATGAATGTGATATCCAGACTTTATTTTCCTTTTAGTAAATTGTGGCAACTGTGCCAGATGATACAACCCTGCACTGTAATTGTTTTTTGGGGGAAATGTTGTATACAGTATCTTTGTTTCATACGATGTCAGCAACTTGTCGCTCAGAAATCCACTTAGCATTCGGTACAAATCTGGAACACTCATATATAAATTTCCCGTTCCAAGCTCATTAGAATACTGAAACGGTTTTTCTTTAATTTCTTTTAAGAACTTATTTTGTCCTTGCGAATAAGCCAAGGCTTTATTTTGCATCATTTTAGCATTTCCATCAAAAAAATATGTCTCTGTTAGCCCCAATGGCTTTTTAATCATTTTTTCAAAAGACTGCTCATATCCTTGCTGAGTAACCTTTTGCAAAATTCCTGCCAATAAAACATAATTAGCCGGTTGATAATTTTGCTGGCCTATACTTTTAACTTGAATCTGAATTTTTGAACTAGTGTAATTTATCAAAGCATTCGGAGAAAGAACTGTCTGAGGTAAAGTTGAAAGGCTAACCCCGGAAGTCATATTAAGCATTTCTCTGATCGTTACTAAATTGGCAAATTTAATTTTAGGATAGAATTTAGCCAACGTATCACTCAAAGATATCCTCTTCTTTTTTTCAAGCTGCATAATCATCATCGCCGTAGCAGCTTTCTGTAAAGAAGCGATTTGATAAGTGGACCTGCTATCATTTGGTCTTCTTTCCTCAAGGTTTGCGTAACCATAACCTCTTTGATAAACAACCTTGCCATTCTTAATAATCAAGGCTTCGCCAACAAAATTATTTTTCTTCAACTGTTGGTCCGCATACCGGCAAAAATTTTTGAGTGCTGATGCACACTTTTGCTTCTCATCGACCTTTTTTATTTTATTTTTTTCAAAAATAGTTTGCTTCTGCGTCTGCCTATTTGCTTTGTCAAAAAACATTATACTTTTTGACGCAATACCAACTACAATAAATAGTAAAAACAATCTTAAAAATAACTTTTTTTTATTCATAAACTTACTACCTCAAAGTTAAACTTACTCCTTTAAAGCCCTAATTTAACTACAGCTTCACAACGTGCGGTTTGAGGAAACATGTCAATTGGTTGAATATATTCTACTCGGTATACTTTAACCAATTCTTTCAAATCACGTGCTAATGTCGATGGATTACAAGAAACATAGACAAACTTTTTAGGTTGAACTTTGAGAATAGTTTTAAGAAGGACCTGATCTAATCCAGTACGCGGAGGATCAACTACTAATGCATCAGCAACAAAACCTTCCTTTAGCCACCGTGGAATCACTTCTTCAGCCTTGCCGCATTCATACCATGTATTTGTACGCTGATTTAAGCGCGCATTTTCTTTTGCATCCTCAATAGCCGCGGCAGTAATATCCATTCCTCTGACTTCTTTGACGTTATCAGCAGCAAAAAGCCCAATTGTTCCCACACCGCAATATGCATCTATTAGTGTCTCACTGGGTGTAAGGGCCAATGCTTCTGCAACCTTCTGATACATAACTTTAGTTTGAAAAGGATTTAATTGGAAAAAAGCACGAGCAGAAAGCTTAAATTTAACTGTTCCTATTTTATCCATAATAAAGTCCTGTCCAGCAAGCAGTTTTGTCTGTTTCCCCCAAATAAGAGACTCTTTCTTATCATTTATATTTTGCAGAATAGAAACAAGTTGAGGTATCTTTTGCAGCAATTTTTCTATTAACAATCTTTTATGCGGAAATTTGGATGAATTTGTGATGAAGACCAACTGAGCTTGTCCATTTAAAAATGATTCCCGTACTACCAAAGTTTTTATAATACCAGAACTCTGCTTCTCGTTATAAATGGGTACTTCAAATTCTTTAAGCAACTTGCAGACTGTATTTATAATCTTCATCGTCAGCGGCCGTTGTGTACTAAAAGTCGGCAGCGCTACAAGTTGATGTGTTCCTCTTTTATACAAACCGGCTACTACTTCTCCATGTCTGTCCATTCGGACTTGAAATTGTGCCTTATTGCGATATCCATAAGGATTTTCCATTCCTATTGTAGCTTTGAGAGAAAAAGAACGGTACCCCTTTGGCTTAAATTTTTCTAGTGATTGTAAAATAACGTCACGTTTAAATTCAAGCTGTTTTTCATAAACAAGGTGTTCCAATTCTATTCCACCAACATCATAATTGTCTTTTTTTTCAACTCTGTCAGGGCTTTTTTTTCTAAACTTATGAACCCTTGCTAATGCAAAGTGAGGGTTGTTTTTGATTGCTTCGGCAACAATTTCTTCATTCGGCAAAGCATTCGGTACAAAAACGACCTTATGCTTAAAATATCCAATCCCCTCGCCATTAATACCTAACCTTTTAATAGTAAGTGGAAACCGTTGCCCAGGCAAAAGGACGACCCCTACTTGTTTTTTTCTTTTTTCCTGTCGCATTAAAGTAAACTCCTTAATATTATAATATCTAATTATAACACTGTTAAATCTTTTTTTTGAAAGGTGGCTTCATGTATAATAATAGTGATTGAAAAACATTTGGAGGCGTATTTATGACAGCTAAAATCACCAGAATTACAACACAAAAAAGAAAGGGCCGTTTTAATATCTTTCTTGATGATGAATACAGCTTTTCAGTCAGTGAAAACGTACTTACAAAATATCGTTTGCATAAGGGACAAGAAATCAATGCCCAACTGCAAGCTATACTCACAAAAGATGAGACTTTATCACAATTTTACGAAAAAGCTTTAAATTATCTTAGCTATCAAATGCGCAGTGAAAAAGAGCTGCGCTTATATCTTAAAAATCAAAATGCTCCAGTTAAAATAATTACTCAGGTGCAAAAAAAGCTACGCACAGAAGCTCTTTTGGATGATCATAAATTTGCAGCAAGCTATGTCAGAACGATGGTAAAGACAGCTGATAAGGGCTTCAAAATGATTGCAGTTCAGTTGCGTAAAAAGGGAATTTCAGAAGAAATAATCGAAGATGCTGCAACAGAATATGATAGAAATACTGTGAGTGTTAAAGTCAGCAAATTAATTGAAAAATTGATGAAGCAATATCGTAATGATTCTTCAAGTATGAAATTTCGGAAAGTAAAACAGCGACTGCTTGCAAAAGGATTTTCTGTTGATGAAATAAATACTGGGTTAGAAAATACGACTCTTAAAGATGATCCTGAACTTGAAGAGGATGCATTAAATACTCAGTTTAATAAACTTATAAATAAGTACCACTCACTGCAACCGGCTATAAAAAAGCTTAAAATAAAACAAGCTCTTTACCGTAAAGGTTTTAAACTTTCTGATATTGACATTTTATTAGAAAACAAATTTTAATAAACAAAAAAGGCTGGGTCAAAAGTTAACTTTTAACCCAGTCTCTCTGTTTTAATCTAAAATATGCAAATCAACGTGTTTCAACAGTCTGTCTTTTCCGCTTAGCCACGAAATAACTCATAGTCAAATGCAAGACTATATTCGCAATTTGCAGTTAATGCGCGAAGCCTAACGGCTATTGCGCACTAGCTCCTCTATTTGTTGCGTTCTTTATCTGAATGACGCTTTTTAAAAAAATGCTGTATCTTGCCTATTTTAGGCTCTATTTTCTGATACTTTTTTTCTTCCAATGTAGCGTTAAGTACTGCACCTAGCATGATGAGCCATCCAGAATAATTCAGCCAAAATAGCAAAACGATGAATGTTCCGATCGTACCATAACTCAGAACCGATTTAGCAAAATATCGCACATAAATTGAAAAAACCTGCGCAAGTATTATCCATCCAAAAGTTGTTAAAACAGCTCCAGGAAGAATCAAATGAAAATGAATTTTAGCATTCGGTAAAAAATAATATATCAAACTGATGATAAGGAATAACCCCAGCACAGTAACTGGCCACTTAAAAATACTAAAAAGACTGCTAAAATCGGTGGAAAGATGAAAAAGTGGGGTAATATAATCCAAAATAAGCTGACCAAAACTAAACAATGTTAAAATTACAGCAATTAGAATAACAAATACCAATGTCAAAAAAAAGGAAACAAGTCTAACTGCAATTGCGCCTTGTGAACTTTCAACTCCATAAGCATTGTTTAAAGCTAATTTTAGTGCATTAACTCCTTGGCTAGCCGCCCATAAAGCCACTAGCGCACTAATTGAAATCAAACCGCCGCTTCCCTTTTCCAAAAACGAAATAACTATGGGATGAAGCGTATTATAAATAGTATTTGGAACTGCCGTCTGCAAGTAAGTCAAGACAGTTTGAGCCTTGATATTCAAAAGCGGCATCAAATTCCCAATTAAAATAATCGTGGGAAAAATCGCTAACAATGAATAATATGCAATCACAATCGCAGTGTTGTTAATATTAACGGTGGCACTCCTTTGGAGCATATTCTTGACTACATTTTTAACCGCTGTAATCTTTGATTGTTTTCCTTTGATTTCCACCATTTCCCTTCAAACCTCAACTAAAACAGTAACCAAATTATAACATGACCTGTTTAATTACACAGCTAATTGCTACTATTTTGGCTTGAGGAAACTGCTGTAGACGTAACAGGAACTTTCAAAGCTGTTCCACTTGAAATCGTACCGCTTTCTAAATTATTAAGATCCATCAATTTCGTAGTTGTAGTCTGATACTTTGCCGCAATTGCAGAAAGAGTGTCGCCTACTTGGACTACATAAGTTTGATAATTATTCTGTCCAGATGAGCTTTTTTTAGAAACATTACTTGAAGAAACTGTACTTGTTTTTGCACTGCTTTGTTTATCGGCTGCCTTATTTGTACTTTGAGAAACTGCAGCTACACTTTCTACCCCATATTTTCGTTGGGCAATACTTTGTTGTTTTTTATACTCAGCCTTTTGTACCTTAGCTGTATTCCCAAAAGAATTTTGAATACGTGCTCGTACCACACTGCTATTCCATCCAAAATACCCTAGTGTAACGAATATAACTATAAGAACTATAACTCCCATCCAATTTCTACTTTTCTGGCGATTTCTTTTTCGAGCCATTACATTTCCCCCTGCGTGAATTAGTTGTTTGAACTCTACCTTAACAATTATCAGATATAACTTAAATAATTTCAATAAAAACTATTAAGTCATTAAGAAAATTACAAATAATTATTTTAAATTCTACTAAAATTCCATCAGCCTTTGACACTCAAACAAGAAGAATTTTTAAATAAGAATTGAATTGCAAGGATCAGACAAACGTAAATATGCAAAATTCACAGCTGCATCAAATAAGATCTAGCCTTCAAAACACATTTGCTAAGATTCTAAAAGGGGGCTATCCCAAAATACCTCTGGCATAACCCCCTAACTCTACCTTTCAACATCAGAATCAATATATTTAAGATACTGTCTTTTCTGAACTTAAACAAAAATTAGTTAAAGTTTGCATAAGAAAGGATTTACTAAGCGTTTGTTTTATTGTTAGTAAAATAATTATTTTAATGTTTTAGACAATTCTTTGATATATGCCTTCAAATCATCTTTAACTTCTGGATGCTCCAAACCAAATTGAATTGAAGTTTTAAGGTAACCGAACTTATAACCAACGTCAAAACGTTCACCCTTGAATTCATGGGCAAAAACACGCTGAATCTTGTTCAAACGGTCAATTGCATCAGTTAACTGAATTTCATTTCCTGCTCCTGGCTTTTGTGTTTCAAGCATTCCAAAGATTTCTGGAGTTAAAAGATAGCGCCCTATAATTGCAAGATCGCTTGGAGCTTTATCTACAGCAGGTTTTTCAACAAATTCCTTAACATCATAAAGCCCCTTGCTCGTTTCAGAACCGGGATCAATTACACCATATTTATAAACTTCTTTATGCGGTACTTTCATTACCGCTAGAGTAGAAGCATGTGTCTGGTCATAACGATCTATCAGCTGTTTAGTCAAAGGAACTTTATCCCTCATCAAATCGTCACCAAGCATTACAACAAAAGGTTCATTGCCTACAAAATCTTTTGCCATTAATACAGCGTCACCTAAACCTCTTGGGTGAGACTGGCGAATAAAATAAAGATTGATATCAGTTGTTTGCTCGACGAGCTTGAGTAAATCAGTCTTCCCCTTCTCCTTTAGATTCTGTTCCAACTCTGGAACAGAATCGAAATGATCTTCAATAGGGCGCTTGCCTTTTCCGGTAACAACTAAAATATCTTCAATACCTGCTTTTTTAGCTTCTTCTACAATGTACTGAATAGTTGGTTTATCAATAATTGGCAGCATTTCCTTTGCCAAGGCTTTAGTTGCAGGTAAGAAACGTGTACCTAACCCGGCAGCCGGAATCACAGCTTTTCTAACTTTCATAATGTGAGCTCCTTTATCTGTTAGCGTTGTCAAAACACATCTTTTATTATAACACCCCACCCACAGATGATAAACCTATTAAAATTGTCGTCTGCTAGTCAGCTCGTTTATACAAAATTAGATTGTTTCAACACCAAATACATTTTATGAAAAAAATTAACTTTAAGCAAGTAAATATTTTTGATCACGTTCAGGATCTTGTGAAGTTAAAATTTTAGGACCATCTTCAGTAATTGCAAGTGTATGTTCATATTGACAAGAGAAACTTCCATCAGCTGTTCTGGCAGTCCAGCCATTCGGATCATCCATTACCGCTTTCCAAGTTCCCACATTGATCATCGGTTCAATAGTAATAGTCATCCCTGGCCGCAATCTTAACCCCTTTCCAGCTTGACCATAATGCGGTACATTTGGGCTTTCATGCATTGTGGGTCCAATTCCATGTCCAATAAACTCGCGCACATCACCATAATTATTAACTTCTTCAGTATAATGTTGAATGGCAGCTCCAATATCTCCAATTCGATTCCCAACTTGTGCCTGATCAATTCCTAAATATAATGCGTCTTTGGTCACTTTCATCAAACGATCGATTTCAGGTGTTGATTTGCCAACAACATAACTCCAGCATGAATCGCTCATTGCACCGTGATAGTTGACAACCGTATCTACTTTTATAAGGTCCCCATCCTTTAAAATTAAGTTCTTACGTGGAAATCCATGACAGATTTCATCATTAACGCTGACACAAGTTGCATATTTATAACCTTCAAAACCAATTTGTTCAGCAATTGCATCATGTTCTTCAAAATGCTTGCGTGCAAATTTTTCAATTTCCCAACTAGAGATACCTGGTTTGATAATTTTTCTTAAACCAATATGCATCCCAGCAAGAATTGCTCCAGATTTTGCCATTTCTTGGATTTCCCGAGGTGATTTTAACGTAATCATTATCTACAATGCCTCCAATTTATTTTACTAACCTATTATAACCTAAAATGCTAACAATAACTTACCAACTTTAGAATGTAGAGAATAGCTAATTACTAAATGTTATTTTTAGTATTCAGTAATTATCTGCTATAATTAGCCACAGTAGATAGTTGAAAGAAGGAGTTTTATTCAATGACAAAAGCCAAAGTGGTGTTTGCTTCAATCACTGGAAATAATGAAGATATTGCAGATATTGTTTCAGAAGCTCTTGAAAACAAAGGAATAGAAGTTGATACTGAAGAAATTTCCCAGTGTGATGCTTCTGACTTTGAAGATGTTGATATCTGCGTAGTCACACCTTACACTTACGACGAAGGTGCTTTACCGGATGAAGGAATGGACTTTTTTGATGATTTAGAGGAGCTTGATCTTAAGGGAAAAACTTTTGGAGTTGCTGGATCAGGAGATACTTTTTACGGTGAATATTACTGTGTAGCTGTTGATAAATTTGAAGAAGCATTTAAGAAAACTGGAGCAGCGAAAGGAGCAAAGAGCCTCAAAATCAACCTTGCCCCCGATACCGACGAAGATATTGCATCATTAGAAAAATTTGTTGATAATTTGATAACTGCAGCAAAAAAAAATAAGTAATGTAAAAAATGGAGTGAAAAAAGTGAGCAGTAAATTGTCAATTATAGTTCCTTGTTATAACGAAGAAGAAGCTATCCCTCTTTTTTATCCTGAGGTCGAAAAAGCAAAAGAAAAAATGCCGGAGGTTGAATTTGAATACTGGTTTGTTAACGATGGTTCCACAGATAATACTTTGTTGGAACTGAAAAAATTAAACAAAAAAGATCCTCAGCATGTTCATTTTGTTTCTTTTTCACGTAATTTTGGAAAAGAAGCCGGGCTTTTTTGCGGTTTACAGCGAGCAACTGGAAATTACATTGTGGTGATGGATGTTGACCTCCAAGATCCACCTGACTTTTTACCTAAAATGCATCAACTTCTTGCTGAGGGAAATTATGATTGTATCGGTACAAAGCGTGCTGATCGTGCAGGAGAACCACCGATTCGTTCTTTTTTTGCCCGACTTTTCTATAAGCTGATTAATCGTATCTCAGATACAACAATAGTAGACGGCGCGCGTGACTATCGTATGATGACACGTCAAATGGTTAATGCAATTCTTTCAGTTAAGGAATATAATCGCTTTTCAAAAGGAATTTTCAGTTGGGTCGGTTTTAAAACAAAGTACCTTGAATACTCTAACAAGGAGCGCAGTGCCGGAACAACCAGCTGGAATTTTTGGAATCTTTTACAATATTCCATCGATGGCATTGTTGCTTTTTCGGATGTTCCGCTTAATATTGCTGCTTTTACTGGCCTCTTTTCTTTTATTGGTGCTGGTCTTGCAATTATCTGGATCATCACAAGAGCTGTTATTTTTGGTGATCCCACCAGCGGCTGGCCTTCATTGGTCTGTATTATTCTGTTCGTAAGCGGTATTCAGCTTTTTTGTTTGGGTATTGTTGGCAAGTACATCGGAAAAATATTTCTTGAAGTTAAACACCGCCCGCTTTATATCGTTAAAGAAGAAAAATAATAAGTTTCTAAAGTTTGATTTCTGCCTTCACAATCTTCATCTAAGTAATGTACAATACTTGGAGATAGTCGGGAGGCTTTTTTGTGCAGTTTTCTTTTAATAAAAAAAATAATTTTAAGCTTTACCTTAAATATACAATAGTTTTTTTACTGATTGCATTCTTTGTTTATGGAATATATTTCATAACCGGACACTCATTAATTTGGCGTCTAGATGGTGCACAGCAACACGTACCTCTTTTAAGCGAGTTCCGCAAAACGTTACTTTCTGTTATTCAACACCCAGGTAATTCTATTCCTCAATGGTCTTGGAAACTAGGACTTGGCGGAGATCTGTTTCAAATTAATTCATATTATGTTTCAGGGGATATTTTTAATTACCTGATTCTACTTTTTCCAGCAACTAAGATTGTATTAGGTTATCAGGTACTGATTATCTTGCGTCTTTATTGTGCTGGCCTTTCCTTTTGCTACTTTTCTTCGCACTTTAAATTTAATAACTTAGTAATTATAAGCGGCAGCCTTATCTATCTTTTTAATGCTTTTCTTTTATATTCGAATATCGCACAGCCTTTCTTTACCATGCCCTTTATTCTTTTTCCGCTTTTGATAATTTGTATTGAGCGTGTTTTTCGTGGATATTCCAATCTGCCACTCACTATAGTATTCAGTTGGATGCTCTTCAACAATTTTTACTTTGCTTACATATTAGGAATTGGAACACTTATTTACTTGATTCTGCGCTATCTTCTTTACTATCGCAGAAAAATTGTTTTAAAGATTACTTTATTGAAATTGTTTTTAAGCACTATCTCTAGCTTACTGATCACTTCTGCCTTTTTGATCCCTGAGATTTTAGCGGTAACTAACTCTACGCGCAGTTCAAATTCCTTTGCAAATGGTTTGAAAATTTACCCTTTATATTACTATCTTGCATTGCCATCCCAATTAATAAACGGGGGAAATCGCGACTTTTATTTCTGGAGTGCTCTCGGATTTGCAAGCCTTAGTTTTTTTGCTATTTGTTACATTATTTTTAAGCATCGTAGTTACCCGCTGCTTTTTACATGTTTTATTCTTGGAGGTATATTATTACTTTTTCCAGCATTCGGTGCTTTTTTCAATGGCTTAACGTCGCCTTCAAACCGTTGGACCCTGCTGCTAGTTTTACCTATTTCTTTTTCAACCTGTATTCTGATCAGTCATGCGCACGAGCTATCCGCAAAGGTGATAAAATATTTTACAGTTTGTCTTTTAAGCTATAGTTTATTTTTATTAGCAACCTATTTCTTTCAAAATAACGAAAAACTTTTTGTCCCGATTATTTTTCTCTTTATTAGTTATGGCTTGTTGCTTTTTTGTAAAGAAACAGCAAATAAAAAAGCAAACCTGCTCTTCTTGCTATTGCTTATGACAAATACAGCACTTAATGCAATTTACTTTGCTGCACCATACAACGGCGGATACTCAAATGAAATGCTTCCTCAAGGAACATTTGAAAAATTAACTTCTAATCGCTATTCTAACCTAGAAAAAGGGCTGAAACCTGCCAACCAATACAGAGTATCGACTATCAGTCAGAATTATAATTTAGGTACAGGAGCTCATTTATATAACTCACAACCTAATAAACTTAACTCTATTGGTTCGTATTACTCCTTACAAAATAAAAACATTGGTGAATTTGCAAATTCTTTACGTAATAGTCAGTTTGAAGCAAATGTTCCTTTAGCTCAAGTCGGTGACCGTACTATTCTAAATAATTTTTTGGGTGTCCGTTATCTTTTTGTTCAAAAAAATCAACCTAATGAAAACAAAATACCTGCAACCTATCTTTTAGACAAAGCTTCTCCAAAAATTAGCAGTGCAAATCAGAACTCTGCAAATGATCAACAGACCTTACGTTATCGAAGTTCATCCGCTTTTCCTTTAATCTATTGGCAAGATAAAGTTATCGCTCCGCAAACTTATAGAACTTTATCTGCTACTGAAAAAGAAAGGGCACTTTCCAAAGGGGTTTATTTGGATAATAAAGAAAGTAAAGATTATAAAAAGGCGAACCTTGCCAATACAACTGAACCAGTAGGTTATCAGCTTATCTCAAGTCGTGGAAATTTAGTTTCTCCGCAAGATATTACTCGTGAGGATAGTTCTGAGACTTACACGATTATCTTAAAAAATCCTGAAAAATATAAAAATTGTGAATTGCACCTAGAATTTGAAAACATCACATATTCACCCTTTTCGCTTCAAAGACAGGTGCAGCTCGAACTATCTCACCAGAAATCTTTAAACGGCAAATCTCCTGCGCTCAACCAGCAGCTTAATTACTATAGTTATTTACGTTATCACATTTTGGAAGGAACACCGGATAAAAGCTACTCACTAAAGGTAAGTTCTGATAAAGGAACAGAAAAAATCTCACAGCCCAGTCAAGCTGAACTTTCTTTCTACAAATCTGTTAGCAATGGTTTATTAAACCTTGGAACTTTTTCGAAACTACCAGATTCATTGGAATTGACTCCATCAAAATTAGGCAATTATAGCTTTAAATTAAAAATTATTGCAGAAAAAATAGATAAAAAATATTTAAATGAAGTAAAAAAATTGCAAAAACACCGATTGCAAAATGTTGTATTTTCACAAAATAAAGTCAAGGGAGTTATTTCAACTTCAAAAAACGGTATTTTGACGTCTTCAATTCCATATTCACGTGGTTGGAACGCTAATATAGATGGTAAGAAAGTCAAAACACTAAAAACGAACATAGGATTCTTAGGTATTCCTTTAAACAAAGGCAAACATCAAATCATTTTTTATTATCAAACCCCAGGCCTAAAAATTGGTGAAATACTTTCCTTACTCGGTCTTATTTTTCTTGTGCTGTCTATTAGCAAGCAACTGCTCCAGCGAAAGTGCAAAAAATCAAGCAGTATCTGGTAGAATTTTAATCATATAACTTTTTCTGCTAAGACAAAAAATAAAAAAGGCTGGGGCAAAACTTATGTTTTGACTCAGCTTTTTTGTACTCTCTTACAGTTTCCATATTAACATGTTTCAATATTCAGTCTTTTCCGCTTAACCACAAATTACTCATAGTCAAATTCTGACTATATTCATAATTCGCAGTTAATGCTCGAAGCCTAACGACTCGACTATTGGCACACTTCCTTTATTTTTTTGAATTCAACTCATAGTTTCCAAATTAAGGCCCTCATCTTTTATCATCCAGAAAAAAGTTGGACACTTTTAGCATTAAAAACATCATTCAAAAACCATCTGATTTGTATACAGATTGTAATAGAACCCTTGTTGTTTGAGAAGTTGTTCATGACTTCCCTTTTCAATAATTTTTCCATCTTTTAATACAATAATTTCGTCAGCTTCCACTATTGTTTTTAAACGATGTGCAATCACAAAACTAGTTCTGCCAGCTATCACATTATCCATTGCTTTCTTAATCTTTTCTTCAGTAACCATGTCAACATTTGAAGTGGCTTCATCTAAAATTAAAAATGCCGGGTCTGTCAAAAGAGTTCTAGCAATACTAATCAATTGTTTCTGCCCAACAGATAGGATTGAACTTTCTTCATCCACTCTCGTTTCGTATCTTTCCGGCAGGCTTTCAATGTATTCATGAATATGTGCTTGCTTGGCTGCAGCAATCATTTGCTCATCATTAGCCTTTGGCATTCCAAACTTGATGTTATCAGCAATTGTTCCTGTAAAAAGTACTGATTCTTGCAACACTATGCCAATGTTTTTTCGCAACGAAAGCAATGAATATCGACGAGTATCTGCTTCATCAAAAAGTACTTCTCCAGAATTAACATCATAAAAGCGATTCAACAAATTCATTACAGTTGTTTTTCCTGATCCAGTTGGTCCAACTAAAGCAATCATCTTCCCTTTGTCAACATTAATGTTGATACCATGTAAAATTTCCTTATCTGGATCATACCCAAAATGTACATCCTGTAAACGGACACCTTTATTAATCTTCTTTAATTCAATCCCATCTTCTTTTCTATCCTCTTCCGGTTGTTTGAGAATATGGGTTAGTCTTCTAGCTCCTGTGAGTGCAAGCTGAATCATAGAGTACATGGAAGTGATTTGCGTAATTGGCTGAAAATACTGCTGTGAATACTGAACAAAAGTCACAATCAAGCCTAATCCAATCGCCTTGCTAACATCTCCGTTAACAATCATCCACGAACCATATGCAATTACAATCGCAAGGTTCAGCAAGGAAAGCCCCTGCATTACTGGAAAAAGCAGTCCTGAATATAATTGTCCTTTAAACGTAGCACGCCGGACCCTTTCGTTGAGAACTTTGAAATCAGCAATTGATTTAACTTGTAAACCGTTCGTTATAATAATTTTCTGTCCATTGATTTGTTCGTTGATATAACCGTTAAGCGCACTTATTTCATCTTGCTGATTATCAATGTAATAACGTGCTTTTCGAATTATAACAAATGCTACTATGATCACAAAAGGTGTGGAAACCACCGTAGCAAAAGCTAGTTTAATGTTTAATGAAAACATTATCCAAATAACTCCGATGTAAAGAATAATTTGAGAAATCAGCTCAAAAATTGCCTGATTCATTGCGTTAAAAATATTGTCCAAGTCTGAAGTAAAGAGCGATAATATCTTGCCGTCTTGATGACTGTCAAAATAGCGAATAGTCATTTTTTGTAATTTTTTAAATAAGCCGCGCTGCATATTATTACCTGAATAAGCACTGATATAAGATATCCAAAAACTAGCCAATAACATAGCAATTACAGATAACAAAAAAAATAAGAATATTAGCCAAAGGGCATGATGAAAGTCAGCAAAAGAAGCCTGTGAACGTGTTAGAGGGTTACTATAAGCCATCAAATAACGGCTCAAACTGGTCATTGCTTTGCCAAGATAGACAGGGGCCTTAATCTGTGCCCAAGTTGAAATGATAGTGAGTGCTGTAACAAACAGCAGCCCCTTCCAGTATGGCCGCAGATAATGTTTAAAATAATCAAGTGCGTCTTTTAAATTTCTCAATTTTTATCTCACCTCTCCGGTATTTTTTGCTAATTGTGCGGCATAAATATCACGATAAACTTGGGATTTCTGCAGTAATTCTGCATGAGTCCCACTGCTGACCAATCTTCCTTGATCTAAGACCAGAATTTTATCAGCATTGATGACCGAAGCAATTTTTTCGGCTATCATAAAGACAGTTGTTTTTGCTAGTTCACGTGCTAAAGCTTCCTGAACCAACTTTTCTGACTTAGCATCAAGTGCGGAAGTCGAATCATCCAAGATCAAAATATTAGGCTTGCCGACCACTCCACGAGCAATTGATAAACGTTGTTTCTGTCCTCCTGAATAGTTAGAGGAACGTTCCTCTACCCGATGGTCAAATCCTTCTTCAAATTTATTAACAAATTCTGAAGCCTGTGCAATGTTTGCAGACCAACTAAGTTCTTTTTCCGTTGCACCTGCTTTTCCTTGTTTAAGGTTGTCAGCAATTGAACCTGAAAAAAGTATCGCTTTTTGCAAGACAAAGCTGACTGTTTTACGTAGTGATCCTTCATTGACATGTTTCAAATCTTTACCGCCAATATACACTGCTCCTTTAGTGGGATCATACAAACGTGCCATTAATTGAGCCAAGGTAGATTTACCAGAGCCCGTAGAACCAACAATTCCAATAAAATCGCCAGGGTATACACTAAAAGTAATATTCTTTAAAGCAGGTGCCTTTGCATCTGGATAAGAAAAGGTCACATCTTTAAATTCCACACTTCCTAACAGTTCAGTATCTGGGGCAGCAGAGTCAAATTGAACGTCTGGTTTAGTTTTAAGTATTTCTTTAATCCGTCCCAAAGAAATTAGACCACGAGATGAAGAAGTCATTGTCATCGCTCCAATAATAATTGCAAACATCAATTGCATTAAATACGAGATATAAGAAGCGATCGCAGCTAGTTCACCAGGGTGGCTTGTAATTGTGCTTCCCACTAAATAAACAGCTAAAAGAATTAATAAGTTAGCAATTAGCATAAAGCTCGGAATCAATAGTGAAAACAGGTATCCAATAGTCAGGTTTATTCCCCGCAACTGCTTTGCAGCATTAGTAAATTTTGCAATTTCATTTCCTTCTTGGTTAAAAGATTTGACTACCCTAATGCCTTGCAATGATTCTTTTGCAATTAGGTTTAACCTGTCTATCCATTTTTGAAAACGTGTAAATAAGCTGCCCATCCGTGCAAAAACAGCACCAGTAAGCCCCAGAACAAACACAACCAGTAAGATTTCAATCCACCACAAGCGTGGGATTGTTAAAATTCCCAAAATAAAAGCACCAAAAAACAGAATTGGTAACCGTAAGAGCTGAGTAAACATCATAACTACCAAGTTTAAAACCTGATTAATGTCATTAATCAGACGAACTACCAAACTACCTGCTGAAAAGTGTTCAATGTTGCCAAATGAAAAACTTTGAATCTTATCATAAGTCTGCGCACGTAAATCCGTAGCAACAGACTGGGCAATTTTTGAAGCAAAGTACGTGCTTGCAATCCCAGCTGCAATCCCGACTAACGCTAATACAATCAATTGAACACCGTAATTTAAGACTTGCTCTTTCTTATCAGCAATAGTTGCATTCATAATGTTTTGTAAAAGCTTGGGCTGCCACAATGCACTTGCAGAAAGAATTGCAATAGTAATTACAGAGCCTATAATCATAGCGGTGTTCTTTTTGAAATATGGTTTTAAAATATCCATTCCTAGTTTCTCCTAAATTAAATTTCTAAAATACTTTTTATTTGATTTCTCAATAATACTAATTTTACAGTTTTCTTTAAAAAACATAATTAACCTCAAGCCCAGAAAGGCTCAGCGTTCCTTTTAGGTAAACACACGGACTGTCTCCTTCTTGCACAACCGTTGTCTTGCCTTTTTCTTCAACTCCGCTTAAAATCGGTTCAACTTGAATAATAACATTCCAAGTTTTAGGCAAAAAAAGTTCAATATTGCTTAAAGAACCCTGTACATCTATTACAGCATTCTGTTCTTTAAGTACCGTATCGTCGAAATAAACTTTAAGATTGGACATCGAAGCATTAATTTCAGCCCTTTTAAAGTTTTCAGAACGAACATAGCGAATATTTGATGCCATCTTAGCTTCTATTTTGACATAAGAAAGATTTTCGCTTTTTGAATTTTCAAAACGTGTAACCTTAGAACGATAATGTTTCCATCCAGATTGAAAAATAATAGATAACCCTATTGCAATAAAAACTGCGGCACCGAGAACCGTCCAAGGGACAAGAAAAGTTATTCCAAGCTGTTTAGCATAAACAATCATTAAAAAGGCAACTGAAAAAACAATTACTGGTATATTAAAGTGTACTATTCCTTCAACAAAACTAGCAATAAAGAAAATCGTAAACAAAATACTCCAAAAACCAAAACTTCCTCCTAACCAGCCGACTCTACTTGCAATTAAAAGCAAGCCGCAAAGCAGAAAAAGTACTCCCCAAAACCATCTTTGCCTTTTCATATTATTACTTCCTTTCCTCCAATTTTTTTCTTAATTCTTTATAATACTTTCTTGAAACGTATACCTGCTTATAAGAATCCTGAAGTTGAACTAAACTGTTAGATAATGAATGTGTTAGTGAAAAAATTTTCTCAGTATTCAAAATTGTTGACTTGGAGATACGCATAAAATTTTGCGGTAAAAGCCTTTCAAGTTCATAAAGGCGGTAACGAGTTATGTATATATGCTCGGCAGTATGGGCATTTACCTGACGACCTTCAGTTTCAAAAAAAAGAATTCGGGGAACTTCCATATAATATTCAGTTATCCCTTTATAAACTTTAAGAGTAGAAATCATTTTATTTTTTTCTTGAAGTAGCTGACAAATTTTATGTATCTGCTCATTTGCAGGGGCATGGATAATAATTTCTGTTTCCTCAAGGCTGCTGTCAATCGTTGCTTTGATTTTCATAGTTATTTCCTTCCATTCTCTTAGTAGACCATAGCTTTTCTTTATAGTAAACAGGAATTGCTTAAGTGGGCAAAATTCTTGCCTATCAGGTAATTTATTTCAAAGTATTTTTTATTTTCATAAATTGTGAAAAGGTAAACTTCATTTTATGCTATACATTTTATAATTTCAGCTTTCCTTTACATATCCTTGAAAACTAGATTCTGCTAGAAGAGAGGCTTTTTAAGCGTAAAAAAAACTATATTCCAAATTTAGATTGAAATTCAAGAAAACTTTCCTTACAATTATCATTGTGCTATTTAATATTATTTTCACAAATAGATGGAGGTTTACTATGGAATCGTCACTTATTATTTCTTGGTGGGCGGCACTTTGCGGTCTGGCAATTGCTATCATTTTAATTCTGAAAAAGTTAAATCCTGTTTATTCACTGCTACTTGGAGCAATAATCGGGTCCATTCTAGGCGGTGCCAATTTAACACAGGTCATTGACATTCTGATAAAGGGCTCTCAAAGCGTCATGGGCACCGTTTTACGTGTTTTGGCCGCAGGAATGCTTGCTGGAGTTATGATGGAATCTGGAGCTGCAGACACTTTGGCAAGAACTATTGTAAATAAGCTAGGAGATCATCTGGCAATATTTGCACTATCACTTGCCACAATGGTTATTACAGCTGTCGGAGTTTTTATTCCGGTTGCTGTTTTGATTGTAGCTCCGATAGCCCTAGAAGTCGGTCAACGGATGAAAATCTCTAAACTTGCACTGCTGGTTGCACTTTCAGGAGGGGGCAAAGCAGGCAATCTTATCTCTCCAAACCCCAATACAATTGCAGCCGCAAAGGGTTTTAACGTTGAATTAAGTCAAGTAATGATTGCTGACTTTATTCCAGCAATGTTTGCGTTAGCTATGACCGTGATAATTGCAAACTGGATAAAAGCAAAAGGCAACCGTGTTCAAGATAACGATTTGCTCAATCTTAATGCCGAAAGCAAGGATAAAAAGCTGCCTTCACTTGGTTCATCCCTAGTAACTCCGGTTATTGCTATCGTACTTTTATTATTAAATCCGATTGGTTCAATTTTTCATCTTTCCTTTCTAACTGCTTTTAACCTTGACGCTTTATACGTCCTTCCATTTGCTGCTGTGGTTGGAGCTCTTGCAATGAAACAAGGCAACAAGCTGCGTGATTATGCCAAAGCAGGGGTCAGCAGAATGACTGATGTCGTGCTTATCTTAATAGGTGCAGGAGCGATCGGTGCTACCATTACTTCTTCAAACCTGCCCGCTGAAATAATTTCACTGATTAAGCTTTCCCATGTTTCTGGTGTTTTACTTGCTCCTCTTTCAGGCTTCCTTATGGCAGCTGCTTCAGCCTCAACTTCAACCGGCGTAATCCTTGCAACAGGATCTTTTTCAAAAGCAATCTTAGGGTTCGGGGTTTCTCCTCTAGCAGCAGCAGCTATGGTCCATACCGGTGGTATCATGCTCGATCAGCTTCCTCATGGCAACTATTTCCACGTAACTGCCAATGCTATGCACATGGATCTCAAAGAACGTTCACGTGCTATTTTTTATGAATTCCTAGTTGGTTCTACAGCAATGATCGTAGCTACAATCATGTATGGCTTTTTACATCTTTAAAATAATTTTATGGAGGATAGATTTATGAAATTTGTAATTGCACCTGACTCTTTTAAAGGCAGTCTCACTGCAAAAGAAGTAGCTGAAGCAATTGAAAACGGTATAAAAAAAATTTTCCCTGAAGCAACATTTGTTAAGATACCAATGGCAGATGGAGGCGAAGGAACAGTCCGTTCACTGGTTGATGCCAGCAATGGATCATTGATCACAAAAGAGGTTACCGGACCCCTTGGAAAAAAAGTAACTGCAACCTATGGATTGCTTGGAGATGGGGAAACTGCTGTTATCGAAATGGCAGAAGCTAGCGGTATCGGCTATATTAACGAAAAAACACGCGACCCCCTTAAAGCAACTACCTTTGGAACAGGTGAGCTCATTATTGATGCACTGGACCACAACGTAAAAAAGATAATATTAGGAATTGGAGGCAGTGCCACAAATGACGGTGGAGCCGGAATGGCTCAAGCGCTGGGCGTTAAGTTACTTGACTCTCTTGGAAACAACCTGCAGTTTGGTGGCGGAGCACTCAATAGCCTTTATAAAATCGACCTTAGAAAAACAGACCGCCGTATTCAAGAAACCGAAATTCTCATAGCTTCGGATGTAGTTAACCCGCTTGTTGGTCCCAAAGGTGCCTCAGCTGTTTTTGGCCCGCAAAAAGGTGCTACTGAAAAAATGATAACTCAATTGGACAAAAATCTGACGCACTACGCGGCCTTGATTAAAGAAACAACCGGTAAAGATCTGGTCAATTTTCCTGGTGCAGGTGCTGCTGGCGGACTTGGAGCAGGCTTACTAGCTTTCACCAACTCAAAGCTGGAAAAGGGAATTGATATTATTATAGACTACACAAAACTGAAAGAAAAAGCGGCAGACGCTGATTTCATTTTTACAGGCGAAGGTGGAGTTGATTTTCAGACTCAATACGGTAAAACTCCTTATGGGGTCGCATTAGCTGCTAAACAAGCTGCTCCGTCTGCGCCCGTTATCGTCTTAGCAGGAAATATCGGAGACAAAATAGATATCCTTTATGAAAAAAATGTGATTGATGCAATTTTTTCAACAGTTTGTGGAGCTAAGAATCTTTCTGCTGCATTTGCAGACAGTCAAAAAGATATTGCCCAAACTGCCGAAAATATTGCACGCTTACTGAAATCAGTTCAAAAATAACAGTTTTTATTTTCAAAAAGGCTGATCATAGTTTCTAAGTATAAATATTACTGAGAAAACTGTGGTCAGTTTTATTATTCTAATAATTAGAACAAATAATATTAGTTTGTTAAACTTAAACTAGAGAATTTTTAGTTTGGAAGGAGCACTACATGAATAAAAGACTGACTAAGCACCCTTTATTTCAATTAATTACCCTGATCATTGCTTTAGAAATCATTACTGTTTCAATTAACTTTTTTTACTCTCCAATTAATATTGCTGCCGGAGGTTCTACCGGGATTGCTATTTTATTACATGCAGCTTTCAAAATCTCACCTGCTCTTTCAGTACTCGTCATTAACGCTCTAATGGTTGTCTTTGCAGCTGTTTTTTTAGATAGGAAAATAGTTCAAAAAATTACCTTAGGAAGCTTTTTGCTGCCTTTATTGATGTATATCACTCCAAGTTTCAAAATCGTTAATGATCCACTGCTGGCAGTTATCATCGGAGGTGCAGTTTTTGCCTTGGGAATTGCAATATTATATAGAATAAATGCTTCAAGCGGTGGAACAACTGTTCCTCCGATGATTCTTAAAAAATATTTTCATATTAATACAGCAGTTTCTCTACTAGCAGTTGACTTTATAGTAACTTTCTTTAACATCTTTGTTTCAGGCTTAAATGCTTTTTTCATGGCTGTTTTTTCGTTAGTTATTACTTCTTTTGTCATGCGTTATATCGAAGCTGGTCTCGATCACAAATACCAAATACAAGTTATGAGTAAAGACAAAACTGCGCAAATTCAAGAAATGATACTCAACGAAAACCATAGTTTGACAGTCTACGATGTCCATGGCGGTTACAGTTCAAATCAAAAAGAATTATTGTTAGTGGTTGTTGATAATCAAAATTATGGCCCACTTTTAAGTGCCATTCACGATATTGATCCAGATGTCTTTATAATTACTACTCATGTAGTCAAAGTACACGGTGGCCGTTTTGGTATATAGTTTTTTAAGGTATTGTAGTTTTAACTTAACTGTAATTTTTAAATTACAAACCCATTTACTAAACTTTCTTTCAGTTTTTCTGCAATCTTGCGTAACTCACCTACGTGATCAGTAAATTCTTGCATAGTTGCCAATACTTCTTCTGCATTTGCTGAGACTTCTTGTGTTCCTGCAGCATTTTCTTCTGTTGAAGCCGAAATACTTGCCAGATTATCCGAGACCTTTTCTTGAATAACCTCAACTTTTTGCGTTAAATCTGCTGTAATCTTTATTCCGTCTAGAAGCTGATTGATCATTTTCACCAAATTGTCTGAAGAGGTAATTGCTTGATTGATCAATTGTGTTTGTTCTTGCCCGCCTTCAAGTGAAGCTGCCGTCCCAGCAACTACTTGCTTCGAATGCTGCTGAATTTTTTGAATGTTTGCTTCAATCTCTTTAGTGGATGTCTTGCTTTTTTTTGCCAACTTTCTAATTTCTGCTGCAACCACAGCAAAACCACGCCCTGCGTCACCTGCACTGGCAGCTTCGATTGAGGCATTAAGTGCTAAAAGATTAGTTTTCGCTGAAATACTATTAATCACTCCGACAACTTCATTAATGTCTTGTATATTTTCATCCATTTTGTTAATATCACGAACTTGGTTCTCAAGCACTTTTAACTGTCGTCCCCAGCCGCTTTCGACTTTTTTCATCACATATACGTTTTCTCGATTAACAACAGTAGTTTCTGCGGATTTTTCCTTCATCATCTGCATATTGTTGCCTAGTTCAGTAACAACGTGTGAAAGATTATGGATCTGTTCTACACTATGCTGCGTTTTTTTAGCTTGTTCTCCAGTTGTTTCAGCTATTCCGGCAATTGTTTTAGCTACTTCTTCCGTTGCAGTATCCGTTTGCTGTGATAATTCTAATAGTGCTCCTGACATTTCTGAAACATTTGTTCCCTCTTTTTGAATACTTAAAATAAGTTTTCCAATTGTACCGATCATTTTATTATAATAAAATATCAGTTGCTGAATTTCATTACCACTTTTTTTACCTTTAATTAATCTTGCAGCAAATTTACCGTAACCTTTTTGTGGTATCTTAGTTCCATCTACTTTAACTAAGTGGCCATTTCCAGCTTCTGCAAAAAAATGAACAAAGATATTAGCAATTACTTTTAGCGCCTTATTAAAAGTTAAAGCAATCAAGACTCCAATTAATAACACAAAAATTGCTGCTATCAAAGAAGCCTTTACTAATGACATGAGTTCAGGAACAAGTTCTTCTTTTTGTACCTGTGCGATCGACCACATCTCAGAATTTTTACCTTTAACATAATAAACAGACTGAACCTTTGAGATTCCATTAGGTTGTATACTGCCATCGGTAGTTTTTTGACTTTCAATACTTTTAAAAACATTTTGATTTTCGATATTTTTTCCAATCATTCTGTGATCAGTAGCAGCAATAACTAACCCCTTTTTAGAAACCAGCAAAGCGCTTCCTGTACGACCAATTTGCATCTGATCTAAGTTAATTTGAATATCATTATACGAAATATTAAAGGATAAAACCCCCAGCTTGCCTGAAGTATCGCGTACAGCTTCAGAAATACTTGTAACGTAGCTATTGCTTGTGGGATCTTTATAAGGATTACTCCAATAAATAACTCCTTCGTTTTTGATAGCTCCAGTATACCAAGCCTGCTTTTTAGGCGAAAAATGAAGATCCAGCTTATCATTATTAGTAACGTATTTATCATCGGAGGTTGCAAAAATCGCATTTTTAATAACTCCGTTTTCATTTTCTGCTGCTCTTATCAATGCATAAATATCATCGAGTTTAAAATTATCGCGAAATTCCGGTTGCTGCAGCATTCCCACAAGTGCTTTTTGTGCTGTATCATGAATCTGCTGCTGTTCATTATTAACAATTTCAACGGCCGATTTTTTGCTGTTGTTATTTCTGGTTATCAAAATATTCTTAGTATTTATGTATGAACTGAATAACATCCCTAAAATTGAAATAAATGCTACTATAATAATCAAGGCGGCCATATATGTTCCAATACTTTTAAAATTTAGTGCTGTTTTCTTATTTGAAAAATAATTAATGCTGAGGCCTGACCTCTTAATTTTCTTCCAAATATTGTTTTTGAAACCGTTAATTTTTGCTCGCATCACATTAATTCTCCTTAGACCAGCATAATTTTATACTATTAGTAACTATCGGCCTTTTTTCAAAAGTTTTTTATCATAATTCCCCTTAGAAATGTAATCTTTTTGTAAATGTTTTTAATAATTTTTTTTAACAAAAAAAAGGCTGAGCCAAAAGTTAATTTTTGACCCAGTCCTTCTGTTTTAAGCTGCAATATGCGCATTAATGTGTTTCGAACAGCCAAAATATTTTTTGCTTCTTTAACCTTCAATAGTAATTTCAGTATTAATTTTAAACTTAGGATACTTTTTTTCCTCTACGTACATTGTTCCTGGCAGTTTTGCTTCTGTAGCACCTGTAAAACTAATCGCAATATGCCCTAGATTTGAAAGATTCGTTTGAACTTCATTTCCGACCGCCGTAATTCGATATTTATTTCCATCAATTTTTAAAACCATGTTATTTTTAATTTCCTTTAAAACCGGTTTGACATTTATAATGTAACAGGATGAACGCAACGCATCCGGAGCTTCACTTCCAAACAAAATAGCCATCCCGATTTCTCCGAAATCTTGTGCTTCTTTCCCGATTTCAACGACATTTGTTTCAAATATCCTATCATACTTCATTTCCATTCACCTCAATTGAAAAAGTATTACTTGCCCGCATATAATCCAAAACTAGCAATCCAAGCAACAAATACGCGCGGTACACCATTTATGAAGCGACTATATAGTACAGATGGAACTCCGACCTCGACGGTCTTAGAATCAGCTTCTGCTAAGCCCAAACCAACAGGAATAAAATCACAACCGTTTTGCGTATTTATTGCAAATAACGCTGGCAACGCATATTGCGGCGGAATATTTCCCTTGCCAATTTCAACACCGATTAAGGTTCCAATAACTTGCCCGATAACTGCCCCTGGGCCTAATAGCGGGGAAAGAAATGGCAATGAACAGATGAAACCTAAAATCATTAATCCCCAAACATTTCCTGCCAATGGCTCCATAACCTTTGCAAAAACTTTACCAATTCCTGAACCATTAATAATACCAATAAGTAAAGCAACAAAAGCCATAAATGGAATAATTGTGTTAATTACTGTTTGAACAGCATCTTTGGCAGCTTGATTAAATGTTGAAACAACACGTCCAGCACCGATTCCAATTTTTGTTAAAAACCCTGGGTCCTTATCCTGCTGCGTCAAAGTCTTAGTATTATCAAACTTTGTACTTTCACCTTTATTTTGATCAGTAACACTTTCAGTTTTGCTGCTAGGTTCAATACTAGTTTCATGTTCATCTGCTAACATTATCTGATCTGTATCAACATTAGAAACATAATTACTTTCTTTCATAAATTGCGCAAGCGGACCGCTTTTACCGGTTGGTAAAACGTTAATCGTTGGAATACCCTTTTTAGGATAAATGCCGCAACGCAGCGTCCCACCACAGTCAACAATTGCCAACGCAGTTTCCTCATCTGGAATAGAAGTTTTAAAACCGTCGACTGCTTGCATTCCGGTTAGCTTTACAATTTTGTCAACAATTGCCGGCTTGTTACCTCCAGTGACATAAATAAATTTATGCTTTTGTGCTGTTGGTGTAATTACTAACGGTCCGCCCCAGCCACCAGAGCCTTTAACAATTCGAATACTTTTAAATTCCTTTGTCATTGTAATTTCCCCCACTTTCATTCAAATTAGTTTTTCAATTCAACTTGCTTAGACAGCTTGATTCCTTGTTGTCTGCAAACATACGCAGTAGTAAAGTCTGTAACCCAACCGCCAATGAAGTTCATCACCAAGCCGACTAATAAATACCGAACAGCCAAATCCATTGTATTTAAACCTAATTTCTGAACGCCTTGTGCAATTCCCAGCCAAATAAAGTATTCAGATGGGTTAATATGAGGAAAGACACCATTACTTGTATGGCAAAACTGGGCAATAGAAGCATACCAGCTAGGCTTGTAATATTCAGGTAAAAACCTTCCCATTGAATGTGCCATCGGATTCCCTAACATAAATGCTGAAACAAATGGCAAAATCAAATAACGGGTCACTGGATTCTTGGATGAGGCTTTTGCCAGCTTAGCCATCTTTTTATCACCTACGAAGGCAATAATTGCATTCATCAATACTAATAACAACAGGACTACCGGAATGATCGATGTCATCCATCCCATAAAAGTTTTTCCACCAGTTTGAAAAAGACCCATGAACCCAGAAGCAAAATCAGTTATATAATGCATATTGTTCAACTCCTTTAAATTTAAGACCCGCTTAATTTCAACAATAGTTTATTTTTTATTTCATTTAATCGAGTAAAGAGCGGCATTGAGAATATATTTACCGTAGTGTCAAATGCCTTTTCATCCATCTTGCCAGTTTTAAAATTGACATAATTTTTATAAGCATCTAAAAGACAGCTGCGTGTAAGGTTATCAAAGCTTTTCAAATAATTATAATCTGCAGCTATAATTTGAAGCTGCTGACCAGTAAGTTTCTCTAATTCTTTAAATTTGGCAAAAATAGTAACCCCTTTCATTATCCGTGCTTCTTTAATTTTGCCAGTATTATCAAGCGACATTAGAATCAAACTTCCAGACCTTATTTTTTGGGGATTTCTTCCTACCAATACTTTCCCTTGTATTCTTAGTTCATGGTAATTTCTAGTAAAATTTTTAATTTGGAAAATACCTAAAATTCCCTGCATAATAAATGCTGTTGCAATGAATAAACCCATAACGATTAGCATTTAGATCCCCTCCGCAATCTGTGAAAATGGCAACGTTTTATTATAGTTCAATAAATTGTTGTAAAGCCCGCCGTGACGTGAAATCGAAAAAATCAAATCATAAACTTCTGACAAAGTCTTGCTTAATAGCGGTTCTAACTTTTGAGGAATACCGATCAGAAAAACTACTCTGACCTTTCTGTTTTGATATACTGTATCTTTATCAAAAATCCCAATTGTCAGGAGAATCCTTTTATGGCTAGAATCATCAATTATATGTGGTATCGAAATTCCATTTTCAAAAACATTACTTGCCTTTTTCTCTCTTTTGATCCAAGTTTTAAGAAAATTTTCCGTTAATTGTTCAGCGTTAATTTCCTGTTGAATCATTTGTTTTGTTCCTTTCAAATAGCCTAATTTTGAATCTAATCGTGTGACCCGCAACTTGCAATATTTTTCTAAGATAGCATCTTCTACAAAAGAGATTCGTATCTTACTGGTTAATTCTTCCGTTCTAAAGACACTATTGATTCTTACCACCGGAACATTCTTATCCTCATACCTAACTGGATAGTTTGAAAAAATAATGAGATATTTTTCGTGAGATCTTTCCAATTCACTGATGGTGTTAAAAGCATCAACTTCTACATAATCCAGCATTATTTCGTTTAACTGCCGAACAATTAATTTTTTTATGCTTCGGCTGATTGGTCCCACAATAGCAGCTTTTAAGGACACTTGATGCCCTTGTTTTTCCTCAAGTTCCATTTGATAGTAAATCGTTAGGTAATTGATTTCACTTTTTGAAATTTTAAACATAGTATATTTTTCGAAAAATGAAGCTGTTTCTAATGATAGTTCAAGCGCAATGGGATATTTTTCAATTGCTTCATCACTTAAAATGTTTTCAGCTTCGGACTTAAAAACAACACGATTCATCATAAACAGAAGGTGATACTTTGTTTGAAGAAAAAAATGCTTATAATCAAGTTGAACATCTACTTTCTGCTTAACAATCTGGGCAGCACTCGTATACATTTTTTTAACTTTTTCTAGACTTTTGTTCAACAACCTTGAATCCATCTTCGAATTAAATTTTATATTGAATGGATAACAGATAAACTGAAGTTCAGTTTGAGTAAAGCCATCTCTTTTTGGAGAAAGATCTTTTAAATATTTAACAAAATCTGCCAGGGTATCAGTATTAAATAAGTTTTTATAAAAAGGAATCTCTTCCTTTATCCGATGTCCATGTCTAATAAGGTTCAAGATAATTGAGATATTTCTTTTAACAAGAAACTCTGTTTTTTCCGTTGTGTCTATTTTACTTATTAGACCCATAAGCTTCTTTTGCTTTAATTCATCAAAATTCAACTCAGGCATTGGATAATAGTCGCATACTAGATTGGCAAGCAGCAAACCATAGACATAGTCTTTTTTTACAGATAGTCTGATCCCATTATTTGTTACAGAAGTTATTTTTACATCGTATTCTCTTAAAATATCTTTCAAACTTGCAAGGTCTTTGACAAGAGTACCCTTGCTGATTGATAATTTTTCAGCTAAATCTTCAAGAACAATATAACCATTTGCCTTAATCAGCTGATATGTGATGAATGCACGCCTTTTTAACGGATCATTAAGATCCAGCGATAACTTTAAAAAAGATGTTTGTAAAGATGTTAATCTTTTATAATCTTTAACTTTCAGATAGTAGCGTCCTTGATTATTCTTTATTTCAGCTATTTCCTGCAGATTCTCATTCAAGCTTACAATATACTTCAACAAGGTACGTTTTGAAATATGGAATTGTGCAATCAGCTCTTCTAAAACTACAGAATCATTAACAATAAAAT
This sequence comes from Liquorilactobacillus oeni DSM 19972, assembly GCF_001436275.1. GTDB lineage: Bacteria > Bacillota > Bacilli > Lactobacillales > Lactobacillaceae > Liquorilactobacillus > Liquorilactobacillus oeni. The sequence goes on from NZ_AZEH01000019.1 coordinate 47,480, forward strand.
ATTTCAATAAAAGATATTCTCTTCCGTTCATATAATCAATTCCTTAACCTCTGGACTTTCCTCCTGCAACATTAGTTGTTACTCCGGTAATGTAGCTTGCTCTTTTTGATAAATAATAAGCTACTAGATCTGCAACTTCATACAAATGGCCACTTCTTCCCAATGGGGTTGTTGTTGTACTGCTATATCCAGCTCTTATTTGTGCAACTGTTTTATGACGAGTATAAGCCAAAGCCTCTTCATACGCGAGTGTTCGTAAGCCGGTAGCTTCCATGATTCCAGGAGCAACCCCAACCACGCGAACATTGAACTCGCCCAATTCCTTTGCCCAAGAACGTGTCAAGCCATTTATTGCTCCTTTTGTTGCTGAATAAATACTTTGTCCCTGTGATCCTTCTAAACCAGCTTCAGAAGACATATTAACAATCACACCATCTTTTTGCTTAACTAGCTGACGCGCAACAGCTTGGGACAGCAAGAAAACACTCTTTACATTTACGCTAAACATCTTATTAAAGTTTTCGGCTGTAAACTCAAATTTACTATGTGGCTTCTTAGCATCCACCAATAATCGTGGCAAATTAATTCCTGCATTATTTACAAGCCCATCAATTTTACCTTGATCTGAAACTACCTTATCTACTAAGCTAGCCACAGCTGTCTCTGAAGTTACGTCTGTTTGTACAAAAAACAAATCTTTCTCTTTTTTTCCATTGTCCTTTAGGTCTGCATTATAGACAATAGCATTTAAACTTAAAAGTTTGTCTATTATTGCTGCTCCTATTCCGGATGAACCTCCAGTTACAATAAATACTTTTTTTGATAAACCTAGCCAATCTTCTGTCATAAGAAACACCCTCCATATAATTTATTTACAACTATAGAGTAATGTAACCGCTGTCTTTTGTTAATACAGCTTTTTTCACGAAAAATTGAAAAATACTATGTCAATCAATCTTTATTATAAATTTTCAGTTGCCCAACCCAGTCATGACAGTCTTAAAAATAATGAAATTATCTATTAACCTGTATTGTCCAGACAAATAGACGCTGAAACAAATTAATAACTTTTATTTCAGCGCCTAATCTATATAAATCACATTCTATTATTCACTATTTTACTATTTTTTTTACCTAATTTTACTTATCAAGACCTTCTTATTTTTTTAATTCATCTATTTATTGTATTCACATACTGTTTATAATGCTTGCATAATAGAGCAAGATTTGTGTTAACATTAGAGCTTCATGGCTTCTTGTTTCCACAAAAATATAAGAAATTGTATTTTTTTATAACACCACCAAGGTTTCATTTACGGTTACAGGTTAGAAATTTACATACACCATAGTTATAAATATGATCTGGTAATAGTTAGACCTCCTGTTTATGAAGTTAAATTAAAGATATTTTACTTGGAAATAATAAGCTTTTTTACTTCTTTCCAACTTCCCGAATTTTTAACATTCCTGCAAAGATGCTTGAAATCAAAAAATTATTGTTTTATTTTTTTAAAAATATACCACTTGCTGAAAAAATAGTTTGCAAGCACAACGACCACATTGTCCAACACTTTAACAATGAAGGTATCCCACTGTAAGAGTGTAATTCCTATCCATGTAATAATAATATCTATTACAAGTGTCATTATGCGAAAGAAGAAAAAAGAACCCATTTCAGTGAAAAAACTATGCATATTGCGAAATGGAGTGGAGAAAACCCAAATTTTATTAGAAATGTAGGCCACTAAAACAGCAAAGAACCAAGCAATTACATTGCCAACCTGATAGTTCAGCCCCAGCTTAACCCATACCATAAAAATACCGATATTAATAACAGTCGTCACCACTCCCCAAAAAAGGTATGCAATAACAGCTTTATATTTTTGATATAGCTTTTTTATTTTATTTGCTAACAGCTCCATCTTTTTTTACCTGCCTTCTTTGGGTTTTCAATAACACCAGACGAAATTCGAATTCACGTCTTTCTTTTTGCAAAACAGCATCTAATACTAAGCCTGTATAATATGAAATAATCGCCGAAATCACTAAAAACCCACAAAGAATCAAAGTAGGCATCTTATCGACAAAACCCGTTTTCAAGAAAGGGATCCAGATATTTGGAATAAAGAAGATAATTGCAAGAACCAGAAGCAAACTTGAGATAAGCGAATAAAAACGTAGTGGATGATAGTTTCGATACAAAGAGAAAATACGACGTAATACTTTCAACCCATCACTGAAAGTGTTGAGTTTTGAAATACTGCCATCTGGACGGTCACGATAGTCAATTACGTAATTTTCAATTGCCATGTTATTCTCAATCGCAAATATACTCATCTCAGTTTCTATCTCAAATCCCTGCGATAAAACTGGATAAACTTTTACAAATTGATAACTGAATGCCCGATAACCAGTCATAATATCATGAATATTACTCTTAAATAATTTATTAATACTTTGTCTGACGATCCGATTACCAAGATTGTGAAACGGCCTTTTATTCTCATAGAAATAACTTGATGATAGTCTATCGCCGACTACCATATCTATGTTCTTCTGTTTTATCAAATCAACCATAGCAGGAATCGTATCTGCCGGATAAGTATCATCACCATCTAACAAAACATAATATTCAGCATCTATCTCACGAAACATACGGCGGATAACGTTTCCTTTCCCTTGCAAGTACTCATGGCGTACAATGGCACCTGCTCTTTTTGCTTCTTCCACAGTATTATCCATCGAATTATTATCATACACATAAATTTTAGTACCAATAATGCTTCGAGTAGCTCCTTGACAATCTCTAACTACCTTAGAAATTGTTAATCCTTCGTTATAACACGGAATTAAAATTGCTAATTTGTCCAACTTTTTTCTCCTTACTTAACTTTATTTTCATATACTTCACGCCACACATAGGCAACAAATAACGGTAAAATCGCTAACCCCATTATACCGTAACGAGAATATCCATTAACCGGGGACATAGTTGGCACCAAAGTCAAAAGGATTAATGGCAACAGTGCAATTAAATACTGTATCTTTAATTTTGAAATAACTATTCCAAATAAAATAATCATTGTCCAAAAGGGCATCCCAACATTTGCTATTAAAGCTACTACCGGCATTGTTATAATTGCAGAAATAATATCTCTTGAAAGATTTAAAAACCACTTTGGAAATACATAATTATAGTTTTTATACCAATGCGGCTTTAATATTCTAACATTATTCATATAATCAAAGCTCAAAAATAATGAATCATTATTATTAATAGCATTAAAAAATGGATTCAAAAATCTACTGTTAGCTTGCAAATAAACCTTAACGTAATCCAAGGGATGACTTATTCCCATCTTTAACCAGAGTTTTAAAAATGCAGCTGTTTCTTTTTTTATTTTTGGCGTTGCTTCAAGCTTTAATTCGTTGTTGTTTACTTTTTTAATTGCATCTTCATTTGATAAAAAAGTGTTTACAGGATATAATTCTTTCAGCTTATCTGCTTGATTTACATTATATCTGCTCTTAATCTCATTTAATGGCAGTATTTTATTTAATACTTTCTTATCGTCAGTTGAAAAGTGTTCAGGATACATCAAATATTCATATGCTGTTTGGCGCATTGGAATTGTCAAAGCTTCCCCTGGCGACCCGGGAATAACATGTAATGCATTAAGCACTACTTTATTCCAGCCTAAAAATAAAAGTAGACTTGTCAGAAAAACAAAAGCCACTTTAGTCCATTTTTTCTTTAGGAGCATCGAATAAATAGTCAAAAGAAGCAAACTAATAATTACTACGTATCCGCCATCATTTCTAAAGAACATCATTAAAGTACTAGAAACAAACAACAGTAAATAGTCAAGAGTTTGTAGCTTTTTCCTATGTGAAATTGCATCGAAAACTTGCAGATAGTTTAAGCAAAACCAAACACAAAAAGCATAAAAAAGAGAACTTTTGTCAACTGTTTGAACATATGCACCAAAAATTGGTAACGAAAAAAATAGAAAAGTAAATTTACCAGCAATTTTACCAATACGCTTTGATACAAAAATAATTGCTTGCGCATAAATAAAAGCTGAAATAACCGCCTGAATTACAACAATTAAAAAGATCCCTAAATTCGGTCCCCCTAATTTTGAACCTATGTCAAAAACAGTTCCAAAGAAAAGAGTCACAAACCAAGGATGATGATTAGTCGGAACATATGTAAAGTTAAGAAAACTAAGATGAAGATTCTGATATTCATCAAATTGACGAAAAGCATCCCACGTAACAGTTCCCGGTAAAAAGGGAATAATAATCAATAACCAAACCAGCATAAGCAACAAGGCAATCAGGCAAGTGTTATTTTCATAATGACCTGACCCTATCTTTTCTTCAAAAAGATGAGTAATAATCGCAATTGTTGCCGAAAATGTAACTGCAAAACCAATAATAACAAATAAGGTCATTATAAAATTTACAGGATCTCCAGCGATGTATTTGCTGCCTTTGATGTAGGCTGTCACTTCTATTGAACTGAAAGCATATGTAAAGGTATACAAAAAAGACAGTATCGTACCAAAAATCCAAGCAGTTCTTCTTATCTTAACTTTCTTTTTATAATCAATAAAATAAATAAGGATCGCAATCCATAAAATCGCCAGCAGGCTAAGCGACTGATTAATAACAATTCTCCCTGCAATTGCATGATTTTCTTTAATATATACCCCTGGAAAGTTTACAATGAAAGAAAACATTGCAATAATCCACAAAACTGGTTTAACTTTTTTAATCATTTTTACATCCAAGTATCTCACTGTTTTAATTACCTTTCTCAACTATTATATTCATACTTTGATATTCTAATATAAAAACTAAAAAAAAGATAGTTGCGACTTATACGCAACATAAGTAGGTTATAAAGCCGGAAAAGTACGGCATATACGTCAAACGTTTGAACTGTTATTAATGTTCTTTAAAAAAAGTTTAGCCTAAATTTAATGTTTTTAAACGTCAAGCTATTTTCTTCATTATTTTACCCCTAATTATAAGCAAACAGTTTAAAAATAAAAAATTTTTTTACCCAGTTTTGAGTTATATACGCTAAATACACTAAAATCCTAATTTTTAAACCCAAACATCAAGTATAAATCATAACCACCCGTCTAACGGGTGGTTTGCTCCAGGGCTATAAGCCCTATGTA
>NZ_AZEH01000020.1 GCF_001436275.1 Liquorilactobacillus oeni DSM 19972
AAGAGCCCTGCACATTTGATTTGTCGAAACTTTGTTCAGTTTTCAAAGGTCTACTTCTATAAGACACAGTTTATAATTATATAACTAATATTATTAAGTGTCAATATATTTTTTCACTTTACCACTCGCAGTCAACAGTCAATAACATGATTATTGCTTGCAATGATAAGGTTTGTTGAACAACTACCGTCATTAGCAACAATGAATATCATACCAACTAAACCGTCTTCCGTCAACAACTTTTTTTATTTTTTATTCATCAATATTTTTAACAAAGTTTTTCAGTTTAATATTCCTAGAATAAAGCACATATCTATATACTTAGAATCACATATTAAAAAAACAGGATATTCTATAAAACCAGAACACAAAGGAAAATGCGCTAATTGCAGATTAAAACGAAGAGGGTGTGCCAATAGTCGTTAGACTTTGAGTATTAACTGCTAATTACGAACATAGTCCGAATTTGACTATGAGTAATTTGTGGTTAAGCAGAAAAGACTGACTATTGAAACACATTGATATGAAATTGCAAAAGAGTCCAAAAAAACTGAGCCAAAACATAAGTTTTGACTCAGCCTCTTCCATATTTAAATTAGAATTCAAAGACATTCTTATTTAATCAAGGCCAATCCGCTCATATAAGGTCTTAATACTTCAGGAACAGTTACCGTGCCATCTTCATTTTGGTAATTTTCCAAAATAGCAGCCACAGTTCTACCAACTGCTAAACCAGATCCATTAAGTGTGTGTACAAATTCAAGTTTTCCTTCTTCATTACGATACTGAATGTGCGCGCGTCTTGCCTGAAAATCCTCACAATTAGAACAACTTGAAATTTCGCGATACATATTTTGTGCTGGTATCCAGACTTCAAGATCATGAGTCATCGCAGCCGAGAAGCCCATGTCTCCAGTAGAAAGAGTAATAATGTGATAAGCCAAACCTAATTTTTCAAGAATACTGCCTGCATTTTCAGTCATTTTTTCAAGTTCATTATATGATTCTGCCGGCTTCGTATACTTAACCATTTCTACTTTATTAAACTGATGCAGCCTGATTAAACCTCGTGTGTCTCGTCCAGCACTCCCGGCCTCTGATCTGAAAGAAGGCGACAAGGCGGTGAAATAAACAGGCAATTTTTCAGTAGGAATAACTTCATCGCGATAGTAATTAGTCAGCGGAACTTCCGCTGTTGGGATCAAAGTTAAATCTTGATTTTCAATCTGAAAAACATCTTCTTTAAATTTAGGAAATTGACTAGTTCCATACATCGAAGCACCGTTTACAAGATATGGCGGAATCACTTCAGTGTAACCTTCTTTGCTATGTTCATCCAACATAAAATTATAGACTGCACGTTCAAGCTTAGCACCTAAACCGATGTAATAAACAAACCTGCTGCCTGAAACTTTTGCCCCACGTTCAAAGTCTAAAATACCAAGTTTTTCGCCGATTTCCCAATGAGGTTTTGGTTTAAAATCAAACTCAGGAAGTTTTCCAACTACCTTAATTTCAATATTAGCGCCTTCATCAACGCCGACTGGAATTGTGGGGTTTGGTAAATTAGGCAACCGAGCAGCAATTTCTTGAACTTCTTTTTCTGCTTGTACTAATTTTTCATCCAATTCCTTAATCTGGATGCCTACTTCCCTCATAGAAGCAATCTGTTCAGCTGCACCTTTTTTCCCTCTCTTGGCAGCAGCAATTGCCTGTGAAACTTCATTTCTTTTCTGCTTCAACGTCTCCGTTTGAACGACAAGTTCACGTCTTTGTTTATCCCGCTGTATCAATTTGTCAATTGTTTCTGCTTTTACTCCACGTGTAGCAAGCCGTTTTTTGAAGTCATCAGTATGCAGTCTTATCAGTTTAACATCTAACACGATAAATCCCTCCTAAAAAATAAATAAAGAGCCTTCTCATCCCAATAATTGGGACGAAAAGGCTCTAATTTCGCGGTACCACCCAAGTTCGGCAAAAAGCCGCACTCAATAAAATTAACGGTTACCCGTGCAGTGTTAACTGCCCATACTACGAACGCTGGAATTTCAACTTCATGGTTTGCACCGACCACCATGTCTCTTAATGTCTACTTATGGCGAACTCTGACGTTTTATAAATATTATGCTATTATTCTAACCTTGCCCTCCAAAAATAGCAAGTTTTCATCGTCAGTAAAAATAATTTTTTATTCCTTGTGTACCGTGTGCGGTGTCAGATCAACTTTTTCAAGCGGAATAAGTTTAGTATGATATTTTATCTTATAAAAAAGGTACAAAATAATGAATAATGGAATACTCATATAGCTGACCCCGATTGCCTGCCAGTCCCAATTGGCAAAAGATTTAAGGTCTTGCCCGACTATCACAAGAATACATAAAATCAATGATAACAACGGTCCAAACGGAAAAAGTTTTGCACGGTAACGAAGCTGATCAAGCGATTTCCCCTGTTTTTTAAAAGCCCTTCTGAAACGATAATGCGCAAGTGCGATTCCTAGCCATGCAATAAATCCGGTCAACCCACTAGCGCTCAGCAAGAAGGTATATATCCTATTACCATAAATACCTGCTAAAAAAGTCAATAAGCCGACAAAAGTTGTTCCCAAAAGTGCAAATACAGGAATACCGCGATTATTCAAGAGACCAAAAACACGTGGTGCCTTGCCGCCCTTTGCCAATGAATAAAGCATTCTGGTTGAAGCATACATTCCAGAATTAGCAGCAGATATCACAGAAGTCAAAATAACTGCATTCATCACACTAGCAGCTGAAGCCAGTCCTGCTCTGCGAAAAACAAGCGTGAAAGGACTAATCGCGATATCTTTCGCATCAGATCCTAGTAAATTAGAACTTGTATAAGGAATCAAGCAGGCAATCACAAAGATAGACAAAATATAAAATAACAATATTCTCCAGAAGACCTGTTTAATGGCCTTAGGGATGCTTTTTTCCGGTGTAGCCGATTCTCCAGCCGTAATTCCAATCAGTTCTGTTCCCTGAAAAGAAAAACCGGCCACAACGAAAACACTTAATATAGTCGGTATTCCACCGGCAAAGGGTGCCTTTCGATAAACAAAGTTTTCAAGACCGACAGCATGACCGCCCATAATACCAAAAATTGTCAAAAAACCAATTATTAAAAAGATAATTACTGTCACTACTTTAATTAATGACATCCAGTATTCAGCTTCTCCAAAAGAAAGCACAGAAAAAGCATTGATAATAAATATCAAAACCAAGGCAGCTGCACTAAAAGTCCAAGTAGGAACATCAGGAAGCCAGAATTTCATAACCAAAGCCACTGTACTGACATCCACTGCCAGTGTAATAGCCCAATTAAACCAATAATTCCAGCCCATAGCAAAACCCATAGCAGGATCAACAAACCTGGTAGAGTATGTAGCAAAAGAACCGGTGACTGGCAAATAAGTAGCCATTTCACCCAGACTGGTCATTAAAAAATAAACCATTATGCCGATTCCGATGTATGCAATAAGTGCTCCGCCTGGACCTGCAGTACTGATTGCAGATCCACTTGCTACAAATAAGCCGGTACCAATACTTCCTCCCAACGCAATCATCGAAAGATGTCGCGTCTTAAGTGCACGTCTGATGTGAGCTTCAGGCCTAGCAGTTGTTGTTTCCATAAAAACCCTCCTTAAAATTAAAGAGGCCTATTATTGTATCAAACCTTAGCACTTCAATTGCTGAAAACACACCTAATAAAGCATAAAATAAAAGCCCTGCAGATAGTTTCCTACCGACAGGACTTCTTAATATTTTTTCGCAACTAAAAATACAAAAGTCATACTCGATAGCTCTCCGCGAAATTCGCGACAGTCTCCAGTCTTTTAAACAGGAGCCCAACACAGTGCTGTTAAAGCAGCACTTGCTTCGGCAAGCTCTCCTTTCACTGTTTTTAAACGATGCTTTACCATCTGAAAACAGTTACTGATATCACTTGCGACCTCTCTTCGATATGGGAATAATTATACTCTAAAAATTTAATGGATTCCAGAAAAGATTTTTCTAAAGAAGCGCAGATTAATGCAGCTGATCTTCCAAGATTTGTTTACCAAGTTCTTGATTAAAGCTGTAATCCACTGGAACATCGACTACAACTGGGCCTTTAGTAGCAAAAGCTTCATCAAGAACACTCTTCAATTCACTTGCTTTATTAACCCGTAAGCCTTTAGCACCAAAGCTCTCAGCATATTTAGCAAAATCAACCGGACCAAATTTAACCCCAGCTGAGACACCATACTTCATTTCTTCTTGGAATTTTACCATATCATAGTTTCCGTCATTCCAAATAATGTGTACAATATTCAAATGCAGACGCACAGCTGTTTCCAAATCTTGACTTGAAAATAGAAAACCACCATCTCCAGAAACGGAAACAATCTGTGTCTTAGGACGGATCAATGCAGCTGCTATTGCCCACGGAAGTGCGACACCTAATGTCTGCATTCCGTTACTAAAGAGCAGATGGCGAGGTTCATAGCTTCTAAAATGACGAGCCATCCAAATATAAAAACTCCCTACATCCACCGTTACAGTCATATCATCTTTAACGTGTTCTTGGAGTTCCTGAATTACACTCAGAGGATGATTCAAAATCTGGCCATCCTTAAGCGCCGGTGCCTCATCTCTTTTTTCAAGTTTATCATGCAGATCTTTTAGGTATTTACGTGAAGTCTCTGGAATTTCATACCCCTTCATATAAGGAACTAAGAAATCAAGTGTCTGGCCAATGTCTCCCACCAATTCTCTTTCCGGCTGGAAGTTTTTATCAACCTGTGCTCTGATAGTATCAATTACTACAATGTTAGCTTTTCCGTCTGAATTCCAGTTGCGTGGTTCATATTCAATCGGATCATAACCGATTGCAATTACTAAATCACTGCGTTTAAGCAGCTGATCTCCTGGCTGATTGCGGAACAATCCAACTCTGCCAAAGAAATCGCCTTCCATATTGCGCGGAATAATTCCTGCGCCTTGGAAAGTTTCAACAACCGGCAAATGTGTTTCAGAAATTAAATCACGAATTGCTTTTGTTGTTTCAGGTGATGAAGCACGCATCCCTAATAATAGCACCGGCAGCTGCGCAGTCTTAATACGCTGTGCCAAAAGTGTAGATTCAATTGGGCTTGCGGGCCCCAGCTTAGGAGAAATAAGGGGCTTGATGACTTTCGTTTTAACTTCGGCATCCGTTACGTCCTGCGGTACTGAGACAAAACCTGCCCCTTGCTTACCAGCTTCAGCTTCTTGGTAGGCATTTGCAATTACTTCAGAAATATTTTCCGGATCCTGAACCTCAGCGCTGAATTTAGTAATTGGTGCAAATAAAGCCGCATTATCCATACTTTGATGAGTCAAGCGCAGTAAATCAGCACGCTGAACTTGTCCTGAAATGGCAAGTACCGGATCACCTTCGGCTGTTGCAGTTACCAACCCGGTTGCTAAATTGCTTGCACCTGGACCCGATGTTGTTACTACCACACCAGGTTTGCCTGTAATACGTCCAATCCCAGCTGCCATAAAAGCTGCATTCTGTTCGTGGCGTGTCAAAACCAGCTTAGGCGCTTTAGGATTAACTGGTTTGTCAAGACGTTCAAATACTCGGTCTACTTTAGCACCCGGAATACCAAAGACGTACTTGACATCATGATTAACAAGGCTGTCGATGATCGCATCTGCCCCGTAATATTTTTTGCTGTCTTCCATCATTAAAACTTCCTTTGCTTAACTGTCTGTTGGATCAGTTGTTCTGTAAAAATACAACAAATTCAAGCCTTATGATATCATTGCCAAATTACAAATACTAGCTTGTTTTTTTCTTGTGAAGAAGATAATTAAACTAATATACTAGTATTCTTCAAGACTATCCTGAAAGCATTCTCAAAAAAATATGTCTTGTTAAAGTTTTAACGTTAGCTTTTCAGTATATACGCTCTTTTTCATCCAATTTTTTATAGTAGACAATTGCTTTTTCCTGTTGCAAAAAATTCTTCCAAAAGGGCAGCGTGATGAGATCCCGAGCTATAAATTCATTTTTTTCCAATACACGTGCCGATGCTGGATTACTTATAGCAACAAAGGCCTCAATCTCCATTATTCCTATATGTCTTGCGTAAATGACCATTTTCTCAATCGCATTCGTTATAATGCCTTGATTCCAATAATTTTTGTTAAGAGCATACCCCAGCGTGCGCTTTGCTGAAAGTATTTCACCTGAAGCCGACACTGTTTCATATAAGCAAATGTTTCCAATAACTTTTTGTGTAGCTTCTTCCTCAATTACCCATGAAAACTTGTTGTCCAAAAACTTCATGAAAGAAAGTGCATCTTCTTTAGTGCGGCACTGTTTAAAACCTGCTCCTTGAGCCACTTCCTTTTGCGACCCATAAGAAAACAAGTCTGCCAAATCTTGCTCTCTCACTCGCCGTAAATGAATCTGTTTCTTTTTCAAAATATCAGCCTTTCTTTTTAAGTTTTTTAATTTTCATCATTATTTGCTTTGTAAAAGCTTTATTCTTTCACTGTAGACTTAATTACTAGATACATACAGCATTTATTAATTTTACCGCTGCCTTTTTATATTATATGTTACCCTTCATGAAGAACTTAATTTGTTGTTTTTCAGATTAACTAAACAGTGGTACTCTAAACTAGCAAATACTCATCTTTTAAAGGAGCTCTAACTATTATGTCAAATGATATTCTGATTTTACTACTAATCGGACTTTTTGCTGGTATCATGGGTGCCATCCTCGGGCTGGGTGGCGGCATTATTATCACTCCCATTGTCACATTAGGCTTAGGATTAAATATTAAATATGCTATCGGTGCCAGTATTATTGCAGTAATCGCCACAAGTTCAGGAGCCACTATTGCATTTTTAAAAGACGATGTCTTGAATCTGCGTGTAGCGATGTTCCTCGAAATTGCTACCACTATTGGGGCAATTACAGGCGCAATCTTAACCGGTGTCATCAATCCTTCATTCCTTTATGTACTTTTTGGAAGCCTGCTTATTTTTTCAAGCTGGAACATGCTGCGCAAGTTGAGAGCTGGAAAAGAGGTTTTGAAACTGACACAGCCGGATAAAACAGCTTTACGTTTCAAATTAAATGCCAGCTATTATGACAAAAATCTAAAGAAAAAAATTGACTACCAAGTTGAACATATTCCTGCTGGATTAAGCATCATGTTTGGAGCGGGAATTGCAAGCGGAATGCTTGGGATCGGTTCAGGAGCATTTAAAGTCATGGCACTGGATAATGCAATGAGAATGCCCCTTAAACCTGCAAGTGCAACCAGCAACTTGATGATGGGTGTAACTGCGGCTGCAAGTGCAACTGTCTACTTTTTCAACGGTTCTATCAGACCAGATGTAGCTGTGCCGCTGGCTTTAGGAATTCTCGTAGGCGCAGTCTTAGGCAGTAGAATCATGCAATTGTTGCCTTCAAAAGTGATCAGGGGAATCTTTATCCCAGTACTTCTTTACCTTGGTTTACAAATGATCTTAAAGGGAACGGGGGTCATTTAAAATGGCAAAAAGAAAAGTCACAGTTACAGTTGAAATGAAAGAAATTGAAGTTATAATCGGAAAAATTATGCGTATTGGGGTCATCTTTGCTGCCTTATTGATGATTTGCGGTCTTCTGCTTTTTTACACTACTGGTAAAAGCGGTTATCCAGACAATGTATTTCCAACTGCACTTACTCAAGTCTTCTACGGTTTGCTGCAGCTTAAAGCATACGCTTATATGATGGCAGGAATCTTCGCTTTAATTCTAACCCCTGTCTTACGGGTTGTGGTTTCCATATACGCATTTTGGAAAGAACGAGATTTTCTCTATGTTTATATCACAACAGCAGTTTTTGTTATTTTAATTATCAGTTACCTGATTGGTCATCGTTGATAATATTTGCTAAAATATGAATATTTAGAACTTAAAGGAGATGTTTACTGTGGATAATCAAAATAAAATGGAACGCTCAAAACACAGTGAACGTGTTCATTCAAAAGGAAGAAAATCCCAAGGACACAGCAGAAAAAGGAAAACGTATTTCACTTTTTTCCTGCTCATCTTCGTTTTTATACTTGGGTTTATTCTTTTTACCTTGAACAATACATACCAAAATGCCAGAAAGACAGCAACTGCTATCTACAGTCCCAACCAAATAACCAAGGTACGCAACCCAGAAACATTATTAAAAAATGGGCACCCGATTTCACTGTTATTGCTGGGTACTGATACTGGTGCTTTAGGACGTAACTTCAAGGGACGAACAGATACTATGATCATCATGATCCTTGACCCTGCAAATAAAAAAATGACCGTAGTCAGCCTGCCGCGTGACGGTCTTGTTGCAGTCAGCGGTTATAAACAGCATTATCCCAGTAAATTAAATTCTGCTTATGATTTTGGAGGCTCTGCCACTGCCGTATCAACAGTTCAACAATATCTCAATGTTCCAATTGACTTTTATGCTACGATAAACATGGGCGGGCTTGAGAATCTTGTCAATGCAGTTGGCGGGATTACAATCAAACCATTATTAACTTTCAGTTATGGAGGGTACTCCTTTACCAAGAACAAAGAAACACATATGAACGGCGCACAAGCACTTGCATATGTTCGAATGCGTTATAGTGACCCTCAAGGCGACTATGGACGGCAGCAAAGGCAAAGGCAAGTACTGACAACCGTTGCCTTCAGCGCTACAAAACTGCAAGTCCTATTAAAAAAACAGTTTTTCACTGAGCTAAAAAAACAGTTAAAAACCGATCTTAGCTTTAATGATTTTATTTTGCTTGGGCTAAAATATCGAGTAGCTACGCATAATCTTATATCTGATCATGCTCAAGGAGACTCCGCTATGATTGATTCACAGTCATTTGAAGTTGTACCTGAGAAAGAAAAGCAGCGTATAACAGACCTATTACGTTCATCTCTTGGCCTTGAGAGTGCTAAGACAGGCAATACACTGCAACATTCTCAAAAGATAGACACTAACTTTAAGTAGTGTGTAAAAAGCAGTGTTAATGAAAGCAAGAAGTCGCATGGTAAAAGTTATATTCTACCTTTACCGAGTTAATTATCCATAATTATTTTTAAGCAAAAAAATCCATATTTAATTAGGTTCTATCAGTAAGGTAAGTGTACAAGTAGTTGAAAGCCTTCTAATACTAATGATGAATTAATCGTTAGACGGAAAGACTCACTATTAAAACACTCACCTTATTTTTTAAAGACCTGTCCGTTATTTTTAAAAATGTTTCTTAATTTAATCCGCATTTTTTGACTTTGAATGCTCTATATGTATTTGCTTTTTATTGACAATCAAAAAAAAACAAGTATATTTAGTTTTGGAGTAAGCGTTTTCAAAAAGGAGGAACTATCTATGAATGATAATAACTATCGTGCTTGGCTGGAGGGTACTCCCCACATATATGAGATTAACTTTGAAAAAAGTGTCCTAGCACCGCAAATCGAAAATTTTCCTGAAGTTACCCGGCTAGGCAGCTTTAAAGATGTCCGCCACAAATATTGGCTCATAGAATCTACTATTCCAGATATAAACCTGTTTGAGCAATGCTTTATTGCTATAATGAAAAAGCATCGTGTTCCCACAGAAAACTATAAAATCAGCCAACTGCAAAGCGTCAGCCGCTAGAAATTTCTAAAACAAACATATTTTTCTTTGTACATTTGAATAGAAAATCAAAATAATTTAAAAACGGAATTCTTCAACAGCGCTAAACAATAAAAGCAATTAAATTACAACTTTTATTGTTCAAACTTAGTTATAGAAGAATTCCGTTTTATATATATTCATGTGCAAAACTGTTTTACTGCCATTCTTTAGTTCAAACGTATTCGAATTTTTTTTGATGAAGTTCGATTACAGAATCACAAGCCTTCGCAACATCCAGCTCATGAGTTACAAGTATCACACACTTTTGCTGTTCATGTGCTATCTTCTGCAAAAGACTTAAAACATCTTTTGTGCTTGTCTCATCTAAATTTCCAGTTGGCTCATCCGCTACTACTAACTGAGCATCGCAGCACATTGTCCGCACAATTGCCACTCTTTGCTGCTGTCCTCCAGATAGACGGGAAACCCTTCTTTTAGCACTTGCTTCATCGATTCCAACCTGGTCCAGCATCTCTAATACGTATTTTTTATTTCCTGCATTCTTGGAACCTGTTATGGACATTGCTGTTAAAATATTCTCAATTGCCGACATGTAGGAAAATAGATTATATGATTGAAAAACCATTGAGACACATTTTTTCCTATAATTTAACAAACCAATTTTTGAAAGTTCTCTTCCATTGAATTCAATTGACCCTTCACTAGGTCTGGCAAGCCCTGCTATCAAGGACAAAAAAGTTGTTTTTCCAGATCCGCTTTTGCCTATTATTGAGTAAAGCCGTCCTTTTAAAAATTCAAGGTTGACATTTTCAAACAATTTATTTTCAGCATCTCCGTACCAATATCCAACTCTATTTGTTTTTAGCATTAAATAACCTCCTCTATGAAATTAAAATTCGTCTCGGTTCCAACAATAAAACATTAATTGTTCCCAATAAGGTAGCTAGTAAAATAATAAATAACCCAAACCCTAATAACTTAAGAAAAGCTGCCAAACTAATATTTACATCTAAACTTTGAAGTTGCTTATTTTGTCCTATTCCTTTCCGATTTGCATTCCCAACATTAGCTTGTCCCTGACTTAACCCACTCCCTCCAGCTTGCGGCCCTTGATTTTGATTTGAGCCAACCGTCAGCGAACTTGTTGCCGATGTAGTTTGTTGTATCAATTGATTGGAAACTGTATTGCCCAAAAATTTACCGCCAATTAAAGCAACAATACTTGAAACCGCCATAATTAACAAAAGCTCACTGAAAAATTGGGCAATCACTTTCCATCTCTTTTCACCTAAGGACAGTAAAACTCCAATTTCATACCTTCGTTCACGAACCATTAAAATAACAATGAGAGCCAAAATGATTGTGCCAGCTATGCCAACTAACCAAACAATTTTATTTGCAAAAGAACTGACATTATTCAATGGTGTCAGAATTGAGCGATAAGTACTATCATCAGCAGTCAATGCAAATTTTGAAGAACTAAGTTGTTTTTTTGCACTTTTAATGAACTTTTTAGCATTGGCAGGATTATTCATAGTAAAAGTTACTGAGGTTGCTTTCCCGCTTGTACCCTTAATACTATTAACTTTTTCAACCGAAGAATAAATAGTATTGCTAGGATCATTTTGCATCATACCGAACCCAGAATTCTCAGTAGAGCTAGCCTTGTAAATACCAATAATTTTCAGCTTAGTGACTTTTTTGCTTGTATTTTTAATGCTGATAGTCGAACCAACTTTTAAGTTATTCTCCTTGGCAAGCTGCTTTTCAACAGTCACATTGTTTGTATCTGCATCACTTGCTTTTATTCCTCTTCCTTCAACTATCTTTGACCCTCCACTTGAAAAAGTAGTCAGCTGTGCGGTATTGCTTACTCCAGAGAGGGTAATATCTCCACTCTGTTGTTCTTGAGCACCTGCACCTTGAGGTCCTTGTTGAGAACTTGAAGAGGTTTCAATAGCAGAAAAAGAAGAAGCGTTAACAGATGCACTGTTTGAAATATTATAGCTTTTAACATATCCAGACGATGCAATTTTTTTTGCAGTTGCAATACTGACACTCGGAAGTGTCAACTTAGGCCTAGTACCGCTTTGCCTACTCACTTTTTTAAAGGCTTGCTCGCGGCTCGCAGCAAGTGTAACTGTTGCATTTGCACTTTTCTTTGCGCTTGAAACCGCTGAGTTTGCGGCCTGCTGAATAATAATCCCTGCTAAAACAAACAGCAAAATTGCCGACATTACTAAAAATAATAATAAACTTCTCCCCATTTTCACTTTGACATTCAAAAAAGCACGTTTTACAAAATTCATCAAGCCACCTCCGTGTATTAATCGCTAACAGCTTTAGCAATCGATGAATATAGCTTAAACAAAAAATGTGAATAAAAATAATGTTTTTTGTGACAAATATTTCAAATAATTTGTGAACATACTGAATTTTGTAAAAAATTTCAAAGTCAAAAAAGCAGAAACAAATAGTTCGGTCTCAAGCTCCTTAATCCGTAGATTAAAAGGCAACCAAATAAACACACGTTAAAAACTAAGAGCGGTGTTCTTGAATGCTGATAGCAAATAGCACATAGTCTGATTATGAGTTATGTGCGGTTGAGTCTACTGAAAATATGATAATACAGAAGCTACAAGAGAACACAAAAGGCTGGGCCAAAACATAAGTTTTGACCCAGCCTTAACCTATAGCATGCAAGTTAACGTGTTTAAATAGTTAGCTTTTCAAGTTCATATAAATTCTATAAACCAGCATGCATACTGCTTAACTCTATATGAATAGCCGCTACTTATCGGTAGTCAGCCTAAAGTATGCCCGTGCTATCAACTCAGAAATAAAAAACCCCATTGCAATTGATGCTGCAATCATTATAACCTGTACTAAATAATTAATTGCTCCCAAATCATTTCCAACCGCAAAACTTCGCACAGCTTTATATGCTTGTCCCCCAGGTACAAGCGGAACTAAACTGGGGATATTAAACAGAATCATCGGCATTTTCAAACGCCGGGCCATTACCATGGAACTAAGCCCGATTATCAATGCTCCCATTACGTTTGCAAGCATTGTTCCTGCATTAATATGAGTTCCCAGCAAATATGCCATCCAGCCTAAAACACCGACCCAGCCGCATGAATTTAAAGCACGGTGAGGAATATTCAAAAGAATGCCAAAACCCAGAGTTGCTAAATAACTGCAAACAATATGTACTACTATTCCCATTCCTGCCACCCCGATTTACATAAAACGAAAAACAATTGCAATTCCCATTCCAATTGCACAGGCACTCAACAACGCTTCTAGGGCACGGGCCATTCCGCTTAAAAAATGGCCCGCAAAAATATCACGGACAGCATTGGTGATAGGTACACCAGGTACAAGTGGCATTACGCCCCCAATTGTAATCATATCGACCTGATACCCTAGTCTAAAACGCACACACAAGACCGCAATAATTCCAATTAAAAAGGCACCTAAAAATTCACTGACAAAGCGTACCCGCAAGTGATTATTAATGAAGTAATAACAAGCATAGCCGACTCCACCCGCTAAAGCAGTCGCAAAGAGGTCCTGCCAGTAACCGCCATAAATCAGCATCAAGGTAGTACTGACCACCATAGCAGCTGCCAACTGCAGCCAAAAAGAAAAGTAAGGGCTTGAAATATTTAGCCTAACTAAGCTATCTTTGAATTCTTGAAGAGAAAGCTCTCCTCTTTGAAAAGCACGTGATTTTTGATTTACTGAGGAAACTTTTTCTAAATCAATTGTTCTTTTTTGAATTGGTTCAACTTGGGCAGATTTTTTATCAGGTATCGACATTAAAATACCAGTAGTCGTTTCAAAAATTTTAGGATTTTTAATTCCTGCGTTTCGTGCAATTCTTGTCAGAGTGTCATCTACTCGTGCCATATCCGCTCCATTTTCAATCATAATTTTGCCTGCCAGCAACACAGTTTCAATTATTTGATCATCCCGCTCCATCTTTTCTGCCTGCCTTCATGTCTTTTGAGGCAAATTATCTAACAAAATGTTTTAGAATGCAATTCCTTTTATACTTTTCTTACTGACGTAACAAACATACTAAGAATAACTGAACTTGCAATTAGTACAGCTGTTGCTTCAAAAAGAACTTCGTACGAAGCTGTTTCTATTATGATTCCTCCAAAAAGCGGACCGATCGCGTGCCCTATTGAAGCTGCAATGCTTACATAGCCTTGATACCTGCCCTTTTCACTTTCACTGCTAAGCTCAGCAATGATTGCAGGAAGTGTTGGAAAAGCAATCACTTCACCCAACGTCACAATTACCATCGAAAAGATAAAGTGCTGATAATCTTTGGCAAACACTAAAGATGCAAAACCAATGATAAAAAGTAAAAAACCGCTGTAAACTTTATAATACCTATTTACCTCAAAATGAACTTCAACATAATTAATTAAAGGCTGCCCTAATACGATAATTATTCCATTAACTGTCCATAAATAACTATATTTGTCTAAACCAATTCCTAAAGACTGCATATAAACAGCTAAATTAGATTGCCACTGACTATATCCCAATTGGATTAACAGGTATGCAAGTAACAGTGAAACAGTAATCCAAACAGCATTGATAGGAGTCTTCTTTGCCGCTGGTTGAATTTTTTCACTACCTGAGACTTTATTTTTTTGCGGCGTTTTATAATATTGCTGTGCGATTAGCCAAAAAATAACAAATAAAACGAAGGTCACAACAAAAACAAAACGGATGTTATATTTAACAACAAAACCGACAATGAAAGTTCCTAAAACCACCCCGCAGTTAGCTGCAAAGTACATCATATTGAAAACGTAAGCCGAATCATGTTCTTTAATAGTTGTTGCCAGAGCGTTAATAATAGTGTTGGCAATCGAACCAGCAAATCCATTTATAAGCAATAGAATTGGATAAAATGGCCAGCCGTTGAAAAATATAAGCAGGAACATTGCAACAGTTGAAGCTCCAATTGAACCTAGCAGCCAGGGACGATAGTTATAATGATCATACATGTAACCGCCCAGATAACTTCCGCCAATCATAATTAAAGATTCAACGAACAAAACAATTCCTGCCAGGGTCAGCGTCTTATGCAAATAATCATGCATGTAAACTGTGGTAAGAGGCCAGATAAAACTTGTACCAGTACTTGCAATCAAACTCCCCCAAAGCAGCCAGCCGAGTTTAAGCTTCTTTTGAGTCATCTTCTTTCCCCCAATAAAAAAACCGGAACAGAGCGACAGCCCTGTTCCGGTGATTTCTTTAACTTAATTAGTCTTTATTAACGTTAACAGCCTGTGGGCCGCGGTCGCTTTCTTCAACGTCAAAAGTTACATGTTGGCCTTCGTCTAAAGTCTTGAAGCCGTCACCTTGGATAGCTGAGAAATGTACGAATACATCGCTGCCATCTTCGCGAGTAATAAAACCAAAACCCTTGTCTGCATTAAACCACTTTACTGTACCTTGTTCCATAATAAAAATTCCTCCTTGTGCCTAACAGGCACTATTTCGTAATAGTTGTAATTCTTGATCGGCACAAATGGGGAAAGTTATTTGAAACAATCTAACCACGGTAACCCATACAAAAATACAACTCATAGTATAGCATGCCATTCCTAAAAAAGATAGTACTTAAGGCAAATTATTTTACAAAGATATAATGTGCAGCCTTAAAACTCACATTTGTTTCCTGCCCCGTACGAGCAACTTTAATCTTTACCGGGCCTTCAAAGGGCGCATGTCCTAAAATATGCAGCCTATCGCCTAATTGCAGCTCGATGTCATCAAGGTAAAGCAGAAGGTCGTGGTTGTCTATAAAGCGATCAACAACCACCTCCTGCCCATCATTTGCATCGGCCAATACCTGATGGCTGTCTTCTTGATAATTTCCAGACTTATCCGGGATAACCCCTCCATGAGGACAATGTGTGGGATGTCCTAAAAAAGTGTCCAAATGATCCATTAGATTTCGACTTGCAATATGTTCTAATACTTCTGCATCAGAATGCACATCCTGTAATTTATATCCTAATGCCGAAACCAAAAAAGTTTCCCACAAACGATGCCGCCTCACCAGTTCTTCCGCAACTTTGATACCCTCATGTGTTAATGAAATCCCAGCGTAGGGGGTATGCTCAGCCAGCTTATCCTTTACCAGTTTGCTAACCATCTCAGTTACAGAACCCGCAGCAACATTTAAGCTTAAAGCAATTTGCTTATTTGTAACTTTTTTTTGGGTGCCGCCTAATTCAAAAATTATTTTTAAATAATCTTCTTTTTTTGGAGTCAAGTTTTCCACCTCACTTGCTCAATCCATATTTCTTAAAAAGATTGTATACTCTTATACATATTATACCAAAACACCAAAAAAACAATTTAGGCAGCGGAAAACCTAATTTTTACCTAGCTTTTGAATTTTTAGTCCTAGTTTTGAGCACAAGCACCGCATATCAGCCGGCATCGGTGCAAGTACTTTTTTCTCTTGTAAAGTGAAAGGATCCGTATACGTCAGTTTAAAAGAATGAAGTGCTTGACGATCGATTCCCGCATCTAGCACACCGCCATAAAGTTCATCACCAAAAAGCGGATATCCTAAGCTGTCTAAATGAACTCTGATCTGATGTGTTCTGCCGGTATGCAGCTTAACTTCAAGCAAAGAAGCCTTTGAACTTGATGCTAAAACCCAGTATTCGGTCCTAGCGCTTTGCCCTTGAGAAGTAACGCACCTTTTTATCTCCTGTCCCACTCTTCCAATCGGAGCATCAATAACTGCATGTAGCTTCTCTGGGCACCCTTTAATAACTGCCAAGTACTTCTTGTCAATTTGGTGTTCTTCGACCTGCTTATTGATCATCCCTTGTGCAAACCGGTGCTTTGCGATCAGCACTATTCCACTAGTATCACGATCCAGCCGCGTAATAAGATGCGGTACTGAATCTTGTGCACCGTTCTTTATCAAATACCCTTTTACCCGATTGACTAAAGTAGTAGTCCGGTTACTCGGCCCCGGTACACTTGTTATTCCGGCAGGTTTATCCACTACTAACCAGTTCATATCCTCAAATAATACCCGCAATTGCCCATTTTCTAAAGGAACCACAGAATTATTTTCTGGCGGCAGCCATAGCGTCACTTCACAAAGACCGCTGACAATTTGGTTTAAAACTGCTTGTTGGCCGTTTAATAGTATCTTTCCCTCCCCGTGCTTTATCTGAGCTAAGATACGATGACTGACCTTTTTTGCTGTTAAAAATTTTTTTATTGTAATTTCTTTTTCCAGAGCTGATTTCCAAGTATATTTCATTTTTTCTCACATATTCAAAATTTTCATGCTATCTACTTTTTTTCTAAACATTCCCAGTAAAAATCCCGCTGCACCAAAAATCAGTAACCAAATGCTAATCAGCTGCATCTGCGCAAACGCTTTTTCTAAAAGATTATCAACTAAGCCGCTGGCTTGCTGTGCTTGTTGTGCAAAGTCAGAAACCATTGCAGAGTTTCCAATCAAAAATGCACTCACTAACAGAATAATTCCACTGATTAAAGCTGACAAGCCAATATAATGAAGCCAACGCCAGAAGTTACGAGCACTTAAAATCTGCAGCAAAAATAAAATAATCGTAGCCAGTAGACTGCCGAAAAGAATTATTCGATTTATTTTAACAGTTGAACTAAGAATATCTGCCAGTTTTCTTGCAGGAGTTTCATCAATTTTTTTCGTTAAATACTCTCCCAATCCGTTTAAAAAAGTGCTTTGTGCAGATTGATAAATAGTATTGTTTGTAGTCAAGCCTGCACCCTGTGCTTTCTGTTCTATATTCTGCCCAATCTGGTTTTTGACATCATCTGTATCCAACAACACATTTTTACCAGCATAAACATTACGGGTCAATGTACCTAAATCTGTTTTAACCTGATCCTTAGTTAATAAGTTTTCTGCCAGTGTAGATGGAATATTATTTTGAACTGCTAATGAAGTTACTACTTGATTCAAAGTATCCGTCGCTTCATTGACATAAACAGACTTTGTAATCTCGTTCACTGCCGTGTCAGCATTAAAAACGGTTTTATTCAGCGAATAAGTAACTGCAAATAAGAAAAGTGCAATACTGCAAAAGAATGCCAGCCAACGACTAATGCTGCCGTTAGGAGACCTTTTTTGGCGCAATGCACTTCTGCTAAAACTTTCATTCTGATCTCTCATCTTTTCACCTCTCAGCCTATGCTCCGCTATCAGTATAACCCAGGCAAGAGATGTTCAACAAGCAAATCATTCAACCTTAGTTCTGAAATATTTAATTACAATCCGACTTGCACCTGCAAAAACAACTCCGATTATGATTGCTGTAACAAAAGGTATACTTGGATTAGAGTATTTTGATATGGTACCACTTTTATAACCTACTAAAAAATCCAGAAAATTTTTCACAGCTATTGAAGACTTAATTAAAAAACCTCGTTTTCCAAAATTAGCGAGCAAAGTTACACTAAAAATCAAAAGAGTAAAAAGGGCAATAAACACAAAGACACGTTGTTTTTTTGTAAAGAGTGTGAAAAAACTTCCTATGAAAAAAACTCAAAGTGAGAGTATATAATGCTAAAATAGCGAACAACATACCTGCAAGGTTATTCAACAGCAGGTTTAAAAAAATTTACCATATAAAGTGAATTTTCTTCCCAATTCTGAAAGGGATTAACAAATACAAATAAAATACCGATAATTTATCCTAAAACACTGATCCCCAAAAGAGAAATGAGCTTTGCTTTCCAATAAGTTTTGCGTGAAATACCATTTTGAATGAGTAATTTAAAATCCTGATAACCAAACAAAGCTAAAATAGGAATAATAAAAAAGAATAACTACCCAAGATGACTATTTTCAAGTATACTTTTGAAGTTAAGCGGGTTATTGCTCAAAAGCCTTAAAAACGAAGAAACCAGAATCAGCCCAACTACGATCCATAACAAAACAAAAATGTTTGACTTAAAGTATGTCTAAATAAATTATGGTATTTTGTTCTTTTTGCATCACGTCTATTTGCCTTCCTTCGTGTTTGTTAAATTAATAAATAATCTCTGTAAATCCAAATATTCAAGTGAAACTGTATCAGGTAAAATTCTGGTTTCGTCAATATTACCAAAAACATACTTTCCGCAGATACTTCCTAAAACTCCCGGTGATTTGCGTCAAAACCAAGAACCGGTTTATCTAAAAAGATATATTTTGCTGGGACACGTAATGCAATGATCAGCTTAAAGATACTGTGGTAACCCGTCGAAAGTTTGCCAAACTTTTTGATTAAAATCAAGTGAAAATTCGTTTGCTAATTTTACTGCATAGGAATGATCAAAACTGCCGTATAATAGTTCTGTAGTTTTAAAAAGCTTTCTTAAACGCTCACTTTCGGAATAAAGATTTTGTTCACTCATTAAGTAAATCTGCCCCAAAGTATCATCGTTATCAAAAACCGTCGTTCCATCCAATATAACCGTTCCTTCTTTTATTCGAATTCGATTGGCAATAATATTCAAATATTGAGAATAGACCAACAATAGTTGCTTCAAACCAGATCAACTGTCCCATTTTTTTCTTACGAACACCCAGCATAATAAACAAACCATAATCTCGTTGACGCATGCTGAGTAAAAAATTGTTTGCATAATTGACATATATTAAAGTAATCAGCATCAGCAAAACCGAACCGATCGTAAAAATATAACCAATAATACTCATTATCTCTCCGTTGGAATGCAGATACGTTCCATTAGTAGCTAATGTTTCAAAAAGATAAAAAATAACGTTTGAGATAATCAAGCCAGAAAAAAGTACAAGATAGTCTTTCAGACACCTTTTCATCCCACTCATAGCTAATTTTCGCAGCATTGTTTTCCTTCCTTATTCAAATGTTTCCAAAATATTCAGTACGTCTTGATAAAACTGCGAACATTTTTGTTCCGTTTTTGTTAGTTCATTTTCAATTTGCCCATCTTTTATAAAAATAATTCTTTTACAAAAACTTGCTGAAAAAGCATCTTGTGTGACCATCAAATGTTGCCAGCATGTTAAGCAATGTAGTTTCCCCTGAACCAGAAGGTCCCATAATCCCCACAAACTCGCCCTTTTGTACTTTAAAACTAATCGATTTTAATACTTCATACTTTTTTGCAGTCTATTAACCTTAATAATCGTCTCAGTGCCCATTTTACTGACTCTTTTTTTCTTATGTTGTTTGGTTAATTACTCATGCAACTAACTATAGCGTTGAAAAGGAAGGAACAAAAAAAGAGCTGAGGCGAATCTAATCACCTGCTCTTTAATACTCTTGGCTAATTTAACCTGTAATTATTTTATCTTCAGGCCTCGTCTAAAACTCTTAATAAGACCTACATCATCTGTTTGTAAAATCAACCCAGCATACAGGCTGCCGACATAAACAGTCAGCCCAACCGTACTGGCCAGTAAAATTATGAGAGAAATTACCACCTGAAAAGTATCGGTATTTCCATTGATTAATCTAATAGGCATAAAAAATGAAGACAGAAATGGAATAAAAGATGCAACCTTTACGATAACATTATCAGCTGACTGTCCTAGAATAAGTGCACCGAAGAAGCCTGCCATTACCAGGTACATAACTGGCTGAATAGCTTTTGAAGTGTCTTCTGGACGGACTACTAATGAACCGCATAGAGCTGCCAAGACGGTGAAAATAATCACCCCAAGTAAAACATACAGCAAATTCAAGTTTGATAAATTAGCAACAACCTTGTCAACTGTTTCTTTATTTTCGTTAAAAATGCTTTTTGTAAATTCAAAGTGCGGGCTTACGAAGTAAAGTGACATACCACCAATTAAATAAATCGCCAAATGAGTTGCAATCACCCCAAACGTCCCCAAAATTTTTCCATAGAAATAATTCTTAGCAGGCATACTTGAAAAAATCATTTCCATAATTTTAGTTCCTTTTTCAGATGCAATCTCTTGAGCTACAGTGGTTGTATACGTAAGTAAAATAAAATACATTATGAATAATAAAGCCATAAAAGAAACCAATTTAACAGCACTTTGCGCATTTTGATTATTATCAGAAACTGTTTGCTTCAGTTGCGGCTGCGTTCTAAGAGTCAGTAATTGGTTTTGACTCAATTGTGCCTTTTTTAAATTCATTATTTGCTGTTGTGCAGAAAGTATCTGTAAAAAACGGTCGTGTTGTGTTTCAGAAAGATGTTCTACACCAAAATAAGCTGCTGTCAATTTGCCATTCATATTTTCAACCTTAAGATAGCCTTTGATCTTTTTGGATATAAGAGCTTTTTTGGCAGCAGTAACGGTTGGATACTTAGCAGTTGTATTTGTTTTATCGACAGTCAGCTGTTTTTTCAACCGCGAATCAGCTGTAACAACTGCCACACGATCTTCCTTGCTGCCAGCCATAGTTGAACTAAGATATCCAACACCAAATGAAAGCAGTAAAAAAATAAAGGGTGAAAGAACCATTAATAAAAAGCTCCAAGACTTCACCTGACGCCGATATGTTTCTTTAATCACTATCCCAATCTGTACCATTTTACTTAACCCCAGCTTTCATTTTGAAGATTTCATTTAAAGTTGGCGGCTGCTGGTCAAAGGTTTGCACATATTCTCCTTTAGTTACTTCATCGAAAATAGCAGTTCCATACTTTTCGTCTTCAAGAACTAAACGATAGCTGCCGAATTTGGTTTGAGAAACTTTTTTTACGTGTGCGAGTTGCTGTAATTCTTCAAGCGAACGCGGTGTACGGACAAAGATCCGGGTTAATCCAAAACTTTCGCGAATGGATTGAATATCTCCATTTAAAACTATCTGTCCGTCATTCACCATCACCAAGTCATCACAGAGTTCCTCAACATTTGTCATATCATGATCCGAAAAGATAATCACTGCACCGTGCTTTTTTTCCTCTAAAATAATTTGTTTAAGCAGATCTGTATTAACGGGGTCCAATCCGCTGAAAGGCTCATCTAAAATAATCAGCTGAGGCTTATGGATAAGCGTACAAATCAACTGTACCTTTTGCTGATTTCCTTTTGAAAGACTCTTAATCTTATCTTCAGCTTTTCCTTTAACCTGCAGTCTTTCCAGCCACCAAGCCAGCCTTTTACGAACTACTGCTGTAGATAAGCCTTTTAAGTTAGCTAAAAAACGGACTTGATCAAAAACAGTCAGCTTAGGCATCAGACTTCTTTCCTCAGGCAAATAGCCTATTTTTTGATAAGTCTCTTTAGTGATCGGTACGCCCGAAAAAGAAATTTGTCCAGTGGATTCCACAAAATTTAAAATGCTATGGAATATAGTGGTTTTACCTGCACCATTTTTACCGACCAACCCCGTAATCTTACCGGTTTCAGCCTCAAAACTGACTCCTTTTAATACTTCTTTTGTTCCAAAACTCTTATAAAGTCCCTTAACTTCAAGCATTGCACTCCTCCTAATAAGCATTTTTTATAACAACATCAAAAAAATGGCGTTTTATTTCAATAACTCTGAATTTTAACTATTAAAGACCAATGTTTGCCTGATGGAATCTAAAATACGCTGTTGCAGTTTATTAAAAACATGCGACCGACGATATGCGATATTAGTTACAAACATTGGAGCATCTTGATCAAGTAGTTCTAGTCTCACAACATCTGTGCGAAAGGGTTGAATTATTGCCGTTAAAAAACCGATGCCGACCCCATCAGCAACCAGATTAACTAAAGTATGTGATCCGTTAGAACGAAAAACAACATGCGGATGAAAGTGATTACGGGTTGTTAATAGATTAAAGGCATGATTATGCACGAAACCATCCTTAAACAATACAAAGTCTTCATCCTTTAAATCAGAAAAATAAACAGTTTTTTTCTTAGCTAAAGGATGATTCTGTGAAACGTAGACTACAAAGGGCTGCCGGTCAAATTCTTCAGTAATAATTTCTTTATCATTCAAGGGATCAATTGAACCTAATAAAGCAAGATCAACTTCACCTGTTTGAAGAGCTTTTAAGGTTGTTTTCGACCCGTATTCTAACGTCTGAATTTTATTCAATAAACCGTGTGTTTTAAGATTTTTTGCAACTTGCGGAAAATAGTTGTTCTCAATAATCGGGGGCAGCCCCAATGATAACTTTTTTTGCCGCTCATCTTCAATTTCATGCAGGAGCCACTGGCAATGCAGCATTATGTCTTGGGCATGCTGGAGAAGCTGCTGTCCGCATTCTGTTATAATAAGCTGACGTTGAGCCCGATGCCTAATAATCAGTTTCGCACCCAATTCGTTTTCAAGACGCTGCAGAGCAAAAGAGATTGTTGGCTGACTCACACCAAATTTTTGCGCAACTTTAGAAAAATTTTTGATCTTTGTTAAGCATATAAAGTATTCAAGATCTCTAGTATTCAAAAAAATACCTCTATCCCAAGTGTATTAATATTTATATTGCTATTATAAATTATTTTTATATGTAAGAGCAAGTTTGCTTTCTGAGATACCTTCAGACTTTTTAAAAAGGTTCCGTCAAAAAAATTTTCAATTAAGCAGTCTCATTTCTAGTGAAATTATATTCAAACATATCTATGCTTACACCGTATTTCTCATTACTCAGTCTGTTAAAAATAAAATATCCTATAATTGTGGGATTTAATATTGACATTTTAAAAATAAAGGTTATCATTTTATTTGTGAATACAATCACATGAGCAGGAGCTAAGGAGGAAAAAATCATGGGCAAAATTCTAGCAATAAATTCTGGAAGCTCAACATTAAAAATTCAAGTATTTAAAATGCCGCAAGAAAAGAGTATCGCAAACTTTTTATTTGACCCAATCAACCGTGATCACTGCGATGTTACCCTCAAGATGGAAAATAAGGAGCAAGTGTTTCGACTCCAAAGGGGCTTTAACTACGAGGAAGCAATTGCCCATGCAATTAAACTTTTATTGCAAAACAATATATTAGCTTCTGTCGAAGAAATTAGTGGCGTAGGTCATCGTATCGTAGCTGGAGGTGAGTATTTCACCCGCTCCGTCCCTATAACTCCAGCAGTTTTTAAAAAAATCGAGGAACTTTCAGAACTTGCACCGCTGCATAATCCTGCTAACTTAAAAGGCATTAGTGCAATTAAAAAATTACTGCCGCAAGTCCAGCAAGTCGCTGTCTTTGACACTGCTTTCCACGCTGAAATGCCAAAAAAAAATTTTCTTTACGCTCTTCCCTACGCTTATTATAAAAAATATAAAATTCGTAAATATGGTGCTCATGGAACAAGCCACCGTTATGTAGCAATGCAGGCAGCTAAGATGCTTCATAAACCGTTGTCTGAGTTAAAACTGATTACCTTGCACCTGGGTTCAGGTGCATCTATTGCTGCAATTAAAAACGGCAAGAGTATTGACACTTCAATGGGATTTTCCCCCGTTTCCGGTTTAATGATGAGCTCTCGTGCAGGAGACATTGATTTTTCAGCCCTTGCATACCTAATACATAAGGGAGTAATTTCAAATGTTGACAGTTGTCTGGAATTGCTCAACAGAGACTCAGGATTACTGGGAGTTTCACAACTAAGTTCCGATTTGCGACAGATCGAGGAAAGCGCTGTTCATAACCCACAAGCAAAACTTGCAATTGAAATGTTTGTTAAAAAAATCTGTGACTACCTCGGTGCCTATTGGATAGAGCTGGGCGGTGCTGATGCATTAGTTTTTACCGGGGGTATTGGTGAAAAAGATGCAAAAATGCGCGCCAGGATTGCTGCAAAGCTGAAACCCCTTCAAATTTTCAGTAATGTACAAGCTAACCAAGCTGCTAGTGAACGCGAGGCCGATTTTACCGGCCCTTCCAGTAACGCCAGATTGCTAGTTATTCCTACTAATGAAGAGCTCATGATTGCAAGAGACGTTTTCAAAATAACTTCTCGTTTGTCTCAAAGAATATGAATTTGTTTTATTAAGAAAAGAAATGTGCCGATAGCCGTTAGGCTTTGAGTATTAATTGTGGATTACGAACTTAGTCTGAATCTGACTATGAGCAATTCATGGTTAAACGGAAAATACCGACTCTCGAAACACGTTAATTCGCAAATTTCAGGTTAAAACAGAGGGGCTGGGTCAAAAGTTAACTTTGACCCAGCCCCTAGTGTTACCTCATAGTATTCGTATTAATATCATCCAATAGTCAATTTTTCCCACATCTTCTTATTTTTATTTTCATTGTTTAAAAGAGTTACGTTAATCTAACTTCATACCCATTGTTTCCTTACCTAATAAAATAATTGCAAATACTGCACAAAAGATTGCTGCACAAAAAATACCAAAGATCACTGTAAAGGAAACATTTTTTTCTAATAGGGCTCCTACCAAAAGCGGACCGCAGATTCCTCCAAGTCGGCCTACTCCAGCCGCAATTCCTGTCCCAGTAGCACGGATTACGCTAGGATACTGTTCCGGAGAATAAGCATAAAGTGCTCCCCATGCTCCTAAATTGAAAAATGATAACAAAATTCCGAACAAAAGCAGCGAAAAAAGTGTTGGGGCGTAACCAAAACCAAGGGCACTAACTGCCGTTCCAAAAAGAAAGACTGTTAATATCCATTTACGTCCAAACTTTTCAATTAGCCAAGCTGCAGTAAAATACCCTGGCAACTGAGCAATTGTCATTAATAATGTATAACCAAAACTATGAATCAAAGTATACCCTTTAAGTGCAATCACACTAGGGAGCCATAAAAACATTCCATAGTATGAAAAAACTACAAAAAACCATACAATCCATAACATCAAAGTCTTTTTCAAATACTGTGGCTGCCAAAGTTCTTTTAAAGACTGCAGCAATAACGGACGTTGGCCCGCATTTGATCCTTTATTCACACTTCTTAAACCATAGCGCAGATATAAAGTATATAAAGCCGGTAATGCAGAAATTAAAAGTGCAATTCTCCAACCCCAGTTTGGAATTATAAAGTAAGAAATCAACGCTGCTAAAATCCATCCGCCTGCCCAGAAACTTTCAAGCAAAACAATAATTCGGCCGCGTTTTTTCGCGCTTACATTTTCAGATACTAAGGTAGAAGCAACTGGAAGTTCTCCTCCAAGGCCAGCACCTACAAAAAATCGTAATATAGCAAATAAGATATAACTGGCAGCAAAAGCAGAAATACCTGTACCAACAGAAAAAAAGAGAACAGTAACAATTAAAACATCCTTTCTGTTGAAACGGTCTGCCAAAATTCCAAAAAAGACTGCGCCAAACGCCATTCCAAGAGAGCTGATACTGCCAAGCCAGCCCATTTGAAGCTCGCTGAGTTTCCAGTCATTTTTAAGAGCCGCAATCACAAAAGAAAGCATCCCCACATCCATTGCATCAAATAACCACGCTAGCCCCGTAACTGTTACTAGCTTTCTTGCTGAATTCATCAAAAACCCTCCTAATAAATTTTGAAAGGTGTAAAGACACCCCAACCCATGATTATTGTTTTACCCTTTTGGGGGTGTCTTGTCAACATAAATTTTCAGACAAAACAAAGGAACCGGGTCAAAATTTTATTTTTACCCGGTTCCTTTGTTTATATCTTTAATATGCAAATTAGTGCACTCTAGCAAACAGTGTCTTTCTTTCCGGTTTAAGCGCTTTTTTTCTTATCTGGCAAGGCTAACCATCTTGAAGTGTCAGACCGCTTTTAGCGTCAAACAAATAAATATTAGAATTACGAATATAAAGATCTAATTTTTTGTGGCTATCGTCATTTGGAATTCTTTTAGGTGTTTGGGTCACAATATTAACCCCATCTTTAGTTTTTAGATAAACAAGTGTATGACCACCCATATATTCAGCCAGATTTTTAGTTGCAGAAAGCACAAAAAACCCTTCTTTTTGTGCAGAACTTTCAGAGGCTCCTTCATTATCATCTCCTGATTTTTTTACCTGCGTTACTTTTTCAGGCCGAAAACCAAGTACAACCTCTCTTTTATCCGTTGGCAGAATCTCTTTTTTCACGAATTCACTAAGGTCATAATTTACACCGCCTGAATTAAAGATTCCCTTGTTTGAAAGAGTACCCTTTAAAATATTCATGCTAGGAGAACCGATAAAACGAGCAACAAAGAGGTTACGCGGGTTATCATAGAGTTCTTCAGGTTTACCATATTGCTGTACCACTCCATCCCGCATGATCAAGATTTTATCCGCCATTGCCATCGCTTCGGCTTGATCGTGCGTTACATAAATCGTTACAGTTCCAAGCTGCTTATGTAGCTCGATAATATCCTGCCTAGTTGAAACACGTAACTTCGCATCTAAATTAGAAAGCGGCTCGTCCATTAAAAAAACCTCTGGCGCACGCACCATTGCGCGCCCTAGAGCAACTCTTTGCCGTTGTCCTCCAGAAAGCTGTGCGGGTTTACGAGCCAAATAATCTGTGAGTTTAAGTTTTTGTGCTGCTTCCTTGACACGTGAATCAATTTCACTCTTGGAAAATTTACTAAGTTTTAGGTTGAACGCCATGTTGTTGTAGACAGTCATATGCGGGTATAATGCATAGTCTTGAAAAACCATCGCAATACTGCGCTTTTGCGGCGGAATATTATCGAAGCGCTTTCCATCTACGCTAATTTTTCCCTTTGTAACTTCTTCCAAGCCCGAAAAACAACGCAATAATGTAGACTTGCCACAGCCTGATGGCCCAATAATTGCAACAAATTCCTTATCGTCAATCTCAAGATTAATATCCTTTAGGGTATCATTTTCTGCATTATCATAACGTTTATAAAGGTGTTCGATTTCAATCTTGCTCATAAGAAACGCCTCCTCGAGTTTATTCTTTGCTTTTGTTTCTGCAGTGTTTCATAATAAAAACATAAAATTTAGGTAAGAAAGAATGGTGCTCTTGACAAACAACTGACAAATGAATCGGGGCGAAAGACATGAAAAAAAGGGTTTTTAAAATTGCTAGGCTAACTTTTATGTTGAGTTTATCATTAATTGTCTTAACATGTTGTAGTTTTAGCTCGCAAAAAGAAAAGAATTCAAAAATTACACTTAACTTTTTCAACCAAAAGCCTGAAATAACCACCCAGTATCAAAAGCTGGCGCGGATGTATCATGCTAAACATCCAAATGTAAATATCCAGATTACTACTTCAGGACAAGGGGGCGGAGCAGCAGCTTTACAGGCCAAATTTGCCTCTGGCGAAGCTCCAGATATTATTATGCTTGGCGGACTGCCTGAGATAGATCGTTATAAGGACCATCTGATTAATCTAAAGGATCTTAAGGCAAGTAAAAACATAGTACCAAATCTTGTCAGTGGTGGCATTTCAAATAAACGTATGGTTGGAATCCCGGTCGACCTGGAAGCCTATGGGTGGTCATACAACAAAGCCGTTTTTGCTAAAGCTGGGATCGATGCTTCAAAAATCAAGAACTATTCTGAATTTTTGAAAGCGGTTGAAAAACTTAATTCAGAAAAGAAGAAGATCGGAATTAATGCAGTTTTCGGCTTTAACGGAGCTGATACCAATTCAATTGCTTCCGTTTCAGCACAATTTACTTCTCTGCCATACAACAATAACCTCGTCAAAGCTTTCAAAAGCAAAACTTTCCCTTGGAAATACGAGAAGCAAATGAAAAAATATTATGATCTCGTAAAAAAATATAATGTACAACCGATTCTTTCAGTCAAATATGATCCTTCTGTCCAAGACCTTTTTTTCAATGGAAAAGTTGCTATGATTCCTCAAGGAAACTGGATTATTCCGACACTTGATGGTCTGGAAAAGGGGTACGTACAAAAGAATCTTGGAATGCTGCCCTTTTTTGTCAAAAATGATGGTACTGACCGTATTTTGACCGGTTCTTCTTGGTATTTAGGAATCACTAAGGATCATCCCAAACGGCAGAAAGCTGCTAAAGATTTTATTAACTGGATGTATACTTCAAAAGAAGCTGAGAATGTAATCATTAATGAAATGCGTTTCGTTCCCGCAACTAAGAACTTTGATGTTTCAAGGTTGCCTGATGACCTTTCTAAGCAGATTTATCGGATTGGCACCTCCAAAAAAGCACAATCTCCTGTTCACAAACAGTATCCGAATGGCTTTACTAACCAAGCTCTTGGGCCATATATACAGCGCTACTTCGTAAATGGGATCTCTTGGAAAGAATTGAAAAAAGAAACATCAGCTAAATACCGGCAGCTCAGGGAAATTCAAAGTGGGGAGTGATAAAAATGCTTATCAAAAAACATCAATATCTGGCTTTTGTTTTACCAGCAGTTTTCTTTATACTATTGATTATTGTCGTACCTTTTCTGATAGGAATTTATTATTCTTTTACCGATTCCAATGGTTTACGCTCTTCTTTTATTGGTTGGAAAAACTTTGAGGTCCTTTTTCAAGACTCCACCTTTCTGCAAAGCTTTTGGCTTACAGTTAAATTTTCATTTGTTTCAGTTATTTTAATCAATTTAGTCGGTTTAGCTTTCGCGTTAATCGTCACCAGTCACAACAACCGACTCACAAAATCACTCAGAACCATCTTCTTCATGCCGAATCTGATCGGTGGAATCCTGCTAGGCTTTATCTGGCAGTTCATTTTTACTTCTGCTTTTCAGGCAATTGCTGCTGCTTTTCACCTTGACTTTTTCAAAGGTTGGTTGAGTAACCCTTCAACAGGTTTTTGGGGGATAGTAATTCTGTTTGTCTGGCAGATGAGCGGATACATTATGTTAATCTATGTTTCTTTCTTGAATGCAATTCCTAAGAATACTATTCAAGCAGCTGTTTTGGACGGTGCAAAAGCAACCCAAATTTTCTTTTTCATCAAGCTGCCGCAATTGGCACCGGCTTTTACAATTAGTCTGTTCCTAACACTTGCTAATTCGTTTAAACTCTATGAGCAGAACTTAGCACTTACAAATGGCGGTCCATACCGTTCTACAGAGATGATCTCGATGTATATTTATAACACTGCTTTTGTAAACTTCCAGCAAGGATACGCTCAGGCAGCCGGAATTATTCTCTTCCTTTGTGTAACCATTGTTTCCTTTATTCAATTGGCCCTTTCAAGAAAGCAGGAGGGATAGCAGATGAAAAAATCAACAAAAATCTTACTTGGCTTTCTTTTTGGTATCATTGCCCTATTCTGGTTCTATCCTTTTATCATCGTTATTATCAATGCTTTAAAGGGAAAAAGGGGAATTTTCCAAAATCCGTTATGGTTTACACGTGATTTTACGTTTGCAAACTTTAAAACTGCTTACCAAGCCCTTGATTTTACAAACAGTTTCTTCAACTCTTTGATTATCACTGTAGCCAGTGTCATCGTAATCACATTGGTTTCAGCTGCAGCTGCCTATGCCCTTTCTCGTGTTAAAGGGCCTTTTAGTTCAATTCTCTACTACCTTTGTGCCGGTACTATGCTGATTCCTTTTCAGTCAATTATGATTCCACTGCTGTCGCTTTTCGGTAAAGTTAATTTTCTTAACAGAACAAGCCTAGTCATCATGAATACAGGGTTATCAGTGAGTCTCTCAATCATTCTCTTTTATGGAGCTTTTCAAGGAGTCTCAAAAACCCTTGACGAAGCTGCTGCTTTAGATGGAGCGTATCCTTTCAAAACCTTTGTCTATATTATCTTTCCAGCAGTTAGCCCAATGACGGGTACTGTTGTCATCTTAAATGCAATGAAGATCTGGAATGACTACCTGTTACCTTCTCTAGTTGTTAATAAAGATGGCATGTACACAATTCCGCTTAAAATGTATGCTTTCTTCGGCGAAACAAACAGCCAATGGCAATTAGCATTAGCTGGTCTTGTTTTATCAATGGTTCCAATCATTATCTTGTTCCTTTTATTACAAAAACAAGTTATGACAAGTGTGACAGAAGGAGCTATCAAGTAGTTCTAAATGAAAGAATAATATATTGCTGATAAGATGTGATTAAAGTCACTGAAAAGAGTCTAGACAAAAATAATTGCTAATTGTCGCGACTCTTTTCCTTTTCTAAAATTAGCTAAAATTTAACTATCATTCCTAAAAAAAGGATTTTCATTTCAAATAATTCAGTACAATGGAAAAAGTTTGTTTTAAATGCAGTAACTGTTCAGTTGCTTGAATATGTGCCTAGAAAAGCTTTTTTCAGACTATTGTAAGAATAAATAATAGCAAAAATTCTTCTTCCACTGTTTTTGTATCAGACAAGAAAGGGCTGCATTTTTATGAAGAAAGTGTTACTCGTTGTTGGTATATTTCTCGGGATCTTTATTTTATCAATATTTTTAGTCTTTGGCAGAATGCACTACAACAATAGTTCTGAAAAAAAAAGTAGCTCCCAGATTCAGCAAACACAAAGCTCTAAAGCTTACAAACAAGTACAGCTGACCTCAAAACCTAGAATCGTTGCAGATAAACTTGAATCCCCTTGGTCTCTTGTGTTTTATGATAACAGTATACTAGTCAGTTTACGTGACAACGGAGAAATTCGCGAAGTACTAAAAAATAAGAAGACCCGTATTGTGGGAAAAGTTCAAGACGTTGAACATATCGGCGAAGCCGGCCTGCTCGGTATGGCAGTCAAAAAGACAGCTGATACGCCTTACTTATATGTCTACTATTCTACTGCCCAAGATAACCGGGTTGTACGTTATAATCTAAATGGCGAAAAAGGAACATTCAGTATCTCAAATCCTAAAGTAATTTTAAGTAAAATACCGCAAGCAGCTAATCATAATGGCGGCCGAATTGCTTTTGGGCCAGATGGGATGCTATATGTAACTACTGGGGATGCAGGAGAATCCTCTAATGCGCAGAATAAAAAATCTCTTGCTGGTAAAATTTTGCGAATGACCCCAGAAGGAAAAGCTCCTCAAGATAATCCTTTTAAAGATTCGCTAGTTTACAGTTATGGACACCGCAATCCGCAAGGCTTAGCCTGGACCGAAAAGGGTGTACTGTACGCTACTGAATTCGGTCAAAATGAATGGGATGAACTCAACAAAATCAGACCAGGAAGCAATTATGGCTGGCCGATTCACGAAGGAAAGGCTGACACAAAGAAATTCAGCAATCCACTTCAACAATGGCAGCCTCAAAATGCCAGTCCAAGCGGATTAGCTTACCATAATGGAATATTGTTTATTGCAAATTTGCGTGGAGAAACTCTACGAGCCGTTGCAACTTCTGCACCTCAAACAGCACGCACATACTATACTGATCAATATGGGCGCATAAGAGACGTATTAGTAATTCCCAGCAAAAAAGAGTTATTATTTATCACTAATAATACTGATGGCAGAGGCGATCCTGCAGCCAGCGATGACCGCTTGTTTTCAGTAAAATTCAATGAAGAAAAAGACTAGGAAAACAGCTTCCACTATAAAGATTCGGTTTTATTTGGAGTTAACTAGCTGAGTCGCACTGAAAAAACGGAAATGTGCCAGAAGCTCAGCAGTCTTAGTTAAATATTAACTGCGAATTACGAACGTAGTTGAAACCTGATTATCAGTAATTCGTGATTAAGTAAAAAAAGCTGACTATTAAAACACGCTAATTCACATACTGCAGATCACAGGAAAAGGGGCGGGTCAAAATATAACTTTTGATCCACCCCTCTTTTATTAAATCTACACCTGATTAATGTTTAAACGAGTTACACTGACATCCAAGCAGCAGACAGTATATTTCCATCTGGATCCTTAACTTCTAATTCATACATCTGATCTTCAGGCATACCAAGTTCTACATGATAAAAATCGCCGCCGTTTTCTTTAGCTTTTTGTGCAAATTCCTTAACTGCAGCGATGCTTTCCATACTAAAGGCTGTCATCGAATTGTTTGTTTTTTTTGTATCAGCAATAGTCTGTCCTTTTAAAAACTGCTTGTAAAAATCATGAGTCAACAGCATCACCCAGATATTTTTTCCCCACATCATGCCGCTCCCGTTTTTATCAGAAAATTCTGGATTTTTTATGAAACCTAATGCCTCATAAAATTTGATTGAACGTTGCATGTCAGTGACGGGTAAATTAACAAATACCATTTTATCCATTATTATCATGCTCCTTTCTTAACTTCCTACAGGTAAACTGAAAAACAAGTGACTGATGCAGTAAATTCATTAACCTTTATCCACATTGATTGTCTCATTGTTTATTAAAAAAGCAATTGATGTGTTCTTTAATCTAATTACTTTCTAAGCATCTTAAATTTTCCATTCTTTTCAAATAAATTACCGATTTGCAGCAAAGTACTTTCTGCTCCTTTGCGTGCAATAAATTGAATACCTAAAGGCAACCCTTCGTGTGAAACGTAAGTCGGCAAACTGATTGCAGGCTGTCCAGTGATATTAGCCTGCTGCGTAAAAGGTGTTAACTCCAGGCTGCTTTCAAAGAAATCATAAACCAGTTGTAATCTTTCTTTTTTATCAAGCTGAGTAGCCTTCTTCATTTTCGCAATAAGTTCAGCGGAAATTAAGGCCTGATTTATTTTAGGAGCTGTCGTAGCCGTTGTTGGTGTTAAGTAAAGATTATAATCGTCATACATCTTATCAGCTTCATAACTAGCCTGATCCCATTGACTCAATGTTTGACTATAATCAACTGCATCTAAAGAAAGTCCAGCCTGATGAATCACCCAAGTTACAAGTTCAACATCTGAAATCTTAATTTCTTTTCCGCTGCTGCTTTCCATCTCTGCGAACATACTGGCCGTTTCTCCTGCATTAATAATGTAATAGCCGCGCATTAATTTTTGACCATCTAATGGATTCTTTACTTTTTTTACTGCTATACCCTCTTGCCTTAAGAAGGCAACAGCTTCCATTACTGCGTTTTTTGCATCTGGACTAACAGGTGTTCCCACTGGTGAAGTTGTTGTGTATCCGATTCTAAAATTATTTGCCAACGGCAGCGTACTTTCATGCAGGAAGCCCTTGGTAAAAAGCGGTGTCTGGAAAGGAGCAGCTGGTTGAACGACCTGAAGAGCATCTAGTAATGCGGCAGTATCTCGAATTGAACGTGTCAGTGCAAAGTTGATTGCAGCTCCCTGCCAGCCGCGCCAAGAACCAGGTCCTACCGGAATTCTTCCGCGAGTAGGCTTTAATCCGATCAAACCTGAAAACGAAGCAGGAATTCGAATAGAACCGCCGCCATCGCTTCCAGCTGCAAGTGTCACCATTCCGGAAGCAAGTGCACTAGCTGCACCGCCAGAAGAACCGCCTGGAGAATATTCCGTATTCCATGGGTTTCTTGTTGGACCGTAAAGCACAGGATCAGTAACATTCTTGAAGCCGAATTCCGGTGTATTGGTTTGTCCGATAATTATAAAGCCAGCCTGCTGCAAACTACGTACAAAATTATCGGTTTGGCGAGCACGATTATTTTTTAATAGTTGTGCCCCAGCTGTTGCGGGTTCTCCTGCTAAGCTTTGTCCCAACCCCTTAAGTAGCAGTGGTACACCAGCAAATGGAGCAGTTATGTCAACATTCTGTGCCTCTTTTAAAGCCGCTTTTGATCTACGATTAATTACCGCATTCAGCTTCGGGTTAAGCTGTTCAATTTTTTGCAGACTCTCTTCCACAAGTTCACGACTGCTAATCTTGCCTTCTTTTACAAGTTTCGCCTGCCCTAATGCATCAATTGCCATTTTTACTCCTCCTTATTTTGCTGCAGAATAATTTGTTAACTCAACTCTAATATTCAGTGATAATTTAAGCAATTAATTTAGGCACTTGTTTTGATTAAGCTATAAAATGAAAGAAAGGGGGCGTGCCAATAGCCGTTAGACTTTAAGCATTAACTGCTAATTACGAACATAGTCCGAATTTGACTATGAGTAGAGTAATTTGTGGTTAAGCAGAAAAGACTGACTATTGAAACACGTTAATATGAAATTGCAAAAGAGTCCAAAAAAAACTGAGCCAAAACATACGTTTTGACCCAGCCTCTTTCTGCTATCTAACAGTTGTCAACTAGCGTGCTTCAACAATCAACTCTTTATATCTGGCCATAGGTACTTACTC
This sequence comes from Liquorilactobacillus oeni DSM 19972, assembly GCF_001436275.1. Lineage (GTDB taxonomy): Bacteria > Bacillota > Bacilli > Lactobacillales > Lactobacillaceae > Liquorilactobacillus > Liquorilactobacillus oeni. Next base: position 34,723 of record NZ_AZEH01000020.1, read on the forward strand.
ATAGTCAGTTTTTGACTGAATCCGTACTTTGCTATTAACCACTCCAAATTATCTGATAAACTCAGAAACTGCATCGTTGACAGCATTCTTTTCTTCTTCAATAAGCTCAACGCGGCTTTCAATTACCTTGGTATCCATTTTAATTTCACGTGTTAACCCAGGTGTCGCCAACTTAGGCTCAAAGAATTCTTTAAACTCAGCTAAACGTTCAGGTGTACGGAAGATCCCAGCGATAACTGTAATAAAGGTTGTAAATTCCATATCACCGCCAACTGTTTTTTCCAGCCACTGCCAATCATTACGGATCCAATCCCAAGCAGCCTGTTGTCCATCGTCATTAGCAAGTACTCCCCGGAACCATGCACGCAAATCTTGCGGTTTAACAGTGTCTGCATCTTCAAATTTTTTAATCAATTCTGCAATTAACTCTTTATCCGCAGTGCTTGTCAATGCAGCACACAAATCGGCCTTATAACTGGCATCGAAAGATTCCCGATACTCCGTTAATAATCGTTTGAATAATTCAGCACTGCCAAAGTTTTTAACCTCATTTGCCAAAACAACTACTCGAACAGCAGCAGGCAATGCAGCTAATTTTCCTTTGCTGGCCTCGAATAATTCATGTGCAGAAGCAATTGCTGCAGCATTTTTGGCGTATAGTGCAGCACGTAAAACGTATGGCCTGGTCAGCTGATCATCATTTGATTCCTCCGGTTTTGACGTCCAGCCTAAACGTGCAATCTGTGATACACTCAGCCGATCAAAGAATGCCTGGAGCGCTTTTTCTTCCGCAGAATCCGGCAGCACAAATTTCTTCAAGTTATTGGCAACTTGATATAAAGCAGCATTCACAACTGCTGAATGACTATTTGCAAAACGTAACAAGACCGGTACAACAGCAACGTATGAGATCTGTCTTCCTTCTGCCAATAAACGCAGATCTTGCAAAATCTGTAGTTGAGAAATGGCATCCAACGCAGCACTGTTATCTAGAATATCCTGCAAGAGAATTTCATCATACTTAACGATGAAATGCGAATTGTTTCCGACATTCAAACGCAGCGGCTTTGCATTTGCAGCCCTCAACTCAGTATATTGGCCCAGTGTAACACTTTTTTCAGTTAAAATTGCTGGTGCTGCATCATAGTTGCTGTTTAACGGAATTTGCCACTTTCGTCCAACTTCTTGACCCTTCCCAATGAAGAATTGCTGCTGTGATAATGTTAATTTTCCGTCAACAATTCCAGCAGTTACTACTGGATAACCAGGCTGTTCTAACCAAGAAGCCATAATAGCTCCTACGTCAACCCCAGAAGAATCCCCCAAAGCAGCCCACAGATCAGCTCCTGTTGCATTGTCAAACTGGTGTGCAGCAAAGTAATTTTTCAGACCTGCGCGCAAGGCTTTATCTCCAATCAAAGCCCGCACCATTACCAACATCCGTGCTCCTTTAGCGTAAACAATTGCCCCGTCGAATAGTGCATCGATTTCAGCAGGATTATTAACTTGGACATGGACTGACTGTACTCCATCAGTTGCATCACGCTGTAAGGCTGCTGGAGCTTCTGAGGTCTGGAAACTCTCCCAAATATGCCAATCCGGTTCAAGTGCGTCAATCGCAACGTATTCCATCATATTAGCAAAGCTTTCATTTAACCACAGATCATCCCACCACTTCATAGTGACAAGGTCACCGAACCACTGATGAGCTAACTCATGAGCGATTACTGTAGCAACAAGCTGTTTCATATCAAGTGCTGTATTTTCAGGATCAAGCAGTAGATATGCTTCACGATAAGTTACAAGGCCCCAGTTTTCCATTGCTCCCGCTGAAAAGTCAGGCAATGCCAATTGCCAAGAATGCGGTAAAGGATATGGTGTTTGATAAAAATCTTCATAAAATTCAATAGAGCGTTTGGCAATATCAAGTGCAAAGTCCAGTTCATTGGCTTTATGTGCCTTAGTCGCAAAAACACCGACTTTTACACCACTCTTTGTAGTTGTTTGTCTGCTTTGCAAGTTGCCGAATGCAAAGGCCACTAAGTAGGTTGACATCCGAACTGTCGTATCAAAATAATGCACCCCATCTTCAACGCGAATCTCCGGCATGTTACTTAAAACTGTTTCGCCAGGTTGTTCATCGAATTTGAGAGCAATATCAAATGTAGCCTTGGCTTCAGGTTCATCAACACATGGAAAAGCCTGACGAGCAAAGTTGGTCTCAAACTGTGTGCCGATAATCTGCTTCTTAATACCGTTAAGTTCATAATATGATGGATAGATCCCCATCATAGTATCTGTTAGCGGAGCCTTATAAGACAGCGTCAGTGTCACCTTACCAGCTTTGATCAAATCAATTCGAACAGCATCAGCTTTTTTATCTATGCTAAACGGCACAGCTTTTCCATCTGCTTGAACAGACGCAATCGTCAAATTCTTTTGATGAATTGCAATTGCCTGTTTTTTAGCATTGCCTGTGATCGTTGTCTTCCCGGTAAATTGTTTGGTTTTGCGATTGATATCTATAAAAATATCATAATGTGTCGGTTGGAACGTCTGATAAAAGCGTGTCAATTCAGCCATAATTTCTCCCCTTGTTTAATTAGAATAAAACCATTATACGACTTTCATTATTTGGGCGCTACTATCCCAGATTTTATCAAGCATACTTTAAATTAACTCTATACTAAAAATATTTATTTTCCTATGAGTTTCAAAAGTAACCTAATCTTTTTGCTTTTTTACGTATGCTTTGTATTCTTTATAATCTCTTTTTACTTGTTGTGCATACTTAAGTGCCCACTCTGCCGTCAATTCATCAAAGTCCACTGCTTCTTTAAGGTAGCCTTGAATCATTGGTGCAGTCGGACTGTGAAAATGGCTGAATGCGAGCAGCAAAGCGCAAACTCTCGTATAAAGTTTGAAACCTTGCCAATCCATCTTCTCAATGTTAAATGAGCCCTTCATATCCCTGAACTGACGAACATAATAGCTGCGCTGACCGATGTTCATACTGCCTAAAAAGGGATCTGAAGCCGATTGCATTATTTTTTGTGCTTTGATAATTCTATTTCCCTCACCAATTTCACGATGAAGATCAATATCTAGATCCAATGGAATGAAAGAATCCCTTGTCGGTAGAGCTTCCTTAACTTGAAGGACTAAATGACTGCCATCATTAGCTGTCAAGAGCAGCAGGTAACAGCGCGTCCCGAAGCTGCCTACACCTACACTATGGCGGATAACATCTGTAATCTTATATTGCATCAGCAAAACCCGAATACTTTCAGTAACTGTCGTCCGATAATCTTTAAACGCAGCTGCAAACTTTGGAAGCTGTTCATCAGAAACCCGCACTGAGCGGGGAGGATCTTCAACAAAGACCCTTTCTTTCTGATCATTAACTGCTGTAAATTTTTTAAGAACTTTATCCAAATTATTTTTAGTTGCCTTCTCAATAACACTGGTTAATGACTCTTCAAGTTCACTATCAGTTTGTTCATGGATAATTTTAGTCAGCAAGTGGACTTTAGGAGAAAGATAAAATCGTTCCATTAATTGCATAGAGGCTGAATAAGTAATCGCGGACCGATATGCTGCAGACACTTTTTTCATTAATTTTTCCAGCTTTTTGTTCTTAAAACCATTCTCCTTGCCTGCTAAATAAATACTCACCAGCAAACGTCGCAGATCATTTTCCCAGTTATCAACTCTGGCTTCATCAAAATCATTCAGGTCAAATAACAATTGGCGTTCCGGGGAAGCATAAAAACCGTAATTTCCTAAATGGGCATCACCGCAAAGCAGAACAGGAATATTACTATGCACCTGATTAGCTAAATCAAAATCCATTAAACCGGCAGTTCCCCGGTAAAACGAAAAAGCACTCTTAACCATTCTCTGTCTTCTCATTGGAAGTAATTCAGGAATAAGCCCTTTTTCAACTGACTTAATAATCTTAATGACATTCCTATCAACTTTTTGATAAGCAGTCAGCTTCTCGCTTGGAGTTTCTTGGTATCTTTCCAGACCCTTTTCAATCAGCTCATGTTTTGTCTTTGAAACATTGATCTGATTAACATCAAATATAATTTCTTTTGCCATTTGCATTTTGTCCTTTCATAATTTTGCTTCTGTCTTAATTCAGCTTCCGCTCTATTATGATTGTAACGCTTTTTTTATGTTTTATAGCAAAGTTCAATTAACTACAGGGAACTAAAGTAACTGTGAGAAATTTACAAAATACTAAGTATGAACATAATCATAGCAATTTTTTGCAAGATAACTAACAATTGAACTCCTCATTCTTCAAAGCAATTACCAAAAACTAGAAAAGCTATGCCAAAAATATACGCATACTTGGCATAGCTTTCCTAATCATAAATATTATTAAAAAATGTTCTGGTTTACAAAGTCTATTTTTTACTCTTCTTAATCTTAAGCAAAAGGCTCGCAATAAACCCGGTTATTAGCCCCCAGATAGCGTTTGTAACCAAGATACCGACAATTCCGACTGGATGAGCCAAAGGACCTTGCAAGCGGCCGGTCAAAAGCGTTGACAAAATCCCGCTGAGTAAAATTGCTAATATTCCATATACGATACCTGTACAAATTAGTGTGAAGATGGGACGCAGATCTGCTTTTAAATATACCGCTAATATCCAAATAATTGAAATACCGATTGTAGTAATAATAGGAGTAAGCGACTTACCAAGAGTATCCATTATTCCTAAAATACTCATAAGCGGTCTTATAAGCGCAACAACTGCTAATATCCAAATAAGTCCCCAGTTCAAACTTCTAAACCTGTTGTTGTTTGCCATGCTTTTTCCTACCTTCTTATTTAAAATTTTTACCTCTATATGTTAAATATAGCATATCAATTTCATAAAAGGATGTTTATTCCCTCCTTTGTAAAGACACGTAAAATTTATTTACCTAGTATTTCCCTTGACTAACCGTAATTACCACACAATCTGAGCCGCAACTTCAACTAGTCCTGTTTAAATTTTGCATTCCTATGCCGAATAAGATAAACCAGCGCAGCAATAATTAAAACAAGAGCTCCAACAATTACAGAAATCCTAGTGTCTGGATTAATAAACATAAAGACCACAATGATAATCAACATGATAAAAGCAAAGTAATTGGAATATGGGTAAAAAGGCAGCTTAAACGGATGACTCGTCATCAATTCTTGATTTTCTCGTCGAAAACGAAGCTCAGCCAAAAGAATTACAAACCACGGAATCATCCCTGGCAAGACTGAAGAACTGAAAACTACCACAAACATGTTTGAAACAGATTTGCTGTATATGGCAGTTAAAATGTTAATAAGAAAACCAATTAAAATACCACCGGAAATTCCAAGGATCGCTGCTCCAGGAACTACGCGCTTAGATAAATGTCCAAAAATTTTTGGAGCATCTCCTTCGTGAGCCAATTTGAAGAGCATCCGGCTAGACGAGTAGATTCCAGAATTTGCTCCGGACAAAGCAGCTGTTAAAACCACAAAATTGATAATTGAAGCAGCAGCCGTTATCCCCACTTTTGCAAAGGTTGACACAAATGGAGAACCAACAGCGCTCAGATGATTCCATGGATAGATAGTAACAATTACAAAAATTGCTCCAACATAAAAAATCAGGATCCGAAAGAGTACCGATTTTACTGATTTAACAACTGCATTTTGCGGATCAGCAACTTCTCCAGCCGAAATACCAAGTAATTCAATTCCTTGATAGGAACCGACAATAATCGACATTGAGAAGAAGAAACCCTTAAATCCTCCGGTAAAGAAACCTCCATGAATCCAAAGATTGCTGAAACCGACTGGATGGCCGCCATTTCCAAAGCCAAAGAAGATCACCATGAACCCTAAAAGAATCATTAAAATAATCGTGATTACCTTAATCATCGCAAACCAAAATTCTAACGAGCCATATGCTTTAGCACTGGCAAGGTTCGCAAGCACCAAAAATACGATAATGATCATTCCTGTTATAAAAGGGTTGGCATTTAACCACCAGTACTTGAGATATTCCGTTGCCGCAACAACCTCTGACATCCCGACTACAACGTACTCGAAAATATTTGCCCATTTAGCAAGATATCCGGCTAACGGATGGACATACTCCGAGGCATAATCAGCAAATGACCCTGTGCTAGGATTGATATAAATCATTTCTCCGAGTGCTCTCATCACAATATAAAGTAGTACACCCACAAACATGTAGGCCAAGATTACTGAAGGCCCTGTCCATTTAATTGTTGAAGCCGATCCTAGAAAGAGTCCAACCCCAATTGCTCCCCCTAAGGAAATCATTTCCATCTGGCCAGCTGTCATTGAACGTTGCAGTTTAGGCAAATTATCTGGTTTTTGTTTCATCTTCCCTTTCCTCCAAAAAAAGAGGCCATGACAAAACTCATTCATTGTCGTGGCCGCCAGTCATTTTATCGTTCATATAAAACCTATCACATATTATAATATCACGTTTATCACGTTAAAAATATCTGCTACAGGCATGGTTGCTGCTAGGCAACCCAAACAGTTTGATTTTTCTTACAGCTCTTTACTTAGCCGGTTTAAAGCTGACGCTGAAGAAAATCTGGTTATCGCGGTAACGCACTCCGAACTTTCCCTTGAAAGAAGCTGCCAGACTTCGTGCCATCGAAAGCCCAATTCCAAAGCCCATCTTTTGGCTATTGTGTGATTTATCATCCCTGTAAAAACGTTCAAAAAATTTATTGTAGTTAACACCCTTCCCCTCAGCAAAAGTATTTCCAATTACAAGAGTAACCATTTTTTGCCTTTTATCAGTTGCAAGGTATACTGTCACCATTCCTTCATCATCACAATACTTATTAGCATTATCCAATAAAATGCTACACAGTTCATAAAAGCTATTCTCATCAGCCTTTATTTTCAATCCGGGTGTAATCTTCACTTTAAATGATTTTTTTTCTTGCATAATAACTGATTTAAAACTGCCAACAGCCCGTTCAAGGATCTCTGAGGCATTAACCGGAGCTAAGACAACTTTTGGACGTTCCTCCATCCGGGCCAATGAAATCAAGTTGTTGATAAGAGTTGTCAGCCGGTTTACCTGCTGCTCATTGCTGGTTGTCCATTCAGACTTCCCATTCATCAGCTCTTGCAATTCTGTATTAGCTTTGATAATTGATAATGGTGTTTTCAATTCATGACCGGCGTTTGTAATAAACTCCTTTTGCCGTTTTTCAGCCTGTACAATTGGTCTAATAGCTTTTTTAGAAAAAGCAATTAAAATCAAGGTAAAAAGCAAGAGGCTGATTGCACCAAGAAATATTCCGATCTCTATAATATTATTTGTACTTTCCATAATCACAGATTCATCAAGAAAAACAATATTCGTCTTACCATCTTTTTTGGTTACCTTATATGAATAATCTGACATTAACGAACGGATTGTTCCATTCTTTTTCCCGCTTTTATAAACCTGGTTTCCTAAATCCATAATCGTTTCTCTAGAAATACTAATAATATGGGAATCATCTAAAGCAGTCTGTTCACCGTACTTGTCAAAAGAAATGCTGAAATAACGGTACTGATATAAACTCTCCTGATTAAAGGCCGGTCCAAACCGTCTCTTGACATTTTGCGTGTTAATTTGCGAATTGATTTGTCCGTCATTTTGGGAAAGGATAATAAGGACATTATTGATCTGCTGTTTTGCCCGGTAAGTTGAAATTCCAATAATACTTCCAATCACCGTAAGTAAGACAATGAATAAAGCAGCAGTAGAAATGCCGATAAAACGATAACGAAATTTTTGAATCATGTACGACCCTCCTTACTAGTATTGACTAGTTGATAAGGCCCGCCCTTTTCCCCTTCAATTCCAACATGTGCATTAACTGCTTGCAGCTTTTGACGAAGGTAAGAAATATAAATCCACAGTGTATCTTGGTCAATATCATCATCATTTTCCCACACATGATCAATCAGAATTTCACTAATAATTTTTTTGTTTGCGTTTAAAATAAAAAGATTCAGCAGCTTTGTTTCCTTAGCAGAAAGGCTGATAGAGTTAAAACTTTCCAAACGCTGCTCATTACTGTCAAGCGTAATATCGCCAAAGTTTAAAACACCATTGCCATAGTTTTCAGTGCGCCTTTCTAGAGAACGGATCCGCGCTAATAACTCCTTCAATGAAAAAGGTTTGGTTATGTAGTCGTCCGCACCAGCATCAAGCCCGGTAACCTTATCATCAACCTCAGCCATAGCGGTCAACATAATCACATAAGTCTGATCACCGGAAGCACGAATTTTTTTCAGTGCTTCAACTCCGGTCATTACCGGCATCATAATATCAAAAATCATCAAGTCGTAAACTCCCTGACTAGCTTTCTTTACAGCTTCTTGTCCATTATAAACAGGGACAACATCATAATTTCTGCTATTCAAAGCTGCTACAATAACTCTGGAAAGCTGCTTTTCATCCTCAGCTAATAATATCCGCATGGTAAACAACCTCCTTAACGATTTTCACGAATCAGCTGCCGAATTGTCTGCATTTGAACGTCGCAAGAAGCAAGCTGATCCGCACAACGTTTTAGTTCCTTAACAATTTGTGCTGAATTTTCAATATTGTGTTTATACTTCATTTCATGTTCTAAACTAGCCCACGAATCCATTGCAATCGTTCGCAGCTGAATTTCAACAAAATAACTTCCCGCCATACTGCCATCAATGGCCGGATAAGGAGTAGCAACTTTTAAAATAAGATGATAACTCCGGTAGCCATTAGGCTTTGATCTTGTAATATAATCTTTTTCTTTAACAACAGTACACCAGTCAGCCTGTTTCAAAAGTTCAATGGCACGGTATACATCATCAATAAAGTTGCAGACAATTCGAATTCCAATCGCATCCTTACATTCATAAAGAGCACTTTTGGGTGAAAGGGAGAACCCTTTGCGCTGACACTTATCCATCATGCTATCTTCAGTCTTAATTCTGCCGATCAGGTGCTCGTATAGTTTATTTTTATTATTTTTAATTTCTTTTTGATTAAGGATATCGAGTTTTCCCATAACCTCATCCTTTATTTTTGAGAGATAAGGTTTAAACGAACCGTATATTTCCATAGTTTTCATCCCTTTAAAGTACTAATTAAACATTATAACAGGATTTGCGCCAATTGTTTCTTCAAGCAAAGAGTCTAAATTAAAAAGAGTCTAAATTAAATACCTAAACTCTCAATGCACAAAACAATAACATCAAATTATTAAATTTATGTGAAAAAAGCTTATAGAATAGAAAATTGCTTGATGTTTTATTCTATTAAAATACAATTTAGGTTCTTATTTTATGAATCCATATTGACAAATTTTAAATACTTGCTTCTTTAAACAGTTAAAATGTATTTTATTCAATAGTTCTTTTTTTAAAAAATTCATTCATCTTTGCTGACTTTTGTCTAATAAATATTAGATATGCTATATTAGCAAAGCCTAATAATTCCCACGATTTCCAATCATTACCGGTGGCCTTTAATTTCATAAAAATTGATAGATCTGCTATTATTTCTTTAACTAGTTCATGGGAAAATTTATAAAAAGTAAAACTATCATTAAAATCACCATTTAAAAATAAAGAAATCAAAAATATTAATATCCAACCGATTAAGTACTTTTTACCGCCTTTTGCATATAATGTCTTTTGATAGATATTGGTCTCTTGACTATCCTTATCAAGGAAAAAGTATTTGGATTTTATTTTCACTACTTTAACTTTGAAACTTACACTTTGATAAAAGCCTATACCAATCGCAAAAATAAATAGAACTGCTACACTAAGAGCGTCATTCATATTATTAATATCAAGTTTGGAGATAAATTGATATAAGCAAAATAGAGGTAAAAAAAGAAATCTAATTTTTGTTACTTTAGAAAATTCAAACTGATCGTAAACAAAATATATTACTATTATCAAAGAGATTATTGGAGAATATAACATTGCTGTACCTCCTGAATTTTTAAGTTACTTTCATTAATCAAAAAATAAAAGATTTGTTGACCAAATCAGTTATAGTCGGATTAAGTGCCTCATTAGACATGATGATTTTTGTTGCACTCGAATTGCATGCGATTTTCCATGCCCTTTGGGAGGTACTTACACCTATCTATTCGCTATCCAATTATTTTCTCAAATCATTGGTTACCTTGACTTTTTAAACTTAGCTTAAACTATCACTATCACAAAACCTAGGAATAGACTGAATTAATGAGCGACAAAAGCAAAGTAACTGAATGCAATCCTATCATAACTCTTTGCTTGTTCATTTTTTGTATTCCATTATTATAATGACACGCTTTCACAAAATATTAAATTTTACTTTGACACTTTACCCTTTTATTTCTTAATACTAAATACATATTACACCAAAAAACCTACCTTTTTTATTGGTAGGTTTTTTGGTAAAGAACATTATCCATATTCATTTAAAAGTAATCAGTATCACACTATAAAATAGTACTTTATTGACGTTTACAAGTTAAATTAGTTATACATTTTATTCCCACTCAATTGTTGCCGGCGGCTTCGACGTAATGTCGTAAACTACACGATTGACATGATCTACTTCATTTACTATCCGCACTGAAATTTCTTGTAAAACATCCCACGGAATCTTAGCAAAATCTGCTGTCATCCCATCAATCGAAGTGACGGCACGGATACCGATAGTATAGTCATAGGTCCGACCGTCACCCATTACGCCGACACTGCGGATTCCTGGCAATACCGTAAAGTACTGCCAGATTTCACGCTCAAGACCATGTTTTGCAATTTCTTCGCGCAGGATCAAGTCGCTGTCACGTACAATTTGCAATTTTTCTTCAGTAATTTCACCGATTATTCGAATACCGAGACCAGGACCTGGAAACGGCTGACGCCATACCAATTCAGAAGGCATTCCCAAGCGTTCACCCAGTTCACGAACTTCATCTTTAAAGAGTGTATTCAAGGGTTCGATCAGCTTGAACTTAATGTCTTTCGGCAACCCCCCGACGTTATGATGAGACTTAATTGTCTGGGCAGTATCCGTCCCTGATTCAATCACATCGGTATAAAGGGTGCCCTGTGCCAAAAAATCGATGCCGTCAAGCTTAACAGCTTCATCGTCAAAGACACGGATAAACTCGTTGCCGATAATCTTGCGTTTCTTTTCAGGATCAGAAACTCCGGCAAGCTTGTCTATGAAGCGCTTTTTGGCATCAACCTGAATGATATTCAAGCCGAACTTGCCTTTTAAGCTGTTCATAACCTCTTCAACTTCGCCTTTTCGCAACAGACCGTGATCAACAAAAATACTTGTCAGCTGGGTGCCGATTGCCTTATGCAGCAGCACTCCGACTACAGATGAATCTACTCCGCCAGATAAACCGAGCAGAACTTTTTTATTACCCACTGTTTCACGGATTTTTTGGATTTGCATGTCAATAAAGTCATCCATTGACCAATTGTCTTTTGCTTTGCAAACATCAAAAGCAAAATGGCGCAAGACATCATTACCATATTCAGTATTGCGTACTTCTGGATGGAACTGTAAACCGTAGAATTTCTTTGCTTCATTAGCCATCGCGGAAATCGGGCAATTTTCACTTGTTGCAGCTACCTTAAAACCATCTGGCACTTCAGTCACTAGATCACCGTGGCTCATCCAGACAGTCTGAATGCTTGGAAGATTACGGAAAATTAATTCTTCAGGATCTTTAACCCGAATTTCAGCTTTGCCGTATTCCTTATTAGCCGCACTTTCAACTGTCCCACCGGGAAGCTCATTAGCCATCAGCTGCATCCCATAACAAATCCCTAAGATAGGAATACCCAGCTTAAAGATTTCCGGGTCAACGTGAAAGGCCTTTTCATCATAAACACTATTCGGACCGCCGGAAAAAATAATCCCCTTGGGGGCCATTTTTTTAATCTCCGCAGCCGTCAGCTTATTGGAAAGGAGTTCCGAATAAATACCAAATTCTCGAATTCTACGTGTAATCAATTGATTATACTGGCTTCCAAAATCAAGAACAATAATTTTGTCAAAAGCCTGCATGTCAATGCTTGTCAAGAATGTTCACCTCATTTTGATTTTTACAGTACCGTTATACCAATTATTCTACAGATTGTCTGTGTCATGGTCAACTTAGTTTAGTTTTTGTACAAGATCGGGTCGCAAAGTAAAAACTAATACTTGCGCAAAAACAATTCGTTCACAAGATGGTTTTGGGTCTTATGCAATACCAAGTCGGCACGATTCCTAGTCGGCAGAATATATTCATGCAGGTTTGGACGATTAATTGTCTGCCATACATGACGTGCCATCTTAACAGCTTCACTGCGATTGCCGATCGCGTATGGATAATAGTAATTAGCCGGATCTTTGAAAGCTGTGTCCAGCAGCATATTGAAACGTTCCAGATACCACTCACGTATCAGTTCTTCTTTTGCATCTACGTAAATTGAAAAGTCAAAGAAGTCGCTGACATAGAGCTGCTGATTGCTCGGCAGCTGCAACACATTGATTCCTTCAACCAGCAGAATATCCGGACTTTCAATCAGGTCATATTGATCCGGAATAATATCATAACTCTTATGCGAATACACAGGTGCCTTGGCTGGCAGCCCGTTTTTAATATCGTTGGTAAAAGTTAAAAGGCGGCCCATGTCATAACTTTCAGGAAAACCCTTTCGATGCAGAATATTCCGTCTTTTCAACTCTTTATTAGGATAAATAAAACCATCGGTAGTGATCAGCTGCACCTGTTTATCCGGATAGGTTTCTTGCAGCAGTGTCTGTAACAGCCGCGCAGTTGTGCTCTTGCCGACAGCCACACTCCCAGCAATTCCCAGTATAAAAGGCACTCGATGCGGGGTAATTCCCAAAAAGCTGGCCTGCTTCTTTAAAAGCTCACGTTGTGCTGTCAGATGGATACCTAAAAGATGGACTAACGGTGCATAGACATCGCGAACGTCTTCTAGCGAGATCCGGTCATTGAGCGAACGGATACGAGCTAATTCTGCAGCAGAAAGCGGTACATTATGTTCCTGATAAAGCTCACGCCATTCATCACGTGGAATCTTATAATAGTTGATTTGATTATACATAGTCGGTCTCCAGCATTCATCGCGTAATTTAGTCTAATTATAGCACGCTTTCAGCCGTGCTTTTCTCTATCTTTGCGTGAATACTTACTTTCGCTTATAAAAATCAGCTGAAACCCGGTCGAAAAGCGGTGAAAGCTTCTTTACAGCGAAAATATTAAGCCGATGCATTGCACGTGAACAAATTGTATAAACCAACTGACGCTCATCTTCATTCGCATAGTTCTTTTCATCAGCATTCCACATAATTACAGCATCAAATTCAAGCCCCTTTGCCAAAAAAGCAGGAACAACGATCGTACCAGAGGCCAGACGTTGATTTTCGCTTTTTATCAAAATTGCTCTTTGCCCTGCAGCCTGTAGTTTTTCACTAACTATTTGACACTCCGCAAGCGTTTTGCAGATAACCGCAGTCGTCAGCTGATCTTGTTCATTTTGCTCAAGCTGCGCAACTAATTCTACGGTTAATCTTTTCTCGTCTTCGCCTACATTGATAACCGGCAGATCACCTTGTCGTTCAAAGGACTCTACGGCAGCCCCGTTCAACAGAACCTGTTTTGTAAAATCAGTAATCTGTTTTGTCGAACGGTATGACTTCGTCAGCTGGACCACTTCAATGTTTTTATTTGCAAAAATCTGTCTGAGTTCATCAAGCAAAGTATAACTTTCCTTTTTTGTAAAGATTGCCTGATTCAAGTCTCCCAGCACTGTAAAGCGAGCTCGCGGAAAAGCACTTTGCAAAGCTGCTATCTGAAAAGGAGTATAATCTTGGATCTCGTCAATAAAGACCTGTTTAATATCTGTGTTACCGCGCTTGCCTGTTATTGTGTCATACAAGTCAAGGTATGGGCTGACATCTTCCAGCAGCATCCTGCCTTTTTTCAACAGTGCAAGTGTACCTGCAACTCCTTCTTCCCACTGTGCTGCAATCAATTCATGCTTATCCAGTTCAATTAGGTCTGGCACACTGCGCAAGAAGTGCAGATACTGGGCATTAATATTTAAGAAACGGCTCCGGTTAATATCGCTGTGAATTTTTTTATAGTACTGCATTAAGAAGCGACGCCCTAAGAAGTGCAGTTCTTCGTCATTATTTTCAAAGTTTCGTGGGTGCGTTCCATAGAGCTTGGACAATTCTTTGTTGTCAGCTCCCTGCAAAATATTTTCAACCCATTCAGACGTGGCCTCCTTTTCAATCCTACGGTTAAGCCGTTTTAGCAGTCTTTCCTTAGTAGCATCCAGCCGATTGCGCAAATGATAGTTTTCATTAAAACTATAATAAATCTTTTCAATCACGGTATGGTCGTAGAGTATTTTTCCATTAAGCTTAAGGTCTCTAAAACGCATTCCCCTTTTCTCAAGGAAAGAGGCATAAACTGCAGCAGCTTTAAAAAAGACTACACTATTTTTCAGTTTTTGAATTTTGCTTTCACTTGTTGAAAGCTTTCTTTCAAACCTTTGCTGCAGAGTCTCAACTTTTAATTTTGGCAATCTTCTTTGCGTATATTGATAATAGGTCATCTGTACCATGTTGTGTTCACCGAGTTCCGGGAGAACTTGGTCAATATAATCATTAAACAGTTGATTGGGCGAAAAGAGAATTACCTGGCTTGAAGTCAGATTCCCGCGGTAACGATACAAAAGATACGCAACACGCTGCAAGACAGCCGAAGTTTTGCCGGAGCCAGCTGCTCCTTGGACGAATAACAAATCGGCTTTAGTGTTACGGATAATTTTGTTTTGTTCTTTTTGAATAGTCGTAACAATACTTTTCATCTTGCTGGTAGATGAATCATCTAAAACGTCCAGCAGCATCTGATCGCCGACTACCTCATCTGTATCAAAAATCGTTTTTATCTTTCCGTCTTTCACCAAAAACTGACGCTTTAGTGTTACGTTAACAGTCTGTAACCCATCCGGAGTCTCATAAGAAACATTTCCGAGGCCGCCATCATAATAAACACTGGAAATTGGGGCACGCCAGTCATAGATCAAGAAGTTATCCGGCCGATCAGCAAATGAACCCAGTCCAATATAGATAGACTCTGGTTTGTCTTCGCCCTTTTCTTGAAGATCGATTCTTGCAAAGTAAGGCTTTCCTTCAAGTTTTTGTAAGATATCTAAACGCTGCGTTGCATGTTTCCAGCTGTTCTCACGTTCCTGCAGCAGCTGCTGCTGTTGTCTAATCGTTGTAGCTGTTTCAAATAAACCCGCGTATGAGTCTGTGTTTATCCTTAAATTGTTTGAAAAATCACCTTTGATTTCATGGGTGTCTTTTTGAGCTTTTTTAATTTCACGCCGATTCTTTTCTTCAGCAGCTTTAATCTTGCTGATTACGTCATCCATTCTTTTTTGTTCTTTTCTCTTGGTTGTATTTTCCATAAAACTCCCCCACCCTTAAGGCCACGATATTAGTCATATAATTTTAACATCTTTGCTGTTTGCACTCAATTATGATTCACTCTAAAGCTTAAAAAACGTTAAACAGTGTTCAAAGTACTGGAATCCGGACTATTAAATCGCTAAAATGATTATAAATATAGTAAAGGAAGTGTTGTCTTGATTAGTCAGTTTTTCTTTTATCTTACTCATTTTCACCTATACCTTATGCCGCTAGTCGAGACACTTGGAAGCTGGGTTTATATCACATTATTTATCCTCGTTTTTATGGAAACCGGACTAGTGGTCTTCGCCTTTTTGCCTGGAGAGTCACTGATTATTTTTGCCAGCACGCTGGCCGCAATTACCGGTTCAGCGTTAGACATCCGTATCCTGATTCCGGTTTTCTTCTTTGCTGCTTTGATCGGAGACACAGTTAATTATGAAATTGGACGCAATCTTCACCATCTTTCTTTCTTCCGACGAGTCATCCCGGAAGCAAAACTTGAAAAAGCACGTTCCTACTTTAAAAAACACGGCGGCAAAACTGTTATGTTCGGCAGATTTATTCCATTGATCAGAACCTTTATTCCATTGATCTCTGGGACAGCACGTATGGAATACAAAAAGTTTTGCCTTTACAACTTCTTAGGAGTCCTTATCTGGGTTACATTCGGATCTTGTCTAGGTTACTTCTTTGGACAATTAGATTTTGTTCAGCAGCACTTTTCACTTATCTTCGTGTTATTGGCGCTTATTACTGCAATTCCTGGCGTGCTTATCACACTGTATAAAATGTTAAGAAATAATGTTTCAGCCTGATTTATTAATACTGAGATAGTCCAGCTGGGTCAAAGCTTATTTTTTGGCTCAGCCTTTTTTATTATCTTGCAGCGTTTGTCCAAAACTGTCTGCACCTTCTTTTTAAGGTAGAAATAACTTTTCTACACCATCCTTAAACGTTCAAATTAAGTATAATTTTAAGAAAGCCTTCTTAAAAAGGCTTTTTGTATGTATACTGGTTATGTACCGCATTGGATACTTGTTACAACAGATCATTGGAGGGAACATAATGTCGTTTACCGTTTATTTCGTTCGCCACGGACAAACAATTTTTAATTTTTACAATCGCATGCAGGGTTGGTGTGATTCACCGTTAACTCAGAAAGGAATTGCTGATGCTCATACAGCAGGAATTCACCTTGCAGATAAAAATTTTTCAAACATCTATCATAGTGACACGATGCGAGCCACAAATACATGTAAAATAATTATGAGTGAAAATAAAAAAGAAATCGAAACCTTGCCTAAGCCAGTGGCTCTGCGTAACTTTCGGGAACAGAGTTATGGTTATTTTGAAGGCAATGATTCTACTCAGACTTGGTTGATGGTAGGAGCAAGCCATGGATGCAGGAGCTACCAAGAAATGATCACAAAGTATTCAATCGATGATTCACGTGACTTCATGAGAGCAATAGATCCTTTCCATGATGCAGAAAACAATGAACAGTATTGGAAACGCGTTGATGCGGGTTTTGAATATTTGAACGAACACCAAAAAAACGAAAGCACTGCTCTGGTAGTAAGTCATGGTACAACTATCAGAAGTATCGTAAAACGTTTTGCGCCTGATATTGACGTTGTTACCCAAGGCCCTAAGAATGGCTCCGTCACAAAATTAATTGTTGATGGTAAAAATATTAAAGTAGCTTACTTCAATCACTACCTTGATACTCAAGAATATTAATGTCGCTTCCAAGTCTTATTAAAATTACTTTGTTATAATCACAAAAAAATAATGGATTTCAAAAAATTTGAATTAAAAAAGGGGTTAAGTCAGAGTTTTTGACTTAACCTCTTTTCTATTAAAGTGAAATTACTTTGTAAATTTAGCCGCGCGTTTTTGATACATCGGTAATTCTTCATCAGTACAACGTACAAAACGTTCAGGAACAACTTCATGCAAAGTACGCGGGTTTTCCGGGTGATCGATTTCGCCTGCAGGATCATAGATAATCTGCTTGCGATTACGTTCATACTCCGGATCCGGAACAGGAACGGCCGAAATTAAACTTGCCGTATAATCGTGCAAAGGATGTGTATAGATCTCATCTGAAGGTCCAACCTCAAGCAATTTACCGTAATGCATAACCCCGATTCTATCAGAAATGTACTTAACCATAGAAAGATCATGCGCAATAAAGAGATAAGTTAAACCACGATCTTGCTGCAATTCCTTGAGCAGATTAACAACTTGAGCCTGAATCGAAACATCCAAAGCAGAGATCGGTTCATCAGCAATAATAAATTTAGGCTGAACTGCTAAAGCACGAGCAATTCCGATTCTTTGGCGCTGTCCACCTGAAAATTCATGCGGATAACGACTTGAATGATCTTTGTTCAACCCTACAAGCTCTAATAAATCCTCTACTTTTTTACTACGCTCAGCATCATTCTTAACTAAGTGATGAATATCAATTCCTTCAGCAACAATATCTTTAATCTTCATTCGCGGATTAAGCGAAGCATAAGGATCCTGAAAAATCATCTGCATTTTTCTTCTAAAAGCAAGGGTTTCTTCCTTACTCTTCATTTTACTGATATCTTTTCCATCAAAGATAATCTGTCCATCTGTTGGATTATACAAATGGATAATACTTCTGCCTGTAGTGGTCTTCCCTGAACCGGATTCACCAACAAGTCCGAAAGTTTCACCTTCATATATATCAAAACTTACATCATCGACAGCTTTAACCTCGTCGGATTTGCCCACATTGAAGTATTGTTTAAGATGCTTTACTTCCAGTAATTTCTTTCGCTTTTCTACCATGGGATTTTCTTCCTTCCTAAGCCTAGACTGACTCATGCGCTGTCATCTTAGCAAAAAGCTGGTGACGGCGTACAATTTCTTTCGGTGGTGTAACTTTTGGAGCATCCGGATGCAACAGCCAAGTTGCTGCATAATGAGTGTCAGAGACCTTAAAGAAAGGCGGTTTTTGTTCCACATCAATCTTCATTGCATATGGATTACGAGCCGCAAATGCATCTCCCTTAGGAGGATCCAAAAGATCCGGAGGTGTTCCAGGGATAGCTTCCAGCGTTGTACTGGTAAGCGTCGGCATCGAATTCAAGAGACCCCAAGTGTATGGATGCTGCGGATTGTAAAAGATTTCATCGACTGTGCCGTACTCTACAATCTGGCCTGCATACATAACGGCAACTCTGTCAGCCATTCCAGCAACAACACCTAAATCATGAGTAATAAAAATGATTGAAGTCTCAATTTTAGATTGTAATTCTTTCATCAACTGCAGAATTTGAGCTTGAATAGTAACATCCAGCGCTGTAGTTGGTTCATCAGCAATCAGGATCTCTGGGTAACATACTAAGGCAATCGCTATTACGATTCTTTGACGCTGTCCGCCTGAAAACTGATGAGGATAATCTTTAATTCGTTCTTCAGCATTAGTAATTCCAACCAGCTTTAAAATATCGAGTGCCTGTGCCCAAGCTTTTTTCTTTTCGATTTTTTTATGCTTGATAAGCGGTTCAGCAATCTGCTGCCCAATCTTCATCGTTGGATCAAGCGAAGTCATTGGATCCTGGAAAATCATTGCAATTTCTTTACCACGAATATTTTGCATCTGTTTTTCCGAATTTTTCAGAATATCTTTACCATGATACATAATTGAGCCACCCATAACTTCAGCGTTATTTGCCAGCAGCCCCATAAGACTTTTAGTAGTGACCGACTTACCAGAACCAGATTCCCCTACAATTGCAAGAGTTTCGCCCTTATTAAGGTGGAAACTGACATCTCGAATAGCCTTTACATCACCAGCATAAGTGTGAAAATTAATTTCCAAATTTTTTACATCTAAAATTCTCTCTGCCATTTTACCACCTACCTTCTAGACTTAGGATCAAACGCATCCCGCAGCCCATCACCAAGCAGATTGAATGCAATCATCAAAACACACAAAACAATTGCGGGATACCACATTTGATAAGGCAAAAACTGGAAGTTTTTCTGCCCATCATTTAAAAGAACCCCTAAGGAAGTCTCAGGTGAACTGATCCCAATTCCAATAAAACTCAGAAATGCTTCAAAAAAGATTGCTGTCGGAATTGTATACATCGTCTGAATGATAATAATACTGGAAAGGTTTGGCACTAGATGTTTCCAAGCAATTTTAACTGGCGATTCTCCGAGAGATCTTGCCGCGAGGACATACTCCTGCGACTTGAGCTGCAAGGTTTCTGCTCTGATCATGCGAGCCATCGTTGTCCAGCTTGAAATTGCAATTGCAGCAATAATTGATGTCATACCCGGCTTGAGAACAACCAGCATTAAAACCACAATTACAAGACTTGGTACGGATGAAATGATTTCAATGATTCGCTGCATCACATTATCAGTTCGCCCACCTTTCCAACCGGAAATAATTCCATACGCCACCCCAAGAGTAAGGTCAAAAAAGGTGGCCACTAGTGCAACAATTAATGAAATTTTAGTACCATAAACAATCCTTTGTGCTAATGAATGTCCTAAATAGTCTGTTCCCAAAACGAAATATTTGCCTTTTGGAACGTTATTTTGTTTATATTCATCAACCCATTGCCCAGAGACTTTCAATTTTCCGTTAAATCCATTAATAGGAACTCCGGGAATCTTAGCAGGCAAGTTGGCATACTGAGGTGCAGACTTAACTAATGTTTTGTGATTAATAAAAAAACTTGAACCAAAAGATAAAATCATTAACAATAGAATGATCCAAAAAGAGATCAAAGCACCTTTATTCATCTTTAGACGACGCCAAGCATCCTGTACAAACGTTAACGACGGGGCAGCTATTTTCTCATTATCCGGTTCCTCAGCCTGAGGAAGTGCCTCAAAGCTGTCTGGACTTAATTTGAATTTTTCTTCCATATTGCTTAATCCTCATTTCCGCTTAGTCGAATACGTGGGTCAATAATACCGTAAATAATATCTGTCAGTAAAATGACCGCTACTAACCCTGCTGAAAACAGCATTGTGACACCCATAATAGTCGGATAATCATTAGTTAAAATTGATTTAACAAACTGTTCTCCAATTCCAGGAATCGAAAAGATATTTTCGATTACCATTGAACCAGTCATCAACGCAACTGTGTAAGGCCCGATTAGTGTCACTAATGGAATCAAACTATTACGCAGTGCATGGTGATAGACAATCCCGAATCGGCTTAGTCCCTTAGATTTAGCTAATTCGATATAGTCTGAATTCAAAACATCGACCATTCCAGTTCGAATGAAACGGGCTGTTTCAGCTAATGGGCCAACACCAAGAGCAATCGTCGGCAAAATAGTATAACTGAAGCCGCCCCAGTCTGCAATTGGGAACCAGCCCAGCTTCAGCGCTATGTAGTACTGAAGCAGGACTGCCAAAACGAAGTTAGGCACTGATTTCCCGATGATTGATAAAACTGTACTGGTAGTATCAATCCAAGTATTTCTATTAATCGCAGCAATCGATCCTACAATAACTCCAAAGAAAATCCCAAAAATCATTGCTTGTATACCTAATTGTGCCGAAGCACCAATTCTGCTGGAAATAAGATATGAAACCGGTTGGTTACTAAACTGAAAGGAAGTTCCAAGGTCACCATGAAGCATTCCTAACAGATAAAGCAGATACTGCATCCAAATTGGTTTGTTCAAACCATATTGCTCATTCATAATCTGGATTTGGTGTGGTGTCATCTTTTCCTGATTAGAGTACGGTGTCCCTGGCATAAGCTTCATCAAAAAGAAGGTAATGGTTGCAACCAGGAATAACGTCAATATCATGTAGAAGACACGTTTTAAAAGATATTTACGCATAATTTCTCCCCACAATCTATAGCACAAACTAAAAGATTCAAATATATAGTTACAGAGTACATTATAATTTAATTTACCTCATACGCCAATGGGGGGTTAACAATTTTCAGTTAATCCCCCAATTAGCTCAATGATTTTTTAATTATTAGTCTGCAATGTATGCATCTTTAAAGTTGTAGTTTACACCAGCAGAGTTATAAATAACACCCTTAACTTTTGATTTTACCATTGTAGCAGTAGCTTGTTGATAGAGAGGCGCAATACCTTGATCATTTAATAAGATCTTATGTGCCTGAACCAGATCAGCCCAGCGTTTGTCAGTATTTCCAACATCTGTTGTCTTAGAAGCTTTGATCAGTTTGTCGTACTGAGCATTCTTCCATTTTCCATCATTTTGAGAATTATCTGAAGTAAACAGATCCAAGAAACTGATTGGATCAGCAAAGTCAGCACCCCAACCAGTAACAACTACATCAAAGTTACCTGCTTCAGAACGTGCCAAACGTGTCTTAAATGGTACATTTGCAACGGAAACCTTTGCACCTGGAAGACTTTCTTCAATCTGACTCTGCAAAAATTCAGTTGTATCTTTACCTTTATCTGTATCATCGCTCAAGATTGAGAAGCTCAAATCGCTTACTCCGAGTTCTTTCAATCCCTTTTGCCATAACTGTTTAGCTTCAGCCTTGTCAGTTGCAACTGCATCCTTTACATAAGCCTGATCAGCAAAGTCTTTGCCGTTGTTTTTAGCAAGATCAGCAGAAACATAGCCTTTAGCTACAGTTGAGCCATCTCCAAGTACCTTATTAACAAATTGTTTACGGTTGATTACTAAAGAAAGTGCCTTACGAATATTTTCGTTTTGGAATTCTTTTTTAGTCTGGTTGTATTGCAAGTAGAATGTAGAAGCTGCCTTACGTACAACTAATTGTTTTGAATTAGCTAACTGCTTTGCCTGTTCTGAGCCAAGAACTGCTTCATCCAGCTTGCCTGACTGATACAAGTTATAAGCAGTGGTGTTGCTCTTTGTAACTTTATAATTAATTGCTGAAAGCTTAACGTTCTTCTTGTCCCAGTAGTTATTATTTTTCTTTAAAGTCCAGCTTAAGTTAGAACCAGTCCATTTTGTAAGTTCAAATGGTCCATTATAAACCATATATTTTGAAGCTGTACCATACTTGCTGCCATATTCTTTAACAGCTTTTTCGTTTTGTGGGTAGAAAGATGGGAATCCCATTAAAAGTTTGAAGTATGGAATCTCTTTATCTAAAGTTACGACCAGCTTGTAATTCCCATCGGCCTTAATACCTAATGAAGAAACTGGCTTTTTACCGCTCATAGCATCATCGGCATTGGCGATTCCGCTGAATAAGTAAGCATATTGAGAAGCGGTCTTAGGATTAACCGTTCTTTGCCAACTGTAAACAAAGTCTTTTGCAGTAACCTTATCGCCATTACTCCACTTTGCATCTTTACGTAAAGTAAACGTATATGTCTTGCCATCTTTAGAAACAGCTGTCTTTGTCGCAATTCCAGGTTCGATCTTGTTATCCTTGCCCAAACGATAAAGGCCCTCATTTGTATTATTCAACGTATTGAAACTCACAACATCGGTTGCTTTTGAGAGATCCATCGTTGGTAACTCAGCAGATTCATTCCAATTCAGTGTTTGTTTTGAATCACTGCCTGAACCGCTTTTGGAACCACACGCAGCTAGAAAAACTGCTGAAAGTGCAACCACAGCCCCAAGCTTGGCAAACTTACTTAATTTCATCGCACAACTACTCCTTGTTTTTTGCTTCTTACTGAAACAATTATTTAATGCAGTGTTTAAATTCTATATGAAAATTAAATTAAATACAAGTAGATATTCTTATTTTATTCATAAAAAGTACTTAGAAATGTAACACTTTATTACATCAGGATTAAGTATCCTTAAATAAATGGCCTCACACTTTAAAAAAGAAAGCTTTTAGGGCAAAAACTTTAGAAACAAAAAAAGCAAAGTTATTTTTATTCTTCATTAAAAAACACAAGACCTTAATATTGCCCTTTTTTATTAACTGCACTCTATCTTTAAGAAGATAACTTAATTTAATGTTATAATTTTTGATAAAGGAGATTTTCGCATGACACGAGCAATAATTGCTGGCATTGAAAACCAACAAAAAAACTTTTCCTACTTAATGAAGGAACTTGCACAATTAGCAGAAGCTAATGGCATGGAAACTGTAGCAGACTTCAGTCAAAAAATTGACAAGCCTATAGCAGCAACCTATCTAGGTAAAGGCAAAATTGAAGAAATTGCAAAGGCTGCGCAGCATTATGATGCACAATACTTGATCCTAAATGATGAACTTTCTCCAACTCAGATCAGAAATCTGGAAAAAGAAACTGCACTTTCTGTTCTTGATCGTACAGAATTGATTTTAGAGATCTTTTCTAATCGTGCTCATACCAAAGAGGCTCAGCTTCAGGTCGAAATTGCACGTTTGAAGTATCAATTACCGCGCCTACGCAGTTCTTCAGCTATCAGTATGGACCAGCAAAGTGCCGGTTCTTCAGCTGCTAATCGTGGTGCCGGAGAAACTAAGCTCGAGCTTAACCGTCGGACCATTCAGCATAGAATTGCCTTTTTGAACCGTGAGTTGAAGGCAATTGAAAAGGAATATGATGTTAAAAGCAAATCAAGAAGAGAGTCCGAAGTTCCTAGGGTTGCACTAGTAGGATACACTAACGCTGGAAAATCGACCACGTTGAATGGTCTCATTTCTTTGCTCGGCGGAGAAGAAAAGCAGATGGTGTTTGAAAAAGATATGCTTTTTGCTACTCTTGATACATCAGTGCGCAAATTAACTTTTTCTGATAACAAAACTTTTCTCTTAAGCGATACAGTCGGTTTTGTCAATAAACTTCCCCATACCTTAATTGAAGCTTTTAAGTCAACGCTGGCTGAAGTCCGTGAAGCTGACCTGCTGATCCAAGTAGTTGATATTTCTGATGAAAGTTCAAAAGAAATGATTGAAACTACTAATCGAACTTTAGAAGAAATTGGAGCTGCAAATAAGCCCATGATCTATGCGTATAATAAGGCTGATAAAGCAGGAATTGATTTTCCAAGTATCGAAGGTTTACAAATAACCTATAGTGCAAAAGAAAAATCTTCATTACAGCAGCTCGCAGGTTTAATAAAGGGTTTCCTTTTCAAGGGGTACAAAACATACACCTATTTAATTCCTTATACTCAGGGAAGCTACCTTGAAAAACTTAATGTCCATGCTAATGTCCTCGCTACAGATTACACCCCAGACGGTAGTAAAGTGACAGCAGAGGTTTCTCCAAGGCAAGCAGGCTATTACGCAAAATTTTTGGTAAAAAGTTGAAGCTTACCTGGTTGGAATTTTTAAAGGTACACAGAAGCAGCAACTAAAAAGGCATAAAATAAAACGGTGTTGTAGAAACTTTAAATATTAGCTAAAGAATCGAACTCAAAAAGGAACCATGTCATTTTTTGACATGGTTCCTTTTTGAAGTCTGACTATTCATTAAAAAATATTGATTAACTTCTGACAAGGGTACCTGTATACTGCAAAACAGGTTCTTACCAATTTTTATATATTATAATCAGCCAGTTGTTTTTTCAAGCCGTGCTGCAACAAGTGAAAGAGCATAACAAACGGCAAAGTACATTACTGCTAAAGCCAAAAACATCGGTATCATGTAGCGAGTATTTTGTCCATATATAATCTGTGCACGATACAGCAATTCTGGTAAAACAATGATTGTAGCTAAAGATGTATCTTTAATCAATGAAATAAATTGGCTTACAAGAGGAGGAATCATCTTTTTCAACGCTTGTGGTAAGACAATCACACGCAAAGCCTGCCAGTAGGTCAAACCGTTTGCACGAGCACCCTCCATTTGCCCTGTATCTACAGCTTTTATACCGCTTCTAACTATTTCAGCAATCATGGCCGACTCAAAAACTGTCATTGCAGCGATTGCAGCTGCCAGGGGATTCATTCTAATTCCAATTTTAGGTAATCCAAAATAGGTGAAGAAGATTAAAAGCAGTAACGGCAAATTTCTTATTAAGTCAATCACCACGCCAAACAAGCCAGAGATAAAAGGTGCGCGGATGTAACGGATGATCCCCAAAAAAGAACCGATAATAAAACTTAAAACAATTGAGACTAGTGAAACTTCTATTGTTACCCATAAACCTTCAAGCAAGAAACGAAAATTGATCCATGTATATGCTTCAGCAAAACTTGACATTTAATCCACCTCCCCTAATCCATCTTTTTTTCAAGATAACGCATATAATAACTAAGCGGTAAAGTAATTACTAAATACAAGATACCTACAGCGATATAAGTATTAAAAGTATCAAATGTTGTGGAAGCAATCATATCTCCTTGGTACATCAAATCAAAACCAGCTACAAACGCCAAAACAGAGGAGTTTTTAACCATATTGATAAATTGATTTCCTAAAGGCGGAATAACATACCTGAAAGCTTGAGGTAAAATGATATGACGCATAGCTTGCATAAAAGTCAGTCCGTTTGCACGTGCACCTTCCATCTGTCCTTCGTCAACTGCTTGTATTCCTGCTCGCACAGTTTCTGCAATAAATGCCGAAGTATAAAGAGTTAACCCGATCGTACCAGCTGTAAAACCATCAATTGAAACAATATATTGCGGAACCACTGCGTAAAAGAACATTCCAATTACCAATAAAGGAATATTTCTGAATACTTCTATATATACCCGACCTATGATATGCAGGAAGCGAGATGGAACAGCCTCAAAGATTGCAAATGTAGAGCCAATAATCAAACTGAAAAATAAGGCAATTACACTGCATAACAAAGTATTGCCAAAACCCACTAGTAACTCCTGCCCATGTTGTTGGAAAACACTGATCATTGCTGACTCGCCTCCTTCAAATCAAAACCGGCAACATTTCCAAACCATTTTTGCAACAATTTTTGATATGTGCCGTCTCTTCTCATTTCTGTTATAGCTGCATTAACCTTATTGCGCATTTTGCCTTGACCTTTATCAAAGGCAATACCGTAAGGCTCTTTAGTGAAAGTGCCCCCGACAACGTGATATGCAGGGTTTTCAGAAGCAATCCCGAATAAAATCCCATTATCAGTTGTTAAAGCTTCTCCTTGTCCAGATTTCAAAGCGGTAAATGCTTGTGCATAGTCCTCAAGCTCCAGTACTTTTGCTTTAGGCGCGTATTTTTTAACATTAACAGCCGAAGTCGACCCTTTGACAGCTAAGACAGTTGTACCGTCCTTATTAAGATCTTTGATATTTTTTATCTGACTGCCCTTTTTAACCATCAGTGACTGGCCTGCAGCAAAGTAAATTTGCGAAAAATCAACAATCTTTTCCCGGTCTGGTGTAATTGTCATTGTTGCAATAATCGCATCAATATTTTTGTTCTTCAATAAAGGTATTCTTGTTTTACTAGTTACCTGTACAAACTTTGCGTGCCCGCTTTTTCCCAAAACCTTCTTCGTAATTGCTTTTGCCATATCAATATCAAAACCGCGGATCTGCCCAGATTTAACATCCATTAAACCAAATAATCGAGTGTCTGCCTTCACGCCCCATGTAATTGTATTTGTACTTTTATCTTTTTGCCAAACACTTTGGTTTTGCGCAGAATCTTTTTTATTACCACAAGCATTCAGGGAAAATACCACCAAAATAAGGCACAGCAGTAATAGTAAATTTTTAAGTCGCTTCATTTGTTTTCCCCCTTAATGCTTAATAATTTTACTTAAGAATTGTTGTGCCCGCACTTCTTTTGGTGCTTTAAAGAATTCATCAGCACGATCATTTTCTAAGATTTCTCCATTATCCATAAAAACTACTCTGTCTGCAACTTCTTGTGCAAAGCCCATTTCATGAGTTACAACTACCATAGTCATTCCTTCTTTGGCAATTTTCTTCATAACATTTAAAACATCATCAATCATTTCTGGATCGAGGGCTGAAGTTGGTTCGTCAAATAAAAGTACTTTAGGTTTCATTGCAAGACTGCGTGCAATTGCAACACGCTGTTTTTGTCCGCCTGAAAGTTGCTTAGGATATGATTCCGTCTTATCTGCAACACCAACTGAATCTAATAATCGTAAAGCAATTTCCTTATTTTCTTGTTCAGGGCGTTTCAAGACTAGCCGCGGTGCAAGCATAATATTTTCTAACACAGTTTTATTATCGTACAGATTAAAATGTTGAAATACCATTCCGACATCTTTTCTAATCTTGTTTAAATCAGTATCTTTATCAGAAAGATCCCTATTATTGACCAATAATTGACCGCTGCTGATATCTTCCAAACCGTTAATCGTTCTGATTAAAGTGCTTTTGCCTGAACCTGATGGACCAATGACAACAACAACTTCTCCCTTTTCAACTTTTAGGTTGATCCGTTTCAAAGCATGGAATTTACCATAATATTTCTCAACATCCTTAAATTCGATAATTGGCATTTTCTTCCTCCTGGTAAAGATTAATTTTTGATAATAACTATTCTAATTTTTATTTTAACTTTTAGCAACAAATTACTTTGTAATCCATAGTTAAGTTTTAGCCGTTTTATCAGTAAAATACTTTCTTTTCTTATATGTAACCGCTTGTTTAATACTAAAAACTTTCTTTTCGTAATTTTATAATGATTATATTAAAGAATCTTAACCTTTTAAAAAATATATTACAAGAAACATAATAGGAACTGCAACAAGTTCCTGGCTTGCCACAATTCCTATTACTTCTGTGCACTTATTCGTTTTTCACTGTTCATATTCTGCCAAGCAAATAACTTCAATCAGCCTTTATTGGTCTTTTCACGGTAAACCACTTGAACTCCAAGTCCGAATTCATGATCCTCTTGCATTACTGTTGTTCTTCCCGCAAATTTATACGGTCCGCCATTAATAACCGCAGTAGCAATAAAAATATCGTACTGCTCCATTGCACTTTTTATTGGCATTAGACCTACTTTCCTTATTGCTCCCAGTTCCTTCTTTTGGATAGGGTTAAGCCCGCCAAACAGTACAAGCTCGCCCGAGCGCGCTGCAAGTTCAAAGTACGGCAAAGCGATTGGATCTTTCAAAGCGTTAACATGTTTTTTTGTTTTACGAAGTTCACGAAAAAGCTCATCTTCGTCCAACCCGCCATAATCGAGCTTCAAATAGTCTTGGTTTTGGAGCTGCTCAACTACCGTTCTTAAATTCTTTTTATGCAACGGCTTCATTTCTATTACAGCCGGCATTAGTTTTTCACCATTGAAAAGCCCATTTGTTTGTACAAATCCTGGATTAGGACCTGCATGTTTGCCACGTGGTGTCACTTCTTTGGGCTTCAGCCCAAACTTTTTTTCAAGAAATGGTGAAAAATCAAAGGGCGCCCTTTTTTTAGTGAAATAGTAAAATACGTTTAAATAGGATAAATATAGCAACGCAAAAAAAACCAGAATAAACAAAGCACCGCGGGCAAAGAAGCCATTTGCAAAGAAACGATAAGCTACATATAGCAGGTAAAAGTCCCCTATTGCTCCAAGAATCGTATAAATCTGATTCTTAATCTTGACGTTCATGTTAATGTAGCCAAGATAACTATTAATGATTCCAATAATACTAAACAATTAAGAACCTCCTATTCTGCCGTAGTGTCTTGGGCGCTTGACGAAGCATCATTATTTTGTCTTGCGCTTTGTTCATTGTTTTGACTTTGTGTGCTGCTGCTTTCTTCACCATCTTGATTTTCACTTTGAGAGGAGCTTCTTGAACTGGAAGAAGAGCTTGAAGATGATTGAACAGAGCTTTGATCTTCAGCAGTTTCACTTGCCGATGTTTCTGAAGTAGTTTCTTGGGACTCTTCTTCAGAAGAAGAGGAGTCTGACAACGAAGAACTAAGTTCACTTTCTGAAGAAGATGGTCTGCTTTCAGAACTTGTTTCTTGTGAACTTTTTGGACCTGACACTGAACTGACAGCAGAAGACTGCTGAACTACAGGACGGCCTTCATTAGTCTTAGTTGCTGTGTTCACGGCAACATTAGTAGCCCCTAACGCCAAAACAACTGACATCACGGCGAAGGGTGTAATAAAGGGTGGTGTCCGATATGCCATTTCATCCCTTCCTTTCTTAATTTTGAATTTATCTAATTATACCCAAAAAGTATTCCGAAAAACTATGCATTTGAATTCTCTTTGGCTATTCTTATACAATCAGCACAAATTCCATAAAGCTCAAAATGATGTCCATCGATTTTGCAACCCGGCAACTGCTCTTCAAAGAAGTCGAGCGGACACATTTGAACTTCTTGCACTTTTCCACACCTTTTGCAGATAAAATGATGATGATGATGTACAAAGTCACACTGATACTTTACGCTGGCATTGCCATCACGTATCCTGTGTTCAATAATTCCGATTTCCTCAAATTCCTTAATATTACGATAAATTGTATTATGGCTCATACCCGGATATATTTTATGCATGTATTTATCTACTGCAGAAATAGTAACGTATTGCTCTTGAAAATGACTTAGATAATCCAATAGGCTTCGCCGCTGTTTTGTAATTTTATAATTGTTTTTTTGCAGTAATTTAATAGCAACTTCAATCATAGTCATCCTCCGTTCAAATAATAATAATTACCATTACACAACAGTATATCATAAACCACTATGTTACAATATCAATTTAAAAACCACTTTGCTGCAACTGTAATTTTATTTCTTCCTTGGTTTTTTCCCAGTTGTCATTCAGGATAATTTCACAAAAGCTTCTCAGCTGCTGGGGCATCTGCATATCCCGAACAGCTTCTTTACTTCTTAAACGCCTCTGAGCTATTTCTTCTTTTTCTCCTCTTTTCAAGATACGTTTGTTAAAAATTTCTTTGTCAGTAACCGCAACATACCAAAAAATAACTTTTTCAGTTAAAAGCTTTTGCCGATAAGCAAGCACTCCTTTTGTATCCAGCACAATCACTGCCTTGTCATTTTTTCCCCAGGTGTTTAGTAAACTTTCCACTGAAGAACCATAAAGGTTACCGTCATATTGGATATATTCAAGATATTGTCTTTGAAAAAAACTTTCTTTAGTTTCAAAATAATAATCTATTCCGTTTTTTTCTCCTCTTCTTTTACGCCGTGTAGTATGTGTGAGAACACGAGAAAAACTGTATTTTTTCTCCAAATAATGTTGAATGGTAGTCTTACCGGCACCGGAACCACCACAAAGTACAAGTAATTTTCTCATTTTTTCTCATTTCCTCCTCGATGCATAATAATTGAAAAAATACAGAATAAGCATAAAATAAAAATTGTAAGCGCTAAGCGCAGTTTGCTGAAACGCTATTTTTATTATAGTTTTAAAGGAGGAATTTGACCATGAATTTTGGTTCTTATAACAAAAAATGGTACTCCATTGGGCTTAATACTGATAAACAACTTTTTATTGCACGTTCAAAAGAAAGACCTGAACTTTTTGCTGAAAGTATTACAATTCAACAAGCTATTGCAAAACTTGAAGATTTAGTTACTCTAAGAAAACACGCTCTCAACTAATTCTAAATTTTTAAAAAGTAATTTAAGTCCAACATTTATAGCAGAAATTTTTATATAGTAACTGCTATAAAGAGTACAGAAACTAATAAATGGGGCTGCTGTCAAAAGATAATTTTGGCAGCAGCCCTAATTTTATCTCAATGAGAGTATGACATAAGTCGGTAAAATTTGAATACTAACAAAAAATTACGAACATAGCGAGTAATTTGCTGTGAGTAATTCGAGGTTAGACGGAAAATTTTGACTTATGGAACACGTTTATCCGGAATAAGTAGAGGAACTAGGCTAAAATTTAATTTTTGACCCAGCCCCTAATTTTATCTCAATACTCCTGGTAATCAGCTTTAAAATGCAAACCTGTTAATATCTGGATTCATTTCAACAATCACTTTTTAGAAGCTCTGTACTTAAATGAGATAACTATCATTTTAGCTTCCAGACTTTCCCTACTAAGTTAAAAGTCTACTTAAGAATCCTAACTAAAGAGGGGGTTAATTTTAATTTTCAAATTTAATTGACATCCTGCTCTAATTTTGTATATTATCAAGGGCGTATATTTATTTTAAAAAAGGAGTTGAGTTTGTGAATCTATGGACTAGAATTTTCAAAAAAGAAAGTTTGTCACGCTACTTGGCAAAAGATAGGCGCTTAATCAAAAGTATGAACGGTTTTGATTTGATCGCCTTGGGGGTTGGGGCTGTAATCGGTGCTGGTATTTTTGTTCTTCCTGGAACAGTAGCAGCACTTCATACAGGACCGGGTATTGTCCTTTCATTTATACTGGCCGCAATTGTTTGTTCAACTGCTGCAATGTGCTACGCGGAATTTTCTTCTGCCTTGCCGATTGCAGGGAGCGCCTATTCTTTCGGAAATGTTGTTTTCGGTGAAATTATCGGCTGGTTCTTGGGCTGGGCTTTAATCTTAGAGTATATGCTCGCTGTTGCTGCTGTTTCAACCAGCTGGGCGGCTTACTTTAATTCTTTACTTGCAGGTTTTGGAATCCATCTTCCAAGGGCAGTCAGCGGATACTTTGATCCTGCTAATGGCACTTATGTAAATATTATCGCTATTCTTGTTGTTTTCCTTATCTCATTTATTCTTTCAAAAGGTGTCAAAACTTCGATCAGGCTTAATAATATTATCGTAGTTATTAAAATTGCTATTATTTTTATCTTTCTTTTAGTTGGTTTCTTTTATGTAAAACCTGCTAATTGGAGTCCTTTCTTGCCATTCGGCAGCAATGGTGTTTTAACCGGAGCCTCTCTTGTCTTTTTCGCTTACTTGGGATTTGATGCTATCTCCGCTTCAGCTGCTGAAGTTAAGGAACCGCATAAAAATATGCCTCTTGGTATTATCGGAACTCTGGTAATCTGTACTATTTTGTATACACTTGTCTCTATTGTATTAACCGGCATGGTTTCATATAAAAGATTAAATGTTGCTGATCCGGTAGCATTTGCATTGCGGGTTGTCCACCAAAATTGGATCGCTGGAATTATTTCTCTTGGAGCCCTAGCAGGAATGTTTACCATGATGGTTACAATGATCTACAGTAGCTCACGTTTAATTTATTCAATCGGGCGTGATGGTCTGCTTCCAAAAGCTCTAGGAAAAATTGATTCCAAACACCATACACCGAATAACAGCATGCTTGTAGTTACTATCATCATCGCTTTCATGGGAGGCTTTGTTTCTTTGAACCAGCTCACAAACTTGGTAAACATCGGTACTTTGATCGCCTTTACCTTCATTTCACTGGGCGTCTTACCTCTTCGTAAAAGAAAGGATATTCCAAATGATGGCTTTAAAGTGCCATTTTATCCCGTACTTCCTCTAATTTCGTTTGGGCTTTGTGTTTTCATGTTGACAAAATTGCCTTCTGAGACTTGGATCGCTTCAATTATCTGGTTTGTAATAGGAATGGGAATCTATTTTACCTATGGTATTAAACATAGTCAGTTAACCAAATAATCTATTTGACCTTATCCCAAAAATACCCTGCAGCTTAGGGTATTTTTGGTTTTTTTATTACAATAATCCTCTATGTGCGCTTTTGTTAGAGTATAATCAGACAATGAAGTATTTGACCAGGAGGAATAAAACATGCACAATAATCAATTTGCGCGGCTTAAAGTCCCGTACGCACAAAAAATAGCAGAACTACGTGCTATCCATTACATTAACGATGAACTGCTCCAAGAGAAAAATCTAAATCAAGTTTGGCAAAAGCTATTGGAAAAGGCCTTTCCACAAGCTCGTACCCAAGCGACAAAAAAACAAAAGGCTGAATCCTTGCTGGCAACCGATAAACAGAATGTAACTGAATTTTTGGAAAGGGACGAGCTCTCTTTAAAAGCTTTTTATAATGTTGCGTTACAGTTACTGGGCTTTTTACCCGAAGAGGACTTTTCATTTGCTGATCCGTTAAAAGATATGGAAAAAATCGGATTGTACTATGCTAATCGGCTGGCTACCAGACAAGACCTTTTAGCTGCTTGGTATGATCTGCTTTGCACCCACACAAAAAACGGGTTGCTCTTTCTCGATGAGTTGGCTGCGCAAGGCTATTTTACCTCTTTTATTGGCAGCTGCTCTTCTCCCCTTTTTTTTAACGGCAAAGCACAACCCGTTTTCGATACGACTAAGTTGATCTATGAAACAGTCTATGTAGAAACAGACTTGGATACTGATCAAGATAGTGCTTTAGACTTACTTAAAGTTAATTATATTCGACCCAGTGAAACTGAAAGCGGGCTAAAAGTCCCTGCAATTTATACTGCGAGCCCTTATAATCAAGGTACAAATGATCAAGAAGCGGATAAACTGATGCATTGCATGGCAACTCCTCTTCTTCATAAAGTTCCTCGAGCAATCGATTACTCCAAAATCAAATATCATGCTCCAAGTCGGAAATTACCGGCACATAGGAAAATAAAGGGGCAGACTTTAAAACCAGAAGAATCTTTTAGTAATGAATTTTCTTATACTTTGAATGATTACTTGCTGGCGCGCGGATTTGCTGCAGTCTATGCAGCTGGTATCGGCACCAAAGATTCTGATGGTGTCCGCACTTGCGGTTCACCGGCCGAAACAGCTTCCACAATAGCAGTTGTTGAGTGGTTGAATGGAAAACGGACAGCCTTCACGAATAAGTCTGATCAGATCGCAATCAAGGCTTGGTGGTGTAACGGTGCAGTTGCTATGACCGGAAAATCTTATTTAGGAACACTTGCAACAGCCGCCGCAACCACCGGTGTTTCAGGACTAAAAACCATTATTTCTGAAGCAGCAATTTCCAGTTGGTACGATTATTATCGAGAAGGCGGGCTTGTGGCTGCTCCCGGTGGTTTTCCCGGAGAAGATGCCGATGTATTGGCGCTTGAATGCTTCAGCCGAAAAAAACAGGCAGGTGATTACTTAAAAGTTAAGGATAACTTTTCAAAAATACTTTCACAAATCAGTAGTGAACAAGACCGCAGCAGTGGCAACTATAACACTTTCTGGGATGCTCGTAATTACCTTAAGGATACCAAAAATGTTACTGCAGATATCCTGATGGTGCATGGCTTGAATGATTGGAATGTTAAACCCAAAAACGTATATAACTTGTGGCAGGCACTTAAAAACAGGCCTATAACACAAAAACTTATTCTGCATCAGGGAAAGCACATTTACATCAATAATTTTCGCTCACTTGATTTTACTGACATAGCTAATCTCTGGTTATCCTTTAAGCTCTACCAGGTCGATAATCATGCTGATAAACTGCTGCCTGATGTAATTGTCCAAGACAATCTGAAACCTGAAAAGTGGACCGGGTATGCAGACTGGGAAAAACCTGAAGAGAAAAAAGAAACTTTCTGGCTGCAGCCTCACGAGTTAACTACTGTAAAGACTGCAGTCCGCTCCGGAGCAGCAACTTTTAAAGACCATCTAAGCCCTGAAACTTTTGATCACTATCAAAAAAACACTACTGCTTGGAGAAGAGATCTGCTTATAGTTGAGAACTCGCCTTTAAAAAATAATTGTTTGCTGTTTAGAACACCTGCTTTTTCAAACGATCTTCTTCTGCGCGGTACACCCGAAATTTCTGTAAATGTTGCTGTTAATAAGGACCATGGAATGTTGAGCTTTATGCTGGTTGATTACGGAAATGCTAAAAGATTAGGAACGGTTCCGCAAATTGTGGCACGCAAAGCTTTAGATCGTGGCTATCAATGGCAAAAAGAAGATCTGGTAGAATTTGAATTGGCAAAAACTACACCATGGAAAATGATTTCACTAGGCCATATTAACTTGCAGAATCGGCACAACACGTGGCAAAATGACGAACTGGATCCGAATAAATTCTATACAGTAAACCTTACTTTACAGCCGATCTTTTATCATCTCAATAAGGGTCATCAGCTCGGTTTGGTAGTTTATTCTACTGATTTTGGAATCACAGTTAGGCCTAACGAGGACCTTGCATACTCACTGCAATTCGGTAGCAGCTGCTTGAAAATTCAAGTAGTAAATCCTGAACTTGGAGAGTAGTCCCTAGTTTTATCCACTCTTTAAGTGCTATTATTAAATTAAACTTTAAGAAACCAGGTGTAAAAATGAAACAAGGAACAACAATCCTGACTTTGGATAATGGCTACCATTTGTGGACCCATACAGAAGGTCACGGTAAGATACAATTACTCTGTCTTCACGGCGGCCCAGGGGGTAATCACGAGTACTACGAGAATTTTGCTGAAAAATTAGCGGACCTTGGAGTGCAGGTTTCAATGTACGATCAACTCGGTTCTTGGTACTCTGATCAGCCCGACTTCACTAAACAGGAAAATATCGATAAGTTTCTAAATATGGATTATTTTATTGATGAAGTCGAAGAAGTTCGACAAAAGTTAGGGTTAGATAACTTTTATCTTATCGGTCAGTCATGGGGCGGAATCCTTACTCAAGAATATGCACTTAAATATCCAAAACATCTTAAGGGTATTATTATCTCGAGCATGACTGATAATATTGATGAATACGTGGCAAATGTCAATGCAATTCGCGAAAAAGAATTTTCCGCTGACGAATTAGCCTTCATGAAAGACTGTGAAGCTAAAAATGATTATGCAAACGAGCGCTATCAAAAATTAATAGATGCCTTAAACCGAGGCTATGTTGATCGGAAGCAGCCGCCGGCAATTTCCCACTTAACAAACACTATGGCAACGCCCGTTTACAATTACTTCCAAGGTGATAACGAATTCGTTGTTACTGGCAAAATGAAGGGTTGGGATCGTCGTAACGATATCCATAAAATCAATGTTCCTACCTTAATTACCTATGGTGAACACGAAACAATGCCGCTGGCAACTGCTCGGCGGATGGCGAGCGTCATTCCCCATGCACGTCTTGAAACAACACCAAATGGCGGCCACCATCATATGATTGATAATGCACCTGTATATTTTGCACACTTAAAAAAGTTTCTTGCAGATGTTGAAGATGGAACCTTTAATGACTGATTCATATACAGCTAAACCCTTTTAGCTAGGGTATTCTTATTTTATTTTACAAATTAAGGATAAAATACTTACATTAAGGACGGGTGATCACAGTTGCCCGTCTTTTTTATTAAGGAAGGTCTTTATGAATATTAAACGAATTGATCACATTGTACTGACAGTTACTGACATCGCACGTACACTTCGTTTTTATCACGAAGTTTTTGACATGCCGATTATTGCCAAAGGACAAACAACTGGCTGCGTACGCTGCGGCCATCAGCTAATCGAGTTCCAACTTTCTGAACAACCGCAAGAACTGGCAGCTCAAAATCCGACTACTGGATCCGCTGCAATTTGTATTATCACAGCGGATCCGCTAGAAAATGTCATTAATCATTTAGCAAGCTATTATGTCCCAGTAATTGCCGGACCATTAGAAAAGAAAGGCTCAGAGGGGAAAATGACTTCAATTTATATTAAGGATTATGACCAAAATCTACTGGAAATTGCGAGCTACCGCAAATTTAAAAATTGCTAACTGGCAGTTAAAAAGGGATTGGATCAAAAATTAACTTTTGATCCAATCCCTCTGTTTTAAACTGAAGTATGCAAATCAACGTATTTCAATAGTCAATTTCTAGCTTAACCACGGAATTACCCGTAGTCAAAAATTCAGACTATACTCGTAATTCACAGTTAATGCTCAAAATCTAACGACTATTGGCGCCCTGCACACAATTACCAAAGTGTCACATATCATATAGCTTTTGTTCGTTATAAAGCTGCTTTGTTAACTTTTAAGGTCAATCCGGTAACTAATAATCCCGATCACAATCGCGCCTAAGATAACCGAAATGAATTCTCCGATAGCAACGGTCAGATAAGTTGCCCAAAAGGGAGCATTACTGATGAAATAGAGTTCGAGTGCAACACTCCAAGAAGAAAGCGCACAAACAATCACGCTGATTACAAGCTTTCCCACCTTTGAACTAACATGACGGCTAAGCAAATAACTGATTCCTGTCATCATCAGTGTTCCGAGAGAACCGAAAATAACATCTAATGCGCCTAAACTGGACCAAAGATTTGCAATTACACAGCCGATAGTTAAAGCCCAAATATAGCGCTTATTAAAAACTGCCAGGTTATTAAGCATTTCAGATAAACGCAGCTGGATAGGGCCATAGCTCCAGGGGATAAACGCAACCGTTAAAACAACGTAAAGTGCAGCAACCAGACCGGCCTTAATCAGTCCAGCCGTTTTTTGGTGAGTATTTTCCAATTTGAAAACTTCTTTCTAGTTTTTTATTACGGTGGGATGTTTGCGAACCACCATTTTACATAACGAAACTGATTATACCAAACATTCGCCAAATACAAAAGTTTGTTAAGGCTCATGTTCTTTAAAAATAAAAAATTACAAAGCTTAAAAACTGTAGCTGCCATAATTAATTTTAAACATAGCAACCTGTCTTTTAAAAACAGCAACATAAAATTTTATGAATTGGATTAATTATGTGTGCAAAACAAATGAGTTTTTAGCTCGCAAGACTATGACTATGAGCCCAAATTAATTTAAAAAAGGGCAACATCTTGAGTACCAACGATAAATTACAAAAAGAATTTAAGTTTAACTATATTTGCAGCTCATAATTAAATGAAGAGAACTGATTACTAAAACACGTTAATACAGATATTGTAAGTAAAATAGTACAAAGGACTAAGCCAAAACGTAATTTTTGACTCAGCCCTTTGCAGTTAACGACTATATAATTTAAAGACAGCCTCTATAACTATTAATTTATCAAGCCATAACATAATTTGATAATCAAACTTTCTTTTCTATCTTAACTATGAGAAATCAAAGCGCCGGTTGAATTATCAAAATAGTATGTAATACCATTTATTTTGTGCTGACCATAAACTTTGTATCCTAAGGAATCATAATAATAAGTCGTTTTAGTATTACTCAAGTAGACAAATTTGTTTCTAACTTGAGCTCCATTACTTGGATCAAAATAAGTCCACTTGCCTCCAATTAGCTGTTCTCCATAAAGCATGTGTCCTTGGGCATTGTAATAGACCTCTTTATTTTGGGAACCAATCCACTTAAAGCCCGTAACCATCGACCCATTACCTTCGTTAAAGTAGTACCAGTTATTATTGAGTTTTTGCTGCCCATAGAGCATGTGTCCTTGGGCATTGTAATAGACCTCTTTGTTTTGAGAGCCAATCCACTTAAAGCCCGTAACCATCGACCCATTACCTTCGTTAAAGTAGTACCAGTTATTATTGAGCTTCTGCTGCCCATAGAGCATGTGTCCTTGGGCATTATAATAGACCTCTTTGTTTTGAGAGCCAATCCATTTAAAGCCTGTAACCATCGACCCATTACCTTCGTTAAAGTAGTACCAGTTATTATTAAGCCTTTGCTGGCCATAAAGCATGTAACCCGTAGGATCATAGTAAACAGTCTTATGATTGTTGCTCAAATAAACAAACTTGTCTCTAGCTTGAGCTCCATTGCTTGGGTCAAAGTAAGTCCATCTATTATTAATCTTTTGTTCTCCATAAAGCATGTGTCCTTGAACATTATAATAGACCTCTTTATTTTGAGAGCCAATCCACTTAAAGCCCGTAACCATCGACCCATTACCTTCGTTAAAGTAGTACCAGTTATTATTGAGCCTTTGCTGGCCATAGAGCATGTAACCCGTAGGATCATAGTAAACCGTCTTATGATTGTTGCTTAAATAAACAAACTTGTCTCTAGCTTGAGCTCCATTGCTCGAATCAAAGTAAGTCCATCCATTATTAATCTTTTGTTCTCCATAAAGCATGTGTCCTTGAGCATTATAATAGACCTCTTTATTTTGAGATCCAATCCATTTAAAACCAGTGACCATTATGCCGGTATTATCATCAAAATAATACCAGTTATTATTGATTTTTTGCTGACCGTAAACTTTTTTATCAATATTATTGTAATATACTGTTTTGCCGTTTTCAGACTTAAAACCCTCGTAAGTCAGCAATCCCTTATAATCAATCGAGGCATCTACATATCCGCTGTACCCGGGAATTTTCACTTGAGAACTATCCTGCCAGCCACCATATTGCGTATTCCACAGGTCGTCTGCAGCAGGTTGATATGGATATTGTGCAAGCCAGACTTTTGAAGCGCCGACAGTGCTCGTCACGCTATTAAGATACTCATAATAGCGACCTACATATACTGCATGGTCATTATAGCCATAAGAGCTGACAGCACTCCAAAAACTCATTAAGTTATTATAAATATCAGCCGATAATGTAGAACTATCTTCAATGTCAGCGAAAACTCTGGTACTTTTGGAAAGGTCCAAGCTGTTCATGATACTTGCAAAGTGAAGACCCTCTTCTCGTCCATCAATTGTACTATTAAAAGTCGCATAATGATAAACCATCACGCCTAAACCAGCGTTTTGCGCATACCTGATTTCTTGTTGCGCATAAGGATTAGTATAGCTGGTTCCTTGAGTCAACTTAACAATAACAGTCTTGACACCCTTTTGTTTTAAGGTATTGAAGTTTGCCTGTGTCATATTGCTTTGATATGAAGAAACATCCACAGCATCTACCCGTGGGCGGTTGGAATCACCAACTGTCCAAGTATCACAAGACTGTACGCTGTACAAAGCTATCAGAGGCACAGTAGGGGCAGCCGATTCGTCAGTTGTTTGGCTATCTTGAGAAACGCTGCTACTTTCAGCTTTTACCGAAGTTGAAGATATATCTTCCTGAGCACTTGCAGAAGATACATCTGCTGTCTTAGAATCGCTCTCAACACTTGAAGAAGAGTTGCTTGCTGATGTTTGACTATTTACAATATCCTCAGAAGAACTGACTTTCCCCGAGGATGTCTCACTATGTATTGCCGAGCTGGCATCTGATTCATCAGCTGCCGTTGAACTTGAAACTTTATCAGCAGCTGAAGTCTGACTACTTTCTTGAGATGTCGACGGTGTTTTGGCTGTTTCAGATTCTGATACAGTTTGCT
Source organism: Liquorilactobacillus oeni DSM 19972 (assembly GCF_001436275.1). Classification (GTDB taxonomy): domain Bacteria; phylum Bacillota; class Bacilli; order Lactobacillales; family Lactobacillaceae; genus Liquorilactobacillus; species Liquorilactobacillus oeni. Next base: position 75,237 of record NZ_AZEH01000020.1, read on the forward strand.
CACTTGAAACAGCCGAACCACTGGCTGAATTAGCAGAAATCGTGCTGCTTTCTTGCGCAGTATACTCAGTTGTTCCTTCTGTGGAAGAAGAACCAACGGAAGTCAAGCTGGCATCTTTTTGATTCTGGGCAACGGAAGATACAAGCTCAGGCGCAGAATCAGCCCTTACAGGTTGTGCAAACAAAACTCCTGAAGTTAAAGCCAATGCCGCCACACTTGAAACAACATAATTCTTTTTTTTACGGATTCTTTTTTCACGTAATAATTTTTTGATCTTCTTTGGTTTCACTTTGTTTCCCCTTTGGTCGCTAATTCGCCCTTTACTAAACAGATGTAGGTATCTATCATTTACTATCGGTGGATTTCACGTTTTTTTAACATTTTTATAAAATAAAAAATAACGAGAAACATCCCCTCGTTATTTTAACAAAAAACTTTGTAAATTTTAAGCACTTTTTAATCTTTTTTGACATACTTCCAATTCAAAAAAATTACTGCAAGATTCTTTCCAAATAATCCAGCTCATCTTTAGAGAAATTCATATTCTTAACTGCTTTTAAGTTATCTTCCAAATGCTGCAGACTGGTGGTACCGATAATCACACTAGCCACAACCTGCTTGCGTAATAACCAAGCTAGTGCCATTTGTGAAAGACTCTGCCCGCGTTTTTTGGCTAAACCATTAAGTTTGCGCAATTTTTCTTCAACTTTTTGAGTTCCTTGGTCAAAAACTGCTTGGCTGGTCCGATGTATCTTAAATCCTGCTGGAATTTTCTCCAAGTAACGATCACTTAACAAACCTTCAGCTAACGGACCATAAGCAACCAGCCCTTTATGCTCATCTTCAAGTACCTTCAACAGATTATCTTTTTCAGCGTCTCTGTTTAACATATTATAAGAAACCTGGTTAACTGTAAACGGTGTTCCCAAATCCTTAAAAATCTCAGCCGCACGCTTAGTTTGTTCACTATCAAAATTTGAAATACCTATATAAAGCGCCTTTCCTTCACGGACTACTTGGTCAAGTGCTTGAAGCGATTCAAACAGATCCGTTTTAGGATCAAAACGATGCGCATAATAGATATCCACATAATCTGTGCCTAGACGTTGCAGACTATGGTCGATCGATTGCAAAATCTTTTTTCGCGAAAGAAACTCCCCAAAAGGACCTGGCCCAGTTCGAAAGCCGACTTTAGTAGTAACAACCAGTTCATCACGGTATTGTTTTAATTCATCTTTCAGTAAAGTTCCCAAGAAGGCCTCTGCTGATCCTACTTCAGGTGAACCGTAACGGTCTGCACAATCAAAACTGAAAATTCCATGATCAAATGCTTTTAAAATTAATTTCTTACGGTCATACGCTGGACTGCTGCTGTCAAAGTGGTGCCATAAACCCAGTGAAATAATTGGCAGAGACAGTCCTGTGTTTCCCACTTGCCTAAGCGGTAAACGGTCATATCTTTCAGTATCAGCATTATACATACGTCTCATTTCCCTTCTTAAATTCCATTGCACTACTGGTTGCGTTTTCAAAAACAGTCAAAACACGCCTTGAATCTAACACTATACAGTTCTTTTAAAGCCTAAACTCTCTTGGCTTGCTTGCGGCAAAACAAACTTTTTTATAACTTCGGCTACAGCACTATGGTTATTATCGCACTTTGTAATATAGTCTGCTTCATCTTTGACAAACTGTAATCCATTTTGAACTGAAACTCCCAGTCCTGCTTTACGGATCATCGCAAGATCATTACTATTGTCCCCAATTGCAACAATTTCTTCAGCCTTAATTCCTAGTTTTTCCCCAAGTGCTAGGATAGCTTGTCCCTTATCTGCTGCAGCCGGATTAAACTCAACATAACGGCCTGAAGAAAAAGTAATATTTAGCGAAAAAGGAAATTTTTCGGTAATTTCTCTTTTGACTCTCTTTCTTTTGCTGCTTTCAGGAACACTGAAAATGACTTTCACTAATCTTTCACTTCGCAAATGTGAAATATCGGGTTCTTTTAAGTCAATCCACCCATTAATCCTGCCGCTCAGATAATCAATTTCTTCTTGTTTAATATTCCAAATAAATAGTTTATCTAGGGTATACACATGCACACAATAGTGTGCTGCAACCCCTAGCTTAAAAAGTACCTCTACTACATCAAAGGGCATTTCGTTAACGACCATGGCCTTATTATGATAATTTTCTATAATCGCACCGCCATTAAAGGAAATAACATAAGCATCCTTCCTTTGGTAAAGCCCCAGTTGCCGTAAATTAGCTTGCACTGTTAAAAAATTACGTCCCGTATTCGGTACAAAATATACCCCTTGTGCAAGTGCTTCTTTTATTGCCTGCACGTTCTCAACAGTAATCTGTTTTTCATCAGTTAATAAAGTTTCATCCAAATCACACGTTATCATCCGATACATCTTTTCACCAACCCTATCTAACGTCGAATTCTATTAATAACTAAAGTTAATAAAATAGCTGCAAGTACAATACCTGCAAACCACACAGCTGGAATTTCGATTCCAATAAATGGAACCGACAAAAAAAGTTTGACAGCAATCAACGCAATTAATGCATATGCCATAACTTCCAGTTCAGGAATGATTTCCATCAATCTGATAATAATTTCTGCGATTCCACGCATACAAAGAATTCCAATCATTCCACCGATCAAAACAATTACCGGATTATTTGAAATTGCTAAAGAAGCTAGGACTGAGTCAATTGAAAAAACAATATCCATCATTTCAATTGAAATAACAACTGACCAAAACAATGGCAAAACTCTTCTTTTTTTTGCCCGCTTCTTAGTGTTTGCTGGATGGACGATATGATAAAAGTGCATTACTGACAAGTACATCAAATACCCTGCACCTAAAACCTTAATCTCCCAAAAATTGATTAAGTACGTACCTATTCCAATTATCAGGAAACGAAAGACATATGCACCCCATAACCCATAAAACAACGACTTTTCTTGCTGCTTTTTATCTGGTAATACCTTAGTTTGTGCTGCAAGTACAATCGCATTGTCAACAGAAAGCAAGCATTCGATTAGAGCTAGTGACAAAATTACCATCCAGTCACTGCCCGACTCGATAACTGTCGTCCAATTATTCACATCAAAAAAAGGACCGTAAAGCTTTGAAATGATATCCAAAAAAGTATCTCCCCTCTAAAATTAGATAGTTGCCCTACCAATTTTAGCATAGAAAATTTCCAGGTAAAAACTTTTTATTTTAATCCAAAGGCAAAGTAACACTCTCATCTGCCAAGTTGTCATTATCCTTACTTTTTTGAAAATGTTTGCCTTGAAGATATCCTTTAACTATTCCATAAACCGCAGCACGTTCTTTCCCAGATAAACGATGTCCCTCAAGTACAAGCTGATTATTCAAGGCAAAAATATCTGATAAGTCAAGTACCTGAGAATTACGGCCAACCATAAAATCAAGCGAAACGTTAAAAAAGCGGGCCAGCTTATAAACCTCTAGATATGAAGGAGTATTAATACCCCGCTCCCAACTGCCTATTTGCGGTCCCGTGTTAGGACGCTCATCCGTTTCAGTATCCATTTTGTTCAGCCTTGCAGCCAGTTCTGCAAGTGTAAGCCCGCGTCCTGTACGTAGGGCTTTTAGTTGTTCTGGAAACATTCAGATCACTCCCTTGAATTAGGAATTACACCTTATACTCACTATCATACTCTGTTTAAATTGTCACACCAACGAAACAACGTGCTAAAATAGAAAAAAAGAAGGGCAGGCAAAACTATGTCGATTAAAGAATTCAAAATTCCTCTCAATAACAACACAGCAGTAACTGTTACAGCCTATCTGCGGCCCAAGCTCTTTGAAGGACAGCTTTTCCCAGGACTGATTATTTGTGCAGGTGGCAGTTTCAAACATTTATCGCAAAGAGAAAACACAGTAGCAGCGCTTGCTTATTATGCTCGTGGATATAATGTCTTTTCTTTACACTATTCGCTCATAGGGGATTTCACTCCCCTTTATCCTCAGCCAATTTATGAATTAGCTGCAACCCTTGGTTTTTTGCGTAAAAATGCTGTGAAGATTAACCAAAATCCGCAAGCACTTGCAGTTTTAGGCTTTTCTGCTGGTGGCCATATTGTTTCAGCTTTAGCAGGAACTTGGGCAACTGTAAGATTAGCTGAAGAAACACAGTTGGCAAATAAGATGATCCGTCCTAATGCACAGCTTTTAGCTTATCCCGTAACAGATCTTACCGGTGGATGGCCTAAAGAACTAGCTGAAATCAACAAAATCTCAGAGACACCTGAACTGATAAATACTCAAAAATTAGTAAATAAAACCACCCCTCCGACATTTATCTGGAACTCGCAAACAGATGAAGCGGTCCCGCTTTCCAACACATTAAATTATGTGCAGGCGCTCGTTAAGAACAAAATTTCTTTTGAAGTACATACTTTTTCTTCTGGTATTCATGGAACCGTGTTAGCAAATGAGTTGACTGCACGACCGCAAAAGGGTGCAGCTGATATTGATCATCATACAGCGAGTTGGTTTGAACTTTCTTTACAGTGGCTTTCTCAGGTTCTTCCAGCTGATGATGACAAGAAACAACAAGTAGACAATTAAACTTCAACGACTTGACCTGTCGCCAGCAAGTATAAATACTTATGATCAATTTTTTTGCCTAGAATACTCTCTAAGGCAAGTGCATAAAGATTGAGCTGTCCTTGATAACGGGCAGTAAGCTCTTTCTTTTTTTCTATATCTTCAGGTAATAAAAAATCAGTTTTATAATCAAAGACTACTACCTGTGTTTTTGTATCAACATACCCGTCAATAATGCCATGCAATAAAATGTCATTATTGGTTTCAATCGTAGAAAACAACTTTTTGGCTGGAATCAACGCTGAAAACGGAACTTCTCTTTTTACATTTTCACTATTTTTTAACAGTAATTGGCCTAGAGATGATTTAAAAAAACGGCGCACATGCTGTATATTGACTTTTTGCGCTACCGCTCTTTCAATGACTTTTTGTGTTTCGAGTTTCTTAAGTTGATTTGTCAGTTCTGCTATTGTAGGTTCTTGCTTTAATGACACTTGCCTGAGAAGTTCATGGGTTGCTGTCCCAACTTGAGCACTTGTGACATACTCCTTTTGTTCCATAAACTGTGGAAGCCTAAACTCACTTTGAACAATTCTATGCCCACGCGTAGGAGTTTGGAGCCTGTTCCAATCATCAAGATGCGTTAATTCCGACTCGTCAGGATCGCTAAACAAACGCTTGATGTCCGAAACAGACTGATAAGCAGTAGTCTTCGTAAGCTCATCATTGGGGTAGCTGTAATTTAAAATAACTGCAGCTTTTTGAAAGACTTGCTCTGTTTGCGAATCAAAAACGTTTCCTTTCTTACTTTCCAGTTGTTTAAGCCAATCAGCACCTTCTTGTTTTTGAGCCGGCTTAAGTTCACCTTGCGTGAAGAAACTAATTTTAAAATGCGCTGTGTTTTTTTCTAATTCTGCCAGTTTAGGCTGTTCCAACCCAAATTGTGCTTGTGTTTCGCTTCGTCGAATCAGGCACATGCCAATCCAATCCATGAAACATTTAGTTTCTTGGCGCAAACTACTTCCTAGGGTAACTCCCTCAGCTTGGAATGCTTGTTTCCATTTAGAAACTGCTTCTTTTTTAGTTCGATATGTTCCTACAATATAAAGCTGTTGTTCCGCTCGTGTCAGAGCTACATATAAAAGACGCATCTGTTCGGCTGCATTTTGCCTTTGCTTATGTTCATTAATTATAAGCTTAGGCAAAGTATCTACTTTAATACGTTCCTTCGGTAAAAGCAGTGTAATTCCCAATCCCTGAGTATCATCAAGCAGGTAATCTTCTTTAAGGGCACGTTCATTGAACTGGCGGGTTGCATCCATCAAAAATACAATTGGAAATTCCAAGCCCTTGCTTCCATGAATCGTCATCACTTGCACAGCATCTTGTGCTACTTTAGAATTTGCTTCTGCTAGATCCTGATCTCTTTTTTGCAATTTATTAACAAACCTAATGAATTGAAAAAGTCCCCTGAAACTCATCTTTTCGTATTCACTTGCACGTTCATAAAGAGCATGCAAGTTAGCTTGACGCTGAGCCCCGCCAGGCATCCCCCCTACATAATCCAAAAAGCCGGTCTGATCATATATTTCCCAGATTAAATCTGCCAGCTGATTTTGGTGAGCCAAATCACGAAAGCTCGTCAACATTCTCAAAAATTTGCCTACTTTTTCATAAACCCTTTGCCCAAAGTCATTTTCTTTACGCGGGTCAAAGTTTTTTTGAAAAGTTTTAACCGCCTGATAATAGTCGCCCGTTTTTTTGTTAATTCTCAAATATGCAAGTGCATTTTCTTTTAACCCCACTATTGGTGAACGCAAAACACTTACAAGGGGAATATCTTGATAAGGATTATCAATTATTTTTAATAAAGAAAGCATTATCTGGATTTCAGTTGTTTGAAAATAATTCTGTGCGTCCTTAATGTAAACAGGAAGTCCAGCTTTTTGAAATTCACTCATAATTAAAAGATTATTATTACGGGTAGGCACCAACAGAACAATATCGCCAAATTGTACATTTCTTTTTTCCCCCAGCTTGCGATCATAAATCTTTTTATTTTCTGCCAGTAATCTTTTTATTTTCTGGACCGCTACGAGTACTTGCCCTTCAGCCGCATTATCTACTGTAAAGCTTTCGTCAAAAGGTTCTTTCTCTTTTTTTGATTCTTCTTTTGTTTCCGATTCGTAAATCAAGACCTCTGTTTCGGTCTTCATTGGCGGATAGTAGTTTGCACCATATTTTAATTGCGCATTTTTATCATAGTCTAAGCCGCCGACTTGTTTATCCATCAGCTGCATGAATATCAAATTTGAAAAAGCAGTTATATCTTTTACCGAACGGAAGTTTTCTGCAAGAATAATCCTTTTACCATTGCTTTCAGCTTGGGCGTAGGCGTGATACTTACGTAAAAACAAGGCTGGATCAGCCAGCCTGAAACCATAAATAGACTGTTTGACATCCCCTACCATAAATAAGTTTCCAGCCGTTCCCACCAGCCGACTTATCAGCGTTTCTTGAAGCTGATTAGTATCCTGATATTCATCAACCAATATTTCCGAAAATTTTTGCTGCAGATTTTCTTGTACCTGTCTTGATTCCGGTGTTTTTCCTTGCAGAATCTTGAGGGCTAAATGCTCAAGGTCATTAAAATCCAGAAGATGACGCTGCCTTTTCTCAGCAGTAAATGCTTCTGAAAAAGAAACAACCACTCGCATTAATTCAGTAACCAACTTCTGGGACTCTTGAAGCACATCTTTTATTTGTTTCTCATCAAGTAAAAAGTATTTGTCATTAAGATCATTAACAACTTTCTTGGCCGCATTTCTCAACCCCAGTAATTCATCTTTGGCCTTTTTTTGTTCATCTTCCAGTTTTCTTAACTGTGGCGCTCGTTGAAAAGTTAAATTTTGAAAAATATTGCGCAAAGTATTCCAAGATTCAGTCTGAAGCTTTTGAAGTAGCTCCTCGACCATTTCTTGATCCTTTTTCAAAGTCTCTTCAAACTTGCTTAAAGAATAATTTTTTGCAATGCCGGCTGCAGCTTCAAATACAGCTTCAGCTTGTTTTAGGCGTTCAGTTAAAATAGGAACCAGTTTTTTCTTATATAAAGAGCTTTCAGTTAAATTTTCATTCTCATTTTGATAAATAGTAGGTATTTGATGCAGCCAACTTGCTGAGTCAGCTTTAGCACCTGCAAAATCAAACGTACGAAAAACAACATCAGTCAATCCCTCATCACTGCGGTCATTTGAAAAGTTTTGTGCTAATTGCTCGAATAATTCATCCTTTTGTCCGTAAAACTCTTCCCTGACTTCATTCCAAACATCTTCACGCAGCAATTCACGTTCTGTATCATCGCTTAAAAGTCTAAAAACAGGATCTAGCCCTATGATATAGTAATAACGTTGAATAAGATGGAGGCAAAAAGCATGCAAAGTACTTATATTAGCAGTATTAAGCTTTGTCAGCTGTGTTACATACCACTGTTTTTTTTCAACAGGAGCTGTACTGACTTCTTTTTGGAGAGCACTTTGAATTCGCTCACGCATTTCTTCAGCTGCTGCTTCTGTAAAAGTTACTATCAGCATCTCGTCAATTCCAATTCCAGAACGCAGATGATGTAAAACTCGTTCTACAAGTACGCGAGTTTTTCCCGAACCAGCAGAAGCTGAAACTAAAATATTACCACTTTTTTCTTCAATCGCTTCTTTTTGTGCTGGAGTAAAATTAATCTTTGCCATCTTTTGATCCTCCTTTTTTCTCTTTTAACGTCGCCAAAATATCTTGAGGTGTCGCTTGCGGCAGCACACGATAATTATTTTCAGGCAGCATTGCATCAAATTGGAAAATAGATTTAAAAGGCGAGTACTGCAAAGCCGTTCTTTTATCCGGCCACTGAACAGGGTTAAGCGCAAGTTCCCCTGCAAAAATTTTTTCAGCCGCCTTACGGATAAGCTCTTCATTATGCTGCAATAACAATAACAACTCATTCATCGTAACAAGTTGATGACGTTGAAGACTGCTTGAACCAAATATGCCGCTTTTGTTTTTTTTGAAAGGAAAAATTTTTGAATGTCCGCTACTTTCTTGTTCTAATTCCTGATCGAGCTGTCCTAGAAGCTGCGGCTCAGCTACCAATAACCCATCATATTTGTTAGCTTTCAGCCAAGCATCTTCTTTCGATTGCTTCACAATACTTTTCATCTTTAACTTGGGATTATACAAATGCATGTACAGGGCACCCGCAGGTTTAGAAATATTCATTTTATCTTCACTTAACAAGTCGAGATTTTTCACCAATGCATCAAGATAAGTAAGCATCTGGAGAGATACCCCGTAAAAAGCATCCCTAAAATCAAAATTATGTGCACTCGATTTATAATCAACAATTCCAAGATAAATTTCATTTTCCGTTTTAATTTGGTCAATACGATCTATTTTTCCCCTGACATTTACTTTACGCTTACCAGAAAGTTCAAATTGCAGCGGTCTGAGTCCCGTTTTTGCTCCTACATGGCCAAAAAGAACCTCAGTATGTTTAGGCCTCATCTTGCTGCGAACGCTTTGCTGACGAAGTGCCCAGCTGATTTGCCTTACTGTTTTTGTAAGCTGACGACTTAGATAATTCATCCGCTGTGAGCTGTTTAAAATTTGAAATTGAGGCAGTTTCAGCATTTGAACAGTAATTATTTTTAATTGAGCATCCAGGCTTTCTTCAGAAAGTGCAGCGAAGTCCAATCCTTTTTGATTAATTACTTTAACTAGCGAGTCTAGCGCCAGGTGGAAAAATTCGCCTGTATTTGCAGCGGAAAGTTCAAAAACATCACGTTCCTGCAACTTTAACCCATATTTCAAAAAGTAGGCATACTCATTTGTATAGAACTCTTCAAGCTTTGAAATCGAAGTATTAATTGTATCACCATATAATAATTCAACAGTCTCTGAACGCAGCTTTTCAGGGGTATTCTGATAATCCAAGCTTGCAAACAATTTTTTCGTCAAAAAAGCACTTTGCGGATTATTCTTTAATTCAAAGTAGAGTTTCGCCCACAAAGAAGGTAATTCACTGTAACGAGCTCTTGCCTGACGGCTGATTGACAAAAGATGGGATAAAGTCGTTCTTTTAGTACCCGTATAATGCAGTAAAATATCAGTATCTTTATCTTCTAGAAGCGGTTCATGTCCAAAATGCTCAAGAGGAAGCTCAAAATACCTTCTGATTCGTTCTGTATAAGGAGAGGGATGCAGCATTCCTTCTCCATCGTTGCTGAGCGGATATGAGACAAAAAGTGCGGTAGAACTGCTCATAAATGCCAAATAACTTAGAAATGGCTCTGCTGCAAGCTGCTTTGCAGATTCTTCATTCAAAAACTGATCTTCACTGAGAACAGGTTCCAAAAATTGACGATCTTCATCAGACAGAATATCGTTAAGGCTGACTCGATCAGGCATTGCCGTATCAGTTGCACCAATCAAAAAAGTTGCCTTGCGGTCATTCATCTGCACCATACCGGTTTCAGAAATAATTACTTGATCAAGAGTAGAAGGAACCTGCCTATACTCAGCTCCTTCAAATCCACTTTGCAAAAGTTCAATAAAACGTTCATTGTCAAACTTTGTTTCTCCGAGTGTTATTACATATTCATCTAACAGTTGGCAAAAAGTATCCCAAGTTTCCTCTGGACGTGTTGCTTCTGTCAGATGACCAGCAGCCAGCTCTTGATCCCGCCACTCGTATAATCTTTTAACCACACCGTTTTCCACTAGAAAATTACAAAGGGTAAAAGCCCCTTCACGCCCAGTTTTTGCCTTTTCCATTTTTTTAAAAAAGGGCGGCAAAACTTTCTTTACAAAATGCCTAATACAATTAACTTTTCTGGTTTGTTCTTTTTCAAATTCAGTATGCACCCCAGTGTCTGCATCTGAAAAGCGATAATAATCCCAATCATCCTCTTGCAGCCAGCGCTTGCCTTCATAGCCAAACCTCAAAACTAAATTTTCTGTTACATCCAAATAATCACGAAAAGAAGAAACTGGCATATCCTTGCCATTTTCTTGAGGTAATAGAAGTTCAGTTTTTAAAAGGCGCATCATATCGTCATAACGATAATAACGCTTATGGACTGCAAACAAAGCATTGATAAATTCAACTAACGGATGATCACTCATCTGTTTTTGCAAATCAATAAAATAAGGAATACCGAATTGCTTAAAAACTGGGCCGATTATATTCCGATAAAGATCTAAATGCCGTGTCAGTACAGCAAAATCATGATAATGGTAATTATGCAAAGCAACCTGCTGGCGCAAGCGAGTGGCAACCTCTGCTACTTCATGATAACGATTATCAGCGGAAAAAAACTGCAAGCCAGATTTTACGGCTGCATGCTTTTCTTTTAACGGACTCATCCTTGTTGATGCTATCCAGTAATCTTCGAGTGTAATCAATGTCGGATTTTCAACACGTTTATCTTTTACATAGCTGTCCACTAAAAGCGGAACTTTTTCCTTTTTGGCAGCTTGATAAAGTTTAAAATATAGCAAGCCAGCACGATAGAAAAGTTCATGCGTTTCAGGAACCTGCTCTGTATAAGCCCTATCAAGTACTAAAGATACTAAAGTCAGTTTTGATTTTTTAAACAGAGTTGTAACAAGCCGGAATTCACTCGCTGTAAATTGGGTAAAACCATATATGAAAAAGTAACTATGCTCCATATCTTTTTCGTTCAAAACATTTGCAAGTTCCTCTAACAACACATTATTATCAAGGTATTTTCCTGCAGTTTGTTGAGTATAATCTGCGTAAACCAAAGATAGATCATGCAATTTGGCTCTTAAATCCATTTGATCTGGTGTCTTTGAGGCAAACTGCACAAGATCCTCACTCGTAATACAGCCCTTTTCGAATTCATCCAGCTGTTTTCTAATTTGACTAACAAAACCAAGCTGTTCTTGTTCGCTTTTAAAAACTGTAAGTTCATCCTGATGCTTCTGTAAAATATCCTGAATGATCATATTACGCCCAGCTTCAGAAATACGCGGTGTCTGATAAAAAGCAGTGTCTGAGAGAAAATACCAAGCTAACCGCGAAAACGAAAAAATCTGAACAGAATTCTCTGCAAATAAAGTCTGCTCACTCTTTGTTAAGGCTTTCAACTGGTGAAGAACTTTTACTTCAGAGGCAAATTTAATGTGATTAGGAACAAGAAAATAAAACTTGCCCTGCGGATCTTTCTTCTTCAAAGAAACCAACTGTGCTGCTAACGCTTTTTGATGATCAGCAGATGCTTTTCCTAAAATAAATCCTAAGCTCATTTACAGAAAAACTCCTTTCTACTTCATTTATGCTTATTTTACCATAAAGGGGCTAGGTCAAAATTAGCTTTCGACCTGGCCCCTTTATTTTTTTAAGTAATATAAAAACCAACGTGTTTCAATAGCCGGCCTTTTCCGCTTAACCATGAGATTACTGATTACTCACAGTCAAATTCAGACTAGGTCCGTAATTTGCAATTAATACTCAAAGCCTAGCGACTACTGATACAACCCCTACTAGTACTTCACTAAAATTATGCAAGAGAGTCCCACGGTTTTAAAGCAATCATTTCTTTTTGCAAAACCTGCTTTTGTTTACTTTGAAGATACTTTTTGTTAATGATCACTTCATACACATATTCGTTGAACCACTCATCGCTCATTACGAAATAACCCTTGTCGCCAATCTTTTCACCCCAGCTGTTTTCGACTTTCCATTTTGTCGGTTTGCCGTCAATCAGATCGACACCTACTAGAGTCATTGCATGTAAAACGCTTGCTTCACCTGTCCGTAATCGATCTGCCTTGGTTAATCTCAGATCTATATCAAAAAGTTCTGCCCGTTCATGAAAAGCTGGGTCCAAAATTCCTTGGTTTCGTTCAAGATCTTTAGCAACATCATTTCCAAACCAAACTGACTGTCCATCTTTAAGCTGCATGATTGCTGCGTCTTTTAATGCCTTTAGTTCAGTGTTAACAAAAACAATCTTTTTACCATCAAAGATATAATCCTGACTTGGCAAACCATAAAGGCTTTCCATTTCATGATCAGGAGCATTCGTCAAACAAACATAATCATCAAAATTCCACGAAACATACTTTTCAAAAAAGTGCTGTGGAGTAAGGTTGCGCTCAAGGTGATACTTGTGTTCATCATCGCGATACTCAAAATCAAAAGCCAAAGGCGGCTCGCCAAAGGCAAAAACCAGCATACGGTAAATCTCCTTTAGGTACTTATTCTTAGCAGCAGCAAGTTCTTCTTTTGATTTATTTTGATTAGTTAAAGTCCGCAATCTCACCCCATCTTTTCGCAGCTTTAATATTAACGCATCACTAATCTCATCTGTTTTTTCGCTATTATAGGTTTCTGGCATAATTGATTGCGGAACCACACCGTATTTTTTTATCAAAGCTGCTGCATTTGCCCACTGCCCGCCGTCATCATCAGGAGCTGCAAACAATTCCTTTACAGAACGATTATCAAACGGTAATCCAGCAGTCTCAATTACCCTTTCATAGAAATGGTTTGCTTTTTCTAAACGATCGTAAAAAGAATTATAATTTTGTGAAAACTGAAAATTTTTTATCTTGTATTGCACAGCAAATTGATGGCGCAATGTATTCAGTGTTGAAAAGAGCCAGCATCTTCCGCTCTTCTTCTGATTAGTAACTTTATCTGTTGAAAGTTCAACTGAAAAAGTTCTGTTAAGATCACGTTTTGCAGCGTAATTTTCACTAGCAGCATTCACACCATTTTTTTGAACAGCACGTGCTGCTACTGCATAAACCTGCTTCGCTGTAAAACCAGACCGAAAAATTTTGATGTCCTCCAATGTTAAATCTTTCATCATATAAAAGCCTGCTTTCCGAATTGTTTAAACTATAAAATGAATACTACTGCAAATCATAGTATAAAATATTGCGTTCATTTCTGGGCTGAACAGCCCGCGCATTTGGTCTAGTAAAATCTTTTTGCAAAATCTGCAACTGTTGTTTTGAAACTGCAAGCGGCTGTTCAAAAACCCACCACTCAACTCCGCGAAGAAGGGGCGGCGTAGTTAATGAACCTAAGTAACGATAAACATTAGCTTTTTTTGTCAGCAATTTGTTCACATCCAAATGCTGTTTAAAATCTGCTCCAGCACCTTCTTGCAGTTTGAAATGCTGAAAAAAAGGAGCTAAAGCTTCGTTATAATCACCAACTTCTACAAAAAAAGCTATCACTGCCAACTGGCCAACCTCATTTTTTTGTACAAAATGTAATTCCAGCGGGTATGCTGCTGTTCCTTCTAAAAGATGTTCTGCAGGCAAATGAAAATGAAGCTGTTGAAATGTAAAGTACCTTCCAGAAATAAGTGTCTGGCCTTTGCCATCATATTGTAAATTGTTTCCCTTAGCTGTTACCTTAGAAAATTCATAGGTTGCAGTAAACTTGACTTCACATTCATCCAACTTAACTTTTTTTGCTTTTTCTAATGAAAATTTAATTGGAGACTGCCAAGTTGAAGGAAAGTCTGGCCAATCTTTTTGATGTTGATAATCCAGCATAAGTTATTCCTCCATTTTTCAGATAAAAATTTGTCTTAGATATTTTAAAATTTTTATTCTTGTTTAGCCACAAAAAGGTCCCTCGCACTTAATCATGCAGGACCTTTCAATCTTATAAGACAATACTCAGCAAATCAAAGACGATTCTTATTGAAGAGTGCATCAACGGACCTATTGTTATAAATTAAACTGATTGCTTTTGCAAAAGTCTGCGATACTGAAAGGATCTTCAGCTTAGGAAAACGCTTTTCCTGCGGAATTTCTATAGTATCAGTAACAACTACTTCTGTATAAGCAGAATCTTGTAGTTCCTTAACAGCGTTTCCTGAAAAAATCGGGTGGGTAGCACAAGCATAGACTTCTCTTGCTCCTGCGGCTTTTAAAGCAGCTGCAGCATCAGCCACTTTGCCGCCAGTATCGATCATGTCATCAAAGACAATACAGCGCCGATCAACTACGTCGCCAATTATTGTCATTTTCTTTGCATCTACAACTCGTTTAGTCTCTCTTTTGTCAACAATCGCTATTGGTGCTTTCAACAATGTTGCTAAATTACGCGCAGCCTTCACTCCATTATGATCTGGAGCAACTATTACAACATCGCTGGTAATTCCCTTGTTAATAAAGTAACGGGCTTGTACGAAAATTGCCAATAAATGATCCACTGGAATGTTGAAGAAGCCTTGCAGCTGGCCTGCATGCAAGTCCATTGTAACCACCCGATCCGCGCCGGCAAGCTGAATAAAATTAGCAATTAACTTAGCAGTAATCGGTTCACGGGGACGTGATTTACGGTCAGCACGCGCATAACCATAATATGGCAAAACTACATTGATGGTTCCGGCACTTGAACGACGTAATGCATCAATCATAACCATCAATTCCATAAAATTTTCATTAACAGGATCAGAAATAGATTGAATTATGAAAACATCAGCTCCACGAACACTTTCGTTGATACTGATTTGTATCTCACCATCGCTGAAATGTTTAACTGACGCTGCACACAGCCCAACACCTAACTCATCTGCAATTTTTTCTGCCAGTTCCCGATTTGAATTTAACGCGAACAGTTTTAATTTACCCTGTTCCTTTTTTTCAACCATGATTGCCTCCAAATTAATGTCTTTTTAGTTATTATAATAAAAAACAGCTTATAATACTATTGTTTTATTAGCCGAATAGGTTGTAAGGCATATTCCTTATTTTCGAATTTGGCCGTTTCCGCGAATCAAATATTTAGTCGTAGTTAAGGCCAGCAATCCCATTGGACCGCGAGCATGCAGTTTTTGTGTAGAAATACCAATCTCCGCACCAAAGCCAAATTCAAATCCATCAGTAAATCTTGTAGAAGCATTAACGTATACTGCAGCGGCATCGACTTGCGCCAAAAAACGCTGACTCTTTTTATAGTCATTAGTAATGATAGCTTCTGAATGTTTTGTTCCATACTTATTAACATGTGCAATTGCTTCTTCAAGAGAAGAAACAACCTTAATCGCAAGAATATAATCATTATATTCTTGATACCAATCTTGCTCTGTTGCCAGCTTGATTCTACTTCCCAAAATTTTTTGTGTCTGCTTGTCGCCCCGGAGCTCAACGTGGTGATCCCATAAGGCTTGTGCTATCTGCGGCAGATAAGAAGCAGCCACATCTTTATGAATCAGCAGCTTTTCAGCTGCGTTGCAAACAGAAGGACGTTGGCATTTGGCATTAATGATAATTTGTTTTGCCATTTCCAAATCAGCAGCATTATCAACATAAAGATGACAGTTGCCAGCGCCTGTTTCAATCACAGGTACCTTTGCATTTCTAACCACTGCTTGAATAAGACGGGCACTTCCACGCGGAATCAATACATCTAAATATTCAGTCAGCTGCATTAACTGATTAGCTACTTCATGCGAAGTATCTTCTACAATCTGCAAGGCTGCCGGTGTAACTCCAGTATTTCGCAGAGCATTCTGCAAAATAGACACCAATTTCAGGTTGGTATGCAAAGCTTCCTTACCGCCACGCAAAATCACGGCATTACCGGATTTAAAACACAGAGCAGCAGCGTCGACCGTTACATTTGGACGTGCTTCATAGATAATTCCGATCACTCCTAACGGAACACGCTGCTGTGCAATCTGCAACCCGGCTTCATTAACCCAGCCGCCAACCAGATCTCCAAGCGGATCAGGAAGCTGTGCAACCTTTTCAAGTCCTTCTGCCATTTGTTCAACTCTGGCTTCATCAAGTGTGAGACGGTCAACAAATGCTTGTGTCAACCCAGCAGCTTTTTTTAGGTCCAGCTTATTTTCTGCAATAATCTCTGCGGTACGGTCACGTAAACCCTTTGCCATTGCCAACAGAACAGTATTTTTTTTCTTTGTCTCCAACTGTGCCAGTTGATATGAAGCAGCTTCAGCTTTTTTCCCAAGTACTGTTAAATCATAAGCCATTTCTTCCCCTCCGTTCTTAGTCAGTCCCCATAAATAAGGTTCCTAGGTTAGTACCATCAAGTAATTTGAAGATAATCGAAGGATTTTCACCATTTGCAAGCACCATCGCTTTTTTGGTTTCTAACATTATTTCTGCTGCCTTTAATTTTGTAATCATTCCGCCTGTGCCGAATTTGGTACCCCGTCCACCCGCAAGTTTAAAGGTTGCATCGTCGATTTCAGTTACCCTATCAATCAAAGATGCATCGTCAAACTTACGCGGATTTTTATCATAAAAACCATCAATATCAGAAAGCATTATCAAAAGATCAGCTCCAATGGCCTTTGCAACAATTGCAGATAACTGATCATTATCGCCGAACTTGGTATGATGATCCAACTCGTCAACTGCAATAGCATCATTTTCATTAACAATCGGAATAACGTTCAGCTGTAACAGATTTTCGAAGGTATTTAGCGCATTTTGTCTGCTTATTGGATAATCAACTACATCATGAGTCAAAAGAATCTGACCGATTTTTTGTCCATAAACGGAAAAACGCTGCTGATAAACCGTCATCAGCTGTGTTTGTCCCACAGAAGCGACTGCTTGTTGTTCTGGAATAGCAACAGGGCGACTTTGCAGCCCTAAGATTCCCAAGCCGACCCCGATTGCACCAGATGAAACCAAAACAACTTCTTTTCCCTCATTTACTAATCCGCTTAATGTATAACAAAGCTGATCGATTGCTTGCAGATTCAGCTTCCCATTACTATGCGTCAAGGTACTCGTTCCAACTTTGATAACAATTCGTTTTGCATTGATTTGCCGCATTTGTTCGGTCACTTCTCCTTTAGCTTCTAAGGTACTTATATTGCAATAATCATATAGTACTGGTAAAGAAATGTCTATCTCCATTGTAAACAAGAAGACCAGATCATTCTTTTTTTGTGTCTTCTTTCTTTGCCTGAGGAACAGACGGTTCTTCTTCTGATTTTACAGCATGTCTTCTGACTTCAAGCCAATCAATATAATTACGATTAAAGTCCACTACTTTTAAGTCAAACTGTCCAATTGTAATCACATCGCCACGTTTTACTTTATAGTTTTCCAATAAATAACCCGCAATCGTAACACTTTCTGATTCATCAAAATCTTTATTCTTGGTTCTAAAAAAACGCTCAAAATCATATAAAGTTGTTTTCCCTGAAATCTTGTATGATCCATCTGGATTTTTAAAAATATATTCGCTTGAAACATTATCGATTTCGTCTTTAACAACTCCAAAAAGTTCTTCATAAATATCTTTATCCGTTACGATTCCGCTTGTACCGCCATACTCATCTAAAACTACTACAATTGGTGTCTGTTTTTGAATCATTTGCTGCAATAATCCCTGAATCGGAGTAACTTCCGGGACAGTAATGATCGTTCGTAAAAGCTTGCTGACCAAAATGCTGTCATCAACTTGAGCCTGTCTGATCAAGTCATAAATGTAAACATACCCTAAAATTTTATCTTTATCATTATTTGCTACTACAGGGAAACGGCTAAACCCTTGACGCAGATAGTAATTAATCACCGTTTTAACAGAATCGGTGATATCTACCACTTCAAGGCTCGTGCGATCGACCATAATATCCTTAGCAATTTTATCATTAAAATCAAACGCCCTTTGCATATAAAGCAGATCATTCTTATCCAGCATCCCTCCAGTTACAGCATTTCGGGATAGTCGCAAAATCTCTGCTTGTGTCAAAACATCGTTGCTTTCACTTGCAGGACGTAAACCAAATAAATGAATGATTGCTGCTGCAGAAACGTTTAACAGCCATACAAAAGGATAGAAAAGAATATGAAAATAATGTAGAGGCGTAACTACCAGCATCATCATTTTCATCGGCATATCAATACTTAAATTTTTAGGAACAATCTCTGTCAGCACAACTTCTAAGTAAGTTAACAGCATTACCCCGATTACGGCCCCAAGAGCATGCAAAGCTGTTTCACTAACAGGTGCAATCCTTAATGCATCTACGATCAGTACTTCTATTGTTCCTTCACCAATCCAGCCAAGAATGATTCCTGCAAGAGTTACACCTACTTGAGTAGTTGATAAGTATTCATTTAAATTTTGAACCATTTTTAAGGCTGTCTGCAACTTGCGCCGATTACCTTTTCCTGCATCAAGTGCACTTTCCAACGCACTTTTTCTAGTTTGAACGAGTGCAAACTCCGTAGCAACAAAAAAGGCTGCAAAATAAAAAACAACAACCATAATGATCAAATTAGTTGCCAATTGGCCACCTGTCAAAATTCATTCCCCATTTCAATTCTTACTTCATATAACATTATCATATCATTTTTCACGTTCATTGAGCGGCTGAACATACTATCCAAAACAATTTAAAATTAAAATGAGAGCTTATCTATGTCTAAATTTCTTTTTTGACAATAAATTCGCTTCAGCCAGTTTTCAAAGAAGACCTTTTGGGTATTTGCCCAAGAGAAAAGTTCACCTGTCATTTTATTTTCATTCAAATAATAGTTTTGCGGCTTAGCCAAGCTGGCTGCTTTTTCAGGGTAAGCAGCTGCTTCACGCTGATATTCTTTCGTCAGTGCATCTTTACCGTATTCAAGGTGCGCAAATAAAAAAGTTTGCGGTTGTGTACGTGCTTCCATCAAAAACAATTCGCCATTCATGGATAAAGCATTTATCTTCAGCATATCAGAAGATAAAATCTGATCTTTGTTCAAGTCCGCATAGCGTGCATGAGGAGCTTTAAAGCCAGACTTTAATCCTTCTAAAAGTAAGCAAGTACCAGAAATTTTGTGCTGATAGACACCAAAAATTTTTTCCACCAGCATCTTTTTATCTATTCCATAAAAATAATTTGCAGCTGCCATTGCACCCCAGCAAATATACAATTGTGGCATTTCATTTTTCTTAAGGAATGCAAAGAGTTCTTTCAATTCTTTCCAATAGGTCACCTCATTAAAGTCAAGCCGTTCAAGCGGAGCCCCCGTAACAATAAAAGCATCCATTTTACTAACCTTATCTAAGGCAAGTGGTTCTGCAAATTTTAAAAGGTATTCTGGAACTTCTCTTCCCCTATAATGCATTGTTGGATAAAAATAAGTTATTTTTAAAGACTGTTTTGCTGCTTTCAGCACACTATCAAAACGCTTTTTCGTATCAATTTTATCGTGCATAATGTTTAAAATTCCGATATTCATAGGTTGTCTTCCCATCATTTTTTTGCGTATTGGACAACAAATCTTTTATTGATTTTTAATTTTAGCGTATCAACTAAAAAAATTCTAGTATAATTAATTGAGAAAAACATGTCTAACATTATTACTGCTTAAGACTAAGAATGCAGCTCCGCTGTTTTTTTTAAAGATTATAAATTAAAAAAGATGCCAAAAGTTAAATACCTTGCAAAACTAGGTTATTAAATAACAAGTCTTGAAAGCACTTCACTTCTGGCACGTTTTTTAAACAAATAAAATATTTACATTGTTATAATTAGCTCTATTATTTAGCGGCATTTTCTTCAATTACCGCTAATTTATCCAAAACATTATTAGTCAGTTTTTGTTCAATGACAACACTTTCTTTATTAAAAGCAGCTACCGTCCCAAATGAATCTATCCGTAATCCAGATTTATTTAATTTATCAGCTGCAACTACCAGGTTAACAACCTCTTGTGTTTCATCATTCAATTCGAAAAAGTTATCGACTTGTTTCGTATTAGCAAAAGGCAAATTGATTATTCCAGTTTCGAGAACTAATAAAATCTGGTTAGTACCCATTAAAATCGGCTGTTTTACTTGAACAAGTTCTTCTTTTTCTATATTTTTCTTAAATTCTGTAAAAAAAGCACTAAGTGACTGCGATACAAACTGAGCTGCACTTTTACAATTTATCACGGGCAGCTCTTTCTTGTAAAAACCATCATTTTCAACTTTCTCAATAAATTCTCCGACCTTGATCTTCATCCTTGATTCACATCCAAACTTTCGGGTTCCGCTTTCTATTAAAGATTCTTATCCATATTAAAAGTTAGCTTTGAGAATGTCAAACCTTTCATAACCAATTGACCAATCAAAGCCATTGTTTTTTCACGCATTTGTGCAACTAATTCGTAATTCTTCTGTGTCAAGTAAGCAGTTGCTTTAATGTCAGTAAGTTCAGCTACCTTTTCATCCGCGGCAGCAATCATTGTTCGTTGAAGTTCACGACAGTCCTTCAAGTAGTCTAAATCTGCTTGAATGAATTTTGCATAGTGAGATTCAACCAGCATAGAGAGTGTTCGATACATCCAATAGGCGCTCTTAATATCAAATTCAAGTGGGGTTTTGCTCCAGCTTGGGTCAGTATCATCGGCATTAGTATAGAAGGGCACATAAGGACTAAAGGATGGGATCCCAAAACAAATCCACATCAAAGCAGAATTCTTTTCAGGAACATCATTACGCAGTTGGAGAACATGTGAATTTTGAGTACGATTAAGAGAAATCGGCCGAAATTTAAGACGGTCTTCCTCACTGCCATGCCCCAAAGGATCATATTGAGTTTCGTTATAATGTGAGCCTAAAATATATTCCAGATCTTCCACTGCCAATAATCGTTCAGCATAACAGATAAAAGGTAACTCACTGGACATTGGATCTTGCTGTGTCTTAGGATTTAAATAGCGCTGGCCGAACCAAACACGCGGTGTATTATAATGCCGATCTTTTTCTGTATCTGTTCCAAAGATATGTCTGAAATTCCAACCAGACTTATCTGGATTGAGATGATGCTCTTCAACAAACTTCTGAATGCCCTTTGACCACAAATAGTTTTCTGGATCATCAAAATCGATCTGCTGCTGTGCCACCTGATTTGCTGCAATTGCGTACGCATTATCAGGGATACGTGTTGCTGCCCAATGATGTCCAGTAACAATCTCCATATACCAGACTTCGTCTTTATCAGCAAACAAAACACCGTTTCCTTCTGGAGATCCATACTTTTCAATCAAGCTTCCCAAATATGTGACGCCTTGACGAGCCGAATCAATATATGGCGCTACCATCGTCTGCAAGCTGTCTTCTGCTAAACCGTTTGGTACAAGCGGATCGTAGGCAAGTGCTTTTTCGTTACCGTATACGCTTTCGGTCGCGGACATTGCTACATTCTTCTCATTAATAGAACTCTCATCAAAAACCCCATTATGTTTTATATCAGCATTAGGAGTAACAGTTAGACGATAACTACTTGAAGGCAAAGGAGCTTTAAACCCATTTTGATTAGAAACGAGCTTTCTGCCTTCTTTTTTACTTGCGGGTTTCATCAAAAAGCGCTGCGGTGTAAGCGGCAAGAAGGTGTCATCATTACGTGCAATCATTGTTGAGCCGTCAATAGTGGCTTCTCTCCCCACCAAAATGGTCGTACATGCTTTTTCCATTACCATTTATTCCTCCTCAAAAATTAACACTCTTAATTATAAAGTCCTTACAGTCTTATGCAACTGTCATTTTTTAGTTTCTTACACACAACCAGCTTTTTTTGGACAGCAAAACTTTCTTAACCTCTTGAGAAAATTCCCAGCGTTTGAGTGGACGCAGTGATTTGACAAGGTGCGGGGCTAGTCGATTAGTTATTTTTCTTCTCAAAAAATTGCCCATTAAATTGACCATCGGACGTTCAGGTGCATAAATTAAACCTGGATAAACAAAAAACACCCGTTGAACCAACCGTTCTTTCAACTGTTTTTCAAGTTCTCTTTTAGCATGAATATAGTCGGCCAATGGACGTGGAGCTGCATTAGCAGATACAAATAACACTTTGGGTCTAAGCGCTTCAAACTGCAGAAAATGAATTACCTTCTGCAAAGGAACGATTGTTTTTTGATAGTACACAGTATAATCAGGTGCAAAAAGCACCCCTATCAGGTCAACAACCCAATCTGCTTCAGAAAGCGGTTTTTGCCAAGCAGCTTCATTAACACTGAGATCGGCTTGAATCCACTTAACTTGAGGCCAGCGTCTCCAAAGTACGGCATTACCGCCTGAACGAGAAATGCTGGTAATTTCAAAATTTTTATCTTGAAGCATCTCAGCTATTAATCCTTGTCCGACAAAACCTGAACCTCCCAACAATATAATCTTCATTTACAGCACCCTTTCATTTCTTAATCCACACTATATCACACCACCATCTTGAAACAAAAAAGGCCGTCGTTGGGCATTTAAACCCAAAATAAGAAAAGTTATAAAACAATTTCTGAAATACTTTCATCATTTTTAGCAAAAAAGGATGATGACAAAATTCATAGTTTGTCATCGTCCTTTTTCACGACCTTTACGTACTCTTTTCCTAAAATAATCGTTTAATTTAACAACATATTTAAAAAAAGCAGCACTTAAAAGAATTGTCTTAAAATATCCTTAAGAGGAGGTAATTCAGGTATCTTCCAATAATTTTCCAGGTATTCTTGGCCAAACTTCATATAACCCTTAGCTTCATCCATAACTATCTTGCCTGGTAACGGTGCATCATCTTTAACATAGGCATTAATCAAAATCGGGCGATCCTTGATCGTATATGCTTTATCAAGAGCTGCTTTAAATTCATCATTGGACTTTACAGTAATACCAACACCTCCGCAAGCTTTTGCAAACTGAGCATAGTCCATATCAGCAAGGTCAATTTGATAATTCAATTGTCCAGCAGACTGTTGTTCATATTCAATAAACGCCAGTTTTTGATTGTTGATAACCACACAGATGATAGGCAGCTTGTACTTGACTGCAGTTACAAAGTCCTGCATGACCATTGCAAAGGCGCCATCACCATTAAGTGTGAGTACTCGACGCTCTGGATACGCCAGTTGTGCAGCAATCGCACCTGGAAGCCCGCAGCCCATCGTGCCCAGCCATGACGAAATTCCAAACTTTTGGCTTTCTTTAACATGTAAAAACCTTGCAGCCCATGAGGTTGAAGTTCCGACATCAATTGAATATACCATATCATCCGGCGCAGTTTCATCAATATAAGCCGCAAGACTTTCAGGAGAAGCAGGACTTGTGTTTAACTTGCGCTTTGAGTCCATCCACTTATTCCAGTTAGACATACTCTTTTGGCATGCTTTCAAGAAATTTTCATTTTGATGAAGGACACCTTGAGTATTCAGTGCTTTAACTACTTTTGCCGTATCACCTTGAATAGCAACATCTACGCCATATCTTTTTCCTAAGTTTTCGGCCTTCAGATCAACCTGAACACACTTAGCCTGCCCCTTTGCAGGAAGATATGGAAGGTACGGATAGTTAGTTCCAAAAAGAAAAAGCAGATCTGTACTATGCATCGCTTCATAAGCAGGCTTTGTCCCCAACTTGCCGACCTGACCCAAAGAATTTGGATGGTCATCTGCAATTATTCCTTTTGCAGGAAGAGTTTCAACAAATGGCAAATTATTTTTTTCAATAAATTGTTTGATTTCTTTTCCAGCGTTTCTAGCTCCAACACCTAATAAAACAAGCGGCTTCTTAGCTTCTTTCAGCAACTGGCCAGCCTGTGTAAGCTGAGCCTCGTTTACTTCCGGCGTTGCCAGTGAGAAAGCCCGTGCTGAAGATTTATATTCACCCTGCATCTTCTGGTCGGGGATGTCATCTGGGATTGTTAGAACTGCTACTCCCTTATTTTCATAGGCACTCCTGATCGCTTGATCTACAACTTCCGGCAGGTTATCTACAGAAGTAATATTTCTATTGAAAACAGCAACGTCATCAAACAACTTAGCCGTATTTACTTCTTGAAAATAGCCTTCATTCAGTGAAGAAGAAGTTACCTGACCCAATAATGCCAATACTGGAACGTGATCCATTTTAGCATCATACAAACCGTTTAATAAATGAATTGCACCTGGACCGCCGATCGATAAACAAACTCCCAATTTACCTGTATACTTAGCTTCTGCTGCAGCTGCTAATGCAGCTACTTCTTCATGTCGAACCTGAGTAAACTTTATTTTTTCCTGCTGTCTGCGCAAAGCATCAACTGTCGTATCAATAGAATCACCTGGCAGACCGTACACATTTTGGACTCCCCAGTCAGCTAAAACGTCAACCAGCAAGTCCGATCCCTTTGTATTTGCCATAAAAAAACACTCCCTAAACCATATAATAATAGCTCATTAATGCGGGCTCACTTTCAATCTTACTGCAAAAATATTTTGCACAACAGGTTTTTGCATTAAAATTTTCAACTAACCTGAAAAACCTGCTTTCAAAAAATAAAAAAAGATCTCTGCCGCATATCATTTTGGCAAAGACCTTTTTGTTATTTTTTAATTACAAGTTTGGTACCGGCAGCTACGTTTTTATAAAACCATTTAGCATCTTTTACAGATAACCTGATACTGCTATTGGTATTCATTTTCTTCCCTAATTTTTGGGCCTGGTCGAGCTTATATTTTCCCTTTTCATCAGTTGGAACAGTATGAATCATGCTCTTGCTGTCACCTCTCCACGATACCCAGTATTTAGCACCCTCATCAAAAACCGGTGAATAGAAAAAGGTCCCTCTTTTTTCTTGAATATGGAAAGTCCCTTTTGGAAACTTCTTCTTGCTGTTGTTTGGAAAACCCGCTTCATTGGTGCCCGCAGAAACATACATCTTGTAAATTGTTTTTTTACCGGACATTATGTACATTTTTTGTTTAGAAAGCGATACTTTAACCCACAGGTTTGGAATCAGCTTTGCATTCGGATAAGATTTTTTTTCTGAAGATTTACGCCAATTAATGGGACGCCGCATATCAGGATCAATATTCCTTTTCTTTAAAGCTGCTTCTTTTTTAGCCAGCTTAGCAATCTTTACTTCATTTTTCTTTTCGGTCTGGTGCATATAAACTACACTCCAAACAGCAATGACCACAAGTATCACTGCAATGGCCCATGAAATTACTTTTTTCTTATTCATCTGTCCCATCCTTTAGTCCTTATTAAGCCTGACACTCTCAACATCAAAAATCCGATCTATCCATCCACGATAAAACTGTTCTTCATGCGAAACTAGCAAAATATTTCCAGGAAAAGCGATTAATGCATCCCGCAAAGCATTTTTTGTCTGCTCATCTAAATGGTTAGTTGGTTCGTCCATTATTAAGAAATTGCTTTGTTTAAGTTCAAGGATACATAATTTTACTTTTGTTTGCTCTCCGCCGCTCAAAAGATGAATCGGCTTTAAAATATTAGCCGGACTTAACCCTGCGCGTGCAAGACGCTGCCGCACAGTTTTTGCTTCCAACCGGGGATAGGTATCTTGAACTATACTCAATGGTGTCTGATTTGGATTACTCCATTCAAGGTCTTGTGTAAAATAATTAATTTCTGCTGCATCTACAAATTTAGCGCTGCCGCCAAAAGTTGGAATCAAACCTAAAATCGACTTAATCAAAGTGGACTTTCCCACTCCGTTAAAGCCTTTAAGAACTACTTTTTCTCCGTGGCTGAGTGAGAAAGTAACAGGTTCCAGTAATGGCACCTTGTACCCAACAGAAAGCTCTTCTACTACAAGAGTAGCCGAAGAAAGAAGCTCACTGTAAGGAAATTTAAAGTGTGCCTGCATTGAATCGCTTGGAGGATCAATTCGTTCCAGCTTATCAAGCCTTTTTTGGCGTGACTTAGCCATTGTAGAACGTGTTCCGGCTTTATTTCTTCTAATGTAAGCCTCATCTTTTTCAATTTGGCGTTGTTGTTTTTCATAAGCTTTTAACTGAACTTCTTTTTTCTGTTCCTTCTGCTTGACTGCTGCGCTAAAACTCCCGGTATATTTAGTAATTTTCCCGAATGCAACGTCAATAATTGTGTTCGTAATCTGCTCTAAAAATTTATAGTCATGCGAAATAACCATGAAACAGCCAGAAAAACCGTTAAGATAACCAATCAGCCATTCAATGTGCTCAGTATCAAGATAATTAGTCGGTTCGTCCAGTAAAAGGACATCGGGTTCTTCAAGCAAAAGTTTTGCTAGAATAATTTTAGAACGCTGTCCTCCACTGCACTGGTCAACTTCCTTGTCTTTGCCGATCGCATCAATTCCTAGGCCTGTCATTACCTGTGCGATCCGTGTTTCTATCTCGTAAAAGCGTCCGGCTTCAAGCTGTTCTTGGTATTGGCCAGCTTTTTCCAATAATTCTTCATCCAAAGTAGCAGCATATTCCTCATAACATTTAGTTTGAGCTGCACTGATCTGATACAATTTCGTAAAAGCTGACTTTAAAAAATCAAAGATTGTCAGATTATGCGCAGTTTGTGCGTATTGATCCAAATAACCAATCTTAACTCCTCTTTGCCACTTAATTTTACCTTCATCAGGCAATTCTTGGCCAGTAATTATCTTAATAAGCGTACTTTTTCCTGCACCGTTTTGCCCTATAACTCCCATATGATCTTCCTTATTCAGCCTAAATTCGGCGTTTTGGTACAATTGCTTTTCTGCAAATGAATGCGAAAGACCTTCAACTTCTAAAATACTCATTATTCTCCATCCTCTTACCGGGTGATTATATCATATTTTTTTCCGCAGCCAATAATTTCTTCTATCAAAAAAGCCACCACAAAACGTCACTGACGCCCCATGCTGGCCAATCATTTTTAAGAAAAAATAAGCCGTTTATTTTGCTGATTTTTCTAACTCTGCACGACTTTTCAAAAAGTCTAAAACATTTTGATGTTGTGCACGACGCTTTTTGATATTTTTTTGGTTTACGGGACGACGGTCATTAGCTACCCCTACATGTGTATTTTGTGACATTTGAGAAATTCCTCCTTTCGTATATTGTGCATCACTTCATATTAAACTTTATTTTCTTTTTTTTCAAGTTGGTTTTTTTAAGCTTTACGCCTGCGCCGCGGCCTCGACTTTTGAAGCTTAATGCTTAACATTTCCTGTAAAATAGCAACATGGTGCCTATAAAGGCTCTCCATTCCTAATTTTTGATACAATGCAAAAATGTCTGAAATAATTTTAAGACCTTGTTCATAATCACCATCATTAATAATTTTAAGGCCTTCAAAAAACATTTTATTACTTAATGCAGTTATGTTACTAGAACCAACTTTAATTTTATTAAGTAAATTATAATAGTATGCTACATGTTCTTTTTTATCGGCTTTCATAAAAAGGAGGATGGCACTGCAAAGTGTTTTTACCTTCAGATTCTCTAGCGTTCTGTCATGACTTTCATCATCTTCATTCCAGTCATGATTCTGTAAAAGCTTTTCTATTGAAGAACTGTCAAACATAAGGATAGAATCAATAAACAATGAATACTCAAAGTATCCCCATTGACGTGCTCTAGCTAAATAGTGCACAACTTCTCTTCGTTCATTCAAAACACTTTCATTCGTCTTACCAAGCTTTTTCTTCATTGCAGATGCTATCACAGCTAAATAATGAAAGCGTAAAAGCTGAGTAGTTTGATATTCTCTTTCAATCTTTTTTTCAGTTGCCTTTACTTCTGTTAAGTTTTCCTGTGTAAATGCCAATTTCAAATCATGACGATAACTGCCATAGTGATCCCCTCTTTTGAGTATGCTACCGAAAAGCTTCATGAATTCATCTGCGCCTACATTCAATCTGTCCAAAATACTTAAGAAAGTGTCTGCCGTTGTCTCTACCAATCCACTCTCATACTTATAGTACATTGAACGTGAAAGTAAATTATCATAAATTGTTTTTGCCTTAATCCCCTTTGCAGTACGTATATCCTTGACCAATTCCCCTGTCTTCATCTTCTCGCCCCTTTTTAGTAATTGGTGCACATGTGTTTAATATATATAATGTGTATAAAAATGGTGCTTTATTATGTAAACGAATCCTCAAAAAATTGTCGCGTTTTATTTGCTTTTTCTTAAGCCAGCCCCCATAACAGTATTGATAAAAACACGAAATAAACAATATACTAGGTAATAAGTTTTAAAATAGAGATACACATACCATAAATCAAGAAAATTTTGGAAACTTATAAATACTTTCTAGTACCCAACGTACGGAAATTATGATACCAGATTATTCTCTAAAAGTAACCACTATTTCTGCTTTTTCCTTATGAATTCCCTTTATTTTTCTAATAATGTTCTAAATTTTTATATCGGCTAATCTTTTTTGAAATTTAAATTTAATTTTCGGCAAAAATGCAAAAAAAATTATAAAAAAAAACACTACACAGCTTAAAAACTGCTTAGTATCTTTAGTTTTGCTCCATTAATCCCGCTTTTTCAAAAGATCACGAATTTCTTCTAGTAACTGAACCTCAGGGGTAATCGGAACTTCCTTTTGTTTATGTGTTACCTTATTTACAAGTTTTACCAGCAGGAAGATTACAAAAGCAATAATCAAAAAATTAATAATTGCATTAATAAAACTGCCAAATTTAAAAGTTGCATCTCCAATCTTCAAAACCCAATCTGAAAAATCCATTCCTCCGACAAATAAACCTATCAAAGGATTAATCAGGTAACTGACCAAAGCTTTAACGATCGAAGTAAATGCTCCTCCGATAATTACCCCAACAGCAAGATCCATAACACTTCCACGTGAAATAAACTCCTTAAATTCTCGAATCAACTCAAACACCCCTATGTAATTAAATTAGTTTAAATGTAACAATAATTAATAAAATTTTCAACTAAATGTAACTGTTAAAAGTAAAGCGGCAAAATATGTTCCTTTAGTGAGTATTAAACTTCCTAAAAAGATTACCGTATGCTAAACTAAATTTAGTATAAAGAAAGGATTATCACACAATGAAACAAACATATCACCAGCTTCCCTTTAAAAAAGTACTGGAGCAGCTTCACACTAGCAGTACCGGGCTGAAATCAGCTGAAATTGATAAACGTTTGGACCAATACGGCCCCAACGTCTTAAGCGAGCAAAAGGGCAGTACATTGCTGCAAAAATTTTTCAGTCAATTTAAAGACCTGATGATTATCATTTTAATAATTGCAGCTGTTATTGCTTTTTTTGCTGGTGATGCCTCTGACGCTATCATAATCTTTTTAGTAGTAATACTAAATGCAGCTTTTGGTGTTTTTCAAGAAGCAAAGGCCGAAAATGCAATTAATGCTCTCAAAGAAATGACCACTCCCTCTTCGCATGTGCGCAGAGATGGTCAGGTTCAGACAATAAAAAGTTCTGAACTCGTTCCGGGCGACATCGTCTTACTTGAAGCAGGCGATATCATTCCTGCCGATTTGCGTTTAATAAAAACAGCTTCTTTAAAAATCGAAGAAGCAGCTTTGACAGGAGAATCCGTTCCAGTTGATAAAAACGAAGAATCTCTTGAAGAATCAGATCTTTCATTAGGCGATCGTAAAAATCTGGCATACATGAATACGAATGTAACCTACGGCACAGGAGAAGGTGTCATAACTGCTACTGGGATGGATACTGAAGTAGGGCATATTGCTGCAATGCTTAATAGCGTTCATAAGTCAATTACTCCTTTGCAAAAGAATATTATCCATCTCAGCAAGATTCTCAGTGTACTTGTCTTAATTATTGCTGTTCTGGTTTTTGTTATCGGTATTTTAGCTGATCGCGCATCTGTACTTGAAATGCTGTTGACTTCCATCTCATTGGCTGTTGCAGCTATTCCTGAAGGCTTACCCGCAATCGTAACGATCACTCTTGCGCTTGGAACACAGACAATGGCTAAACGCAATGCACTAATTCGAAAATTGCCCGCAGTTGAAACTTTAGGAACAACTGAGATAATTGCTTCTGATAAAACAGGGACTCTTACCCAAAATAAAATGACAGTTGAGAAAATATATGTTCCAGACAAACTTCAGGAAGCTGAAAATGCTGATTTCGGGCCTAATGATCATCTGACTCAAATTATGGTCCTTGCAAATGACAGTCAGAAAACTGCCGAGGGGCTAGTAGGCGATCCCACAGAAACGGCTCTTGTTCAATACTATTTAAATAAAAAAACAGCTGTCGAAGAGTTGCACAACAGCTTTTCCCGGATCACTGCATTACCTTTTGACTCAACAAGGAAGTTAATGTCTGCTGTAGTTGAACACAACCAAAAGAAATATGTAATGACAAAAGGTGCTATTGATGAACTTTTAAAAAGAACCACCAAAATTGAAGATCACGGTAATATCAGGAAGATCACAGAAAAAGACCGCACAAAAATTTTGGAAGTTAACCATGAGCTTGCTCTTCAAGCTTTGCGTGTATTAGGTTTTGCATATTCGCCATTAAAGACCATTTCAAGTTCTCCTAGTTCTGAAAATCTCGAAAAAGAACTGATTTTTGTAGGAATGATCGGAATGATTGATCCTGAACGTCCCGAAGCCCACGCAGCTGTGGCAGAAGCACGCGCAGCAGGTATTAGGCCCCTCATGATTACAGGAGACCATAAAGATACGGCTACTGCAATTGCTAAGCGTTTAGGGATTCTTAAAAAGGACACAAAGGATGCGGTCATTACTGGCAGTGAACTTGATAATCTTTCTACAAAAGACCTTAACAAAACTATTACACAGTACTCAGTATTTGCTCGTGTAGCTCCCGAGCATAAAGTAAGAATAGTTAAAGCTTGGCAGAATAGAGGAAAAATCGTGGCAATGACAGGTGACGGAGTAAATGACGCACCTGCTCTTAAAACAGCTGACATCGGTGTCGGCATGGGTATTACTGGTACAGAAGTTTCAAAAAACGCCAGTGATATTGTTTTGGCTGATGATAATTTTGCAACTATTATTGTAGCAGTTAAAGAAGGCCGCAAAGTTTTCGCAAATATTCAAAAAGCAATTCAATACCTTCTATCTGCTAACCTGGGGGAAGTTCTCACCCTCTTCTTTATGACAATGTTAGGATGGGATATCTTTGCTCCTGCTCAAATCTTATGGATCAACCTTGTTACTGATACTTTCCCAGCAATTGCGTTAGGAATTGAACATGCTGAAGCAACCATCATGCAAAGAAAACCGCGTGGTAACCGCTCCAACTTTTTCAGCGATGGGGTAATGTCCAGCATTCTTTATCAAGGAATACTAGAAGGGGGATTAACTTTAGGTGTTTACTGGTTTGCCTTACAATATCCCTTCCATCATTCCTATGCCTTGATCCACGCGGACGCTTTAACAATGGCCTTCGCTACTCTGGGCTTAATTCAGCTGTTCCATGCTTTCAACTCTAAGTCACTTCATGGTTCAATTTTTAGAAAAGGCTTGTTCAACAACAAAATGTTTAACTGGTCTATCTTGATCTCTGGAATCTTGCTGTTTGCTACTATTCTTTTACCTGCTTTCAATGATACGTTTAAAGTTACTCCGCTTGCACCACAGCAATGGCTGGCTGTTTTCATCGGTGGAGTGCTTATGCTGATTATCGTAGAAATTGTCAAATTTATACAACGTAAACTTCTTTATAAGTAAAGCTTCGTCTATATCAAAAAGAAAGGGCCTAAATAGTCGTTAGGCTTTGAACATTAAACACGTTAATTCACATATTTCAGGTTAAAATAGGAGACTGGACCAAAAGTCATATTTTGGTCCAGCCCCTCTTTTTGTTTTCTTGCAATTTTTTCTTAAAACTTAAAAAATAATCTTTGAATACTAATAGTTAAGCACTCAAAGATTATCGTTTCCCATTACATAACCCTTTAACTAAGTTGAAGCTTTCGTATTAAGAGAGATCAAAAATCAGCAAAAAGTTTGTCAATTTGTTCAAACTCACCTTGTGTTAGTTCAACATTAAGTGCTCCAACATTACTTTTTACCTGTTCCGGCTTACGTGCACCTGGAATAACCACGCTAATAGCTGGATTTTGCAAGTACCAGCTCAAAAAGATCTGGGCAACAGTGGCACCATGTTTTTTTGCCAATTCACGTACTTGCGAAAGAGCAGTAATAATATCCGTAAATTCTGCTTTTGTAAACTGCTTAAATTTATCGCTATCTTCCGTACTATACTTACCTGTTAGTAACCCAGATGCAAGCGGAAAATAAGGTACAAATGAAATCTGCTCTTTTTGCAAATAAGGAAAAAGCTCCCTTTCTGCCTTTCGAGAAACCAGATTGTAGCTATCTTCAACTATATCAACTTGGCCATCCTGATTCGCTTCTTTAATCTGTTCAAGTGAAAAATTAGAAACACCAATTGCTCTAATCTTCCCTTCTTTTTTTAATTCAGCTAATGCTGCAACAGCCTCATTTTTTGGTGTTTTTTCATCCGGAAAATGAATGAAAAAAATATCGAGATAATCAGTCTGCAGCCTTTTAAGTGCGTTCTCAACAGCCGCTTTTAAAAACGCCGGATCGTTGTTAATCTTATAATCGTTTTGCGGATCTTGTGCAGCTTTGGTAGCAATAATTACTTTAGAGCGATCATATTGCCGTAAAACTTCTCCAATTATTTCTTCTGAACGTCCGAGTCCATACATAAATGCGGTATCCAATAACGAAACTCCGCTATCTAAGGCAGTCTTCACCACAGAATAGCCGTCTTCATCCTTAAGGTTTTTAAACAGATTATGTCCACCAACCTTATTAGTTCCCAAGCCAATTTTAGGTGAGACTACCACATCAGAATTACCTATTTTAATCTCGTGAGTCATCAGCATTCCTCCAATTTATTTTGAACTAACTTTAATTATAAGACAAGCAGACCAAAAGTTACTGTAATTTTGCTTAGTGTTTTCAGTAAAACCTAGAGATATAAAAATAATAAAAAGTTGTTAACATCTTTGTTTTATTTTACGTAAATTTTCATAAAATGATGCAACCAGCTGATCTTTGCCGGTAGCATTGGGCCTTCGTCACCATCAATTCTGACAACCATTGTTTGACCATCTTCTGGCCTGATAATCACTTTTTTTATGTCAAAAGAAGTCAGTGTTGTTGAACGACGGAGGTTTCCGGTCAGTGCAAAAAAACCATAGTTTAATAACTTGCTGATTTTCATATTATTAAGCATCGTAATGTGCAATCCATTGTAGGTTTTTTCCAAGTACTGACGTCCCCCAATATAATTAGAGGTTGTTATTAAACAAACCCATACTTTGGCATATAGCGAAAAAGAATCGTTAAAAAACAGTGCTTTATATGAGCGGCTTTTACTAAGATTTTTCACAGCGCTTAAACCATAAATTCCAAGCCCAAATTTTTGTTTTTGTTTTTGCTTAACATCATTTGAAATATCTGCAAGACTTCCAAAAACAAGTGAACTGATAATTGCAGTTTCATTGCAAACTCCGATATCAACCAAACGCTGTTTCCCGCTCAAAACAACTTCAATTGCTTTTTTTGCCTCTAATGGAATTTTCCACTTCTTTGCAAAATTATTAACCGTTCCAGCCGGAATCAAGCCCACAGGCACTTGGACTCTTGCATGAATCAGTGCAGTTGCAACAACATTCAAAGTTCCATCGCCGCCGATACAGATAATTCTTGCGATCTGTTTTTTTGCTAAAGTTTCCCGCAGCTTTTTTACAGCTTCAGCTTTAGTAGTGCTATCAAACTGATATGGGGTTTCACCTCTTTGTACTAACCTAGTTTTCACTTCGACTGCAATTTTTTGTGCTGCTCCATCCCCTGCACGCGGATTAAAAAAAAGTACTGTTAATTTTTTCATTTCGACAACTCCAACTTTCTGCTTTTCACCCTTAACTTTAACATATTCCCAAATATTTCATCTGCACAACTACCTTTGAATGCTAATAATTATTAAGCTGTTTTCTTAATTTCTGAGGTGCGCCTAAAAATTGTTTTCAATGTGTAAAATTGGGTGTACAATGTGAATAGCTCAGAGATTCTTGAAAGGTGGTTAACAAAATTGAGCAAAGAAAAAAACAAGCAAAATCGGCATAAACTAATTGAATATGCCAATGGACCGTCCCTTGAGGAAATCAATAGTACAGTTGCCGTGCCGCGCGGAAAGGGATTCTGGAAAACGCTTTTTGCTTATTCTGGACCTGGAGCTTTAGTAGCTGTTGGTTATATGGATCCAGGAAATTGGTCAACGTCTATTACTGGTGGACAAAACTTCCAATATCTTTTAATGTCCGTTATCTTAATGTCAAGTTTGATCGCGATGCTTTTACAATACATGGCTGCCAAACTTGGTATTGTGAGCCAGATGGACCTTGCCCAGGCAATTCGTGCACGTACTAGCAAGTCTCTTGGAATCGTTTTATGGCTTTTAACTGAATTAGCGATTATGGCCACAGATATTGCAGAAGTTATCGGTGCAGCAATTGCACTTTATCTTCTCTTCCATATTCCATTAGTAATTGCCGTCTTTATAACGGTTTTCGA
Organism: Liquorilactobacillus oeni DSM 19972; assembly: GCF_001436275.1. GTDB lineage: Bacteria > Bacillota > Bacilli > Lactobacillales > Lactobacillaceae > Liquorilactobacillus > Liquorilactobacillus oeni. The sequence goes on from NZ_AZEH01000020.1 coordinate 110,178, forward strand.
TGTTTTGTTACTGCTCTTATTAACTAAAATCGGTTTTAGAAAGATTGAAGCAATTGTTGTTTGTTTGATCCTTGTAATCCTCTTTATCTTTATCTACCAAGTTGCACTTTCCAATCCTGCATGGGGAGATATGTTTAAAGGTTTTATTCCCACAGGCAAGACTTTCGCAAATTCACCAAGTATCGGTGGACAGACTCCTTTGACAGGTGCTTTAGGTATTATCGGAGCTACCGTTATGCCGCATAACCTTTATTTGCACTCTGCTATTTCACAGACACGTAAAATCGATCATAGCAACGAAGATGATGTTGCGCAGGCTGTTCGCTTTACCGCTTGGGATTCAAACATCCAGTTATCTGCTGCATTTCTTGTTAATTCATTACTATTAATCATGGGAGTTGCTGTTTTCAAAACAGGTGCCGTTAAAGATCCTTCATTCTTTGGCTTGTTTCATGCACTTTCAGATACTTCCATGTTAAGTAATGGGATTTTAATCGAAGTAGCACGTTCAGGAATCCTTTCTACTCTCTTTGCAGTCGCATTACTGGCATCTGGCCAAAATTCAACTATCACAGGTACTTTAACTGGGCAGGTTATCATGGAAGGTTTTGTCCATTTAAGGATGCCATTATGGCTACGCAGGCTGGTCACGCGGTTGATTTCTGTCGTTCCCGTTTTGATCTGCGTTATACTTACTAGTGGAAAAAGTGAGATCGCAGAACATACGGCTCTTAACACATTGATGAATAATTCTCAGGTATTCTTAGCATTTGCTTTGCCATTTTCCATGCTGCCTCTTTTAATGATGACTGATAGCCGTGCAGAAATGGGAGAACGTTTCAAAAATACACTTTGGATAAAAGCTTTAGGGTGGATTTCTGTTCTTGGATTGACTTACTTAAACTTAATCGGTTTACCGGGTCAAGTTGAAGATTTCTTTGGTTCAGAGGCTTCTAAAGCCCAGCTGGTACTTGCAGATAACATTGCTTACTTTTTGATTCTTTGTGTACTTCTCCTATTGATTTGGACTGTTGTTGATTTATATTACGGCAATAAACGTTTCGCTAATTCCAAAAAAACTGAATAACTTGGAGCGTAAATGAATGGAGATGTTTAGATGATAAAAGATGTTAAAAAAATTCTTGTAGGCGTTGATGATTCGGCAGATGCACTTTTAGCTTTTGATTATGCTATTAAACGTGCAAAAGAAGAAAACGCGGAACTCATCATTACTTCTATCTTGGAAAGCAACGAGCTCAGTGTCTTCCAAGCAATGGACAAAGATTATATCCATGGCGAGCGTTCAGAGCTTGAAGAACATATCCTAGATTATCGTGAAAAAGCTCTAGATGCAGGAGTTAACAAGGTGCGGACTGTTATTGCTGAAGGTAACGCTGGTGAGGCAATCGTTAAGGATGTAATCCCAAAGGTAAAGCCGGATATCTTGATCATCGGTTCTGAATCAAAAAAGGGACTCCGACGACACTTCGGCAGTCAAGCAGCTTATATGGCAAAGTATGCACCGATCTCCGTCCTTGTTGTGCGGTAATAAGAGTTAACTAGTATACATCAAAGATTATGCAATTGCGAATATTTTTCGTTGGCAATTGCATAATCTTTTTTCAAAAAAATTTTCAATATGTTAGTATTAATGATACCCATCTAAAAAAGGAGTTATTAACTTTATGAGCCTATTAAAACTCAGCAACGTCCATAAATCTTATTTCCTTGGAAAAGAAGAAAGTAAGGTTTTGAAAGGGATCAATCTCGAATTCAATTCTGGTGAATTTGTCTCAATACTAGGAGAGTCGGGGGGCGGCAAGTCAACTTTAATGAATATTATCGGTGGACTTGATCGTGAATTTTCAGGTGAGCTACTCCTCAATAATGAAAAATTGGACCACAAAAAGGAAAAACAACTCGATAATTATCGACGTGGAACAATTGGTTACATCTATCAATCATACAATTTGATAACTCATTTAACAGTACTCGAAAATGTACTAGTTTCGCTTGACATGACTTCCCTTTCACATTCAGAAAGAATTCAACGTGCGAAAGAGCTGCTTGAACAAGTTGGCTTAAGCGAGCATCTTAAAAAACATCCTAATCAGTTATCTGGTGGGCAAAAGCAACGCGTTGCGATTGCACGTGCACTTGCCAGTGATCCCGAGATAATTTTAGCAGATGAACCAACTGGAGCTTTGGATTCTAAAAACACTCAAGAAGTCTTGACTATTTTGAAAAAAATCGCTAAAGATGGCAAACTTGTAATTGCAGTAACCCATTCGCAAGAAGTTGCAAATCATGGAACAAGAATTATTCATTTAGTTGATGGAAAAATCGATAGTGATGTTCACTTAGGTGAACCATATGCCGAAAATAACAATTCTCAAAAAATTGAGTCCCGCCCTTTGAGGGCCGGTGCAAGCTACCGCTCAGCATTTAAACATCTCCTTTATAATTTTAAGCAAAATTCATTGATTGTAATAGGAACGGCTATTGGAATTTTCGCCGTTTTACTTTTCAGTGGACTTGGCAACGGTATTAATTCTTATATTCAAGATCAGGTCAATTCATTAGCAAATCCACGTTCAATGACTGTAATGAGTAATCCTGGTGGTAAAAAGCTTTCCAATACTCAAGCACAGCAATCTATGCAAGAATTTAATCAAGATCCAACTAAGTTTTTCATTTCAGATAAGCAGCTCTCTAAAATTAATAAGACTAAGGGAACTACTTCTGTTGAACCTGGCTATCAATTGGGAACCTATTCACTTAGCTATAATGGTAACAACAGCAACTCATCAGGTATTCAGAGTTATACCAAAGCCTTTGCAGATAGCATCTTGAAGAATGGTAATTGGCCAAAGGGAAAACAGATTGCTATTTCTAAAGAACAAGCTGTTGCGCTTTTAGGAAATAATAATTATCGTTCTTTGATAGGCAAAAATGTTAGTGTGGTAATTAACTGGTTATCTTCTGAAAATACACCTGTACAAGTAAAAGCTGATCTTAAGGTTTCTGGGATTACTGGTTCAAGTAGTGTTGGTGGTCAAGTTACTTTACTGAATTACAGTGCACTCCGTAGCTTGCTAAAAGATGCCGGCGCACGTACCGAACCTAATTTCATCTCTGTTAACGCTAAAAGCTTAGATAATGTTAACAAAGTTGCTAATAATATTAGAAATCAGAAAATTGACGGTAAAAATGCTTTTGCAGTAATGACTGTCGGCGATATTCTTAATACAGTTAATACCTATGTCAGCCTTGCTTCAACTGTTCTAGCTGCAATTGCAGGAATCTCACTGATAGTTTCAGTGCTTATGATTGTTGTTACGATGTATATGTCTGTAGCAGAAAGAACAAAGGAAATTGGAATTTTGCGTGCACTAGGTGAACGTAAAAAAGATATTAGACGACTCTTTACTGCAGAATCACTGATGATCGGCTTCTTTTCAGCAATTTTCGCATTATTGATTGCCTGGATTGTAAGTGCTATACTCAACCACGCGATTTATGGCTTAATTAAGTTCAATATTGTTCAAATCAATTTAAGCAATGTTGTGTTCGCAATTCTAGTTTCACTCTTTATCTCATTGATTGCTGCACTGTTGCCTGCTAGAAAAGCTTCTCGTTTAAATCCAATTGAGGCTCTTTCAGCTGAATAAATCTGTTTAAACGACCAATAACAAATAACACTATATGTATGCTATTAAAGTTTTAAAAAGAATATGACTAAGAAAGCTTGTGTCATTAACGTTAGGCTTCGAACATTAACTACAAATTATGAGCAGTGTGGTTTAACTATAAGTAATTCGTGGTTAAATGAAAAAAATTGATTCTTCGTACTACAGATTAAAAGATTAAAAAATAAGGGATCAGGTCAAAACCTAGGTTTTGACCTGATCCCTTATTTTTATTTTACAATAGCCATATTAGTTGCAATAACCAATTCTTTAAGCTTAAACATGAATAATCAACCATAATTGTTACTCACTGTTTTTACCAAAAAAATATTTTATTCCGGTTAGTCTTTCACAATTCTATCCTCTTCGAGAAAGCAAGAAAGAAACCAACCATACTAGGATAACTGCCCCTATTATTGAAGGAATAACTGCCATTCCAGCTAATTGCGGTCCCCACGAACCCAAAATAGCTTCACCAACAGCTGAACCGATAAGGCCGGCAACAATGTTGCTGATCCAGCCCATTGACTTTCCTTTACTTGTAATTGCGCCTGCAACTGCACCAATAATTGCACCTACGATCAAAACCCATAACCAATGCATACTCCAATTCCCCCTTAAATATAATTGAGATAACTATCTAACAAAAGGACAAATAAATAGCTTGTAACAAACTATTACTTACTATGATGTTGTGCAGTTTTTCTATTTTTTATCCATCTTTTTCTTTAAATCATCCACAGTTTCTTTTACTGCTCCCTTTGCATCTTCGAACTTATCTTTGGCTTTGCCCAAAACTCCTTGTGCCTTGCCTTGAGCTTCACGTGTTTTATCATTTGTAGCCTTGCCTTCAGTCTCTTTTGCTTTTCCGGCTACCTTATCCTTTGCATTATCAGCTCTGTTCTTCAAACTCATAGTCACATCTCCCTTCACTCATATAACTTACACTAATTTAACCAAATTGCTAAATGGTTAAATATGTTTACATTACAAGTCTAACAAAGCATAATATTTTAAGCAATTTTTTTGCACTTTAGTCAGCAAAATATCTTAAAGTATCTTTTGTTACACCTTGAACTTGCTCAAGTTCTCCTTGGACCAAAATTCTATTTGTTTCTCCCGCAGTTGCTGTCAGGCATGTTACTAGCGTTACTAATTTTTTTTGTGGTACATCATTTATCCAGTTAATTTGGTACTTATCAACTGTTCTTTTTTGAACTACCCGATAACGATAGACTTTAGCTCCATCTGTAAGATATATGGACATACCCGTCTTAACTTTTGCAAGCGGAGAGAAAAGGATTGTCGAATTACTCATATGATGCCCTGCCAAGGCATAATTTCCTTCGCCCATTTTTTCTGCAGGTTTCATGGTCCCTGCTCCACGCAGTAGATTTTCATTATCAATTCCATAAAAAATAGGTAAATATAAACCCACCTTTGGAATGGAAATTTTACCGATCGACCCAGAATCGTTTTTTATAGCTTTACCTAAAGTTTGGACATCAGCAGCTTTTACACTTTTAAAGTTAAAATTACCGTGCTTACGTATTTCTTTGTTGACGGTCTTAGGCTTTTTTTGAAGTTCACTCGTGGTTAAAGTTTTGATAATTAGTACTTTAAGCTGCTCGTTAAAAACTAGCGCAAGACCAATTGCTAACAGTAGCACTATAAGTACTTTCTGAAATACTTTTTTATATTTTTTCAACTTGACTCCTCATTTATTCTCTGATTCTTATCAATCTAATATATTATTGCATAAGCCGTGTCCTTCTCCCAAATATTATGACAGAGTAACTTGCTTTTATAGTTTTTTCCTTTTAAGAAGCGTATTATACAACCTGCTTTTCAGAAATTTAATCAATTCTGTCACAACTAAAACAATGAGTCCCACACCGGCTGGCAAAAACCACCCATAGACGAAGCCAATCGTACCTGTATGAAAGATTTTTTGCATAGACGGCAAATAAATAATACCGACCTGCAAAATGAGGAGCAGTGCAATAATATAAAAAGCCATCCTATTTTTAAAGAAGTATCGCGAAAACACAGGGTGATTATTACGAATATTAAAGAGATAAAAGACCTTCCCAAAGATAATAATATTCAGTGTCATTGTACTTCCAAGCACCGGTGACACTCCTTGTCTTGTCACTAATTCATATGCAAGCATTCCCAGACTTGAGATAAGTACAGAAACATACGCAATCTCAAAGACATCTGCCTTAGTCAGAATTCCTCTTTTAATATTACGCGGACCTCTTGCCATAATGCCGGCCTCTACTGGTTCAAAAATAAACGCAAACTGTATCGTGAGTGCAGATACCATGTTGATCCATAACAACTGCGTTGGATATAAAGGCATTTCCTGATTCAAAAGAATACTGAAAACAACTATCAATCCTTCAGCAAAGCTAGTTGGTAAAAGGAACCTGATTGTTTTTTGAATGTTATCAAAAACGTGCCTTCCTTCCTTAACAGCGGATAAAATCGTAGTAAAATTATCATCTGCTAAAACCATATCGGCCGCCCCCTTAGCAACATCCGTACCCTTAATTCCCATAGCTACTCCAATATCTGCTTGTTTCAATGCGGAAGCATCATTAACTCCATCACCCGTCATTGAAACGACATGACCTTTTTTCTGCTGGGCCCTTACAATTCTAAGTTTATCACTTGGAGTTGTCCTAGCAAAAACAGCATAACGATCGATCCTTTCAGCAAGTTCTTTTTCCGACATTTTTTCAAGTTCTGGTCCTGTAATTGCATTGAGGTTTCCACCCATTTCAAGTTTCTCAGCTATTGCTAAAGCAGTGTCAGGATCATCACCAGTGATCATTTTTACCTTAATTCCAGCATAGCGTAATTGCTTGATTGCATCCTTAACTTCACTACGAGGTGGATCAATAATTCCAACCAGACCGATAAAGTTAAAATTATATCCTATTTCTTGGGGGTTAATCTGTGCAGTACCTGCAGAAACTTTTTGGTATCCTAATGCAACAACCCTTTTGCCCTGTTTCGTTAATTTTTTTATTTTACTATTCCAAAAATTTTTATCTGGCCGCCCGCCTTTTTCTTCCATCAACGATAATAAGGTCTGGGGTGCACCTTTAACCAAAAGTAGCTTTTTCCCATTTTGCAACACCAAACGTGCTGAATAACGAAAAGCTGAATCAAATGGCAAGGAATCAACCTCTGTGGGCCCGGGTTCTTTGCCCGCAAGCTTATGATACAATCCCGTCAAAGCCCCATCGGTCGGTTCTCCAGTTAAAACCCAGTTACCATTTTCTTTATGAAAAGAAGCATCCGACGTTTGTCCAGCAATTTCTACCAACCATTTTAAAGAAGAAATGTTTTCCCAAGAATTCACTTTTTTTTGCTGGTTAGAAATTCCCCCTGGTGTATCATAACCAACCCCAGAGATCTCATACTCATCATCGCTTGTAACAACATCAGTAACCGCCATTTCATTTTTAGTCAACGTACCTGTCTTATCAGTATTGACAATATCAACTGCTCCCAACGTTTCCACCGCTGGCAATGTTTTTACGATGGCATTTTTTTGCGTCAGTTTCCTGGTTCCCATGGCAAGCACAACGGAAACACTTGCCGGCATTCCTTCAGGCATAGAACCCACTATTAATGTAATAATTGAAATCAAAAGAACAGGCAGACTGTAAACTTCTAAGTAAAATCCTATTAAAAATAAGATTCCCGCCAAAAAAACGATTGATAATGATAAAGCAATTCCTAGCCTGCCTAAATTTTTCATTAAAGGAGTCGGTCTGCTCTTAACACTGAGCACGTCTTGTTGAATCTGGCCAATCTGTGTGTTCATCCCCGTTGCAACTGCTATTCCGAAACCGCTGCCACTTGTAACTGCAGTGGATGCAAAAGCCATGTTGGTTCTTTCAGCCAAAGGAACTTCAATTTTTTCTAATGCAGTTTCACTCTTCACCAAAGGTTCTGTTTCTCCGGTTAAAACGGCCTCTTGAATCTTAAGGTTGTCTGCAGTTATTAGTCTTAGATCAGCAGGAACAGAATCACCAGCTTCTAAACTTACAAGGTCTCCAGGTACAATTTTCTTAGCAGCCAGTAAAGTTCTTCTTCCCTTGCGAACAACATAACTTTTCAAAACCAGCAGATCCTTAATCTTATCAAGAGCATTATCAGCAGAAATCTCTTGAAAAAAACCAATGAAGGCATTCGCAATAATTACCGCACTGATTACTATAGAATCTGGGTAATGGTTCAATACAAAGGTTATGATAGCCGTAGCAGTCAAAATGTAAATAATACTGTTGTTAAACTGTTTGAAAAAAAGAACCCAGTTAGAGCGTTTTTTTTGCACCAGCTCGTTAGTTCCATAATTTTTTAACCTATTTTGTGCTTCTTCAGCAGTAAGGCCATTGTTTAGGTCAGTCTTGAATTCTTTTTCCAGTTCCTCATTGGTCTTACTCCAAAAATACTGGTAGGTGGAATTGTCACCCTTTTTTGTTTTTTCATGCTGCTTTGGGGGGATTTTATCTTTCATTAATATATCTGTCCTTCCAAATTAGGCTGATTTTAATAAGTTAAAAAAATTCAACTAGCTGTACATTCTTGTACTATATTATAGCGTATCTCTATGCAACTTGGTAATTTCAAGCAATATCAGGAAACTTTCACACGGTTTTGACAAGTTTAAAACCGTCTTAAAGAGAAAAGAAACTGGATCAAAAATTTTATACAGCCGTAATCCTTTTGAAAAACTGAAATCATTAACAAAATTTACCCAACCCTTACATACTGTATACATTGGCGTTACACTCGACAATTATACTTGAGGTGCATCAAACAAAATATAGGGAGTGAGCAGATGGGTATTGAACTAAGTAATATTTCAAAGAGTTACGATAATCAAAACTGGACATTAAAAGATGTCAGTGTACAGATTAGGTCAGGTGAGTTCTTCACAATTGTGGGCCCTTCAGGCTGCGGTAAAAGCACCCTTCTTAGAATGATTGCAGGTTTGATTTCAATCTCTAATGGAACACTGAAAATAGATGGCCGTGATGTTACTAATCTTCAGCCGCAAGAGCGTGCATTAACTATGGTGTTTCAAAATTATGCGCTTTTTCCTTTTCTGGATGTGAAAGCAAATGTATCTTTTGGATTAAAAGCGCGAAAAATGCAATCGGCCCAAATTAACGAACGGGTCGCAAATGCGCTTGAACTTGTGGGCTTAAGTGAATTAAAAGACCGCAAGCCGCGTGAATTATCTGGCGGACAACGCCAACGTGTTGCTTTAGCACGTGCCATTGCCAGTGACACTAAAGTTTGCCTAATGGATGAACCTCTTTCAAATCTCGATGCACAGCTGCGCAGTAAAATGCGTTCAGAAATCCGTGAATTACAACAAAAACTCGGTATTACTTTGATTTACGTTACACATGATCAAGTTGAGGCTATGACAATGGCTGATAGAATTATGGTATTGCACGCACACACAGTACAGCAGATCGGAACACCTTCAGAAATCTACCAGCACCCTGCAAATGCTTTTGTAGCCCAATTTTTTGGTACACCGCGAATGAACCTTTTAAGCGTTCACTATGCCTCTAAAAATCAACGTCATTTAAAGTTCGATTCCTACATTGATTATTTGCTGCCAAGGGATATTGAAGATGGTGATTATTTTGTTGGAATCAGGCCGGGGGAACTAGAAATTCATACAGCAGACAAAGCTAATGCTGTTATTAAAAACATCGAGTATTTGGGAACACAATCAATCATTCATGCTGTTTTAGATAATGATATGGAAATAAGGATTACAACTTCAAAAAATAATACCTTCTGCCTTAACGATCATGTTCAAATTCGTGCCACTAACACCTACTTTGTTTTTGACAGTACTGGAAAGGCGATCTTTTTCAATAAGGGGGACGTCCAAAATGGATACACAGATCACAAACAAGAACCCGCAAATGCGCTATAAACAAAGAAAAGAAGAAAAACCGCTTATGGCTACTGGGCTTAGCTACAATAAAAGCAAAGCGCTCCGAGATCGTCTTTATGCTCTTATATTTCTTGGCCCCTCTCTTCTTGTTCTGATTGTTTTTGTCTTTTTCCCAATGTTTCGTACTTTATACCTCAGCTTCTTTTTAACCAATAATTTAGGCAAGCCGACTGTTTTTATCGGCTTTGCAAATTATATCAGTCTATTAAGTTCATCGGCATATCTGCATAGTTTGCAGGCTACCTTTATTTATGTGATTGCAGTGTCTTGCCTAACCCTTACCTTAGGGCTTTTACTTGCACAAACTGCTTCACAAAAAGTACGCGGAATCAGTTTTTTCAGAACCATCTTTTCTGGAACCATGGGAGTTTCAGTTTCAGTTGCTGCTATTTTTTGGCTTTTCATATTCAACCCTTCTGTGGGGATGCTGGATCAGCTTGCAAATTTGCTGCATCTTCCTGCGATAAATTGGCTGACCCAGCCGGGATGGGCAATGACAGCGGTAGTGATCTCTACGGTCTGGATGAATCTCGGCTTTACATTTTTAATCTTCTTTGGTGCAATTCAATCTGTTCCCTCTACCTTATATGAAGCTGCGCAAATCGAAGGTGTCTCTAAAATCTATCAATTTTTCCATATCACTCTTCCAATGATTTCACCAACACTCTTTTTTGTTTCAATAATCACACTGATAGAGTCATTTAAAAGTTTCGGTCTGATTGACTTGATGACAGCGGGCGGACCGGATAACGCTACGAACCTGCTTGTTTACCGTATTTACCAAGATGCTTTTTTGAGTGGTAATTATGGGCTTGCAAGTACTGAGTCAGTTATCCTTGCATTGATCATTGCCTTTTTTACTTTCATTCAGTTTAAAGTTTTGGAAAAGAGAGTGAACTACTAATGAACAAAAACATTACTCCTCCTATCACACAGCGAATAGGACAGATCTTTTTATTATTACTATTGGCTTTTTTTATTTTAATTCCTTTTTTACTCGGATTTTGGACTAGCCTTTTGCCTACTGCTGATATCTCCAAAGGTGCTCTTTGGAGCAGTCATATTTCCCTAAGCAATTACTATACTGCAATAACGCAGACACCGATTATCCGTTATCTTTTTAATAGTTTAGTCATTTCGTTTTTCACTATGGCAGTTCAACTGCTATTTTGTTCGATGAGCGCATATGCTTTTGTTTTTATTGAATTCAAAGGCAGAGATACTCTTTTTTACATTTTTCTGGCAACTATGATGCTTCCATTTGAAGCTGAGGTAATCCCCAACTTTGTTACAGTCCGCAATATGGGGTTATTGAACCATTATGCCGTTATGATCATCCCTTTCCTTACTTCAGCATTTGGAACCTTCATGCTGCGTCAAGCGTTTATGCAGATTCCCAAAGAGCTGCGGGAAGCTTCAGAAATAGAAGGACTGTCACATTGGCGCTTTTATGCAAAAGTCGTGTTGCCATATTCTCGTATCAGCCTTTTTACCCTGGCTGCTTATAGCTTTTTGGCAAGCTGGAACCAGTATCTTTGGCCAATGCTCACAACCTTCAGTGACAGTTTCAGACCTGTCCAAGATGGATTGCGTCAGTTACAGTCGCAAGAAACATTCAATAATTGGGGTATGATCCAGGCAAGCGCAGCTATAGTGGTTATTCCTACCTTGATCGTCCTTTTTATTGGACAGCATTACTTTAAGTCTGGATTGAACGAAGGTGCTGTTAAATAATGAAAAAAATCAATTCTTATAATTCTCGCCCTCTCTTATTTCTTTTTCTGATCTGTATTGTTCTTTTGACAACATTAACTGGATGTTCTTCTGCAAAAGCTGATAGTAAAATTCAAATCACTTTTTGGCATGAAATGACAGGCCCTGCGCAGGTCCAACTAGAAAAATTTGTAAACGAGTTTAATAAGTCGCAAAATAAATACACAGTTGTTCCCCAGTTTGAAGGAAATTATAATGAAGCTGTCCAAAAAATATTAAACACACATGGGACAAGTGCTTCGCCTGCTGTTTTCCAGTCAATGGACATCTCAACCAGCCAGATTTACAATAGTGGCTATACAACGCCTGTGCAGAAATTCATCAATGCGGATAATTACAATGTCAACAAGATTTCTGCGGTTGCACGTGCTTTTTATTCTAAAAATGGGCAGCAGTTGTCAATGCCTTTTAATACTTCACAGCCGGTTCTTTACTATAATGCCAGTTTACTGAAAAAATATGATATTACTCCGCCCCCAGTTGATCCGAGTTACAGTGATATTTCGCGTGTGGCTCAACAGCTTTATGCACGTTCAGATAAAAAGGTTAAGGGACTTAGTGTTGAAATTTATGGTTGGCTTTTTGAACAATTTCTAGCCAACTCTGGTGAATCACTTGCTAACAATGATGACGGGCATTCAGGAACACCTACAGCTGTTAACTTCTCAGGTACAACTGCAATGACCACTATGAAGTGGATTCAAGAAAACATAAAAAGCGGAGCATTTATGAATTATGGCTCAGGATCAAATGCCCCCACAAATGAAATGGCTGGTTTTCTTTCTGGAAAACTAGGAATGTTTTTACAATCATCTGCTGATATTAGCCAATTAACAGCAGGAACAGAGGATAAACTTGGAATTACCTATTATCCTCATCCCGATGGTCAAAAATCCAATGGCGTTTCAATTGGTGGTGCCTCTCTTTGGATCTCAAACGATAAGTCCCGCAAAGTCCAGCGTGGTTCTTGGGAATTTATCAAGTATTTGATGAGATCCCAAAATCAGGCGGCTTGGCAAGCAGCAACAGGATATTTAGCCCTTAACAAAGATTCTCAAAAAGAAGCTGTTTTACAGAAACTTTATCAAAAGAACCCTGCTGCGAGGATTCCAAGTCAACAATTAGCACGTACGGTACCCAATAATACAAACTCCGGTATTTTTATGCAGGGTCTTATTCAGGAAAGAACACTTACTCAAACTGCAATGGAACAGATCTACGATGGAAAGAACATAAAATCTTCTCTGCAAGATGCTGAAAAGCAAATGAACAGTTACGTTAAAAGTTTAAATCAAGCAAATAAATAAAAGTTAGGAAGTTTAAAATGACAGCAAAAACTCTAATTTTCGGACACCGTGGATATCCGGCAAAATTTCCTGAAAATTCATTAGAAGGTTTCAAGTATGCAAGCAATCATCATATCGATGGACTTGAATTTGACGTTCATCTAACAAAAGACAGCATTCCTGTGGTTATTCATGATGAAACAATAGACCGTACGACCGATGGCAAAGGAGAGATCAGAAACTACACTTTTGCACAGCTGCGTCAATTTCACCTCGAAAATAGTGAGACGATCCCTTCGCTGAAAGAACTTCTAGAAACGGTTGCTGATTCTTCTATTCAGCTCAATCTTGAACTTAAAACTGACCAAATAACATACGAAAATATTGAAAAAATTGTATTAAACATGGTGCAACAATGCCAGTTGACACATCCTGTTATTTTTTCCTCATTTAACCTCGACACGTTAAAGAATTGTCAAAAAATAGATTCTGCTCAACAATACTGCTGGTTAACAATGCACAAAGTGCCAGAGGCAGAAGAATTTGTAAAAAAAGTAGGATTAGCAGGATTACACTTGCACCATTATCAGCCTGATGAAATAGTCCAGCGTATTTGGACAATCAATGACTCTTTTAAGATTAGAAAACTGCTTAAACAAGGTGTCGCAGGTATAATTACTGATAATTTTGAAAAGGCAGTAAAAATCCGTGAAAAAATGACAGCGAAAATAAACAGCTGATTGTTGCTTGAGTAATTTCTGCCGACAAAAAATTTTATTAAAGTATCTTACAAAACTTAGCTTGAAGTCTTAGTTTTGAAGATACTTTTTGTTTTTCACTTTGTTTCCTAGATAATTTATCTTTCATAACTGTTATGCTACTATTACTTTCAAAATAATATTTCAAAGAAAGAGGCTGCTACAGTTGGCAAATAACAGACTAAGCGATTTGCTTCATATTCTTGTTTACGTTAAAACTCATGAAAATCAAAGATTAACGAGCAGCATGATAGCTGGCAGTGTGAATACTAATCCTAGCCTGACACGCCGCATGATGGCTCAGCTCAAAAAAGCAGGCCTGCTTGAGACTACACAAGGAACTGCTTTCCCTAAGTTAACAAGAGCCCCTGCCCATATTTCTCTTTTAGATGTTTACCACGCAACCGAACCTGAAACTTTCCTGTTGAAAATAGATCGCAATACTTCTCAAAGATGTCCTATCGGCAATTCTATCCCGAGCGTCCTTAATAAATATTATTCACAGGTTCAAGAAGCCGCGGAAAAAGAAATGAGCAACATCACCGTCCAAGATATTGTAGAAGACCTCAAAATAAAATTAACGAATAAAAGAAGCTTAAAACCTGCTGATGATTAAAAAACATCTTGACTTTTTAATCATCAATTCATATAATTACTTTAAATTAAGTTGAAGGGACGGAACAGTATGGGAAAGTTTAATTTAGCCAACTTGAATAGTTCTTGGCAAAGCCGGCACTGCGGATTGTAATTCGTAATCACACGGATACAATCTGGCAAACAGTTTGTATCTGTGCCGACTAACTTTCACGTACAATTAGAAAGTCTGCATGGGTGTAATACAGCGGGCTTTCGGTTGCAAGGGCAAACCAGAGTTCGCTGGTTTGCCCTTTTTATTTGCCCTCATTCATTAAATAAAATTCGGGGGAATTATCATGAAAAGAATGTATACTTTAATCGCTATATTAGCAGTATTTTTAGGAGTTGCTTTTTTTACCACACAAAATAAAAACAGTACGGCTTCATCCAATAAGAAAAAAATTCCGACAGTCGGTATTCTCCAACTTCTAACGCATCCTGCGCTGGATCAAATTCACCAAGGTTTTGTAGCAGGACTCAAAGAATACGGCTATACGCCTGGGAAGAATATTAAAATTGAATTTCAAAATGCTCAAGGTGATCAAAGTAATTTAAAAACAATGAGTACTAAGTTTGCAAACGAAAATGTAGACCTAGTTGCTGGAATAGCAACTCCTGCTGCACAGGCATTGGCTAACTCTGTCTCCAAAAAAACCCCGGTAATACTGGCGGGAATTACAGATCCAACCGGCGGCGGACTAGTAAAATCAGATAAGCATCCAGGTGGAAATATTACAGGAACTTCTGGCGAATCTCCGCTGCAAAAGCAATTGGAGCTGTTAAAACAAATTGTTCCAGATGCTAAAACTGTGGGCATTATCTATACTTCTTCAGACCATGGCGGCTCCTATAATGCAAAAAAATTTGCAAAACTATGCCAGGAAAACGGCGTCAACTACAAACTGTATACTATTTCAAGCACAAATGATATGCAACAGGTTGCAGAACAAATGACTTCACAAGTCGATGCAGTTTATGCTCCTCAGGATAATGGAGTTGCCTCAGCCATGAAGACACTTGTTAATGTTGCAAATAAAGAAAAGGTTCCAGTTATCCCTTCTGCCGACACAATGGTGAAAGATGGCGGTCTAGCCTCATATGCTATTAGCCAGACAGAACTCGGCAAAGTTGCCGGAGAAATGGCCGCACAAGTTTTGCGAGGCCGTAAAACTGCAGATTTCCCAGTCGCCTATGTTACCAAGGGTACGTATGTAATCAATCAAAAAGAAGCTGAATTATTGGGAATCAAACTTCCTGATGAGATTGTAAAACAAGCTGAAGCAAAAGGAGAGGTTTTTAAATGAGTATGATCGTTTCAAGCATTGGACAAGGGTTATTATGGGCAGTACTCGGTGTTGCCTTGTTTTTAACTTTTCGGATATTGAACTTTCCGGACATGACTGTTGAAGGTACTTTCCCGCTTGGAGCAGCCACTGCGGTAACTGCTATCAGCCATGGATTATCCCCACTTATCGCTACTTTCTTAGCCTTTTTAGCAGGTGGTTTTGCTGGGTTGATAACCGGTCTGCTTTATACTAAGGGAAAAATTCCGATCCTTTTGGCAGGAATACTGGTTATGACTGCCTGTCTTTCAATCAACTTGCGTATTATGGGCGGTGCTAATATTTCTTTGCTGGGTAAACAAACTGTGTTCAGCAATCATTTTCTAGAATCACTTCCCAAATATTTTGATAGTGTGTTCATAGGCTTTATCATTATTTCCATTATTACAATTTTACTGGTTCTGTTCTTACAAACAGAGTTAGGACAAGCCTTTATTGCAACCGGAGATAATCCGGTAATGGCACGTTCGCTTGGTATCAATACTGACAATATGACAATCATGGGTCTCATGGTTTCTAATGGCTTAATCGGCATGGGAGGAGCTTTCATTGCTCAAAGTAATGGTTATGCCGACGTTAATATGGGGATTGGCATTATCGTAATAGCTTTGGCTTCAATAATTATCGGAGAAGTTGTATTCGGAGAATTAACCCTTAACCAACGCTTGATAGCCGTGACTCTTGGAAGCATTCTATACCGTTTCGTCTTGCTGACAGTATTGCAGCTTGGTTTCAGTACAAATGATTTGAATTTATTATCTGCGCTCATCTTAGCAATCTGCCTCATGCTGCCTAAGTTAAGTGCACTATTAGGACTTGATCATGTAATTCAAAAAGGAGGTGCAGGAAATGGCGCAAAATGACCCCTTGCTTTCATTGAAAAATGCAGTTGTATATGTAAACCAAAACACTTCCTCTCAAACTGCAATTTTGAATCAGTTAAACCTCGACATTTTTGAAGGAGATTTCATTACAGTCGTAGGACCGAATGGAGCTGGAAAATCTACTCTATTCAACACAATTGCCGGAAGTAAAATCCTCGGAAAGGGCCAACTTCTTCACAGAGGACGTAGTATCGCGAAAGAAAGCATTATAAAAAGAGCGCAATTCCTCAGCCGGGTATTCCAAGATCCTAAAATGGGGACTGCTCCTCGTATGACAGTTGCAGAAAACCTTAACTTAGCTGCAAAGAGAGGTACTCAACGAAATTTAAAGTTACGTAAACTCAAACAGAAACGTTCTTATTTTAAGGAAATAGCTGCCTCAATGAACAACGGACTCAGTAATAAATTGGACGTTGCTACTGAAAGTCTTTCTGGTGGACAGCGTCAGGCACTTAGCTTTCTAATGGCTATTATTAAGCGTCCCGAACTGCTCTTGCTAGATGAACACACGGCCGCACTCGATCCCAAAACAAGTGCACAGTTAATGATACAAACCAATAAAAACATTACGGAACAAAAACTGACATGTTTAATGATTACTCACCATTTGGATGACGCTTTAAAATATGGGAACCGATTACTGGTACTGGGTAAAGGTCAAATTGTACTTGATGTCCGTGATGAACAAAAGAAAAGCCTTACCAAAGAAAATATTTTGGAACTCTTTGATAAGATCAGTTAACATAATTTATAAAAATCGGCTGCTGGAGCACATTACTGCAGGTATTGCAAGATCATATAAAAGGGCCAAGTCAAAATCGAGTTTTGACTTGGCTCTTTTATATGATCACTATAATCACTATAATTTTTATGAAGCAGCTGTTCCAGCTTACCCTCCTGTCATCTGAGCTATTTTTATGCCGTTATTAATTTCTGCAGGTCTTTTTAGTATAATTACTATTTCTGAACAAACTTGTTTGCCAAAGACTTGCGATCACCCGAAAACAAAAAAAGTGGCGTATCAGATTGAAACTTAATACTTTCTTTAAGATCCCCTACATCATAAGGCACAAACCCGATCTGCTTGATCAGCTTTTCAGCTGTATCCTTAACTTCAACATCTCCTGCAATAGGTATCGCGATTTGTTTGTCTTCACTTGCATCACTAGACAAGCTCTTCAGATTTGCAACCGGAATTGTATTAAAAGCTTTGACAACTTTTGAACCTATAAAGTGTTGTGCAACAAGTTGCGAACTAGCCAATTTATGATTGCTGACTTCTTCAAACTCACCGTCACGATGTGGAAAATAGTTTGTTGCATCTATAACAGCTTTATTTTTTAGCAGATCTTCATCAAGTTCAAAAACTGCCTTATAAGGAACTGCCAGTACTACCAAGTCCTGTCTTGCAACTTCAGCCAGATTACCGGCCTCTGCTTTTGAGCCTAGACGTTTGATCACTGGCTCAAGTCGATCCAAACCATGCTTGTTTGTGAGTACTATAGAATGCCCGGCCTTAATAAACATTGCTGCTAAAATCTGAGCAACATGCCCCCCGCCAATAAAACCGATCTTCATTAAAAACACCTCCAAAAATTTTAAAAAGTTTCAGATATCAACGTCATTGTATGATAAAATAATCCCGCTGACAAACAATTGTTATCACCTCCTCAAGCCGATTAATTGAATAACAACTTTCCTCTTGATATAGTGAGAATTGTAGGTGAAACAATTACAAGGAGGAATTTTAATGAGCAAAGTTGCAGTATTAGTAACTGATTTTGTTGAAGACATTGAGTATACTTCCCCAGTTGAAGCGCTTAAAGACGCTGGGCACACAGTGACTACAATCAGCCCTGAAGGCACGGAAACTATTACTGGAAAACATGGTACAGAAATAAAGGTTGATAAGGCTATCAATATGGTTAAACCTGATGATTTCGATGCTTTGTTAATTCCAGGGGGCTTTTCACCGGATCAATTACGTTCTAATGAAGCTTTTGTTGCCTTTACCAGGCACTTTCTTTTAGCTGACAAACCTCTTTTTGCTATCTGCCATGGTCCACAGCTTTTTATCCAAACTGGTTTGGTTAAGGGACGCGAATTGACCTCATACACTACTGTTCAGCCTGATCTTTATTATGCAGGCGGCCTTGTTAAAGACGAGCCTGTTGTAATTGATCACAACTTGATTACAAGTAGAACTCCAGATGATATCCCGGCATTTAATCACGCAATTGTGGGTGCCTTGGAGGCTTAAAATTTTTTCAAAGTCTAAATAGATAACGCTGCTAAAGCATATTAGAGCGATGATTGCAGCAAAAAGCAGCTGAGCCAAAACTTACATTTTGGCTCAGCTGCTTTGCATTTTTTATATTGACACACTTCAGTATACTAATGATATTTACGCATTAATTCTGCTAAATGTACTTGTTGCGTTACGAACTCGTGAGTACGACAAACGTAATCATGTTCTCTACCAATCTTTGCAATATAGCCATTAATATAGTCCAC
Organism: Liquorilactobacillus oeni DSM 19972; assembly: GCF_001436275.1. Lineage (GTDB taxonomy): Bacteria > Bacillota > Bacilli > Lactobacillales > Lactobacillaceae > Liquorilactobacillus > Liquorilactobacillus oeni. Next base: position 129,062 of record NZ_AZEH01000020.1, read on the forward strand.
TTCTGTGGATCTTCCCTTAGAAAAATCTTGGTACATTGATGGGTAATGATACTTATACTCATGGCTGATGGTCGTCACAGAATCAATCTCTTCTTGCCGTGTTTCTATCAAATGAATGCCAGCTCGTTCACAGGCATCGTATGCTTCGTTAAAAAGCTGCTCAGCCATTTTAGGTACACCTTCATACTCAATAAACTGACCCATTTGAACCTCAAACATCGTACATAATGTGTTGACAACAGCATTGAAAACAACTTTTGACATACACATTCCCAAGTAATCTTCAACAAAAATCGGTCCTAAAGAAGCCGCCTTAAAATCGGCAATTACTTGTTGGGTTGCGGTCGTTGGCTTACCGCCTGCATATTGTGAAATATGCATTTGTTCTGTTCCTTTAGCCCCCATAAAGTCAACGTTGGCAGGACCGTCAAGGCGGGTCGCAATCATAGCTGTGCCGCAAAGAATTTTTTCAGCTGAAAAATACTTGACAATTTTTTCAAAATGTCCCATTCCATTCATTGCTGAAAAAACATATTGTCCTTTGTGGAACAAACCGGCAGCTGCATCCCGTTTTAACTCATCTTCAAGCTGCATCTGCTTTTTGAAAATGATCCAAACATCAGGTTTGCCTTGATATTCTTCTGGATAATAAATATTAATCGGAATAACCCGTCTATTTTGATGGTCACGTGCAACTGAGACCCCACCTTGTTCACGAACTTTTTCTACATTCGGTTCCCAAGTATCAATAAAATCAACTTCTGCTCCGGCATTTTCTTGTAACATTACTCCATAACGATACCCCATTGCGCCTGCACCAATTACACCATACTTCATTCCAAACACTCCCTTTTATTATTTTCTAAACAAAAAGCACCCCTAGTCATTAAACCAAGGGTGCAACAGCACGGTACCACCTTTTACTTCAATCATCTTCACAAATGATCACTTATTGTGTGAAAAACACACGCATTTTAATGGATGCTGCCCATCTTGTCTCGAAAAACAAGATCAATGAACGAATTTTCCACCTGCCAGTCCAGACACTTTCTCAACAACCAGTGCTTCCTTTGCAAAACTGACAAATTACTGTTTTCGTTCATGTCGTTATCATTTATTGATGCTAGTCTACGCTTTTCATATATTTATTGTCAACCTTTTTTTAATTATTTACTAATTTAGTAAAAATTCCTTATTTTCTTAAGCAATAGACTTTATCTGTGCTTTTACTTTTAAAAAAACATTGACTATTAGATTTTTAAACGCTAAACTACATATAAATTAAAAACGAATGAGATAAAACGTGTGGAAAAGAACTTCTGCTGCTTTAAAGGGATAAGCGAACCTGAAACTGGTGAGAGCAGGTACTCTATAATTAGTAACGGAAAATCATCTTGGAGCGTTGTAGGCCAAAGCTCTACAAGTAGCCTGCAGTGGTTGCACCCATTATAGTGCTGACGAATTGATTTCTTAGTTCGAAGAGATTCACGATCGTGAATGAACAAAGGTGGTACCACGCGTCAGCGTCCTTTAGGTAATTTTATTTTGCCTAAAGGACGCTTTTATTTTTTATTCGTATTTAAAAAAATATTTGGAGGGATTCATTATGAAGTTTACAGTTTTAGGTGCTGGCGCTATGGGATACCGTTATGGGGTTTTACTGCAAGAAGCTGGAAATCAAGTCGATTTTGTGGATACTTGGGAATCGAATGTAGAAAAAGTTCGTGAACAGGGTGGAGTTTTGGTTTCACGCGATCACCAAAATAAACGTCTTGTTCCTGTTAATGTTTATTATCCAGAAGAATACCAAGGCAAGCCTGATGTCTGGATTGTTTTTACCAAACAAATGCAGCTTGCTGACTTTTTAAAGAGAACAGCACATTGTTTTAGTGAAGAACAGTATGTCCTAACCTGCATGAATGGCATGGGACACGTTGAAAAGCTCTTAAAGTATTTCAAACCTGAAAAGCTGATGGCAGGAACTGCTCTAGTTGCCACTGTCCTAAATGGTTCTGGAGATGTAGATTTTATCGGAGCCCGCGGTGCCGGAACAATGAATCTCGCTAACTATACCGAAAAACCAGATAAAAAGACACATGATGTAGTAGTGGAACTGGAAAAGGCACAATTCAATCCAAACCTGACAACTAACTTCTTGGGGACCCTCCTCGCCAAAGTTGTTTTCAACTCTGTTGTCAACACCCTCTGCACTCTTTTTGAAATCACTATGGGTGAATTTGCAAGTTATCCGGGTGCTGATGAGCTAAGTATGCAGCTTATCAATGAAGCCTATGATATTTGCGAACGTGCCGGCATTCAAATGCTCAACACTCGCCAAGAAGAATTAGAAAGTGTTAATTATGTTTCTACAGTAGCTAATCCATTGCACTATCCTTCAATGTATCAAGATATGTCGCACAATCGTCCAACAGAAGTCGATTATATCAATGGCTACTTGGTTGAACTTGGCAGAAAATATCGTTATGAAGCCACTACTCATGCATTCTTGACTCATTTGGTCCACTTGGCAGAACATACACGACAATCTCAGCCCAAAAACGTCATAGGATAATTTTTAACTATAAAATTAACTAGGGGATTGTAATCCGTAGTCATTGATACTGCTCAAAACTTTCCAGCTTCTGCCACGCGTTCTTTTTATTGCAAATTTTAATCCTTATACTAGTTTTACCTTTAACGCAGCTTAAGGATTATAAATAATCATAACTTTTGCATTCATATCTCAGTCCCTTACAATAAGGTTAGACATATAAAAACCTAAAGGAGCGATTTGATGAAAAAATTCAAGAAACCCTTTTTCATGGTAAATCCCAAGACTTACTTGTATGGTGCTGATGTAATCAAATTAGCTGAGCTGACAGAAAAGATAGCTGCAAAATATGAGCTGCAGAGCATTTTTACTGCTCAACTAATTGATATTCCCGACATCAAGAATAAACCAACTGATAACCTGCTTGTAACCGCTCAGCATATGGACACAATCGAACCCAGCAAGGGAATGGGGAGTGTTTTGCCTGCAGCTTTAAAAAATCATGGAGTTGACGCAGTTGTGCTTAATCACTCTGAAAGGCCCTTGACTATTTCAGACCTAGATGCCGGCATTAAAAGTGCAAAAGAAAATGATCTTTTAAGTATCGCTTGTGCAGACACACTTGAACAGTGTAAAGCTATCGCGGAATTACACCCAGATGCAATGATTTGCGAACCTTCTGCTTTAGTCGGCTCAGGGAGCACTAGCGATAAAAGCTACGTAACCCAATCAATTGCAGCTGTCCACTCTGTTGCTCCCGATATTTTTGTCATCGAAGCTGCTGGCGTAGGCGACGCTGCGGATGTTAAAAAAATGCTGGAATGGGGAGCAGACGGTACTGGTGGTGCCAGTGGAATCGTCAAAGCTGATAATTGGGAAGAAAAATTAGACGAAATGATGAGTGCAGTAGCTCAATTTAAAGCTTAAATTCAAATTACTAATAATAGCTAAGTCAAGGGAATGTGCCAATAGTCGTTAGACTTTGAGCATTAACTGCGAATTACGAACCTAGTCCGAATTTGACTATGAGTAATTCGTGGTTAAATGAAAAAGATTAACTATTGAAACACGTTAATATGGAAACTGAAAGAGAGTACAAAAAAGCTGAGCCAAAACATAGGTTTTGACCCAGCCTTTCTTTTTGGCTATTTTATTTGGAAAAATAATAAATTTTTTAAAAATATTATTATGCATTTGGTTGTAAAAGATGAGACTACTAACTAATATTGGAAGTAGGAACGTATCATTGGATTCAAAAATTAAGGGGATGTTTTATTTGTCATCTTTTGTAGTTAGACCACTGATCCAGACAAGCGATAACCTACAGGAATTTTTTAAAGCAATTCACGTCAGCAACAAAGATGTTTTATTGACTAACCGTTATATCATTGAACCGCATCTTAAGTTAGCTGATCTTCCTGTCGACGCGATTTTCGTAGAAGATTATCTGCATGGAGAACCAACAGATGTTGCCGCTGACAAGTTATTGCTTAAGCTCAATGAAAAACATTATAAACGCGTAATTGCGATTGGAGGCGGATCCGTCATTGATAATGCTAAACTTTCCGTTTATGGTGAAGGTTTGACGATTTCGGATCTTGTTAAAAATGGCAAAACCTTACCTCAAAAACGCAAATTAATCATTGTACCCACAACAACTGGAACAGGGAGCGAAGTAACTAATGTTGCAGTTTTCAACTTTGTTTCTAAAAAGACAAAGATCGGCTTGGCATATGACCAAATGTATGCAGATCAGGTATTTTTAATTGGACAATTGGCAACTACAATGCCCTATAAAGTCTTTGCAACCAGCTCAATTGATGCATTAGTACATTCAATTGAATCATATATTTCGCCCAAGGCTACTTCATTCAGCAAAAGTTTTTCGCTTAGTGCAATGAAGGCAATTTTACGTGGATATACCAAAATGATCATTACAAATGCTACTGGTAAAACGCCGCATGGACAAGAACTTCAATCCTTCCTTGAAGCCAGTACACAAGCTGGAATTGCGTTTGGAAATGCTGGTTGCGGTGCAGTTCATGCACTTGCATATCCTATCGGTTCCGAATTTCACATCGCTCACGGTCAATCAAATTACTTAGTGTTCAGCGGCACTTTCAAGAAATATCAAGAGCTTGGTGCTGATTTAAGTAATTTAGAAGTTGTTTTGGCAGGGGAACTTTCCGTTCAGCCAAATGAAGTATGGACACGCTTAGAAAATATTATTAACAGCATTCTACCTAATCAGCATTTAAGCGAAATCGGGATGGACAAAAAGTTATGTCAAGAATTTGCTAAGTCTGTGCTCGAAAACCAGCAACGGTTATTGGTCAATGCCCCAGTAAAGTTGACAGAAGCTGATGTTGCTGATATTTACACCAAGCTGCTCTAGAAAAACCAGCAGTTAACTCATTTCACAACTTAATTGTAATTTTTGTTTTAAAATAAACCTCAGACAAGTCTGTTCTCATTTTATGAAGGGAAATACCTGCCTGAGGCTTATTTTTAATTAACATTTTAATTTTATTTTTCCAATTCCAGCTTTTACTTAATTCTGGAAAAATGTCACTCACAGTCCAAACTATTAACCAAAGATGTTACTCTGCTTTCAGTTCACTAAGATCATCAAATTCTTGGTCACTTAACTCAATATCACGTGCTTTAAGATTTTCTAATGCGTGTGCTACTGACTTAGTTCCAGGAATAGGCAAAATTACCTTACTGCGCTTTAACAGCCAAGCAAGTGCAATCTGTGCCGGACCGACTTTATACTTCGCAGCAATCTGCTGTAAGCGTTTATCATTTGCTAATTTACCAGTTGCTAAAGGAAACCAAGGAATAAATGCCAGATGATTTTGTTCTGCATAATTCAACACATCTTCGTCAGTCCGGTCAATCAGATTATACCTGTTTTGCACTGAAACAATTGGTACAATCTTTTGTGCCTCTTTAATCTGTTCAACTTTAACTTGACTTAATCCGATGTGCTTGATTTTTCCTTCTTTTTGCATATCACGCAAAACTCCCAGCTGTTCTTCTAAGGGAACTGTAGGATCAATTCTATGCAATTGCAGTAAGTCAATATGGTCCAACCCTAGAGAAAATAGGTTAAGTTCTACTTGCTGCCGCAAATACTCTGGGCGGCCGTTCGGGATCCATTTATTAGGCCCTTGACGTGTAAAACCAACCTTGGTAGCAATCATCACCTTAGTATCAGGTCGCTGCTGCAAAGCTTTTTTTAAATAAAGATTTGCAAAAAGCGGACCATAAGCATCCGCTGTATCAATAAAGTCGACCCCATGATCAAGCACTGTGGTAATCACTTTAACTGCATTTTGCGGCTCTAATGAAGGACCCCAGACACCTTTGCCAGGCAACTGCATTGTCCCATATCCTAAACGATTAACCGTTACCCCATCGTCAAAAGAAAAAGTCTTTTCCAAAAAACGCACCCCATTTCTACATCTATCCTACTGCAACCCACAATCTTAAAGCCAGTAATTGAAACTGAAAATATAACTTGCATTAATCCTGTTTTACAGCCGCATTGTTGTATTTCCTAATTTACTGATTAATTTCATATTTTCTTGGTAATCAACTGGAACTGCAATTACGAACACACCGTTTTTAGCAGCAACTGCCTCTCGCATAAATTGCGAAAATTCTCCTGCTTTTCTAACTTGTTTTCCGGTTGCTCCAAAACTTTGCGCATACTTTACAAAATCCGGATTATCAAAATCAACTCCATTATGGTGATTAATTTCCATATCCATTTTCCATTTTATAAGACCATACGAAGCGTCTTCCCAGATCACGATAATTAAATGAAGCTTTTCTCGAATTGCTGTTTCGAGTTCCTGAGAGTTCATTAAGAAACTTCCATCGCCCATCACAGCAACAACAACTTTATCTGGACGCGCCAATTTAGCACCGATTGCCCCTGGTAAAGTCCATGACATCGTGGATAATCCATTATCTATCAAACAAGTATTTGAAAGATACGTCTGATATAACCGTGCCATCCACATTTTAACAGCACCCGTATCTACAAGCACAACCGCATCATCAGGAAGGACTTTACGGGTTGCATACACAACTGTTTGAGGTTTCAATGGTACAGAATCGCTCTTCTGCCCGCTGACTAATTCATTATGAATTAATTCTCTGATCTGCGCCGTTTTATGTGAAAAATGAAGTTCCTGTGATCTCAATGACTGCAGTAAAACTTGTAAGCTGGCTCTGATGTTTGCAATTATGTTCAGCGTTACAGGATAATGACTGTCGACATCTTGACGGAACATGTTAATATGAATAATCTTTTTATCACCATGCGGGTTGATTTTCTGCGGATCAAACTGCTGAATTGAAAATCCAATTGAAATTACTAAATCTGCCTGATCGATCGCAAAATTTTCATAATCTTTCCGCATAAAGCCTACAACACCGAGTGCATTTTTATGCCTGTCAGAAATAACACCTTTACTCATAAAAGTTGTTACTACAGGTATATCCAACAGCTCGCTTAACTCACGCACCTCTTGTTCTGCATGTTTCCAAAGAACACCGTCCCCAGCCAATATAATAGGATTTCTAGCTGCTGCAATTAATTTAACTGCCTTGTCAATATCGGAAGGAGTCGGCTGTGTAACAGAAATAGGATCGATTTTGAGCGGCTTTACCTCCACTGGAGCTGTTTTTTCTTCAACATCTTGTGGAATGGCCAAGTATGAAGAACCCGGTCGATCTCTTTTAGCAGTTGAAAAAGCTTTACGGACCATTTCCGGTACAGCGCGGGGAGTTAAAATCATACTTGCATACTGGGTAATAGGTTTAAACATAGAAACAAGATCCAAGACCTGATGTGATTCTTTATGTAGCCTGGTCAAACCTCCCTGAGCACTCAAAGCAACTAAAGGAGTTGAGTTAGTTTCTGCATCCGCAACCCCCAGCATTAGATTGATCGCTCCTGGACCAAGTGTGGCTAAACAGACCCCCGGCATCCCTGTCAGCCGGCCATAAGTACTGGCCATAAACGATGCGCCCTGTTCATGACGAGTTAAGATAAATTTTATTAATTTTGATTCATTAAGTGCATCTACCAAGTGAATGTTTTCTTCCCCTGGAATTCCAAAAACATATTTTACACCTTCATTTTCAAGACATTCTACTATTAAATGTGCAGTGTCTTTTTGTGAATCTGAATTCATTTTTTCTCCCCAGTTTCTTTATAGAATTAACTGCTAAACAAATCTTAAAATACCCTTACCAATTTTTAATGTATGGATATTTGTTTTTATATTAGCACTTTATAAAAATAAATTCTTCTCTTAAATTTGTTTTTATCCATATTTCATGTTATAGTTCACATGTAATATGAACATATATTCATACATTAAAAAATTATTAATAGAAAGGAGGATCTCTGAGTGGAACAATCCAAATTTACAGGAAGTCGTTTCCTATTAATTACAGTTCTAAATGTCCTAATTACTGTTTTTGAACTTTTAGGCGGAATTTTTGCAGGAAGCCTTGCACTTATCTCTGATGCGCTCCATAACCTTAGTGATTCTTTTTCTGTCATTTTGAGTTATATTGCACATCGTATCGGCATGAGAAGCCCTACTCCTAAAAACACTTATGGTTATCAAAGAGCTGAGATTCTTGCAGCATTTTTAAATTCACTTATTCTTGTTTTTTTATCTTTATATCTCTTGCTTGAAGGGATAAAAAGGATTATCCATCCTGAGCAGGTCAGCGGAGGCATCATGTTTTGGATCGCCTTAATCAGTTTGGCTGCAAATCTTTTTGCGACGTTTCTGCTTAGCCGTGATTCGAAACACAATTTGAACTTGCGTGCAACCTACCTTCACTTACTCAGTGATGCCCTCGCCTCAGTTGGTGTAATTGTTGGTTCATTGCTGATTGTTTTCTTTGGTATTTACTGGGTGGATCCTCTTGTTACTATCTTAGTTTCACTTTATATAGCCTATGAGGCTTGGCCCATCATCCGACAAACAATTGCCATTTTAATGGAAGGTTCACCAGCTATTAATCCTGAAAAAGTAAAAACTGATTTGATGGAAATTCCAGCGGTCCTTGGGGTCCATCACTTCCATGCTTGGTTAATCAATGAAAATGAACTTGTTGCTTCAGTCCACATCAATCTAGGCAACATTTCATTAAGTGAGACAGAAGTAATCTATTCACAAATAGAAAAAATATTAAAACAAAAGTATAACGTTATTCACGTAACCATTCAGGCGGAATGTACACGAGGTATCAGAGATAAAATGTGCTTTTCTCGTGATGACGAAAAACATGAGAATTAAAAAATGGAAGTGTGCCAATAGTCGTTAAGCGGAAAAAAACTGACTATTGAAACACGTTAATATGGAAACTGTAAGAATGTAAAAAAGCTGAGTCAAAACATAAATTTTGATCCAGCCCTGCTGTTTAATAGTTAAAGCTTTAGCTCTGCTGTTTTGAAATTTTCTTTGGCGTCTCGTTAAATGTTTTACGGTATTCCGAGGGAGTCATATCAGTATACTTTTTAAAAACCCTCATAAAATAAGTGGGGGTTTTAAATGATAATGCATATGCGACTTCATTTACATTGATAGAACAATCTGTCAGCATTTTTTTTGCTGCCTTTACTTTTTGATAATTAATATATTGCATGACAGTCGTTGCGTACCTTTTTTTAAACAATGCGCATAACTTGCTTTTAGAACAATTAAGAACATTAGTTAAAATTGTTAGGTTAATCTCTTGGTTAACATGATTTTTGATATAATGCGCACATTTTTCGGGTAGCAACACGATGCTTTCTTTTTTTACTTTTCTTAACTCAAAAAAGCACTGCAATGCAAGCTGATCCATCCATAGTTTACAAGCTGATCCATCCATAGTTTAAATGGTGGAATTTCTTTTTTAAATTCAATTGTTCCCAAAATATCATCTTGTATTTTGAGTGCCACTGTTACTGCAACTTCTTGATTAGAGATTACTGCATTAATCAATAAACTCACAAAACGGATGACAATATCTTTTTGTCCACGTTCAAAATGCTGCTTTTCAAACAAACTCCCCATATACTCAGTTAGTGTTGGTTGTGCAAGTTTTTGCTGAAAAAAAGGAAGATTATCATCATTAATAATCTTAAAAATTTCCTGTTCATTTTTATAAAGCTGTTTCAATTCACTTTTGTTAGCGAATTTAATACGTTTTGCTTGAGCAGGAATCTTTTTTACACTCATTTTCCATTCAGGCGCTTTTTTTTGGGTAAATAATTGATATACAAGTTCACATAGTTGGTGAATATTATTAACAAATTTAGTAGTAGCTTTATAATCTCTAGGAATATTCGTGGTGTTAATATGAGGTATCATTATGAGGCTTTTAAAATCCTCAAGAGGAATTACGACTACATAAAAATTGTTGATATTGACAATAGTTAATGTACCTTTAACTCTTAACTTGATTGCCTCATTAACTAAAGCATCCATCTTAAAAGCGTCATTTTCAGAAATTAGTTGCACTTTTTCTCCATTATAATAATAAAAATCTGTTGATGCGATATTTGCCAACAATTTAATGTTTTCATTCTGCATCATGCCTGGTCTCCCCCTTCATCAAAAAACATAATAGATAACTTATTAGCTTATTAATTAAGTCATACTATACACTATTTTAAGTAAAAAAATGCGTTTAATATAATTATAGTAACTAAACATTCCCAATCGTTATTAAAACACAAACTAAAAAAGCCCATGTTCTAAATTGTAACGAACATGAAGCTCTTAAATATAATAAATTAGTGTGCTTGAATAAACTCTAAAGCAGTTGCATAATCAGGTTCATTACTTTGTTCAACTATTAATTCACGGTAGATGATCTTTCCTTTATGATCAATGATCCAAACACTACGTGCATCAATTCTTTTATCAGGAACATAAAGTCCAAGCATTTTTCCAAAAGAACCCTGCTCATCAGATAGAAGCTGCATCTTGGCAACATTTTCAGCTGCACACCAATTTTTTTGTTCAGTTGAACTATTGGTCGAAATCGTTAAAAAATTAATTGCAGGGAAATCATCCACTTTTTCATTGAAAATTTTAGTTGAAAGACTGCAAACACGTGTATTTACATCAGGTACAACACTGATCAACGTATTTTCTTTTGCTAACTTCTTTAAAGAAATCATTTCCTGATGTATATTTTTTAAACTGAAGTCCGGAAAAGTATTTCCAACTATTGGCGGTTCACCATTCGTAACAAGCGGTTTCTGATGCATTGTAATCTTCATAAAATCAACTCCCTAATTTTTATTAACTAATGATAGTATATCAATGTTTCAGCTTTGAGTTAAAAATATCTACTTTCAACAATTTAGGTAACTAAATTGTTCATATTAGCTTTTTTTTTTGCTATACTGTATCCATACGAATGTTAACCTTTGAAATTATTTGTTTATAAAAATATTATTCTGAAAGGATGTGGAATGTTTTGAAAAAAAGAAGTGAGCGGATAGCTCATCAACACTATTTAAATAAAATCAAACATCTCCATGGATTCAGTAGGACTGCTTCTTATGTCGGTACTGGCCTTTTACTCGGCTCAGCAGCTCTGCCTGTACTCAAAACAAAAGCTGATACAACTTCCGCAGAAACAGTCTCAAGTAATTCTGCCACACAACAGGCTGCATCCAGCACTGTTGATAGCACTGCACAAAGCGCAGCTGCATCGGCAGCAAACAGCACAAGTACCGCTGTCAGTTCAACGCCTGCAGTAAGCAGCACAGATACTGCAGCCAATAATTCAAGTGCCGCTTCTACAATAACCAGTGCAAGCAGCACAAGTTCCCTGGCTACTTCAAAAGCAACAGCCAGTTCTCAAGCAGCACAAGCAACTAGTGCTGCTTCAAGTTCCGCTACTAGTAACTCCTCTTCAAGCGGTACAAGTTCAAACACAGACACGGTCAAAATTGCAGCTTTTAGTGCGACCGTTGATACTCAGCTTAATTCTTCAGTTCCTGGTAATGTAAATTCTTTTTTGGGAAGCGTTGCTTCCTCAGCACAACAGGTTGCAAACCAATATAATCTGTACGCTTCTTTAATGATTGCGCAAGCCGCACTTGAAAGTGGCTGGGGCGGAAGCACTTTAGCCAGCCAGGCACATAACTTGTTCGGGGTTAAATATTCTGGCAGCGGCAGTTATGTCACAATGAATACTTCAGAATATCTTAACAGCTCCTGGATTTATATTCCTGCCAAGTTTCAAGCATACAGCAACTACAGTGATTCATTTATTGGTTATGCTAATTTAATCAGAGACAACTTCCCCAACTCTACTAAGGCAAATGCAGCCACAGTTGCAATTGCAGCACAAAATCTTGCAAATGGCAAATATGGGACTTACGCGACCGCGCCAAATTATGCGAGCTCATTGATGAGTATCATCAATGCTTATGGGTTAACCAAGTATGATACTCCAAATAGCGGTTCGTCATCACAACCGGGAAATACTTCAAATCAAAATAGCAGCGGCAGTACCTCGACTGGCTCTACTGGAAGCAGCACGGCAACTTCTACATATAGTGTCAAAAGTGGTGATACGCTTTGGGCAATTGCCAATAATTATGGTATTTCTGTTGCAAACTTAAAGAGCTGGAATAACCTTTCATCTGATACTATTTATGTAGGTCAGAGTTTGAAAGTCTCAAATTCAGGCTCTAGTTCACAGAGTAACAGCAGCAGCTCAAATTCAAGTTCCAGCAATTCGAATAATACTTCATCAACAAAGAGCTACGCTGTTAAATCTGGTGATTCTCTGTGGGCTATTGCTAATAATTATGGTGTTTCTGTCGCAAACTTAAAGAGCTGGAATAACCTTTCATCTGATACTATTTACGTAGGTCAGAATTTAAAGCTGTCCAATTCTGCAAGTGCAAGTTCTCAAAGCAATAATTCAAATTCCAGCAGCAATTCAAGCAGTAGTTCTTCGTCAACAAAGAGCTACGCTGTTAAGTCCGGTGATTCTCTGTGGGCTATTGCCAATAATTATGGTGTTTCTGTTGCAAACTTAAAGAGCTGGAATAACCTTTCATCTGATACTATTTACGTAGGTCAGAATTTAAAGCTGTCCAATTCTGCAAGTGCAAGTTCTCAAAGCAATAATTCAAGTTCCAGCAGCAATTCAAGCAGCAGTTCTTCGTCAACAAAGAGCTACGCTGTTAAGTCCGGTGATTCCTTGTGGGCTATTGCTAATAATTATGGTGTTTCTGTCGCAAACTTAAAAAGCTGGAATAACCTTTCATCTGATACTATTTACGTAGGTCAGAATTTAAAGCTGTCCAATTCTGCAAGTGCAAGTTCTCAAAGCAATAATTCAAGTTCCAGCAGCAATTCAAGCAGCAGTTCTTCGTCAACAAAGAGCTACGCTGTTAAATCTGGTGATTCCCTGTGGGCCATTGCTAATCAGTACGGATTAACTGTTGCTAAGCTTAAAACTCTTAATAATTTAAGTTCCGACACTATTTATGTTGGTCAAACACTCAAAGTTAATGGCACCAGTTCTTCTACCACCGCAAAAAATGATTCAAATAGTTCTTCCAGTGCAGCAAATTATACCGTTAAAGCTGGAGATTCTTTATGGCAATTAGCTGTCAAACACGGAACTACAGTAACACAAATCAAATCAGACAATCATCTGACTTCAGATATCATTTATGTCGGACAGCAGTTGAAATTCAAGTAAGGATTAATAAGTTAGCTTACTATAACTTAGAGCCGGTTCAATGTTTTTATAGAACCGGCTCTTTTTTGTGTGCCCTTATAGTTTCAAAACAACACGAAAGGAGAATGTGCTAATAGTCATTAAGCTTTGTGCATTAACTGTAAATTGCGAACATAGTTCGAATTTGATTATGCGTAATACGTGGTTAAGCGGAAAAGACTGACTATTGAAATACGTTAATATGGAAATTGCAAGAAAGTACAAAAAAACTGAGTCAAAACATAAGCTTTGATCCAGTCTCCTCTAACCATACTTTCTATATTAAAAAACTTCAAAAAATGTCAAGAGACAAGCGGTAGAGGATCGTTCACTTATCTTCTTTTACTTGGTACTTGAATTCCATCGTAGCCTTAACTGCATGCCGCCAGCCGCCGTAAAGTTCCTCACGTCTTTCTTCTTCCATTTGCGGCTGAAATTTTTTTCCGACCTTATATATTTGCCGTAAGTCGTCAACACTGTCCCAAAATCCTACAGCCAACCCAGCCAAGAAAGCTGCACCCATTGAAGTCGTTTCAACATTAGCTGCTCGTTCAATCGGTATATTCAACAGATCTGATTGAAACTGCATTAAGTAATTATTATTTGAGGCTCCACCATCAACACGAAGTACTGGAATCTTAATTTTAGTATCTTTATACATTGTATCAACTACGTCGCGTGATTGATATGCTAATGATTGCAGCACTGCTTTGATAAAATCACGCCGATTTGTCCCGCGAGTCAGCCCAAATACAGCTCCCCGTGCTTCTGCATCCCAATAAGGGGCACCTAACCCGGTGAAAGCTGGAACAACGTAAACCTCATCTTGGCTGGTCGATTTACGGGCCGCCTCTTCTGAATCAGGTGCATTTTCAATAAGCTGCATTGAATCACGCAACCACTGGATAGCAGATCCCGAAACAAAAACAGAACCTTCAAGCGCATAGTTAACTTCACCGTTTATTCCGTATGCAATTGTCGTTAAGAGATTATTAGCAGACATAATAGGCTTTTTACCTGTATTCATCACAATAAATGAACCAGTTCCGTAAGTATTTTTAACCATACCTGATTCCAATGCAAGCTGGCCGAACAAGGCACTTTGCTGATCCCCAGCCATTCCGGCAATCGGAACTGCACTGCCATAGAAATGGTAAGTGGCAGTCTTGCCGTATACCTCTGAATTTCCCTTAACTTCAGGCAGCATCTTTCTAGGAATATTCAACAACTTCAGAATATCATCATCCCAGTCTAACTTATGAATGTTAAAAAGCATTGTTCGACTGGCATTGGAATAATCAGTGACATGAAACTTTTCTCCAGAAAGTTTCCATGAAAGCCATGTATCAATCGTTCCAAAGAGTAATTCTCCTTTCTCTGCCCTTTCTTGTGCACCTTTTACGTGATCCAAGATCCAGCGAACCTTAGTAGCGGAAAAATAAGGATCAATTACTAAACCGGTTTTATCATGAATCATATCAGCATAGCCATTTTTATTTAATTTTTGTGCAATTTCATTAGTTTGACGAGATTGCCATACAATTGCATTATAAATAGGCAAACCGGTTTTTTTATCCCAGACCACAGTTGTTTCACGCTGATTAGTAATTCCAACGGCTGCAATTTGATTTGGCTGAACACTTGATGAAATAAATGCATTAGCAATTGTCGATAAAACAGCATTCCAAATTTCATTTGCGTTATGCTCAACCCAACCGGGGTGTGGAAAATACTGTGAAAATTCACGTTGTGAGTCTGCTATAGTCTTTCCATCATGGTCAATGATAAGAGCACGGGTACTTGTAGTTCCTTCATCAATAGTAAGTATATATTTTTGTGGCATTTATTTTCCCTCCATTTTTTACTATACATTCTCCAGCTTTATGTTACCGCTTACATATTTAAGATTATACCATTAATATAAAAATGCAAATAATCAGCTCTTTGCATGTGAAATTGATATGTTAGGCACACTGATACAACAGAATTTCATTTGTGAAATTAGCATTTTTAAGATTTAATTCACAAATAATAAAAAGTATACCATTTTAAAATAATGGGATAAATCTTCTTAATATAGCCATTTATATATTTTCCAATTTTTATTTATATTATTATCTTATCGTGTTTGAATCATACTGAGCAAAGCTTCAAAAATAACTTGTTTTTTATTTTTAGACGCAAAAAGAACTGAGTCAAAAGTTAACTCTTGACTCAGTCCTCTGTTTTAATCTGCAACATTCGCATTAATGTATTTCAATAGTCAGTCTTTTCCGCTTAACCGCGAGTTACTCATAGTCAAATTCAGACTGTGTTCGTAATTCGCAGTTAATGCTCAAAACCTAACAGCTATTGCCACACTTTTTTATCGCATTAGAAAATCTAGTTTTTGATCTTCTAAAAATTATATTAAACTATTTTCTTGCTTTTCTGCGATACAGAACTGTACCTAATACTGCCAATATGATTATAATCCCAATAACTGTCAAACCTGCATTTCTCTGTTCGCCGGTTTGTGGTAAATGACCCTTGGAACTGTTATTGTTATGTGCAGTCCTTGAAGTCGAATTACCATTTTGCTTGCCTGTTGAATTTCCAGAAGCTTCCGGTTTTGCGGAACTCGCAGAACTATTAGATTCAGCTGGCTTAGCAGGAATCTTTTTGTTAGTTATCTTAAGACTGGCAGGTACTGGCGTCTTCGCAGTCTGCAGTTTAATAGTAAATACATGTTTCTCTTTTGTTGGTTCATATCCATCGGGTGCGCTTGTTTCGACAAAGTAGTAATCTCCAGGTTTAAGACCGTTATATACCAACTGACCTTTAGCATCAGTCTTAAGATTTCCTTTAATGAAGTGTCCATCCTTGTCATAAAGGCTGAAGACTGCACCAGGTAAAGCTTTGCCTGTGTCAACATCTGTCTTGGTTAATTCAACAGAACCTGTCTTTTCACTGTTCTTAACAGTAACACTCGCGACCTGAGTCTTTGTTTGCAAAGCAACTGTAAAATGATATTCCCTGCCCGCATCAAAGTTATAGCCGGCTGGAGCTGCTGTTTCCTTAAAGTAGTAATCTCCAGGTTTCAAATCGTTATAGCTAATCTTGCCATTTTTATTCATAAATTCATTTAAACCGCAAAAAATTATGCTAAACTAATCTCTTTATTTCACTTTTTAAATTTAGCGAAAAAGATTCATCTTTTTATTGCGACCTAAATTCTCAGTCATGGGAAAAAAGGTGAAGTTCTTTGAAGTTTCAAGTTATATTATTTTTAAAAAATCCTAAAAAAATCAATTGTTGTATACTATCAACATAATAGTATTAGAGGAGGTAACATTTATGTATAAAATTGGTTTGGTAGGAGGAATGGGTCCTGTCTCAACCGTTGACTACTACGAAAGAATCATAAGGGGTTTTCAAAAAAGGTATCCTCATGCTTGTCCTTCGATTGTGATTGATAGTTTAGACGTTTTTTCTCTGTTATCTCTCGAGGAAAAGGGAAACTATTCAACTCTAACTAGGCAGCTCGCCACAAGTATCAATAACTTAAAAAATGCAGGTGCTGATTTTGCTGTATTAACTGCTAATACACCTCACATTATTTTTGATGAACTGCAAAAAGTTGCGTCACTTCCTCTCATCAGCATTCTTGATTCCACCAAAGATGCAATCATACAAAATAAACAGCATACTGTTGGCCTGCTTGGTACTAAAATAACAATGAAAGCCGATTTTTATGCACGAAAGTTGGCAATCGCAAATATTAAGGTAGTCACCCCTTCTCTAACCCAAATCGAAACTATTCATGAAATCATTTCTAATGAACTTGAGCTGGGAATCATTAACCCAGTCAGTAAGAAAAAAATACTGATAATTATTAACGATCTGCAGAAAAAATACAAGCTTGAAGGCTTGATTCTAGGCTGTACCGAACTGCCCTTAATTCTTAGTCAAAAGGACGTTTTGCTTACTGTTTATGACACAGTAGAGTTGCATGTCGGCGCCATTTTAAAAACCCTTTTTACAGAGAATTTAAAATAAACTTTTATTTTTGCTGATTGGACAGCAGGTTATTAAACCAAACTTTTGTCAGCAAAATACTTTTTTTAAAAAAATGATAACGCTTATATTGTTTTTATCTAACTTTTTATTTTAAAAATAAGATTGAGTTAAACAGCATTTAGTAGTAGCTTGTAGTTGAATTGGTTCTCTTTTAATAACTGTAAATGTGAATATACATCTCTCTGCAGATAAAGAAATGTGCTTAAATTAGAACAAATGAAAGAAGTGGTTTTGTTGAAAAAAATAACAAAAAGCAGTCGAGACTATGCTCAAGAGAACTTAGAGCAGCTTTATCACGAATTTGATTCCAGTCAACAGGGGCTCACAAGTAAACAAGCAGCCGCACGTTTACAGCATTTTGGCGCTAATACAATCCAAAAATCCAAAAAGCAGTCTCAACTACGGCAGTTTTTGAAGAACTTTACAAGTTTAATGGCCATCTTGTTGTGGGTAAGCGGATTAGTAGCTATTTTGACAAACACTTTGGAACTCGGGATTGCTATTTGGTGTGTCAACTTAATTAACGGTTGTTTCAGTTATTACCAGCAGCATGAAGCACAAAAAGCAACAGATTCTATGCTGGCAATGCTTCCAGTCTTTACTCAAGTTTATCGTGATGGTAAATTACAGCAGGTAAATGCCAAAGAAATCGTTCCCGGAGATGTTTTTTCTGTTCAGGCAGGAGATTCTATTCCTGTTGATGCACGTCTTTTAACAGCTGCCACCTTTCAAGTAGATGAATCCGCGTTAACTGGTGAATCCGTCCCGGAGTCCAAAGATGTAGCTTATGAACCAGGAGAAGGCCAGTTTGCGGAATCAAATATGATTTATGCCGGCACTGCGGCTGTAAGCGGCGGTGCAACAGCGCTGGTCATTGCAACCGGTATGCATACCGAATTTGGAAAAATAGCGGCTTTAACTCACCAACAAAAAAAATCGATTAGTCCTTTGCAGCTTGAACTGAATCGTTTGACTAAACAGCTATCAATAATTGCCTTTTCAATTGGCATTGTCTTCTTTGTTGCAGCACTTCTTTTCGTACACTACGCTCCTGCAAAGGCCTTTATCTTTGCTTTAGGACTAGTTGTTGCTTTCATTCCAGAAGGCCTTTTGCCTACTGTCACCTTATCTTTGGCACAAGGGGTCAAACGGATGGCCAAAAATCATGCCCTTGTAAAAGAATTGAATAGTATTGAAACATTAGGAGAAACTACCGTTATTTGTTCTGACAAAACAGGGACATTGACTCAAAATCAGATGACTATCAATCATGTCTGGACCCTTGAACATGATTATCAAGTAAGCGGGCAAGGATATCGTGTTAATGGTCAAATTACTTTGGCTGGAAAGAAAGTTGATTTCAAACAAGCGAACGATCTTGGAAAATTATTATTAACCGCAACACTGGATAATGATACAAAACTTGAAATTAATACACAGGATCAAGGAAAAAATAAGTTGATCGGTACTCCAACAGAAGGAGCCCTGTGTGTTTTAGTTAATAAAGCTGGTATTGAAATTCAGAAATTACAAAAAGAATTTCCCCGGCTCAAAGAATTTCCCTTTGATTCGAGAAGAAAGCGGATGACTACTGTTCATCAGGGAAACGATCAAAAATACTTAGTCTTGGTCAAGGGTGCTTTAAGCGATCTGCTGCCAAAATGTAATACAGTTCTGCTTAACGGAAAAACAACCGCACTAGGTAAAGAACAAATAACAAAAATCAATAGTGCAAACAAAAATTTTGCTGCTCAAGGTTTACGTTCATTAGGCTTTGCCTATAAAGAAATACCTGCAGAAAAAACTAAAGCGGCTAATCTGAAGATGGAAAGTGCGGAGGAACAACTGACCTTTCTTGGATTAACTGCTATGACTGATCCTCCGCGTCCAGAAGCCTATCAAGCTGTAAAATCTTGTCATCAAGCACATATCAAAATTATTATGGTCACAGGCGACAGCCCTTTAACTGCCAAGTCGATCGCTAAAAAAATTGGTATCACAGGCGAAAATCCGCGGGTAGTTACAGGTGACGAATTAAATAAAATGTCTGATGATGAATTGAAAATTGCTTTGAGCGGTGAAATAATTTTTGCTCGCGTGGCACCTGAACAAAAATACCGCATCGTTTCTACTTTGCAAAAACGAGGGGAAATTGTGGCCTCGACTGGTGATGGCGTCAATGATGCTCCTGCTTTGAAGAAAGCAGATATCGGTGTTGCAATGGGCAAGATGGGAACTGACGTCGCCAAAGATGCTGCTGATATCATCTTAACTGATGATAATTTTGCATCCATTGTCGCAGCGATTGAAGAAGGACGCGCAGTTTACAGTAATATTCAAAAGTTTCTTCTATATATTCTTAATTCAAATGTTCCAGAAGCGATTCCTTCAGTACTTTTTCTCTTCAGCAGAGGAGCAATTCCCCTTCCGCTGACAGTTATGCAGATCCTTACTGTTGATTTAGGAACAGATATGCTGCCTGCTCTTGGACTTGGTTCTGAAAGAGCCGAACCCAACGTCATGCAGCAGCCGCCTCGTACTCGTGGTGCTCATCTGCTGCAACGTTCGATCATCTGGAAAGCGTTTGGTTGGTACGGGCTGGTTGCCAGTGCAATTTCTGCGCTTGCTTACTTTTTTGTCAACGTCCAAAATGGATGGCCGCAGAAGCTTCTAGCGGCTAGCGGTCCAGTTTATAAGGAAGCAACCACCATGACTTTAGCTGCGATCGTCTTTTGTCAGATTGCAGCAGTGATGAACTGCCGCACCCAAAAAGAATCAGTTTTTCGCATCGGATTATTTAGTAACCGGCAGATTCTGAGCGGCATCTTTTTTGAAGTAATTTTATTGTCAGTGTTAATCTATACGCCTATTCTGCAAAGTGCTTTTCACACAGCAGCAATCGACTGGCAGGAATGGCTACTTTTAGTAATCATCCCTATCCCGTTATTTCTAATTGAAGAATTACGAAAGATGCTTAGCAGAAAAGTATTCAAGCAGTCTTAGGTACCGCCGACAAAATAGTGCTTGCATTTTTAACTAAAAACTCATCTTTCGGGACAAATACTAATAAAAAACGAGGTGTAAATTATATGATGAAAAAAATATTGTACGAAACTGAGGCAATTAATCAAGATGGCCTTAATGGGCAATCATATGTCAAAAACGGCCTCAAAGTTGCAGTCAGTAATCCACGCGAAAAAACTTTAGGTACAAATCCGGAGCAGCTGCTTGGTTTATCCCTTTGTACTTGTATGAATGCTACTTTACAGGCAATCGAAAATGAACAAGGCTTAAAGCACACCTCAGAGGTTAGAGTTTCAGTTACATTAATTAAGGGCAGCACAGGACTCGAATTCTTGGTTAAAGCCCGTATCCATATCCCGGATGTAGCTCTATCAACTGCTCAAAAACTGGTCAACTTGGCTAAAAGCCGCTGCCCTGTTTCAAAATTGTTGAGCAACAGCAGTAACTATGATATTGAGGTTGTGAAAGATTATTAACGTTGCTGTTTAAG
This sequence comes from Liquorilactobacillus oeni DSM 19972, assembly GCF_001436275.1. Classification (GTDB taxonomy): domain Bacteria; phylum Bacillota; class Bacilli; order Lactobacillales; family Lactobacillaceae; genus Liquorilactobacillus; species Liquorilactobacillus oeni. Next base: position 149,962 of record NZ_AZEH01000020.1, read on the forward strand.
ACTACGTCCCATTTACAAAAAGGAGCAGAATTTCGAAAATTTATGAAATTCTGCTCCTTTTTAATTATTTTAAAAATTATATCCCAAGTTGTGAAATGTGCTGTATAAGTTCCAATGAAATTTAGTATAAAATTCCTCTAAGAATCAAGTGATAAAAATTCTGCAATGCTTCCTTGAAATTCATTCCTTCAGCTTTTAAATATTCACCATCCAAAAAACGTCTAACTGTCAATTGAATAGTTAATAAGAGAACTTTTTTTTCTGAAGAAGTTAGTATACGTACATTTTGATTATCTACTAAAAAATTTAACGTCAGCTCGCCAAATTTATCAACGTACATTTGTAGTTTTTTCCATTGCTCTGGGTACATTTTTTCAAATTTCTGAGAATGCTGCAAAAGCCTATCAAGGTCATAAGACTGATTCATATTTTTTAATTGAATCTCTAATAGACGAGAAGATGACAACTTTTTATCACTATCCGCGACTTGCCAGCTTTCAAAAAGATTATGAAAAAAGAAAGCAATGGTGGCCTCAATAATATCTGCTTTTGTTTTAAATATTTTATATAAAGTTCTCTTACTGATGTGCAATTGCTGTGTTAGCTCAGCTGTAGTAAAACTAGGGCCCCTTTCTTCAAGTAAACGAATCACAGCAGCGTAGACTTCTTTGTTTGTCTCCACAAAAAACTTGTCCTCCTTTTTATCTCATGCTTTTTAGGCTGTTAACTATATTTTATACTAACTTAAAACCATTCTAATTATAATTACTATTATCATTTTTATGACATAAATTCAACAGTAAAAAGTTTGCACAATTTTGTAAAAAAAACGTAATTCTATAAAGAATACTGCAAATTTAGTGTAATATGAATCTATAATTACATTTCGAATAGGCTAATTAAACATAGGAGTGATTTATTTGACAATTGATTATGAAAAAACCACCAGCATAACAAACCTCAGAGATATTGGAGGCTACCCAGCTGAAGAAGGGCGGCTCAAGTCAGGAATATTCTTTCGTAGCGGTGAACTTTGCAGCCTCTCAAACAAAGACACTGATCTTTTAGAAAAAGGGCTGCACCTAAAAAAGATATATGACTTTCGACGTCCGGCAGAAATAGAATCTCGGCCAGATGTTTCATTACCAAATATTGCATACGAAAATATCAGCATTATTTCATCACCTGGGCAAGCAAATCCCAGTCTGAAAAATATGGTAATTACAACTAATATAGAAAAATACATGTTTTCTGTTTATTCTGAACTTGTATTAAGTACTTCTGCTCAAATTGGTTATCATCATTTCTTGCGCGAATTACTCGCTACTCCGCAACCAATTATTTTTCATTGCTTTGCCGGTAAAGATCGAACAGGCTTTGCAGCCGCACTTTTGCTTAAAATTGCCGGGGTTAATACTGATGACATTTACGCTGATTATTTAAAAACAAACGAAGCACGTAAAGCTGAGAACGCAAAGATCCTGCAGCAATTTTCCACCCGGCTCTCTAATGAAAAATTAAAGGCTCTTGCAGTTTCACTTAACGTTAAAGCAGAATACCTTCAGCACGCCTTCAAGCTAATTCGTGAAAAATTTGGCAGCTTCGATAACTATCTGCAGGATGGGCTTCAACTTGAGAATGGCTATGTTGATAAATTCAGGCAGCTGTATATTAGCTAAACTAATCTTTTCCTACCAATTCACAAAGTCTGAGCATATCAAAGAATATTGTATGTAATAACAATTGAATATGAAAATATAAGAAAAGATGCCGCTCATCTTTAAGCTTTAGCATTAACTATGAATTGTTAAGCATAATCTGAATTCATGCTTAAGTGAAGTGTAAAGGATTGGCTGTTGAACCACGTTAATTCGCATCTTACAGGTTAAAACAAGTAGACTGGGTCAAAAGATATCTTTTGACCCAGTCTTTCGTTTTTTCTATATTTTTTTCTATATTTTTCTAATCAGTGTACTTTCATTGGGTCCTCCCTTATGTCTAAGAAAGAATTATTCGTAGACAAGCAAAGTCATGTTAGTTCGCAAATCCGAGCTATTCCAATTGTCTTGACGTTATTTCGGTCCTTTTTGACTTAGAATTAACAGTATCCAGTGTTTGCAAACCGATTCCAGTAAATCCACTGAACAGCGAAAAGAGAGGACAAAGCAGACTAAAGAAAGTAAACGGCAAGTATTGCAACGTAGGTACACCTAAAGTATTAGCAATGAATACTCCCCCAACGCCCCAAGGAACTAAGTAATTCAAAACAGTACCCCCATCTTCTAAGACTCTGCTCAAAGCTGAGTTTGCCAAGCCTTCTTCATTAAAGGTCTTCTTGAACGAGCGTCCCGGTAGAATGATTGAAAGGAACTGTTCGCCCACGAAAACATTAATTCCGATACAAGTACTTAACGTTGCAGCAACCAACTTAGCATGACTATTCAATTTATTTGCTAACGGCGTCATTATTGCAGAAATCAAGCCAAAATTTACTAATAAGCCACCCAAAGATAAGGTTAGCACGATGAGTGCCACAGTAGGCATCATGCTGACAATACCACCCCGTGAAAGAAGCAAGTTAACTTCAGTATTTGCAGTCTTAGCTTTAAAACCATTTACAAGAATCAAGCTTGCTTTATTAATACTAAGAGCAGGTGAAGTAAAGAGCATCATTCCTACAGATACAAAAATATTTAGCAGCATAGTAGGAATAGCTGCCATCTTGAATGCTGCACAAACAAAGACTAATATAATCGGAATAAGTGTGATTACAGAAATATGAAAATTACTGTTCAGCGTCGAAATAGTGGTAGTAATCTTTTCCATATCTGCATGGCTATGGCCGCTGCCTAGGATGGTAAATACTCCAGTTGAAATAATCGCAGCCGGAAGCGTTGACCAGAGAATAGTTTTCATATGCTCAAAAAGTTCGATATCTACAACTGCCGCTGCAAGGTTGTTAGTTTCAGATAACGGCGAGCACTTATCACCAAAAATTCCACCAGAGATTATTGCACCGGCAACCAGAGCCGGATTGAAATTCATCGTTACTCCAATTCCGAAAAAAGCGATACCAACAGTCGAGACTACCGTAAAACAGCTGCCCACTGCCGCACCGACAAGCGAACAAACCAGAAAAACAGCGGGCAGGAACCATTGAGCACTAATTGCTTTAAAACCAATCGCCATTAGAGTTGGAATTGTTCCTGCAGCAATCCAGGTACTAATCATTGCACCGATCAGTATAAAAATCACGATAGGAATAATTCCCTTATCAATGCCATCTTTAATTCCTGCATTAATTTCATTCCAGCTCAGTCCCTTTATTTTAGCCCAAAAAATAATCATAGTAATAGCCAATAAAATAGGAACTTGTGGAGATAACCTCATTCCAATCACGCCATAGCCCATGATAGCCAATGTTACGATCAAAACGCTGATTGCTTCACCTAAACTTATTTTTATTTTTTTCATTTCATCCAACCTCATTCGTTTATTATTTTAAATAATTTATAAACATGGTTGGTCAATATCGTATTAAGCCTCCATTAGTAGATCTTTGCATAAGCCTTACCTCTTTCATAATGACAAAAAATCGTTCCTACTGTATTCATGAAAATACAATAGGGACGATTTTTACCGTGGTACCACCCAACTTGTGCCTTAACAGACACCTCTCACTAGAAGATAATGGATTCTAGTTATTAACCAGCGCCGATTACTTAGTATTTCGTTCCCCTTATCCTGATTAGTTCGCAGCGACCACTAACTTTCTGACACCCAGATAAGAAACTACTTCATGTAAAGTTCGACTTTAAATATTGAAATCATTGTAAAACTATAATTTAACAAAAGCAAGGGTAATTTTTTTATTTTCTATCTATCATCATGACGTTGCCTAAATTATGAAATAGCAACAAATATTCTTCCTAATTTTTTTCAAACGCAAGATAAAATCGCTGTTAAATAAAAGTTGATTTTTTCTCTAAAAAGATAAATAAATTATTTCTATAATTTTATTATTTGCCACTTAAGTTTAAAACATTTCAAAACAGCTTATTTAACTTAACTTTTTAGAGCAAAATACCAACACAATAATGAATAATCATGGTTAAAATTCCCACCGCCAAATTTCGCAAAATAGAAATTTTTACAAGTCCATTTCCCAGTTTCGCACTTAAATATCCAGTTATTGAAACAGAGATGCAAACTGCGAAAATAGTTGCCTGCCATTTGTAAACTTCAGGACTGAGCGTCATGGCAGCTAAAGGTAAAACCCCTCCAAGAATAGCAGAAATTAAGGACGCGGCGGCTGCATTCCAAGGGTTCACGTATTGTCCTAATTTCAAATTATACTTGACATCAGTGACCGTTTCTAACGGTTTATTTTCCATTAGTTCTCGGGCAATTGCAAGAGACGTTTCATATGTAATCCCCTGTGTCTTATAATATTCAGCAACTATTTGAAGTTCTCGTGCATAGTTATCTTTTAATAATTTTTTTTCCTGTTGAACAACCGCTTTTTCAGTATCTTTTTGAGTACTGACTGAGGCATATTCCCCCGAAGCCATCGAAAAAGCACAAGCAAGAAGGTCAGCAAGACCTGCAATAAAAATTGTAAATTTATTAGTCGTAGCTACAGCAACACTGAAAAGTACACCCACAACTGTCAAAATACCATCATTGGACCCTAGCACTCCTGCTCTGAGTGTGTTAAGTTTCTGCTCTAGCGTAACATTTTTTTCTTTTCTGCTAGTTTTTTTAATTGAACCTGTCATTTCCTTCACACTCTTCATCCCCCTATGCAAGTGCCAATCAAATATGTTGCCGCCATAGTCAAAATTCCCGAAATAAGGTTACGTAATATACCTTTCTTCCAATTTGCCTTTCCTAAAACAGCTGCACTGTATCCTGTAACTCCAAGCGTAAGCACAACTGCAAGGAAAGTTGCCAATACCCGGATTTGGTTCGGAAAAAAAGAAATTACTCCAAGCGGAAGCACTGAACCTAAGGGAAAAGAAATCATCGATGCTAGAGCTGCAGCATACGGACTTGTCATTTCGTTTATATTAAATCCAAAACGTGCTCTTACCGTTGTTGCCAAAGCATCCTTTCCCATCAACTCTCGTACAGCTTGTTTTGCAAGTCTTTCACTGATTCCTTTTTCTAAGTATTGCTGTTTGACGTAGTCAAATTCTTTTTCATAGTTAAAGGCTAGAGCTTCCTTTTGCTGAATTGCCGCTCTTTTTTGAGAATCTTTTTGTGCGTTTACAGAAACATATTCCCCCATTGCCATAGAAACGGTTCCTGCAAGCATCCCAGCTATTCCGGCTAAGAAAATTGCATATTTATTTGCTGTAGCTCCAGCAACCCCAACTACTATTCCTGCAACTGAAAGCACACCGTCATTTGCACCCATTACTGAAGCGCGCATAATATTAATACGTGCTGCTAGACCCTTTTTAGGCATATTTTCTCCCTTCCAATTTAGAAATATTATAATATAGTAATTATTATATTCTATTACTCTTAAAAAGTAAAATAGGAATTATTCTAAACAAAAATTATTTGAGTACAAGTTTCTAATTAATTGGCTGCTTTCTGTTATATATTTAATCAAAGTGATCATTTTCGTATCATATTAATCTAAAAAATCAGCAAAAATTCGTTATTCTTTATTCACACTTTATTCAAACTTCTCGCTTAGCATATAAGTATAGTCTTGATGAACATCCGCTCCCCCAAGAGTATTAAGATGAATATCAGACTACCAAATTCTACTTTTTCTACTCCCTTTCTCCGCAGTTCCCCCAAGACTGCGGAGTTTTTAATTTACTTTTTTCAAAAAGTCAATTAAGCATTTACTCTTATTTATCAAATTTCTTTCAAACGGGAAGCACTCAAACATAATTTGTTGCTTTTTAGATAAGAGATGTTATAGTTAAATTATAAATTATTTACTTACAAAAAATAAGGAGTGTTTCAAATGACAAAAACAGTTGGTTTAATCGTAGGCAGTTTACGCAAAAACTCTTTCACCCGTGCAGTGGCCGAACAAATGGCAGCTTTCTTACCAGAAGACTATGTTGTAAAGGACATCGAAATCGGCAAGCTGGATCTTTACAACCAGGATTTGGATGATGAAAACCGCGTACCGGAAAGCTGGCAGAATTTCCGCGCGGAGATGAAAACAGTCGATGCAGTTATTTTTGCAACACCGGAATATAACCGTTCAGTTCCAGGTGTACTTAAAAATGCCATTGATGTCGGTTCTCGTCCTTATGGAGAAAGTATCTGGGACAAAAAGCCAGCAGTTGTTTTGAGTGTTTCTCCGGGTGCAATTAGTGGTTTTGGTGCAAATCATCATCTTCGCCAATCTTTAGTGTTTTTAAACATGCCAGCATTACAGCAACCAGAATTATACATTGGTAACGTCACAGAATTACTTGATGATAACTTAAAGATTAAAAATGAAGGTACATTAAAATTCCTTGCCGACGCAATGAATACTTTTGCAGATTTCATTGAACGTCTTTCTTAAAACGACAGGTATACCATTTTTTATGAGCAATCTGTGATTGTAAACTTGAAAGTTCTTACCTCAGAAGCTTTAGTGTGTGCAGTAAGTTAGAACCAAGACCAGAAGTTCTTAAGTGATGACGGAAATTTTTATGTACTCTGGAGTTGCTTAACTGTGAGTAATTTGTGGCCCAGATAAAGCAAACCTGACCGTTGGGACTGCAAGACAGCAGCAAAAAGGATCGGCTAAAATATAAATTTTATCCCGGTACCGAATTAAAACTATATATTTAATACTTATTCAGGGGCTTGGTCAAAATATAATTTTTGATCTAGCCCCTTATTTTAAGCTGTAATTCGCACATTAACGTTTCAACAGTCAGCTCTTTCCACTTAACTACGAATTATTCATAGTTAAATTCAGACTATGTTCATAATTCGCTGTTAACGCTCAAAGTCTAACGACTATTGATACACTCCCTATTTTTTCACGCTAACATTTTTCGAGAACTTATTGTTTGATTGTGAAAAAGTTTCAAAGTATAATAAGTATGAAGTAAATCTAGAAAAAGGCAGGTTTTTTGAATGATGAACATAAAAGAATATTCGTATCCGAAAACATTAACTCAGCTTAATCAGCTTCTAGCCGACCTTTCACAGTTGAAGAATAATGTACAACAGGTTCACTGGTATATGCGCGGTCATAACTTCTTCAGCCTGCATCCGCTGATGGATGAATATTCAGAACAGCTTGCTGAACAAACTGATACTTTAGGTGAACGTATTATTGCTTTGGGCGGCTCTCCATTTGCTACAATTAAAGAATTTATCGACAACACCGGGTTGCCTGATGAAAAGATAAGCTTCGCTGAATTCACACTGCCGGAACTGATAACTCGGCTGCTCAAACAATTCAAATACTTGCGTGACCAGTATCAAAAGGGAATTGAGATTACAGATTCAGAAAAAGATTTTCCAACCCAAGATATTCTAAACGGCTACAAGAGCGACTTAGATAAGATAATTTGGATGCTCAGTGCATACTTAAACGAAGACCCGCTTGATTAAGCCTTAATTAACAGATATTTCATAAGAACAACAGTAATTAGTTGTCCCATGTCTAAATTACAAATTAACTTTAAAATCGCAAAAACTCCAGTTGCTATGACAATATGAGTGTTTGTTCACTCTGACTTAAAGCCGTCATATTAACTGGAGTTTTTTGTCCTGTTTTTATACTGGACTAGTTGTAAATTGACTATTATATAAATCTGCATAGAAACCATTCTTATGCATTAATGCATCATGATTTCCAGCTTCAATAATTGCACCATGGTTCATTACAATAATTTTATCAGCATCCCGAATTGTTGAAAGACGGTGTGCAACAACAAAGCTGGTTCTTCCCTTGAGTAATTTATTCATAGCCTTTTGGATCAAGGTTTCGGTTCTAGTATCCACTGAACTTGTTGCTTCATCTAAAATCAAGATTTCAGGATCAGCTAAAAACGCACGTGCAATTGTCAGCAATTGTCGCTGTCCTTGTGAAATGTTAGAAGCTTCTTCGTTCAAGATAGTTTTGTAGCCCTTAGGGAGCTGGCGGATAAACGAATCAGCATGAGCTGCCTTGGCTGCTTTCAAAACTTCTTCTTTGCCAGCACCCTCTCTGCCATATTTAATGTTATCGTAAATGGTTCCTGTAAAAAGCCAAGTATCCTGAAGAACCATTGCAAAATGTTTGCGTACTTCACTTCTAGGAAGGCTTCGTGTCTCACGACCGTCTAAGCGTAAAGTTCCTTCTTGGATGTCGTAAAAACGTTCTAATAAGTTGACCAGTGTGGTTTTCCCAGCTCCCGTTGGCCCCACAATCGCTATCTTTTCACCTTCAGCAACTGCAAGGTTCATGTTTTTGATGAGCTGCTGCTTACCCTGATAACCAAAAGCTGCATTTGAAAACTCAATTTTATAATCCGAATCCGTTTGATCGGGCTGTAAATTTTTGCCCTTTTCCATCTCTTCTTCATCAAGAACTTGAAAAATTCGTTCCGCAGAAGCAACCGTTGCCTGAATGGTATTGGCAATATTTGCAATCTGAGTAATGGGCTGAGTAAACTGATTAACATATTGCAAAAAAGCCTGTACATTACCCAAAGTTAAGTTGCCTTTAGCTACATTAACTCCACCAACTACGGCTACAAAAACGTAGCCTAGGTTCTTCACAAAATTCATTACCGGCATAATCAAGCCGGAAATAAACTGTGCTTTCCAAGAAGATTTATAATAAAGCGCATTTTGTTTACTAAATTTTTTTAAACTATCTTCTTCTTTATTAAAGGTCTTTAAAACTGTATGCCCTGCATAGCTTTCCTCAACCTGATCATTCAAAAGGCCTAAACTTTTCTGCTGCTTCGCAAAATATTTCTGTGAACGTGGTGCAATTATTGCGATCACTAGAATAGCCATTGGAACAGTTATACATGCTATGAGTGTCAACTGCCAGCTGATGGTAAACATCATCAGTAATACCCCAAAAAAAGTTACTACACTGGTTACCATCTGTGCAAGGCTTTGCTGCAGTGTTCCTGCAATATTATCCATGTCATTAACAGCACGAGACATAATATCGCCATTAGAATGCGTATCATAATAGCTAATCGGCAGACGCTGCAACTTATCTTTCAGGTCTGCACGTAATCTGAAGACAATTTTTTGTGAGATATTGGCCATAATCAGTTGCTGAAAAAGCCCTAACCCCGCTGAAAGAAAATACATTATCCCAACAGTCAGTAAGATCCCCTTGATCTTGTCGAAGTTAATTGGAATCGGTCCTCCTTGACCATTTGCTTGCATCCGACGGTACTTAATCACACTATTGAAGATTTCAGTAGTTGCTTCTCCCAATATTTTAGGCGAAATAATCTGAAAAATAACAGAACCGATTGCAAATACAAATACAAAAAATAAGAACCATTTCCAAGGAGCCATATATTTGCATAAGCGCCATGCCGTTTGCCAAAAATTTTTAGGCTTATCGACTGTTCTTCCAATGTTTCGTGCTGGTCCTCCATGCTGCGGCATTATATCTCCTCCTCTTTCAGCTGAGAATGCATGATTTCACGGTAAGTTTCATTACCAGCTTTTAATTGTTGGTGGTTCCCTAACCCTACTACTCGTCCTTCATCCAGAACTAAGATTAAGTCTGCTTGTGTAACAGTTGCAATTCTTTGAGCAACTATAATAACAATACTTTCACTGGTATGAGGATCAGCCTTCAAGGCTTGGCGCAATTTAGCATCTGTTTTAAAATCTAATGCAGAAAAAGAATCATCAAAAATATAGACGTCAGCGGGCTTAATTAATGCTCGTGCAATCGCTAGCCTTTGTCTTTGTCCTCCTGAAAAGTTCGCGCCATTTTGTTCAACACCAGCGTCTAAACCTTCTGGCAGTTCCTTAACAAAGTCTTTAGCTTGTGCTACTTCGAGCGCATGCCACATCTCCTCATCACTTGCATCCGGTTTTCCAAAATATAAGTTGCTGCGAATAGTTCCCTTAAAAAGTACCGCCCTCTGTTGTACAAACGAAATAATTTTTCGCAAATCACTTTGCCTGCTCTTTGAGATGTCATTTCCATCAAATAAAATTACACCACTTTCAATATCGTATAAACGTGGCAGCAAGTTTACCAATGTCGACTTACCGGATCCGGTACCGCCTAGGATTGCTAGTGTCTGTCCAGAAGTCAGCCGAAAATTAACATTTTGCAAGACTTTCTTTTCAGCGTTTTCGTATCTGAAATCAACCTGTTTGAATTCCAAAGTATGCACCTTTTTCTTCGGAAATTTTTTAGGAGCGGACACATCAATAATCGAAAAGTCAGTGTCAAGGACCTCATTAATTCGTACAGCTGCTGCTTGAGCACGAGGGATAAAAACAAAGATCATAGAAAGCATCATAAAACTAAAGAGGATCATAGCTGCGTAGGTCATAAACGAAACCAGATTTCCCACTTCCATACTATTAGTCGCAATTAAATTTCCCCCGGTCCAAATAATTCCGATATTAGTAAAATTTAAAATAAGGATCATTAAAGGAAACATCAATGAAACCAGACTGAATGCTTTGATGGCCGTATCCGTATAGGAACTATTTGCCTGTTTAAACCTATCTTGTTCAAAATGATCTTGACAAAACGCACGGATCACCCTGACACCAGTCAAGCCTTCACGAAACACCAGATTTATCCTATCTATTCTTTTTTGCAAACTTTTAAATAGCGGAACTGCAAAATACATGATGCTTATAATAGCAAGTAATAATACTGGGATAGAAATAAGAAAAACGAGTGTTAACTTTTTTTCACTGATATAAGCCATGATTCCTGCGCCAACCAGCATAATCGGTGCTTGAATCATCATTCTTAAGATCATAACCATTACATTTTGAATCTGTAAAACATCATTTGTAGTGCGCGTAATTAGAGATGAAGAGCCCAGCTGATCCATCTCAAAGTTTCCAAAATGTAAAACTTTAGAAAAAAGCTCTTCACGTAACTTTGAACCCAATTTTTGCGCCTGCGTAGCAGCAAAAAAAACATTGCCAGCTGCCGCCAATACCCCGATTAGAGCAAGCAATAACATTAAACCGCCGCTGTGCCAGATGTAATCTGTATTCCCAGTAGCCACTCCCTTGTTGATCATATCAGAAGTAATTGTTGGAAGCTGCAAGTCGCAAAAAACTTGAATAATCATAAATAAAGCCGCCCCCAAAACCGCTAGAGATGATAGCCTTTTCTTAGCTAGTTTAAACATTTATCCACTCCCTTTACTGCTTTGTATTGTTCAGACATTTCACTCCATTTTCAAGCCAGTCTAATAACAAAAAACAGTATTCTTTCATTTGAATTGGTGTATCTTTTTGTCCTGCATATTGTTTTTGAAAATGCTGTCTAATTGTTCTAAAAAAAATACTGTAAATTAGTTCCAGCAAATAACTGTATTCTTCATAATCAGAAATTCGCAATTTTTCAGTTTTAGTTAACTCAAACATTTTTAAAGTTGCTCCGCCGTATTTATCATTATGAACCAGATGCTGCTGCCAGTATAAACGATAGTCATGTGCCTCTGTCATTACACGGTAATATTGTGCGTATGGTCCAGAAGTTACATCATAAATACTTTTTTCAAAAAATAAACGTGCTGCTGCAAAAAGATCTCCTTGTTCTTGCATAAGCAAATCAGCAAAGAGCTGTCTGCGTTTTTTTTGAAGTATTTCTGCAAAATACAAGTAGCAGTCTAATTTATCTTCAAAATACTGATAAAAACTGCCGCGTGCTATTTTTGCATTTTTCACAATTTCACTAATTGAAGAAGCTGCAAAACTCCTGCGCGAAAATTCGTCCTTAATCGCAACAAAGAGCTGCCTTTTCTTTGCAGGATCTAAGCGAAAAAATGTTTCTTTGGGCATTACTACACCTACTTTTTAAAAATGGCAAACCGTCATGTGACAAGGTGTCATTATAAATGAAATCATCTATTAAAGCAATCTTGAACCGTTCTGTTATTTTATAAATAATTAACTTGTTTTAATTTCCTGCAGTAGACGTGTCACACCTCCAGCATAACTGGAACCAAATTTGTTCAAGTGAAGCATTAAATAATATAAACGGTATAAGTCTAAACGTTGTTCGTATCCTTTTGTAAGAGGTAATACTTTCATGTAAGACTGATAAAATTGCTTACTAAATCCACCAAAAACGGTAGTGACACCGATATCAAATTCACGATCGCCAAAAAAAGCAGCGGGATCAATCAGGGCCGGGCGTTTGTCCGCTAAGAAAAGATAATTCCCACCCCAGAGATCTCCATGAAGCAAAACCGGCTGACTATGATGCTCTTCAAGAAGATGGATAATCTTAGGTCTGATTTGTAAATAAAAATTTTTATCTTCCTCATTCCATAACCCTTTTCGCTCTATTGCTGCTGCTAAAACATCTAGACGTTTTCCAACAAATAACTCTATCCAAGAAGTACTCCACGTATTGTCAAGTGTGATACTGGAACCAGAGTATGGGAAAGAGTAGCCGAATTTACTATTAGGGCTTTTCACCTGATGCAATTTTGCAACAAGTCTACCCAGGTCAGCTTGTGATCCATTGCCCTGTTCCAAATAATTTAAAAGAAGGTATGCATCGCTGTTAATACGGCCATTTGCAATAACTTCAGGAGCTAAAACTCCAGCCCTTTTGAAATCATTCAGCCCCGCTATCTCACCTTCATAAAAAGACTTGTCGGCCTGTGGCTGAACCAAAAGAAAGTAAGTCTTCTCTTTGGTTTGTACACGATAAGCCTGATTAACATCCCCGCCTCCGACTGCTTGAACATTCACAATGTTTTTTAAAGGTAATTGCTGCAACCATTCTCTTTTCAAAATTGGTACCTCCCAATAAAAAATAAAATTCATCCAAAAATAATATTGACCTCATCCATTAATTATATTACTATCTATTTGTAAACGGCATATAGTATTTGTCTTACTACTATTCTATGCCTTTATTATTATCAAACTAATAATTTGCTTTTGAAAAATAGTTGGTCATATACTGAAACTGGAATAAATAACCAAGAGGGGGTTTTTTTATTGGCTTATAAAACTATTAATCCATATACAAACGAAGTAGTTAAAGAATATCCGACCGCATCTGCTTCAGAAATTGAAACAACTTTAAAAAAGGGGGATAAACTCTACCGGGAGTGGCGCAAAGAACCGGCTGCAAACCGTGCTGAAATGCTGCACAAAATTGCAGCACTATTGCGCAAAAACTCAGAAAAGCTTGCTAAAGTCCTTGTTATCGACATGGGAAAGTTAATCAATGAAGCTCGTGGAGAAGTCGAATTATGTGCGATCATTGCTGACTATTTTGCCGATCATGGTGCTGAAATGCTCAAACCGACATCTCTATCCTCAAAGGCTGGAAACGCACATGTCGAAAAAGATTCTTTAGGTGTCCTATTGATGGTTGAACCATGGAACTTTCCTTACTATCAAATTATGCGTGTTTTTGCGCCTAACTACATGGTTGGAAATCCTATGATTTTAAAGCATTCTTCAAATACACCAAGTTCAGCAGCAGCATTTGAAAAGGTTGTTAATGACGCAGGTGCTCCGGCTGGAAGCTTTACTAATCTTTTCCTCAGTCATGAACAAGTAACCAAGGTAATTGCAGACCCACGTGTCCAAGGAGTTGCCTTGACCGGCTCAGAACAAGGCGGTAGTGTCGTTGCAGAAGCTGCTGGAAAATATCTGAAAAAATCGTCCATGGAACTAGGTGGAAATGATGCCTTTGTCATCTTAAATGATGCCGATCTTGATCAGGTACTCAAAGTTGCTAAGCGGGCAAGAGCTTATAATGCCGGACAAGTCTGCACCTCATCAAAACGATTTATCGTTGCAGATAATTTATATGATGAATTCTTAAAACGTCTGGGTGAAGATTTCAAACAGTTAAAACCTGGTGACCCGATGAACGAAAAGACTACACTGGCTCCTTTATCAACGGCAGCTGCAAAACAGAAGCTGCAAAAGCAGGTTGATGACGCAATTGCTGCTGGTGCAAAACTTTATCAAGGAAATCACCCAATCGACCTTCCCGGACAATTTTTTGAACCTACTATCCTGACGGATATTACTCAAGACAATCCGGCATATTACGAAGAAATGTTTGGACCGGTTGCACAAGTTTATCGCGTTTCAAGTGAAGAGGAAGCAATCAAATTAGCTAGTGATTCTCATTACGGTCTTGGCGGGATTGTTTTTGCCGGTGATCCTAAACATGGTGAAGAAGTTGCAAGCCAAATTGAAACAGGAATGGTTTTTGTCAACACAGTTTTATATACTCTTCCTGAACTTCCATTTGGCGGTATCAAACGTTCCGGTTATGGACGTGAAATGAGCAGTTTGGGCTTAAACGCTTTTGTTAACGAAAAGCTGATCGTTTCTGTTGATAAACCAGACCTTGGAAATGCTGCCGGCGCATTATTCTAATAAGCTGTGATGTTAACTATTTAAATAGTACAAATAATTTTATTTTGAAAAAAGCGTTAAAAAAATCTATATTAAAAGAGACTGGATCAGAATGTAATTTTGATCCGGCCTCTTTTTTTATTTTGAAAAACCTGCATGCTTCAGACATTCAAACTTATCTTCTAAACACTAATTATGCACAGCAGAAGTTGCTATTAATGCTCGTTTTTATCACATTTTTATCTCTTAAAATATCCTGAAAACATGTTAAAAGTACACAGCATGTCAAAACAACTATTTGCAGTATTCTCTGAGTGCTGCTCCAGTACGTGAAAGTTCAGCTTCCATTGAATCTTGCGGCTTACCGCTGTACATCAACTTGCCACCATAGGCTCCTGCTCCTGGGCCAATATCAATCAGCCAATCTGCTGCCATAATGACGTCTAAATTATGTTCAATCAAAACAACAGAATTCCCTTGAGCTACAAGTTCATTAAACAACCGCAAAAGTTTGGCGATATCCTTCATGTGCAAACCAGCAGTAGGTTCATCAAAGAGATAGATCTCCCCTTTGTTGTCAAGTTCAAATGCCAGCTTTAACCGCTGCAGCTCTCCTCCGGATAAGGTAGTGAGGGGCTGCTCAAGTGTTAAATAATCTAAGCCAACTCGTTTTAATTGGATTAATTTGTTACTGATCAGCTCTTCTTCTGCAAAAAATTCCAGAGCTTCCCTTACAGAAAAATGCAAAACTTCTGCAATATCTTTACCCTGATAGTGATATCTCAGCGCCTCTTTACTATATCTTTTACCTTTGCATAGTTCACATATCTGAACAACAGGGTCCATAAAAGCCATGTTGGTAATTGTCACACCCTTGCCTTTGCACCTTGGGCATGCTCCCTTGCTATTATAACTAAAAAGTTGGGTCGAAACTTTATTAGCTGCACCGAACAGCTTTCTAATAGCAGGCAAAATATCAAGATAAGTTACCGGTGTAGAACGAATGTTAATTCCAACACGATTCTGTGAAAAATCGACGTATGGCTGCTTTAATTTTTTCTTAATGGCAGCTACCAGAGAACTTTTCCCTGAACCGGCTACACCTGAAATAACAGTCATAACTCCTAAAGGAACATCAACATCTATTCCCTTAAGATTATGCAATCTAACATTCGACAAGCGCAATACTCTTGAAATTTTTCTTTTTCCAGTAAACTGCTTTTCTTTTTTTAACCATCGGGCTGTTAAACAATCGGAAGAAAGCATTTCTTGAAGAGTACCCTTAAAAGTGAGCTCTCCGCCATCCCTGCCGGCAGCAGGACCCAATTCAACAACATAGTCTGCAAAAGCAATAACAGCAGGATTATGCTCAACAATAATAATTGTATTTCCATTATTTTTCAGCTTCTTCAAAGCACGTTCCAACAACTTGATATCATGAGGATGCAATCCCACACTTGGTTCATCCAATACGTAAACAAGGTCAGAAAGCGAGCTCGTTAAATACTTGGCAATCTTTATTCTTTGAGCCTCGCCACCTGAAAGAGTTCCTGTTTGACGTGCAAGAGTTAAATATCCCAGCCCAATATCAATAAGTGCCTGAACCTTAGTTTGTAGCTGACGAATCACTTCTGCAGCAAGAGGCGCTTGGATGTGATCAAGAAATTTAAGTAGCTCGACTAAGTCTAATTGTGAGACTTCAGCAATATTCTTGCCCTGGATATGACATGTCAATGATTCTTTTTTGAGCCTTGCTCCATGACATAGAGGACAAGTGCGCTTTGTAACAACATCATTAATCGCTGCCTGATGATGTTTGCCTTCTTTACTGTATAGAATAGAACGTTTAATCCGTGGAACCAGTCCCTCATATTTAGCAGATTTATACCAAGAAGCTGGGGGATTTTTCAATTTTTGCTGAGGAGCATGCATCAGCAGTTCATATTCCTCATCCGTATACTGAGCAATCGGTTTATCATTATCAAAGAGCCCACTGTTAGCATATCGTTTCCAACGCCAAGTCTGCGGTCCAAAACTGACAAATGTAATTGCGCCTTCATTGAGCGACTTTTGCAAGTCAATAAGCTTATGTTCATCAATATCATCGATATACCCCAAGCCTTCACACCGCGGGCACATTCCCTGGGGCAAGTTAAAAGAAAATGTATCTGAATAACCTGAAAAAGGCTGCCCGATACGTGAATAAAGCAGACGCAGCAATGAGTATATTCCAGTATAGGTTGCAACCGTAGAACGGGCATTGCCAGCCAGTTTTTTTTGTTCTATCACAAGAGCAACCGGTAAATTGTTAATCTTTTGGACATGCGGCTGACCAAATTTTGGCAGATACTGCTGAGTAAAACTAGGAAAAGTTTCATTCAATTCCCTTCTTGAAAGTGCAGCTAAAGTGTCAAATACAAGTGATGATTTGCCTGAACCGGACAAGCCTACAAAGACACTGATTTTCTTTTTAGGAATCTTAAGGTTGACATGCTGCAGATTATTTTGCTGCGCGTTATAAATATCAATTGATCCATTTTCAAAAATATCCTGTTTATCCACTTCTACCCCTCCATATTCAAGTCTTATTCTCTCACAAAACAAGTTGGAAAGTGTTACACTTTTTTGCCCCAAATAAGCTATACTTGTTCCACTAAAACTGTTTTAGAAAAAACACCGCAATCTTTTACATTTCTTTAATACTTTAATAAAAATTAAAATGTATCATCATAAATAATTCATATTTTAGCAGTATTATTTATTTGTAACCTAGTAAATATATCTTTCCCTTTCCTAGTAAGGTTCAAATAATTTTCCCCCTAAAAAAATTCGTTGAACCTTACAACGTAAGTGTAAACAAAATGCTCCCCAAGCATATTTACTTTTGCACTTACCTAAACGGTATGTTCTTAACAGAACATACCGTTTTTTTTCGTTTTATAAGAATACAAAAAACTGTGTTCAACTTTTATTTCTGGTATACTTTAGTTAACGTAAGTGTATCATACCTAGACATACGTTTTATGTTTGGTTGAATACCAAACTATAACGTGTATAATAAACATGTAAAATTAATTTTCAAGACTGGAAACCACGAACTAAGGAGTTTAACGAGAATGACAAAAGCCATAAAAATACTAACTGATTCATCTGTACAATTAACAGCTGAAGAAATAAAGAAGTATAACATCCATATTATTCCTCTTTCTATTGAAATTGAAGGTAAAACATATATCGATGGCGTTGATATTACACGTGCAGAACTTATCTCTCAGCTCCACGACAAAAAGTTTCCTAAAACAAGTCAGCCTGCTTTAGGAAAATTCGTCGAAACATATGATAAACTAGGTGCTGATGGCAGCGAAGTATTGGCAATTGTTCTTTCCGACGTTCTTAGCGGGACATTTGAAACAGCACAAACAGCGGCTAAAATGTCTCAAACAGCGGTCACTGTTATCAATAGCAAATCAACAGATCGAGGGCTTGCTTATCAGGTACTTGCGGCTGCCAAGGATATCCAAGACGGGAAAACAATTCCTGAAATACAAAAACACTGTCTTGAGATCTTTAAAAAAACCCGCGTGAATGTTTTAATTGATAGTCTTGATTACCTTGTAAAAGGAGGGAGAGTCAGCCGCTTTGCCGGAGCTGTAACTAAATTGATTAATTTAAAAGTGATAGTTGAATTGCGTGAAAAAAGTCTGGACGTAGTCGTTAAAGGACGCAGCCGCAAAACTTTTGTTAAATTTTACGAAAAGCTTGCTGCTTACCATTCAGAAAAAAATCCGATTCTTGATCTCGCACTTTCTCATGTTGATGCAGATAAAGATTTTCTAGACCGCATCAGACAAACACTCCTTAATGGCAACAAGAATGCAGCTTTCCTGGAGAATTTAACAAGCCCGATTATTATGACGCATACCGGGCTTAATGCGGTGGGAATAATTACCTTATCCGAAAATGAAGAACCTGCAGAACTTTAGGCTTATTTAGCCTCTAATACAAACTCAAAGAACTATGACAAAACATGAATTTTGCCATAGCTCTTTTTAATTATCTTGCAATATTGTGTCAAAAACGTCAATCAAAACTGATAATAACAGTTAATACTTAACACATACAAAATAGGTAATATACCTTTACCCTTAGTATTACCATAGTACAATGTCAAAATCGTGTACTCTAAATCAGATGGTTTTCAGTTTCATAAGTTTTGTCCGCAACTTTTCATCAGCTGCAAAAATATAAAGCCCCTTGCGTGCACGAGTCAACAAGACATACATAGCATTCAGCATAACTTGCTCTTTAAATTTTTGCAGTTTTTCTGTTGAATCTGCCTGCTGCTTCAATCCATTAAATGCAGCCTGATCCTCATAAAACTCAGGCCTCAACAGTAAACAATTTCTTTGTTCGTCATAACTCACACTTGGACCGAGAATTACACCTGCATAGTTAAGATCGAAACCTTGTATTGTATAAACGGATCCGACTTCAGCTACAGTATCTTTTCGTTCTGCCCACGGCAGTTTTTCAGTAGGCTTACTTCTATCCCAACGAATCCTCAGGTTACCAGCTGTAACAAAATAATCTTTACCATCTAAGCGATAAGGATAATCGTATGTAGCAAGTAATCTGCTTAAACCTACTTCACGGTCATGTTTCTTAATTAATGTATACATTTGCTGAGCATTATCCACAATACGGAAATCAAATTTCTGTTTATGCGGAAATGGCATGATCATTTTATTCGTAAATGCTGTAAGCCACTTTTTAACATCAGGTTCAGCTTGTACTCTAAACTGCGCAGTCAGCTTAAAAATCTGCACGTCACAGCTTTTTGTTATCTGTGCAAGCCTTTTAGAAGTCCATAAGCTTTTTCCCTTTAAAACTTGATTAACATCAAAGACCAAAATAATGACCCGGCTGTATTTAATAATTTCCTCCAACTGATTGTCATGTTCAAAGTGATTATAGCGGTCTTTTTTAGTTAAAAGCAGGTGAGCTTCATCTATCAAAACAATATCTGCCGTTTTTCCTTCTTTTTCCATTCTATTAATAAAAGTTGTTGGCCGCTCAAATTCTTTTTTTAAAAGGTAATGATCAGTACCGGCAACATTTTTGTACAGCTTTAACATTTCCGGATGATTAACCAATAAATAATTTTTAGTATTGTAAAGTCCAGATTCCTTTTGAACTTTGACTTTTTTTTGCAATTGTGAAAAAAGAGAACTCATCACTAGGCTTTTCCCTGTTCCAGCGTTGCCTTCGACAATGAAAATGCGTTTTCTATCGCAATTGTGCTGTTTTTCGCAAAAAGCAAGTATTTCTTTTTTTAGGTTCAGCTGTTCTCTGGTCAAATTTTTAGAAGGAGCAATCTTTTTTACTGCTTCATTATCATTAACAATCATTTCTTATTTCCCTCTTACTCACTTGAAATTAAGTCGTTACTTTACCTATTTTCAAAAAAATCACATAAATAACAATTAAACAAGACAGTTTTTTGTTAAAAACAGTAAACGTTTTTATTTATTCTTTTAACACAAATATCTAGACTTTTTCAATGTAGTAATTCTGCACTTAATACTCAGCGTGTGACCAATAAGTGAGGTCTGCCAACGCCCCCAAGAACAAAACATTAAAAGCAAGTTCAAGTAAATGCTGATCAATTACAGAACTTAAAATCAGCAAGGCCATTCCAATCACAAGCGGATAAGCTTTTACTTTAAAAAAGCGTCTGTAACAGATATAAAAAAGAAATCCAAGAGCAACAAATGCCAAAAAGCCTTCCATCATTAAAACACGGATAAACGAAGAATCAATATAAAAATATTGAAACGGCGTCTCATGTAAACCGCCATTCCCCATTTGAAAAACATATTGTCCGAAAAAGGGAACATTATAATTTTGAAAAGCAACATGTCCATAAGTTAACCGACCCGAAAGCAGTTTATTAGCTATTTCAAAAAAATGATTATGTGGGATAAAAGTATACGCTAATATGATGTTAACAAAAACAAAGGCTCCTAAAATAGCAGCGACTGTCTTACTGCCAAGGTACTCCAGAAGTTGAACAACCCTTTTATAAAAAGCAACTAGCAATAAAACCAGTACCATTAAGGCTAAATCTAACCTAGTATCGGTAACAGCGTATGTAATAACAGTAATTGCTATCCATGAGACATATTCAGCAAGGCTAAAATGAAAACGTTTAAGCATCACGTATGCCAGTAGCAAGTAGAATACTCTGGCTGCTAAATCTGTAGGATATATAGTTCCAAGCGCATACCTGACAGTTGCTTCCATATGACGACCAATTGACAAATTAATAATTAAACCCGTCAGCGAAGCTGCAATTGTAATCAGCAGCAACCCTGCAATTGTAAAGAGGAAAACCTTAAGCAGCCGTTCAAGACGAATATTTTTTGCTCCTAGAATAAATAGATAGTAATAGAAATAATAAAATTCTCCGGAGCTTTTACAAATTTCCCAGAAAATAATCCCTAACAATGTAAATATAAGCAGTTTTTCTGCTTTCCAGCCATCAAAGATAAAAATCTTTGCAGCCACCAGCAATCCTGCCAACTCTATTAGGCGAGGTGCAAGAACCCAAAATAACGGATTAGAATGGCCAAACATGGTCATATTTATAAAGTTTGCTGCTAAATAGAGCATGAATGAAAAAACATAGAGTCTTTCCGAAAAAAAACCTCTTTTTAATGCATTAAAGTTTGTAACTTGAGTATTCAATTTTCCCTTTAGTATATTAGACATAGATTCCACCTTATTTACTTACGTACTCTATAGTTTTCAATTATACTGCGAATCTTTTTTAAAATTGTTGGCCGTAAAATTAAAAGTACAACTATATAAATAGTAGTCCCCAATAATACCTGCATCAAGATTGCGAGTATCCCGAAATTCTGTATACTATTAACTTTAAAAACTGCCAAAAACATGATAATTCCGGCAATTAAATACTTAGGCACGTTAACAAATAATTCTCTAAATTTAACTTGCCCCCGAATTTTCCATAACTGGTAGCCCGTCACCGCCAGTTCAGACAACACCGTGGCAAATACCGCGCCCTGCAATCCAAAAAGGTAAATTAAAGGTACATTTGCAATTATGTTAACAATTGCTCCCATAATAACTGAAGTTGAATAACTCTTAATTTGATTTGTCGGTAATAAATACTGCTGCCCAATTACATTACTCCATCCAATCAATAAGATAATCGCAGATTCAAGCATCATTGCATTCCCTACAGGTTGGAATTCCGCTCCATAAAACCAAGGAGCAAATTTAACCGCTAATGCAGCTAGACCGAAAGTTAACGGAACTGTCAAAAAAGAAACAAAATCAAAAGACTCACTCAAGTAATACTTAACACGCTTATTGTCTCCCTTAGAAAAAGCATTTGCTACATGTGGCAGCATCACAGTTCCAGTAGCCGTCGCCAAGGAAAGAACCACCCTGACAATATTATCAGAACGATCAAAAAAGCCAGAATAATCCGAATTAATTATTAAACCCAGCATTGTCTTATTCAGTACCAAATACACCTGAATTGCGATCTGCGGTACAAAAAGAATAACTGCCGGACGTAGATGCTTAAAGATATTTAGTTTTTTCCAATCAACTGCTGTAACTGTTTTTTTCAAGTATGGCCATAAAGTCAAATTACCGAAAAAGATAGATCCTGCAAGGATCAAAATATACTTGCCTGTATCGCCTGCATCTTTTACAAAAGTAAAAATCAAAATAACAGATAAAACTTTCACTAGAGTGTTACGAATAACTGTTTTCTTAAAATCTTCAAGTCCCATAAACAACCACGAAATGTCTATACCTGCTGCAATGATATATATAGATTGCAGCAACATATAACTGCGGTATTCATGATAAAAAACCAAAAACAAAAGAAAAACAGCATATGCTATTGTAACTGTTAAAGCTTTAAGAATTGCTATCTCCCAAAAGGTCTGGGATAACTTCTGTCTATCATCACGAACAAAAGCTATTTCTCGGTTACCATAAAGACCAATCCCAATGCTGCCGAATAATACGAAATATTGAATCAAAGAGTTCGTAAATGAGTTGATCCCTACTCCGTTTCTCCCTAAAACCCGTGTAATATATGGGCTGGTGATCAGCGGCAAGATCATCGCCAGTATCTGATAACCGGCATTATAAAAATAATTACGAAAAACTTTCATCTAATCACCAAGTTCGAGTTTAACAACGTTCAAAGCCGCACTAATAACTTGGTCCATATCATAGTAACGATATTGTCCCAAACGTCCGCCAAAGATTACATTACCTGCTTCTTTGTCAGCTAATTCTTTATACTGCTTATAGAGTAAATTATTTTCTTTATTATTAACAGGATAGTAAGGCTCATCGCCACGCTGCCAATTCTTTGGATATTCACGTGTGATAATTGTCTTCCCTTTATCCCCTTTGCCGAATTCAAAATGTTTGTGTTCAATAATACGAGTATATGGTGTTTTTTCATCTGTGTAGTTAACCACAGCATTACCTTGGTAATTATCTGTTTCCAGCTCTTCAGATTCAAAACGCAGGCTGCGATATTCAAGCTCACCTAGTCGATAGTCAAAGTATTCATCAATCATTCCTGTAAAAATAATATGGTCATATTCTTTCAAATATTCTTCTTTACGATCAAAAAAGTCTACACCTACTTGCACAGAAATCAAATCACTTGCAAGCATCTTTTCCACAATCTGAGTATAGCCGCCAATTGGAATTCCTTGGTAGTCATCATTAAAGTAGTTATTATCATAAGTTAGTCTAACTGGAAGCCGTCTGATAATAAAGGCAGGCAAATCTTTAGTAGAGTGCCCCCATTGTTTTTCCGTGTAACCCTTAATAAGCTTTTCATATATATCAGTTCCAACAAGTGAAATTGCTTGTTCTTCAAGATTTTCAGGCCGCTTACCCTTTAAAATAGCCCTTTGTTCATCAATTTTCTCTTGTGCTTGTTGCGGAGTTACTACTCCCCATAACTTGTTAAAAGTATTCATATTAAATGGAAGATTATAGATCTCGCCATGATAATTGGCTACAGGGCTATTCGTATAACGATTAAAAGGTGCAAAATGGTTTACATAATCCCAAACTTTTTTATTTGAAGTATGAAAAATATGTGCACCGTATTGATGAACTTGAATGCCATCTATCTTTTTAGTATAGACATTTCCTGCAATATGGTTACGCCTTTCAATGACATCTACCCGATTACCTCTTTTTGCCGCTTCATAGGCAAAAGTTGCTCCAAAAAGCCCAGCCCCTATTACTAAATATTTTGACATAAAACTAAACCTCCATTTTTAAATACTGCCCTTAAACTTCTTTATTTTTAATTGAACTGTCTTTGCTGTCTTTGCTGCCATGCCTAAACTGACATTTTGAATAAGTGAAAAAGCATAACAATTCATGGATATAATATTTTTAAAACTCTTACACCATCACTGAATAACATTTTACCAGTATAACATCAAAAGTAAAATAGAATTAAAAAAGAGCTTTGCACTTATTATAGAAATTATTCATGAGTTTCTAATTCCACAGTGCTCATATATTATTTTAAATACAAGTCTAAAAATACATAGAGAAACATTTCATCAACAGCTTATATTACTTCTGATTTCATACGCGACAAGAAAATATTCCCTTTCTTGTACTTTAATTAATTTTACTTTATAACATACTTCAACAGTTTGTTTCTTTTCCTCTTAAAAGAATTATGTCGTTTAAAACAAAAAAGCAAGTCTCTATGGACTTGCCAAAATTACATTAGCACATGGATAATTTCTAGATCTAACGCAAGGAATGTTTTTTCTATGTTTTATCACTTAACCCAAATTTTCTCAGCAAAAACCTTGTAATTTTTTTAATCCAGTGTTGTTTGCCAATAAACATTACTGGTAATTCTTTATAACTAACTTTATTTTTTTCAAACCAAACATCAAGTAAAACTTCACTGATAAAGCCAAATATTCTTTTTTCATATTCAGAATAATCTGAAATATCCACCCTTTTTTCGACTTCAAACAAAATTTCAAACAACCATTTTGTATATGCATCAAACACAGTAGAACGTGTAATCAGCATGTTAAACATATGGACACTTTTTCTTCGCACAACTTCATCAAAAACTGGAAGATAATCTGGAAATTTTTCCCTGATTACTTCTCTTGCAGCCTCAAGGCCTTCAATATGATGTGCATGCTTATAATGCGACCAGGATGTCTCAATATAATAATTTCTCTTAGTAGGTAAAACTGCATCATAATCACTTAAGATTTTATCTAACAGTTCAGCAGTCAGCACATTCTTTAACTTTTCATCAGCAGAACTAAAAAACCTTGTTCTTCCATTTGAAAAATAGCGACGATAATGTACTAAGCCCTTAACATCAGCTTTACGATTTTTCCATGCCCAATATTGAGCAGTCAATTCACAGTAATTTGCATTCTTCTGCGCAATGTTTTCACCAGTATTGTCCCTTTCAAAACCTTGAAAGTTCTCAGAGCTTCCTCCAACTTGTACTGGGAGATAAATTTTCTCTTTGGGCATTTTTACTTTCTTATGACTAACTATATATATTTCTGTTTTCAATCAGATCCAACTTTCTCAGTATCTATCCGTTCAACCGAATCATTAATAAGCTCCATCACCCTTAAAAATGGTAACGATATTCTTGAATAATATCTTAATATCAAAAAAAAATGAAGCATGATCTACATAATAAAGTTCATATTTGCACCTTTCAGGATATTCAATATTACTTCGCCCTGATGCTTGCCAATACCCCATTGCTCCAGGTGTTACAGAAAGAAACTTCTTTACTTGATTACCATATTCACTCAACTCTTCCATGATAATTGGTCGAGGACCGATCAATGTCATCTCACCTTTAAAGATATTAATAAACTGTGGTAGTTCATCAACTGAAGATTTACGCAAAAAACGACCCAAAGCGGTAATCCTTGGATCAAGCTCTGCTGGCAACTTGTAGCTATTTTGAACATACATTTTATATAGTTTCTTATCACTCTTAAGTTTTTTATCAGCATCAACAATCATAGAACGAAATTTATAAATGTAAAACTTTTTTCCATTCTTCCCAACACGTTCTTGCTTGTAAAATAACGGTCCCTTGTTTTCTCCAAAACGGTAAACAATAAACATTACCAAAAACAAGGGGAGCATTATCAGCAGGGCAAGCGTCGAAATAATAATATCCAGTACTCTTTTACTGAATAGATAAGCGCTATGCTTCCCCAGCCTAGTAGCTTCATGAGCCATTTTATTCTCCTCTATCGTCTAAATGCAATTAATAATTTAATCTTTACCCTTTTTAGTGTCAAAAATAACACTTCGGTAAAAGTGTACATATATTGTATTATAATACGAATATGCTGTTTTAGCAATTTAAGGAAAGTACAGCAGCACTTCTAAAAGTCATTATAACGTTGCATACTTAAAATTGGACTAATACCAAGGACTTGTATTTAACCAAAAAGACACAGTTAAACGTACTAAACTGCATTTTTGTACAAGCTATAGAATTTGTTAACGCACGTTGAAATTTTCGCTGTCTCTGTTCTTTCGTACCCTTAAAAGTATAGTCCTTTCTATAAGTTTAATAGCTGTATATAACATATTTCCCCTTAAAAGAAAAATTAGTTCAAAGAACTGGATTAGCCAGCGCCTCAAACTAAATTTAACATTATATTTTTAAATTAACTAAACTTTTAATTAGCTTTTTACAAACTAAGCACAAATACTCCCCTAACTGATCTGCAAACCTTGTTCTACACAATTTAATGTAAGAGCTTCTCCAAACTTAAGTTGTCTATTTAACGCCTGCACAAATAAAAATTTATCTTCAAAAGCCACAAGAGTCATTACTGTCGGCCCTGCTCCGCTCAAATACGTGCCATAAGTTCTATAATTTTGTGCTATTTTTCTAATTTTATCAAGATCTGGGACTAGTTTACGGCGGTAGCCTTCGTGAAATTGGTCCTTTTCTAACAAAAATTTAACTTTATCAAGCTGATTTGTTAGAAGCGCTCCAATCAGAGTATTCGCAATACTGCTGCCTGCCACAGCTTTCTTGAAGGACAGCCTCTGTGGCAGAACTTCTCGACTCTTGCTTGTCAAAAGCGGTTCTTGCGGCACATATGCAACTAGTGCTACCTTCGGAAAGTTCAATTTTACACTGATTGCTTTTCCCTCAGTATAAGTAGAAGCAACAAATCCTCCTAATATTGCAGGCGCCACGTTATCAGGATGTCCTTCGAGTTCTGTTGCAAACTGTACCTTTTCTTCCAAAGAAAGCTGCAAATTTCCAAGCCGATCTGCCAATTCTATCCCTGCCACAATTGCTGAAGAACTACTGCCTAATCCACGGGCAAGCGGAATTTCTGAGACTACTCTAAGACGATGAGGAGAAAGTCCCGGTGCAAGTTTCAAAGCAGTCTCTACAATCATATTCCTTTTATCGTGGGGTATTCTTCCCATTTCATGAATTACTTCCCACTTTGAAGTTTTTTCTTCTACTATAAGTGTTAAATAACAGTCCACTGCAATTCCGAGTGAATCAAACCCTGGTCCAAGGTTTGCACTTGTTGCCGGAACCTTGATCTTTAAAACCATCTTCTGACTCCTTATTGTTGTCCAGGTAGAATTTTATACGCTGCTATTACACTAATTTCTTTTAGTTTAGAAATACCATTAAGAATAGCATCCAACTGTGATTCAGAAACCTGATGCGTTGTCATCACTACCCTAGCATTTTCTTCATCTAACTCAGTCTGAATTATTAAGTGGAAACTGGCATTTATTTCTGACATTATGCGGGTAATCTTAAGCATCTGGCCCGGACGATCTTTAACTTTTAATGAAATGTAGTAAGGATAAAAAACATTTTCTTTACTTGCTGTCTTTCCTTCTTGAGAAAATTCATTAAACCTGCTTCCTGTTGTCTTCATAACAATATCCTTAGTAACTGCAATGATATCACTTAAGACACTGTTTGCTGTCGGCAGCTCTCCTGCTCCAGGACCATAAAACATTGTTTCGCCTACTGCCGCACCTGTAACTAAAACCGCATTATTTTCGTTTTGCACTGCTGCCAGCGGTTGGCTTGCAGGTATCAGTACGGGTCCAACAGAGACGCTAATACGTTTATCAATCAATTTTGCAATCCCTAGCAATTTAATTTTGTAGCCGAGTTCTTCTGCTTGTTTAATATCTGCAAGTTCAATTTTTTGAATACCAGTTGTTTTAATATCAGTGAGGGTAACATTCATTCCAAACGCAAACTGTGTCAAAATAATCATTTTATATGCAGCATCAATTCCTGCAACATCGTTTGTAGGATCTGCTTCGGCAAAGCCCAGTTTCTGAGCAGATTTCAAAGCCTCATTAAAGGAAACATTATTTTGGCTCATTTGTGTCAAAATATAGTTTGTTGTGCCATTAACGATCCCCTTAACTTCAATAATCCTATCAGCTGCAAATGAGCTGACTATTGTTCTCAAGATTGGAATTCCACCAGCGACGCTTGCTTCATAAAAAAGGTCACAGTGATTTTTATCTGCAAGTTCAGCCAACTGTGATCCATGAATTGCAATTAAATCTTTGTTAGCTGTAATAATATGTTTTCCTGCTCGCAAGAGACGTTCAATGTAATCCTTTGCTATCTCTACTGTTCCCATAACTTCGACTACAATCTGAATATCAGGGTCATTAATCAAGTCATTGATATCAGTGGTAACAGTAATCCCAGATAAATCGACATTTCTTTTTTTATCAGGATTGTGCACAACAGCTCTTTTAATCACGAGTTGTCGACCCGTAATACCTGAGATTTTTTTTTGATGGTCCTTTATAAGTTTTATTACGCCGCTCCCAACAGTTCCTAACCCCAAAATACCGATATTTATGGCCTGCATATAGTACCCTCCTGTTTTCTTGTTGAAACCATTCTATCATAAAAATTTAATTTTCTGCTTATTAACTTTAAAAAGACTTCATTTCTAATTTTCATAGTTGATTTCATTAGTCTTTGCAACTTCTTTAGAAAACTATCACCATTTTTTTATTTATGGTATTCTTCTTATAAGCGAGAACAATTATTCAACAGTCAAGAAGGAGAGAGCGTCCACATGAAAATACTTTACCGTAGTACTCGGGGTAAAACTAAAGAAACAGTTTCTGCATCAAGTGCTATTTTACAAGGCCTCAGCCCTGATGGCGGATTGTATGTTCCTACTTCTATCCCTAAAATCACCTTTCCACTAGATGATCTGCCCAATTTCAGCTACCAAGAACTTGCATATCAAATTTTGAAATTATTTTTCAGCGATTTTACTGAAACAGAATTGCGTTCTTGTATCACAAAGGCATATGGAAAAAATTTTGATACTCCTAAAATTGCTCCTATGTCTTATTATGAGGGACTGGGCTTCCTTGAACTTTTTCATGGGCCGACAATTGCTTTTAAGGATGTTGCACTTCAGCTACTGCCTCATTTAATGTCCGTTGCTGCTTCAAAAAAAAGTGAAAAAAAAGAAACAGTTATTTTAACAGCTACTTCTGGTGATACTGGAAAGGCAGCACTTGCTGGATTTGCAAATGTCCCGCATACCAAAATAATTGTTTTTTATCCTAAGCACGGTGTCAGCTTTATTCAGGAAAGACAAATGCTGACTCAGCAAGGAAAGAATACTTTTATATTTGGTGTAGATGGTAATTTTGATGATGCACAGACAAGGGTCAAGAAAATTTTTAACGACACTTTACTTGAAAATGATTTGGCCAAAAACGGTTACCGTTTTTCTTCTGCCAACTCCATCAATATTGGCAGACTATTTCCTCAAGTGGTTTATTATTTCTATGCCTACAGCCAATTACTGAAGGATCATAAAATCAAGCCTTATGAAAAAGTAAATTTTAGCGTTCCCACAGGAAACTTTGGTAATATTCTTGCTGGTTATTATGCTAAAAAGATGGGCTTGCCTGTCAATAAACTCCTGTGTGCCTCAAATAAAAATAACGTTTTAACAAAGTTTTTTAATACTGGTCTTTATGATAGAAAACGGCCTTTTTATGTAACATCTTCTCCGTCAATGGATATCTTAATTTCAAGCAATTTGGAAAGACTACTCTTTTATCTGACCAAAGAGGACCCCCAAAAGACAAGTACCTTTATGAAACAGTTAGAAGAAGAGGGAAATTATACGATTACTTCTCAAATGCGCTCACAGTTAAAATCGTTTTATGCTAACTTTGCTAGTGAAGATAAAACAGCAGCTGAAATTGATCGTTTCTTTTCAAAAGACAAAATAGCCCTTGATCCGCATACAGCAGTTGCTTCTTATGTAGCAAGAAGTTTTCAAGATACAACAGAGGATGAACATTTTACCATTGTAGTTTCAACTGCCAGCCCTTATAAGTTTGCACAAGCGGTTCTTGTCGGATTGCATGATCCTAACGCATTCATTCCCGGCTTAGAAGCTGTCACTGCACTACAAGGCAAAATTCACATTCCGCTTCCGCCAACAATTTCGCGTCTTTTTGATTCGCCCATTCGTGCTAAAAAAGAAATCAAGCCTCACGAAATGGAAAGAACAGTGAAAAAAGTTTTAGGGCTAAATTAGTCTTCTAAGGATTCAGAGTGTGTACTTAGCTTTTATATGTTATATTATATTACGTAGAGCAGCTTGGAGGGATTTTTATGGATGAAATTGATTTAAAAATAGTATCTACTTTACAAAAGGATGCACGAATTTCTTTAAAAAAACTAGCTGATATCTGTTTTATTTCAGCGCCTGCTGTTTCGACGCGGTTATCACATTTAGAACAGCGGGGAATCATCAGCAGCTATCAGACTTCGATTGATTATAAAATACTAGGATTTCCTATTAAAGCCTATGTTAGCTTAAGACTTTCTGCAAAGGATAAAAATGATTTCTATCCTTACATTAAATCTGTCGGTAATGTGGTTTCTTGCGACTGTGTAACGGGAAGTTATTCTCAGATTATTACCTGTTATTTCAAGTCCACTAAATCCTTAGATAATTTCATCAATGACATTCAACGCTTCGGAGAAACCAAAACGCAAATTGTCTTTTCTACAAGTGTTAATCAGCGCCCGCTTGAGTTGACACCGGGTAAAAATTATTTTTAGAAAACTGCCCTTTCAACTTTCATTTAAGGTTTTTCTGATACAGTAGTATTTTTTTAAACTACTTTCCATTTATATAAAATAACAGAGAGACTGAGTCAAAAGCTAACTTTTGACTCAGTCTCTCTGTTTTAATCTGTAAGTCGTACATTAACGTGTTTCAACAGCCAGCCTTTTCTGCTTAGTCACGAATTACTCACAGTCAAATTCAGACTATATTCGTAACTCGCTGTTAATACTCAAAGCCTAATAGCTATTGACACACTCCCCTTTTATATCTACAACTAACTTTTTACTTAGCCGTTTCTTTTGTTTGTTTCCACATTCCCATTATTACCCCGGAAATAATTGCTCCAATTACTACAGCAAAGATATATCCAAAAGCATTAGTAGCAAGCGGTGTTACCCAGAAACCGCCATGAGGTGCTGGAACGCTGACTTTCCAAAATTGAGTTAAGCCGCCAGCAATAGCTGACCCTACAATACATGAAGATAAAACACGTAATGGATCTGCTGTTGCAAATGGAATTGCGCCTTCTGTAATGAAGGAGAAGCCCAGAACCCAGTTTGTGATTCCTGCTTTACGCTCATCATCTGTAAACTTCTTTGGCCAAAAGGCTGTTGCAATAGCTGTTGCAAACGGTGGAACCATCCCACCGGCCATTACAGCTGCCATAAGGTTCCCGTTATTAGTTGAAGTAAAGGCTGCAACAGCGAAAACATAGGCCGCTTTGTTGAAAGGACCACCCATATCGATTGACATCATCCCGCCAAGAACGATACCTAAGAGAACAGCATTACCAGTTCCCATGTGATTCAAGAAGGCGGTTACCCAAGTATTTATAATTGCAAAAATTGGATTAACAATAAAGAACATAATTAAAGCAACCAACAGCAATCCGAAAATTGGATAAAGGAGCATTGGTTTCATACCTTCAAGTGACTTAGGAAGTTTAGAAAACAGCTTTCTAAGGAAGATAGTTAAGTATCCTGCTATGAAACCAGCAGCAATACCGCCTAAGAATCCAGCTGCACTTTTAGCATTCGTCATTACATTTGCTGTATATGCTCCGCCAAAAGATCCGCTGTAGACAGTTGCCATGAATCCACCAACAAACCCAGGCATCAAAGCTGGACGATCGCCAATTGATTCAGCAATATAACCTGCCAAAACCGGTATCATGAAAGCAAATGCTAAACTGCCGGCATTGTTTAAGAAAATAAATCCAATTGACTTCGGCCCACCAAGAAATTGTTCAATTACAAATGACAGGGCCATCAAAATACCACCGCCGACAACAAATGGAAGCATATGGGAGATCCCATTCATCAAATCTTTGTAAATTTTACTTCCAATTGAGCCGCCTGCATCATCGCCTTCTTCTTCCTCAGCTGAATCTGCATGATAAACAGGTGCATCCGCATTGACCGCTTTGGTGATCAGTTCTTCGGACTTTTTGATTCCGTCAACTACTGGACGGTTTACCAAATGCTTGCCGTTGAAACGAGCCATTGCAACCTTCTTATCAGCAGCAATTATAACCCCAGCTGCACGTCTGATTTCATCTGCAGTCAATAAGTGTTTAACACCTTCAGATCCATTTGTTTCAACCTTGATATCGACACCCATTGCTTCAGCCTGCTTTTTCAAAGCTTCTTCAGCCATATATGTGTGCGCGATTCCGGTAGGACAAGCTGTTACCGCTACAATATAAGGACGATCAGAAGAAGCAGGTGTTGTCGTTTGTTGTGCTTCTTTCTTTTCTTCAGCTTTATCTTTAGCTTCTTTTTGGGCCTGGGCATCTGCAAAAAGCTGATGGACTTCATCAGGTGTCTTAGCTTTTTTCAATTTAGCTACCAAAGCTGGATCGATCAAAAGACCTGACAATGTTGCTAATGCTTGTAAATGCGTATTATTAGCACCTTCTGGAGCAGCAATCATAAAGAATAAATGTACAGGATTGCCATCCAAAGCATCGTAATCAACACCCTTTTCACTTTTAGCAAACAGAACAGTTGCACGCTGAACAGCCTTATCTTTTGCATGCGGCATTGCAATCCCGTCACCTATTCCAGTGGTTGACTGCTTTTCCCGAGCAACAATATCTTTTTTATAGAGTTCTTCGTCATTAATAACACCTGTTACAAAATATTGGTGCACCATCTCATTAATTGCTTCTTCTTTAGTCGAAGCTTTGAGATCCATGATCATTGCATCTTTCAATAACAATTCACGAATATCCACTAAAAACACTTCCCTTTTAAATTAATTTTTTATTTTTCATAGTTCTCGATTTTTATACCTGGCAAAATTTCATCAATCTTACTGCGATCAGCAAGATCTTCAGAAAATGCTGTGGCACTCCCGCAAGCTAAACCATAACGGAAACTTTCAAGCGGGTTTTTTGTAGCAGCATAAGTACCTACAAACCCACCAATCATAGAATCACCAGCGCCGACAGAGTTAATAACTGTCCCTTTCGGGGCCTTGCTATAGTAAACTTTTTCGGGTGTGATCAACAGACCGCCATCGCCAGCCATTGAAATCAGTACATGCTGTGCCCCAAGTTTCAACAGCTTTTTACCATATTTTACAATGTCACTGATTCCATCAAACTTAACTCCGAAAAGTTCAGCAAGTTCATGATGGTTAGGTTTAACAACTAAGGGATGTTCCTTAAGTGATTTCATCAAACCTTCACCGGTTGTATCAATTACGAACTCTGCACCCTTTGCACGAATAAGTTCTATAAGGTCGAAGTAAAAATTATCGTCCAAACTCGGAGCAAGACTGCCCGATAAAATCACAACGTCATCCTTTTCAAGTTTATCAAATGATTCCTTGAATTTGGCAACCTCATCTGCGGTAATTTGCGGTCCCTTACCGTTAATTTCAGTCTCATTTTGTGCTTTAACCTTAACATTAATTCTGGTATCAGCGGCTATATGAGTAAAACTTGTCTGCAGTTTTTTTGCTTCCAGTGATTTTTCAACAAAACTGCCGGTAAAACCGCCTAAAAAACCAAGTGCAACATTTTCATGACCTAACTCGCGTAAAATTCGGGAAACATTGATTCCCTTGCCACCAGGTAATTTGGTATCATAATCCATGCGATTGACTTTACCTAGCGTAAGTTCTTTCAACTGCACAATGTAATCAATAGATGGATTAACTGTTACCGTGTAAATCATAGTGAGACCTCCTGAATTTTTGTTTGCTTACTGTATTGATCGAAAACCGATCTAGATAGCTTATTCGTAATAATTACCGCATCAGCTATCTCTGCAACTTTAACGAAGGAAATTTGGTCGAATTTGGAATCATCAACCAGTATATAAGCCCTTTCTCCTTGTATGATTGCTGTTTTCTTTACTGCTGCTTCATCAGGGTCAGGTGTAGTATACCCATATTGCAGATGGACACCGTTCATTCCTAAAAAAACCTTGTCAAAACGGTATTGTTGTAACTGTTTAACAGTTTCAACCCCAATAATTGCCTTAGTAGTATTCTTCAGTTCGCCACCTACCAGAATCGTACGAATATTTTGATCTGCAAGTGCTGATGCATGCATCACACCATTAGTAACAACGACCAAATTTTTACCAGCATGCAAGAAACCAATCATTGCAAGTGTAGATGTTCCAGCATCAAGGTAGATAACATCACCATCTTGTACTGAAGTAGCAGCCAACTTTGCAATTTCATTTTTTTGCTGTGTGTTTTTGGAAAACTTGCCGCTCATATCAAGTTCCTGTTGCAAAGAATGTTTAAGCTTCGCGCCTCCGTGAAATCTAAGGAGCATTCCTCTTTCTTCCAGCACCTGTAAATCGCGACGTGCTGATGATTCTGAGCACTCAACGGAATCACAAATATCTTGCAACTTAATAATTCCTTTGCTTTCCAACATCGCTAATATTATCTGTTGCCGTTCTTCTGCAAGCACTTACACTACCCCCAAAAAATATATTAACACCGTGATTACTAAAAATCAATCAAAAAAATGCAAAAAACCTCATATTCAACCATAAAATTAAGTGTTTATGATTGTTTTTGACCGATTAAACTTGAATACTTCAAAGAAATGTGACCACACTTCCTTGATAGTCCTTATAATTTAAGCAGTTATGTATTTTTAAGAAAAGTAAACACGCTCACATTTTGTAGATATACATAGATAAAATTTTTAGTATAGTCCAGTAACTTGCACCATTCCCTATATTAATACTCAAAAAAGAGGAACCAAGACAAAAGTTACGTTTTGACCTGGTCCCTTTATTTCATGTTATATGCAAATAGCAAATCTTTTCCGCTTAACCACGAACTTAAGCATAGTCAAATTCAGGCTATGTTTGTAATATACGCTAATATTCAAAGTTCAACGACTATTCGCACACTTCCGGATTATTTTTTTTAACTACTATCCATTATTTGTTGCCATCTTGAAATTTTATTTCCGATCAGTTAATTTTTAAAACTATGAATTGGTGCTGGAATCAAACCACCACGTGAAATCATAGCAGCTGAAGAAGCCGAATTAACGGCCATGATCGGTGCATGTCCTAACAGACCACCAAACTCCGCCACGTCACCGACTTTTTTACCCTTAATTGGCAACACACGAACAGCAGTTGTTTTATTATTGATCATCCCGATTGCCGCTTCATCAGCAATCATTGCGGAAATTGTTTCTGCTGGTGTATCACCCGGAATTGCTATCATGTCTAAGCCAACAGAACATACCGCTGTCATTGCTTCTAGCTTTTCAACATTCAATGTACCGGACTTTGCAGCCGCAATCATTCCTGCATCTTCTGAAACTGGAATAAATGCGCCCGATAATCCGCCGACATGGTTGCATGCCATAATACCGCCCTTTTTAACTGCATCATTCAACAAAGCTAATGCTGCTGTTGTACCATGGGTACCGACAGTTTCAAGCCCAATTTCTTCTAAAATTTCTGCAACTGAGTCTCCCACTGCTGGTGTCGGTGCAAGTGAAAGATCAACGATTCCAAAAGGAACATTCAATCTTTTTGCTGCTAAACTTCCTATAAGCTGACCCATTCTAGTCACTTTAAAAGCCGTTTTTTTGATTGTTTCAGCAACTACATCAAGCGGTTCACCCTTTACCTTTTCAAGGGCATGCTTGACTACTCCTGGCCCGCTAACACCCACATTGATGACTACATCTTTTTCGCCGACACCATGAAAAGCTCCAGCCATAAAAGGATTGTCTTCAACCGCATTACAGAAAACAACCATTTTGGTATTTGACATAAATGAACGTTCAGCTGCTTCTTTTATGACTTTTCCCATCTGTGCCACCGCATCCATATTGATTCCACTGCGTGTTGACCCTACATTTACAGATGCACAGACAAGGTCAGTTTCAGACAGCACCTGCGGTAACGAATGAATCAAACGCAAATCGCCGCTTTGATAACCCTTTTGTACCAAAGCTGAAAAACCGCCAATAAAATTAACACCTAAGTCTTTAGCAGCACGATCGAGTGTTTGTGCATATTTGAAATAATCATGATCCTTACAAGCAGCAGCAACAATTGAAATTGGTGTCACTGAAATTCGTTTATTAATAATTGGAATTCCATACTCCGCTTCAAGTTGCTGGCCCACCTTAACGAGATTTTTAGCCTTCGTCATTATCTTGTGGTAAATTCGTTCACAGGCTCTTTCACTGTTGCTATCAATGCAATCCAAAAGGGAAATACCCATAGTAATTGTTCGTACATCCAGTTTTTCATCGGAGATCATATGAATCGTTTCTATGATTTTTTCTGTTTCCATCTAAATTCTGATCCTCCTATAGTTGATGCATTGCATGATAAATTTCTGCGCGCCTGATTTTGATTTCTACTCCTAATTTTTTCCCTAATTCATCCAATTGTTGTGTCAATGCTACAAAGTCGAGATTTTCATTTCTTATTTCAACCATCATCATCATTGTGAAATAACCATCCATAATTGTTTGTGAAACGTCAAGAATATTAATTTTATTTTCAGCCAAAAAGTTACTAACACCAGCAATAATACCTACTTGGTCTTTACCGATAGTGGTCAAAATAGCTCTCATGCAAAGCACCTCTTTCATTGAATTTTAATCTAACTTATGCTCAAGTATATCTTTTCCGCGATCTTTGTGCAAACATCATTTTCGACTCAGTATATCATCAAATGTCACTGCCTTTTCCTTCTTGAATTTTTCTTTGCTTCCAACTAACATTAATGTGTTTGCAAGTTTCTACTATATTTAGGAAGGATGGCTCCTTATGCCAATACAATTAAACTCTCGCAAGCGCACTATTATTACTATACTTCTTTTATTTTCAACGTTTATTTCGCTTGCCAGTCAAACAATGATGATTACTGCATTGACTCCAATCCAGCAATCTTTAAAAATTACACTGACTAACGTTCAGTGGCTTACAACCGGTTATATTTTAGTTGTTGGAATAGTCATGCCACTTTCTTCTAATCTCTATGAGAAGTTCAGCAATAGACAATTATTTTTATCAACTGTTGGCCTTTTTATTTGTGGAACATTACTGGGAGCAAGTGCCTCTAACTTTGAAATCCTGCTTTTGGCTCGCCTTTTGCAAGCATGTGCAGGCGGTATTTTGATGTCATTTCAGATGACAACGATGATTACGATCTATCCGCCTGAAAAAAGAGGAACTGTTCTGGGAATGTCTAGTCTAATAGTTGCTTCTGGCCCAGCAATTGGACCGACTATTTCGGGTGTTATTCTTCATTTCTTCAATTGGCAGTATTTATTTATTTTAATACTTCCTTTTATGTTTCTTATTTTAATCATAGGATTTATAACTTTTCCTAATTTTTCAAAACCGCAAGATATCAAGATCGACTTTATCTCTGTTTTTCTATCGCTTTTTGGCTCTGGAATAGCACTTGCAAGCTTAACTATCTTTCAGCAGAATATTCTTCTTGCGCTTTTAGCATTACTTGTCGGTCTTTTTTTGTTATTTGTGTTTACTCGCCGGCAATTGCAACTTAAAAAACCGATGTTACGCGTTCAATTATTTAAATTACGTTCTTTTCGCCTGTTTACACTTGTTGGAATGCTGGCTTTCATGGTTCTGATCGGCACTGAACAGCTTATCCCGATCTTTGTTGAAAATGTTAAAGGCCTCAGCAGTATGCAAGCCGGGTTTGTACTTCTTCCAGGGGCAATTCTAAATGCCCTGTTTGCAGCTTTGGCAGGCCGTTATTATGATCTGCATGGTCCTAAACTGTTGCTTAATGTCGGGTTTGTACTTATGCTAATTGCTACGGTTCCCTTTTTACTAATGAATGAAAAAACACCGATTTGGATAATTACCTTTGCTTATCTGCTTAGGATGATTGGGAATTCGTTAGTCTTTTCACCTGCAATGTCAGAAGCTTTCAGGGACGTTGCTCCTCTTTATGTCAGTCACGCATCCGCACTTAATAACTCTTTAAGGCAGATAGCTGCTTCTGTTTCAACGACTTTAATGATTGTGATTGCAGATATTCCACATTCTCTTGTTACAGGTACTCATCTAGCAATTGGTTTTACTGTTATTCTGCTTTTAATCACAGAAACTCTATTTTTTAAATATACGCATACCGAAAAAACGCATAGCAAAAACTAGATACAGTACATTGATGCATGATTACAAAAAAGAGGGAGTGTGCCAATAGCCGTTAGACTTTGAGCATTAACTGCTAATTACGAAGATAGTCCGAATTTGACTATGAGTAATTTGTGGTTAAGCAGAAAAGACTGACTATTGAAACACGTTGATATGAAATTGCAAAAGAGTCCAAAAAAATTGAGCCAAAACATAAGTTTTGACTCAGACCCCTTTTTTAATCTGAAATAGGCACATTAACATGCTTCAATAATTAAGGTATGTAGTGTTATTATTCAACTTTCTCACTTTTATCATGATAAACAAATCTTATCTCAGGAAATTCTGCGGCGCCATCTTTACCTTTAATAAATTCTATAGCTTCTCGTCTAATTTGCGGCAAATTAATCCCCTGCATTTTAGCCGCAAAAATACAACCGCAATAGCACTGTCTGTAAACATTATATTCTTTGCACATTTCAAGTGAACGCTGGTAGCCATTGTTTTTCTTAAAATCACTTGGCAGATACTTTGTAGTATAAAAATTCTGAACCTCTATTCCCACACTATTTACTACTTGCGAGTTTTTGTGCGGGCTAATAGTTAGTGCACTGCCAAAATAGTCAAAATTAAGTTCAACAGCCTTAGCAGCAACAATGTCCAAGCGATAGCTAAAACATACCCGGCAGCGTTTTGCACCTTCGGGTTCTTTTTCTAAACCTCTCACAGCTTCAAAATATTTCTGCGGTTCATAAGATGCTGCTAAAAAGCGAACGTGGTTGCCAGTTTTTTCATTAAAATCATGAATAAATTTTTGCTGCACATATTCACGTCGTTGATACTCTGCACGTGGATGAATATTAGAGTTTGCATAATATACGGTCACATCGGCGTATCTTGTTAAGTACTCAAGGGTGTATGTACTGCACGGTGCACAACAACTATGCAGCAAGATCTTAGGTCTGCTTTTGGTCAGCTGCCAATTTTTAACCATTTTTTGCAGGATTGTATCATAATTAATTTTCTGATTTGGATTTAGTCTATCCAAGAATTCATGCAGATCAATCATCACAATTTCCCTTCCCTTAGGTGCTTTTTCATCGTATATAACTTCTTTATATACTTTCCATATGAGAACTAATTATATCTGAACAAAAGCTATTTCCAGTTCAGTATATACCTTGAGTAAATGTGCAACAATACCTTTCATTTTCAATATAGTTTTAGTGCTAAACAGACTCTTTTATATAGACGAGCTGCAATTTTCATACCTCCTTCTTTACCTATATGCAAATGATCTCCAAGATCATATGTATCAGCCAATTGTCCTTCATTATTTTCGACAAAATTGTTATGAAAAACATACCCTCTTCCCCTTACCAACTGATTGAGTCTACGTCGTATCTGTTGAGCATTATTATACATTTTTGTATGAAATACAGTATTATTATGGCCTAGCTTAAAAGGAAAAAGATCTCCCCAAAGAAGTACACCGCCATTTTCTGAAACCAAGAGCTGTACCTTAGCCATAGCTTCTGCTAATTCCTCAGCAGATACCAATTGTGCTTGGGCCTGCGTGCTGAGTAAAGGTAAAATAAGATCATTTCCACCCGCAAAAACAAATACCAGATCAGGTTTAATATTGAGCAACTTTGGTACTCTTTCTAGCAGTCCTTGACCAAAAGTCTGATAAAGCAGCTCATCTTCGGGAGCATCATGCAATACCCTGTTTCCTGAAATTCCACTATTTAATGCTACAACCTTTTCTGGAAAGTTTCGATATAATTTTGCAGTTAAACTATCGCTGATTAAACCCATCTCAATAAGAGAGTCTCCAGTAAACAAAATTACTTTTGGCTGCTTTACCGTATAAAGTTGAACTTGATCTAAGCAAAACCAGCCTCTTCGTGCCGTAAAAGAACTGCGTAGCCGCGGTAATCCATCTGCTTTGCGAATAATCCCTGCATTAGTTAGCGTTGTATCATAAGTATTGCCGAAATCCGTATAAGTCTGCGGCTTATTACTGCTTAACCTAAGAAAAATTTTCTCACCTGCTTGAACCTTAACCTCAAGCGGATCCGTTTTAATTTTTCCTCCTTGGGGAATTTTGATGATTGGCGATCCTTGCAATGTTACCTGAAGTTTCACATGAAACGTCTCATCTTTTGAGAATTCGACGTTTTGAAATATTAGCTCCTGTTTTCCATAAAGATTAGCTAATCTGAAGCGTATCTTAGTCCCTGTAAGGTTTGAAGTTACCTGAATAATTTGTGTCAATTGTTCCATTTTAAAAGGGAGTGAAGAAAAATCATTGCAAGTATGCATCCAAATTGTTTGCCACTTCACTTAAAAAACCTCCAGTTTGTTTTCTGTCAGCATTAATTCTTGTATAAATTAAACCTAAAAAACGATTGCTGTAACATCCCAAAAACATTAGGCTTTGAGCATTAACTATGTATTACGAACATAGTCTGAACTTGACTATGATTAAAATTCGCGATTGAGCGGGCCAGACACATATTAATGCGCCTATTTCAGATTAAAAACAGAGGAACTGGGTCAAAAGTTATTTGACCCAATTCCCTTCCCCAAACTACTATTAAAAGTGTTTCAAAAATTTATTTTTTCAAATACAAGATTGCTAGTAGTCCGCTTTTATCTATTTTATGTTTCTAACTCACCGCGTATCTCAGCAAATCTTAGACCCTATCACATACTTCTTAAACGTTGCTTTTCGTAATTGCAATTTTTAATTTGCCAACAAGCTAATAACCTCTTGACGTGGAATACCTTGGAAATATTTGTTCAAGTCAATATCTTTTAAGGCTTCCACTATTTTAGCTTCGTCAAAGATGCATCCTTCAAGCAAATCTTCTAATTTTTGCACATTATCTGTTCCAAAAAAGTCACCATAGAATTTAATATTTTCAATTTTGCCCTTTTCAACCAAAATCCGTGCATCAATTGTTCCACTATTAAAATGTTGTCGTTTTTTGACAGTGAAATTAGGTGAATGACCGTATACCCAATCCCAGTTGCTGTAATACTTTTCTTCTATCTTGTCAATTTCTTTTTCGTCTTCTGGGGTCAGATGATACTGGTGCTTTTGTGCTTCTTCCATACTATCAACCCCGAGAACGCGCATGACCAGCAAGTCACGAAACTGCTCAGTCGTAATATCGTGGTAAGCCGGCGCCAGATAAGGCCTAAGGTTAGTAACTCTGCTTCTAACAGACTTGATTCCCTTTGATTGTATTTTGTCTAACGGAACATTTAAAGTCTTAGTTACTTCATCCGTATCCACATCAAGCATCAAAGTTCCATGTGAAAAGGTCTTTCCTCCTCTAGTATACATCGCATTACCAGAAAATTTTTTCCCGTCTACTACAATATCATTCCTGCCGGTAACTTCTGCACCAGCAACGCCAATCTCATGCAAGGCTGAAACAATTGGAGCAACCATTGTTTTAAAATCCCCAAAACGATGATGATCTGCATCCACAATAAAGCTGAAGCAAAGATTCCCAAGGTCCTGATACATTGCACCGCCGCCTGACAAACGACGAGTAATAGTAACGTCATGATCACGGCAATATTTCTGATCAATTTCTTCAATGGTATTTTGATTGCGTCCCACAATTACACATGATTTTTCAATATAAAACAGCATCATGGGCAATTTTAAATCATCATTATTCATCAGATACTGTTCAGTTGCAAGATTTCTTCTAATATCAAAATTTTTCATTGCTACGTACTGCACTGTCACCGCTTCCCTTCATCAAATGTTAACCGGCAGCCCCATTGCCAAATCCGCAGCATCCATAACGGCCTCACTGACACTTGGATGCGGATGAATAGTTAGCGAAATGTCCTCAATGGTTGATCCAGTTTCAATAGCAAGCGTTAACTCTGTTATCAAATCACTGGCATTTGGCCCCACAATTTGCGCCCCTACCAAGACATGACTCTCACTTTCAAACACTAATCTCACAAACCCATTTGTGCTGCTTAATGAGATAGCCCGACCGTTTGCTGCAAAAGGAAATTGTGCTTTTTTAACTGTCAAGCCTTGTTTTTTGGCCTCAGCAACCGTTAAACCAGTTGTTGCAATTTCACTATCTGTATAACAAACTGCCGGCATTGCACGATAGTCTATAATCGCCTTTGAACCTGAGATTGCTTCAGCTGCAATTTTACCTTCGTAACTTGCCTTATGTGCAAGTGCGGGCCCGGCAACTATATCGCCAATCGCAAAGATATTTGGAATAGATGTTCTTCCTTGAGCATCAACTTCAATCAGACCTTTCTGACCAATTTTGATGCCGACATGTTCTAATCCCATTTCAGCAGTGTTGGCCTTACGGCCGACACAGACAATACAATAATCAGATTTAAGCTGTTTTTCTTTCCCGGCAACTTCAAATGTAATCGTAGTCCCATCATTCGTTTGCTCAGCTTTTTTGGCCATAGCTTTTGTGTAGATATCTACCTTCTGCCCGCTAAAATGATTTTCGATCACAGAAACCAGATCGGGCTCATAGTTTGCAAGAATACGGTCAGCACCTTCCAGAATTGATACATGAGAGCCCAGGTTTGCATACGCCGAAGCGAGCTCACATCCGATGTAGCCGCCGCCCACTACTACTAACTCTTTGGGAACTTCTTCTAATGCCAAAGCGCCTGTTGAATCTAAGACCCTCCCTTCAAATTTAAAATTAGGAATTTCAACCGGATGGCTGCCGGTTGCAATAATCAAGTTATTGAAAGTATAGGTTTGCGCATGATCCTCATTAATTACCCGCAGTTCATGGTCATCCTTTAAAAAAGCACTTCCCCATACAACATCAATGTGATGCTTTTTAAAAAGTCCAGCGACACCTCCGGTTAATTTGTCCACAACATTCTCTTTTTTCCACTTTTGAGTCTGTTTAAAATCCAGCTTAGCACCAGTGATTCGCAAACCCATTTCAGAAGACTCTTTTGCACGCCGATATCTATGTGCAACCTCAATCAGCGCTTTAGAAGGAATGCAGCCAACATTTAAACAAACTCCCCCAATAAACTCTCTTTCGATAACAGTCACTTTTTGTCCCTTTTCTGCCGCTCTAATAGCTGCAACATAACCGCCAGGCCCTGTTCCAATTACAACTGTATCTAAATCTATTGCAAAATCTCCAACTACCATCTGTGCTCATCCTTCCATTAATAAGAGTTCAGGGTCGCTTAACAGCTCACTCAACCGATTCAGTGCCTTTTGTGCAGTTGCTCCATCAATTACACGATGATCAAACGAAAGTGATAACTTCAGAACACGGGCAACCTTAACCTGATCTTCTTCCACTACGGCTTCTTTTGTAATCCTACCAAGACCAAGAATTGCTACTTCTGGCAAGTTCACTATTGGAGTAAAGAAACCGCCGCCAATTGAACCGATATTAGTGATTGACATTCCAGTGTACTTCATATCCTCACTGCTGAGTTTTGCGTCTTTTGCTTTTTTAGTATTTTCACTAATTTGACGGGCAATCACAAAGATGCTCTTTTGGTCGGCATTTTTGACATTCGGAACAAACAGCCCCCTGTCAGTGTCAGTAGCTACCCCTACATTAATATAGTCACGGTAAACAATTCCTTGATTCTCCATATCAACTTTAGAATTAAAGATTGGAAATTCTCTCATCACACATGCCAATGCTTTAACTACATAAGCTAAAAAAGTCAGTTTAATCTCTCTTTGTGCAGCAACTTCCTTATATTTCTTACGGTGATCCCATAACTTGTCAACAATCACGTCATCAAAAACAGTTACAGAAGGAATATTAGCATTGCTGTTTGCCATGGCCTTTGCAGTTGCTTTACGGACTCCAGACATCTTTTCTCGTGTTTCAGACCATTGACTGCTACTTGGAGCTGCTTTCCCAGACTGCTCTTTCTCTTTTGATACTGCCTCTTCTTTTTGAGCAGCTTCTTGCGGTCCATTCTTAATAAATGCGTCCACGTCAGCCTTTGTCACATGCCCATGACTTCCGCTTCCTTTGACTTGCATCAAGTCAACATCTTGTTCACGAGCATAAACACGTACTGCAGGCATCGCCAATACTGGTAAAGTTCGCTCAGGAACAGCCGGAATTGAGCCGCTTGATGACGTACTTTGTTTTGACGAAACCTCCTTTGTTTCTTCCTGTTCTTTTGTTTCTTCGGATTTTGTGGTTTCTTGAGAATTCTCTGTTTCCTTTACAGCGGTTTCTTGCTGAACAGCGTTATCTTCTGTTTGGTTACCCTCTCCAGCCACTTCAAACTCAACTAGTGCCTGGCCGACTTCTGCTGTTTCACCCTCTTCAACAAGAATATTTTTAACTTTACCGGAAACAGGAGAAGGAATTTCTTCAACTGACTTATCATTTTCAATCTCCAGCAGATCATCGTCTTCTTTTAATTCATCGCCTGGTTTAACGTACCATTGCGCAACTGTACCTTCTGAAATACCTTCGCCAATATCTGGCAGCTTAAACTGATACACGCCCA
Organism: Liquorilactobacillus oeni DSM 19972; assembly: GCF_001436275.1. GTDB lineage: Bacteria > Bacillota > Bacilli > Lactobacillales > Lactobacillaceae > Liquorilactobacillus > Liquorilactobacillus oeni. Next base: position 194,879 of record NZ_AZEH01000020.1, read on the forward strand.
TTTTTACGCCTCCTAATATTCCAAAACCTTATTTGCTTTTTCCAAAATATCTCCTTTATTAGGCAGCCAGTCACTTTCGGCTTCACTAAATGGATAAGGAGTATTCGGTGCTGTTACACGACCAATCGGTGCTTTTAAATAAAGGATACCGTCTTCCGCAAGCAAAGCCGCAACGTGTGCCCCAACTCCAGCTTGTTCTTGTGCTTCTTGTACAATAACTACACGTCCAGTCTTTTTGACAGATTTCAAAATTGTTTCTTCATCAAGCGGAGAAACCGTTCGTAAGTCTATCACTTCTGCGTCAATATTTTGTTTTGCCAATTCTTCACTTGCTTTAAGGCTCTCTTGTACCATCGCACCATATGCAATCAGTGTAATATCTTTACCTTCTTTGACAACATTGGCCTTATCTAGTGGTACTGTATACGCTTCATCAGGTACATCCGCTTTAAATGAACGATATAGTTTCATGTGTTCTAAGAAAACAACCGGATCATCTGCGCGAATTGCTGAAATCAAAAGCCCTTTTGCATCGTAAGGATTGCTTGGGATAACTACACGCAATCCCGGAATCTGCGCCATCAAGCCCTCCAGACTGTCTGCATGCAGTTCTGGTGTATGAACTCCACCGCCAAAAGGAGCCCGAATGGTTATAGGTACTTTTCGTGTACCGCCTAACCTGAATCTGATCCGTGATAGCTGTCCAGCTATTTGGTCCATTGTCTCGAATACAAAACCGAAAAATTGGATCTCAGGAACGGGCCGAAAACCCTGCAATGCAAGCCCTGTAGATAACCCGATAATTCCTGATTCAGCAAGCGGCGTGTCAAAAACACGCTTTTCACCATGCTTTTTTTGCAGATCCTCTGTTGCGCGGAATACACCACCGTTTTTACCCACATCTTCACCAAAAACCAGTACTTTTTCGTCGCGGGTAAGTTCTTCATCCATCGCATCCGTAATGGCTTTAATCATTGTCTTTTTCGTCATGACTACTTGCCCTCCTTTGCTTCAAAACGTTCAATCTCCTGTTTGGTACCTGCTGGAGTTTCACTGAAAGTATTCTTTAAATATTCGCTAATTTTTTGTTTTGGCATGTTTTCAACTTTATCAATTGCTTCTTTTATCTGTGCTTGAACCTCTGTTACATAATTGTCTTCCTTTTCTTGGGTCCAGATCCCCTTATTTTCAAGATACTTGCGCATTCTTACAAGCGGATCTTTTTTACGCCATAGATCATCAGTCTCCTTCGTCCGGTAACGTTTTGGATCGTCCCCAGATAAAGTATGTGGTCCATACCGATATGTCAATGTCTCAATTAAGACCGGTCCATTGCCTTCAAGCACATATTCACGAACCTCTTTTGTGACTTCATAAACGGCTAATGCATCCATTCCATCAACCTGAACCCCTGGAATACCAGCTGCAACTGCTTTTTGCGCCAATGTATTTGCAGCAGTTTGTTCGCTGCGCGGAACAGAAATAGCATAGCCGTTATTTTGGACAATGAAAATTGCGGGTGCTTTAAACGCCCCTGCAAAGTTAATTCCCTCATAAAAATCACCTTGAGAAGTTCCGCCATCACCGGTATAAGTGTAGGCAACATTTTTTTGCCCCTTGAGCTTAAAGCCTAGTGCAACTCCTGCGGCCTGCACATATTGCGCCCCAATAATGATTTGCGGTGGTAATGCTGGGAAATTATCAGGATATTTATTACCATCAACATGCCCACGAGACCACAAAAAAGCTTGATATAAAGGGAGTCCGTGCAATACAAGCTGTGGGACATCACGATATGCAGGCAAAATGAAGTCTTTCTTGTCCATTACAAAATTAGAGGCAATTTGACTAGCTTCTTCTCCTGCTGTCGGTGCGTAAAATCCAAGTCGTCCTTGTCGGTTTAATTTAGTAGAACGCTCGTCAAGAACACGGGACCAGACCATCTGTTTAAACAGTTTAAATAACTCTTCATCACTTAATTCCGGTTCCCAATTCTTTTTAAGCAATTTTCCATCCTCAGACAAAATCTTGACTGTCTTAAATTCATCACCAATTTTTTTCAATTTTTCAAAATCAATAATTTTTTCGGACATTTCGTGGGCCTCCTTGTTAAACTTAACTTTTGTTATTCTCTAGGCTAACAGTATCTGATAATCAATATGCCATAATTTTTCCCCTCTTGCTAACAATACGTATTTGTAAAACGCTTACAATATGATTTTAACGCCTTTTTGTTAAAAATTAAACATTGTTAACTTCTTAATTTGTGGACTTGTTAAGAATAAGTCATTTAAAATTCGGACAAACAGTTAAATGTTACTATAAATTAATTCATTATAGCCCGATTGTGAAATAGTGAGCATTAATTTACACCACTAGTGATAATTAACTGGAAATTATGCTAAAATTCTAATATATTGAGTATTTTATGCTGTCGGTATTTTTTGCTGCTTTTAAAACAGCCATCATTTTTAGGAGGTTACCATTGAGAAAAATATGGCTCCACGCCGCACTGCTTCTCACCATTTTTAGCACTTTTTTTATACCGCTTTTGTTTTTGACAATTTGGTCTTTCATAGCCCAAAATTATTTATTGATCATTATTATGGTCCTGATTGTTTTTGTTTACCTTAATATAGAATCCGTTTTATTAGTGCTGGTTTTATTTAAGAGGAAAAAAGCAAGGGAAAAAAACGAAGATGACAAACCATAATACTGGTTTATCTGTTGCAATACACAGCTTTTACCTCGATTTTTGCTTTAAAAAACCGTACAAAAATGGGACTGAGCCAAAAGTTAATTTTTGACTTAGTCCCTGTTTTAACCTGAAATATGCAAATTAATGTATTTCAATAGTTAGTCTTTTCCGTTTGACCATGAATTACTCATAGTCAAATTCAGACTAGATCCGTAACTCACAGTTAGTTGATGCTCAAAATCTAACGACTATTAGCACACTCCTCATAACCTTACTGAAACAATGTACTTCAGCAACTTATGTTTAAAACTGAAGCTCAAAGGTTCCTTAAGCTCCCTTTTTCTTTAATTTAGCAATTTTCCCTTGTTCAATATATATCGCTAAAATAGAGATATCAGCAGGATTAACTCCGCTGATTCTGCTAGCTTGAGCCAAAGTTTCAGGTTGAATCTTTTGCAGCTTTTGCCGAGCTTCGGTTGCCAAACCTTCAATTGCAGTATAATCAATCAACTCTGGAATTCTTTTTGCTTCCATCTTTTTAAGTTTCTCTACTTTTCTGTATGCTTTTTTAATATACCCGTCATATTTAAATTGAATTTCAATCTGCTCAATCTCGCGTTGCTTAAGCGGTGCTTCAGGTGCAGGGATAAACCTTAGCAAGTCCGCATAGCTTACTTCAGGCCGACGCAAAAATTCACTTGCAAGTACCCCGTCTTTCAATGGTGCCGCCCCTTTGGTTGCAAGAAAAGCATTCACCTGTTCGTTAGGTTTAATTCTTACCTCTTTAAGTCTCTTCATTTCGTCTTCGATTGCCTCTTTTTTACGATTAAAAGCAGCAAATCTTTCTTCTGAAATTAAACCCAGCTGATGTCCAAGTGCCGTCAAGCGCAAATCTGCATTATCGTGGCGCAGAATCAAGCGGTACTCAGCACGCGATGTCAACAAACGATACGGTTCATTAGTTCCTTTTGTAACAAGGTCATCAACCATCACGCCGATATATGCATCACTTCTTTTAAGTATAACTTGGTTTTTGCCTAAAGCCTTTAGTCCGGCATTGATACCTGCTAGAATGCCTTGCCCTGCAGCTTCTTCATACCCAGAAGTCCCGTTTGTCTGCCCAGCAGTATATAATCCCTTGATCAATTTAGTCTCCAATGTGGGCCGCAACTGATAAGGTGCAACAATATCATATTCAATTGCATAGCCGGGACGCATCATTTGAGCGTGTTCAAGTCCCTTGATCGAATGAATCAGTTTTTGCTGGATTTCTTCCGGCATTGAAGTCGATAATCCTTGCAGATAATATTCATCTGTATTTCGCCCTTCAGGTTCAATAAATAGCTGATGACGAGGTTTGTCAGCAAACCTGACAATCTTATCTTCAATGGACGGACAATAACGCGGCCCCACACCCTTAACTATCCCGGAAAACATAGGGGCTCTATCAAGGTTTTCTCTGATCAGTTTATGCGTTGTTTCATTAGTATATGTTAGCCAGCATGACAACTGCTCTTTAACACTTAAAAAGTCTTCATCGGATGATTCGAAACTGAAATGATTTGGCTGTGTATCGCCTGGCTGTTCCTCGGTATCAGTATAATCAATTGTGTTGCCATCAACTCGTGGCGGAGTTCCTGTTTTAAAACGGTGTAGTTCAAAGCCCAATTTTTCCAGATTGCCGGAAAGTTTTTTAGCAGGTTGTGTATTGTTGGGGCCTGAAGAATATGTCAACTCACCGATAATAATCTTACCACGTGCAGCTGTTCCCGTTGTCAGCACCACAGTTTTTGCACCATAACGTGCTCCCGTATTAGTAACAACACCTTTAATTGTACCGTCTTCAACAATTAAATCGTCAACAATCCCTTGGCGTAGTGTCAAATGCGGTTGTTTTTCAATAGTATGCTTCATTTCGATCGAATAAAGACGCTTATCAGCTTGAGCCCGCAAAGCACGTACAGCTGGTCCTTTACCTGTATTAAGCATTCTCATCTGCACATAGGTTTTATCTATGTTACGGCCCATTTCACCGCCTAAAGCGTCTACTTCACGCACCACAATTCCCTTAGCTGGTCCGCCAATCGATGGGTTGCAAGGCATAAACGCAACCATTTCTAGATTAATAGTCATTAAAAGTGTGTCGTTGCCCATTCGAGCAGCTGCAAGCGCAGCTTCACAGCCGGCATGCCCTGCACCGACAACGATTACATCATAATCTTTGCTAGTATATTGCTTTACTTCCATTTTAATCTCCTGTTATTCTTACTTTCCTAAACAAAACTGGCTGAACAGCTGATTTAAAAGTTCATCTTGATAACTATCACCTGTAATTTCCCCTAAAAGGTCCCAACAACTTGTCATATCAATCTGAACCAAATCAACAGGCATATTGTCTTCAATACCCTTTAACACCGCGTCAAGAGCTTTTTCTGCCCTCTTTAAAAGAGCAATATGGCGTGTATTTGTAACCATTACCGTTGTCTGGCTGTTTTCAATACCGCCGAAGAAAAGTTTTGAAATCTTTGTTTCCAGCTCAGCAAGTCCTTTATTTTTCAATACAGACATTGTCAGCAATTCTTCATTAGATCCCAAAAGCTTCCTAAGCTCTTCCAAATCAATTTTTTGCTCAAGGTCTCCCTTGTTTAAAAGAACAAGCCTCTTCTTTTTTGCAGTTAATGCCAACAACTGCCGATCTTCAGTTGTTAAAGGTTCGCTGCTATTTAAAACCAGCATGACCAAGTCAGCCTGATCAATTGCTTTTTTTGAACGCTCGACCCCGATCTTTTCAACTTTGTCAGCAGTCTCACGAATACCGGCAGTATCTACCAATTTCAGAGGCACTCCTCTTACATTAACGTATTCCTCAATTACATCGCGGGTTGTTCCTGCAACATCTGTAACGATCGCCTTATCTTCATGCAAAAGATGATTCAACAGGCTCGACTTTCCAACGTTGGGCCGCCCGACAATAGCAGTAGCAAGCCCTTCACGTAAAACTTTGCCCTGTTTAGCCGTTTCAAGAAGCTGTTGAATACGCTGCTTAACTTCAAGTGCCTTTTCTTTAAGTAAACGAGTTGTCATTTCTTCAACATCGTCGTACTCTGGGTAATCAATATTAACTTCTACTTGAGCCAGTACACTTAAAATATCTTGGCGTAAATTTTTAATCAGATGCGCTAAATTACCATCGAGCTGTTTTAAAGCAACCTGCATAGAGCGGTCAGTCTTTGCCCGAATCAAATCCATGACAGCTTCTGCCTGTGACAAATCGATCCGTCCATGTAAAAATGCGCGTTTAGTAAACTCGCCCGGTTCTGCCAACCGAGTTCCATTGCTTAGTAAAAGCTGCAATATTCGATTTGTTGCAACTATTCCGCCGTGACAGTTAATTTCGACTACATCTTCACGAGTAAAAGTTTTAGGAGCCCTCATTACAGAAACCATTACTTCATCAATTTCTTGATGTGTTTGAGGATCAATAATATGACCATAATTAATAGTATGACTTGCAACATGGAGCAGGTTTTTACCTGAAAAGACTTTTTGTGTATCTTGAATCGCCTCTTCTCCGCTTAAGCGGACAATCGAGATTGCTCCTTCACCTGGCGGAGTCGAAATTGCAGCGATTGTGTCAAATTCTGTAGCAGTTTCCACCCTTTTAAGACCTCCTTTAAATAAAGACAATAAAAAAAGCGCCACTCCACGCGTTATACGTGGATAAAGCACTTTGACTACTTCATCAATTAAGATAAGAATGATTGTCTATAATATACTTTTTATTCAAAAAAAAGTCAATCACAGCTCGCTTGGAAATGTTTTTTTAATTATTCCATCATAATTTTTAGGAGTCATATCAACATAAAAACTATGTTTTATTAACTATTTATCCAGAAAATAAAATAAAAATTACATTATTATTAAAATAATGCTTGCTTTTTTAATGTGAGTAGTTATAATAAAAATATCAATTACGAAACAACTTTAAAATCGAAGGGAGTTGAGAAACATGTCATACACTAGTATGAGTACCATGAGCTGCAATAACAGCTCTAATACAGCAATCCAATACCTAGTGAGCCTAGTCATTATTAACACACACGATGTGTTTCTCAATGTCTTGGCTGATTAGAGTATAAGGACATTAAAAACCATCGTGCTAAGGGTAACTTAGGCGGTGGATTTTTTTTACGTACCCATCGCTAGAATATTATGCGATGGGTACTTTTTTATTATCTTTTAACTCAATTCCTGTTGCTTCGCAATTTAATTTAGAGGAGGAATCATTATGACATTGACATCAGACCCTAAAGCAAAAAAGCCACAAGAATTAGACTGGAACAACCTTGGCTTTACCTACATGAATTTACCATACAGATATCGCGCATATTGGCGGGATGGCGAGTGGCGCGATACAGGATTAACAGAAGATGCAAATGTTACCATCAGTGAAGGATCTACAAGTCTGCATTATGGTCAAGAAGTTTTCGAAGGTTTGAAGGCTTATCGTTGTAAAGATGGCAGCATTAACCTTTTCCGTCCTGATCAAAATGCTAAGCGAATGCAGAAAAGCTGCGAGCGCTTAATGATGCCAAAAGTCCCTGTTGAAATGTTTATCAACGCTCTCAAACAAGTTGTCAAAGCCAATGAAGATTATGTTCCTCCATATGGTACAGGTGCAACTCTTTACCTCCGTCCTTACTTGATTGGCGTTGGCGGCAATATTGGTGTTCACCCAGCAGAAGAATATATATTTTCAATTTTTGCAATGCCTGTTGGAAGTTACTTCAAAGGCGGCTTGACTCCTACGAACTTTGTTGCATCTGAATATGACAGAGCTGCACACAAAGGAACAGGTGCAAGCAAAGTTGGCGGAAATTATGCAGCCAGCCTCTTCCCTGGACAACTTGCACATGATGCAGGCTTTTCAGATTGTATCTATCTTGACCCGATTGAACACAAGAAGATCGAGGAAGTTGGTTCCGCAAACTTCTTTGGAATTACTAAAGAAGGTAAATTTGTCACACCAAAATCCCCATCTATTTTACCAAGTGTTACAAAGTACTCGTTATTATATCTTGCTGAGCATCACTTTGGCATGGAAACCGAACAAGGAGACATCTATATTGATCAATTGGATCATTTTGCTGAAGCCGGCGCTTGTGGAACCGCTGCTGTAATCTCACCTATTGGCGGTTTCAAATACGGCGATAATTTCCACGTCTTTTATAGTGAAACAGAAGTTGGCCCTGTAACACGCAAACTTTATGATGAATTAACCGGGATCCAGTTTGGCGACCGCAAGGCACCGCAAGGCTGGGTTGAAAAAGTTTAATACTAATCTTTAAAAAGGAGTTATTATAATGGAAAATACAAATACCGCTGAGAAAACGTCCGTAAAAGAATACGCCTATCGTGTTAGTGCCGCAGTTGCCAACGCTATCTTGGTTACTTTAGGAATTGGTTTGTTGCTTCAGACCATTGCATCTTTTATTCATTGGAATGCCCTTTATCAAGTTGGAGTAATTGCTAATGATCTCCTTGCCCCAGCTTTAGGTGTTGCTATTGCTTCACAGCTTGGAACCAATTCACTGGTCATGTTCAGTGCTATGATCTCTTCTACTATAGGGGCAAACGCGGTACATTTTACAAACAGTGCTGTCAATGGAACTACCGCAACCGGTGCAAGTCTTATGCAGGCAGCAGGGAGCGCCACTTTTGCAACTGGACAACCGATTAGTGCTGTTTTAGCAGGTTTAATTGCTGCTTTAGTAGGTAAATATCTTACAGGAAAAACACCGCTTGATATGATGCTCGTTCCTTTTACCGCTACTCTCGTCGGTGGTATTGCCGGCTTAGGTCTGGCAGCCGTTACTACCCCCTTCTTGCTGAATGTCAGTGCATTTATCGCACAAACAATGCAGGTAAATCCGCTGGTAGGTTCAATTTCAATTTCTGCAATCTGGGCTCTTTTCTTAATGACACCTGCGTCTTCTGCAGCACTCGCAATTGCTTTAACGCTTGATCCAATTTCTTCAGCTGCAGCTTTAATAGGTACAACCTCACAATTTGTAGCCTTTACTGCAATGTCATTCAAACAAAACAATGCAGGGGCCAACATTGCTCAAGGAGTTATGACACCTAAAGTTCAATTTCCTAACCTCTTGATCAATCCTTACTTGTTAGTTCCATCAATGCTTTCCGCTGTTGTTTGTGCACCGATTGCAACTATCATGTTCGGCTTCCGTTCAACCTACAAACTTGCTGGTTTAGGGCTTAATTCCTTCATTGCTCCACTGGCCTATGTTGCACAAGGATGGGGCCCATTCGATGTATACATGTTCACTGGGGTATTCTTGCCTGCAGTAATCTCATTAGTTGCATATAGCATGATGAAAAAAGCTGGCTTTATTAAAGATAATCAGCTTCACTTAGAGATCGTTTAATTAAAGATATGAATATGTAAATCATTGGAGAACAGAAAGGAATATAAAGATAACATAGGAAGAAAATATGCAGTTATTGGTGTTGGTCATGTCGGCTCTACAATTGCTTTTGCTTTAGTAACTAAAGGCGATGCAGACGAGCTGGTTCTAATTGATACGAATGAAAAGAAGGCTCGTGCCGAGCAGCTTGATCTTCAAGATGCAACAGCGCGATTAGAAACTAGGCCTAAAATTAAAATTCAAGATTACAGTGAACTCGCGGATACTGATATTCTATTTGTCACAGCAGGAAATATCCATGCTTTAGATCATGCGAGTGGTAATCGGTGGGCAGAATTTGAATATACACGTGAAATCGTCAAAGATATTGCACCAAAGATCAAAGAAAGCGGTTTTCATGGTGTTTTAATAGACACCATGAATCCTTGTGATGCTATTTCTCAATATTTGCAAAAAGAGATCGGATTACCGGGTTCACAGGTTCTGGGAACAGGAACATTTCTTGATACAGCTAGAATGCAACGTGTCGTCGCAGAAAATTTTGCTGTGGATCCTAAAAACGTTAGCGGCTTTGTCTATGGTGAACATGGTGAATCACAGTTTGTTGCATGGTCGACTGTTAAAGTAAATGGACTCGATGTAAAGCCTCTCGCTGCTCAAAAGCATTTGGATCTTGACAAACTGGAAGATCAAGCTCGTTCTGGTGGATGGGCAATCCATTCCGGAAAAGGTTATACCAGTTTCGCAATTGCAACCTGTGCAATCAAACTCAGCCGTGCTGTTTTTGACGATGCACAGCTGATGTGCCCTTGTTCAACATACAATGAAAAGTATGATTCTTACGTCGGCCAACCGGGAATCATCGGCAAAAATGGGGTTGAAGAAGTGGTCGCCATTCCTCTATTGCCCGAAGAAGAGGTAAAATTAGCCAACTCTGCTGCTACTATTAAAGAAAAATTCAAAACGATGGAAGTAGTTGAACAAGTTACTAACTAAATAGGTAATCAAAAAGGGCTCATGCCGATAGTCGTTAGACCTTGAGCATTAACTGCGAATTACGAACACAGTCTGAATTTGATTATGAGTATTTCATGATTAAAAGGAAAAGACTGACTATTGAAACACGATTAATGGGTATATTCAGCTTAAAACAAAGGGGATTGGATCAAAAGTTAACTTTTGATCCAATCCCCTTTGTTGTTTTTTGCTGCATGCGCTCATTAAAGGATACTCAAGATGCTTAACAAATATATAGTGAAAAACATACCTCTTATATTCTCCTTAATTTCCCCAAATAGTACTAATGACTCGCCCAATTATCCAAACAACTGCTATTACCATCATCCAACCAGTACTGCGCATAAATTCCCATGCTCCTGTTCTAGGATGTTGATGGCTTTTATCGATAATTATTTTCTGTTTCAAGCCATCATCGTTCTTAATCAGACTATCTAAACTCACATTAAACAATTCGCTGATTTGTATTAAACGGTCAATATCTGGGTAAGCCGTTCCCGTTTCCCATTTCGAAACAGCCTGACGATTTACATTTAAAGTGTTAGCTAATTTTTCCTGGGTCATTTCACGTTTCTCGCGTTCTTCTTTGATTAGATTTCCTAAAATCATCCTATGCACCCCCTTGTTCTATCTATTATTCTATCCACCCTTATTATGGCTGAAAACACCATAAAAAGCACGTTATTGATCAGTGCATAAGTATATAATTGCAAACTACACCCGCTGCCATGAATTTTCAATCAGGTTGGCTCAAATAGACCGTTACAATTTACTTGCCATAGTTTTCTCAAATGCAAACAAAAAAGAAAGTGTGCCGATAGTCATTAGGCTTTGAGCATTAACTGCAAAAGAATACACATAAAGACTGAGCCAAAACATAACTTTTGACTCAGCCTCTTTAGAATTAAATTATTTAAATAAATTTAAATGTAAAAACACACTGCACTAATTTAATTAGTCAAAATAAATTAATAAATGTTTCGATGCTTGCAAAAGCCATAAAAGCAACCACTAACCATCCTAAATAAATTAAAGTTTTAGGATGCTTATAATCACCAACAATCTTTCTTTTAACAGCAGCAGCCAACAAAATTGCGAGCGCAATTGGTAATACAAAACCATTTAACGCCCCTACAACAACTAGGACCTTGGCTGGACTACCAATTGAATAAAAAATTACCGTAGAAATCACAATAAACGCGACAATCAGCCAACTACGATATTTAAGATATTTATTCTGTCCTTTCGTACTAATAGCATAATCTAAAAATGACGTCGAAGTGAAAGTTGAGCCTAAAGTAGAGGTCATCCCTGCAGCAAAGAGTAAAATACCAAAGAATTTATAACCAAAATTTCCCGCAGCATACTTGAAAATTGAAGCAGCTGGATTTGTCGGGTCAAGCTTGTATCCCGTAGTAACAACTGCTAAGCCCGCCAAAAATAGCATTATTCGAATTAATGAAGCGATCCCGATCCCAGTCAAAGAGCCTTCATTAATATACTTTATATTTTCTTTTCCTTTCAAGCCGCCTTCAATCAAACGATGGCCGCCAGAAAAGGAAATATAACCGCCAACAGTTCCCCCGACAATAGTAACAATTGAATAAAAATTAATTTGCGTTGGCATAAATGAATGGATAACTGCTGTCTGATAAGGTACTGCCATCACAGAAATAATGTAGACCAAAATTGCCACTTTCACGACGGCTAAGATCTGCACTGTACGATCCATAACTGTAAGAGCATTTTTTACCACAAGCACTATAATCGCCAAAGCTGCAGCAATCACTGCACCATTTTCAGGTGAAATACCAAATAAGACGTTTAATCCTAATCCAGCACCACCAACGTTGCCAATATTAAAAAATAATCCTCCTAGCGCAACTAGAAATGATAAAACATAGCCTAATCCCGGAAATACTTCATTGGCGATTACCTGAGCTCGTTTGCCGCTCACCACTATAATGCGCCAAATGTTCATTTGCACGATAATATCAACAACAATACAAATCAAAATAGCAAACCCAAAATTTGCACCCATTTGTCCAGTAAATGTTGCTGTTTGTGTCAGAAAACCGGGGCCTACAGCAGCCATTGCCATGAGAAAAGCAGCCCCCATTGCTATACTTCTTTTAGAATGCTTCTTACCATTTATATCTGTCGAAGCAACCGTGTCTGCTGTATCTTTAGTATTTTTAGTTGTCATAGGAGCCAACATCCTTCCTTGATTAAAATGGTTTTAAACCTATACCAGCTGTTTTTAATGTTGTAGATAATCTTCTTACGATAGCTAAAGCTTCTTCATTATCACCATGGACACAAATTGTATCCGTTATTAGAGAAACTCGGCTGCCATCAATAGCCGTTACAGCTTGGTCTTTGATCATGTTCAACGTGCGTTTGGCAATTTTTTCTGGATCTGTGATCACGGCATTGGGTTGGCTTCTTGGGACTAAGCTCCCATCAGGCAAGTAATTACGATCTCCATATACCTCTTGTGCGTATGGCAACCCCACCTCTTTTGCAGCTGTGATTAGTTCACTGTGTGCCAGCCCATAAAGCGGCAAGTTGGAATCGACTTTTTGGATTCCCCGGCAAACAGCAACGGCCAGTTCATGATTCCTAGCAGCTGCATTGTACAAAGCACCATGAGGTTTTACGTGATGCAAACGATGATTTTTTGTAAATCCTTGAAGTGCCCCTACTTGATAAGAAATTAAGTGTTGAACCTCTTCAGCTGGAATATCGATAAAACGTCGTCCAAAATCTTGTAAATCATGAAACCCGGGATGAGCCCCAATGCCTATTTCAGCGGCTTCTGCTTCTGCGACAGTTTTTGCCATTACATCCGGATCACCTGCATGAAAACCACAAGCAATATTAACTGAAGTGACGGTCTTTATGACCTGCTCATCTTTGCCAATCCTATAACGGCCAAAGCTTTCTCCCAAATCACTATTCAAATCTACTGTGACCATTGTTCAACCTCCTAATCGTATTTCAAAGCTGTATTTTTAATATCTGTTACTAACATATGACCAGGATCATGGGTAATGACAAAGTCGGGTTTAGAAGCCATAATTACATTTTGTGGAGTAACACCACAAGGCCAAAAAACCGGAACTTCACCCTCGTTTATAGTGACAGGATCCCCATAATCCGGTTTAAAAACATCTTTGATTCCAATCTGCTCCGGATTACCAATCTGAATAGGCGCCCCATGAACTCTTGGCATGTCGGCAGTTACTTTTACCGCCTTCACTACTTGATTTTCTGGAATTGGCCGCATACTAACAACCATTTTCCCGTGAAAATGCCCAGCGGATTGCAAAGGAATATCAGTATCAAACATCGGTACATTGACACCCTGCGTAATATTGCGAACTTCAATGCCAGCTGCAAGCAGCTCCGATTCAAAAGAGAAACTGCAGCCAATCAGAAAACTGACCAGATCATCTCGCCAAAAAGGAGCGACACTTGTTACTTCCTGTTGCAAAATTCCCTTTTTATAGATTCGATATCTGGGAAAATCATTTGCTAAATCAATGTCTTTAGCAAATTGATGTAGTTGACGGCTCCCAACATCGCTGACCTCTAACACTGGACAGGGCTTGGGATTACGCTGTGTAAATAAAAGAAAGTCATAGGCTAGGCTTTTGGGCAAAACTACAAGATTTGCTTGGGTATATCCAGGAGCTAACCCGCTTGTCGGTTTAGTATAAGTACCCTTGCGAATCAAATGACGCAATTCAACTGGAGATAACGTGTTAATTTGTTCTATCATAAATATCTCCTCCTATTTTGCATGGGTAAGTAAATCAATCCAATTGACATCTGTAGTATTTTTAATAAAATCGGGTTCCTGTAATAACTGCATCAGAAAATCCAAGTTTGTTCGAATTCCCTCAACAACGGTTTGTTCAATCGCTATTTGCATTTGTCGGATAGTTGTCTGGCGATCAGGACCATATGCAATAATTTTAGCGATCATTGCATCATAATTAGGAGGAACTTTGTATCCTTGATATAAAGCCCTATCTGTCCGAATTCCATGTCCACTGGGTAATAATAAATGTTTAATTTGTCCTGCTGTTTTTGCAGTTACTCGACATTCAAGCGCAAAACCGCGAGCAGATACTACTTCTTTGAAATTTGTTAATGGTTCCCCCCTCGCAATTCGTAATTGTAACGCAACAATATCAGTTTGAGTTGTTAGTTCTGTTACAGGATGTTCAACTTGTATGCGAGTATTCATCTCCATAAAATAAAATTTACCGGGAGCATCATACAAGAATTCAATCGTCCCAGCCCCTTCATATTGAATTTGCTTAGCTGCTCTAATACAGACTCGAAACATTTCATCTTGTGTTGCTTTATCAACAATGACAGCAGGAGCTTCCTCAATCACTTTTTGATGATTCTGCTGTAAAGTGCAATCTCTATTGCCTAATATCACAACATGTCCTTGCTGGTCCGCGACAAGTTGAACTTCCACATGGCGGGGATGCTCTAAATATTTTTCTTCGTACATATGGGTATCATTGAAAGCACTTTGAGCTTCTTTTTGCGCAATACTAAATTTTTGTTTAAATTCCATTTCGGAATGAATTACCCGCATGCCCTTACCGCCACCACCAGCACTAGCTTTCAGCATCACTGGATATCCAATCTTTTTGGCAATAGCTAATCCTGAATCAACATCAATAAAATCTCTTGGGCTGCCAGGCACGATTGGAACACCGGCAGTTTCCATCGTTTCCCGTGCGTTTGCCTTCTCACCCATGAGAGCAATGACCTTAGAGCTGGGTCCGATAAACTTAATATTTTGCTGTTCACACAAGTGCGCAAAATCAGCATTTTCTGACAAAAAACCATATCCAGGATGGATTGCATCTGCATTAGTAATTTCAGCAGCAGCAAGCAGATTCTGTTGATTAAGGTAACTTTGGTTAGAATCAGGCCCCCCTATGCAAACTGATTCGTCGGCTAACTGAACATGAAGTGCCTCCTTATCAGCGGTTGAATATACTGCAACACACTTCAATTTCAACAAATGGCAGGCTTGAATAATACGGACAGCAATTTCACCCCGATTTGCGATCAATACCTTTTTCAAGTTATTCACCCCATCAATCTTTAAGTTGAAAAAGCGGTTGGTCAAACTCAACAGCTGTTCCGTCTGCAACAAGTACTTTTTCAACTATTCCATCTTTTTTTGCTTTAACTTCATTCATCATTTTCATTGCTTCAATGATGCCGACAGTCTGCCCGGTTTTTACTTTTTCACCAGGCTGTACAAAGGGTGATTTTCCAGGCGCTTCAGCCGTATAAAATGTTCCTACAAGAGGAGCACTGATCACCTCCTGATCCTTTTTTTCTTTGACAGCCGTTAAATCATTATGTGGACTTGCGGATGTAGAGGCAGCAGATGACACTATATTTTTTCCGGTAAAGATTTTATTTTCCAAAATGATCTCACTTTCACCATCTTTTACCTTTAAACGTGTTAACTTTGAATTTCCAAATAATTTGATTATGGATTCAATTTTCTTTAGTTCCAAAATATCATACCTCAATTCTTAAAATAATTTCCCAATTTTCAACGCTGCTTTACGTGCTGGCCCAATTGGTTCCATGTACCTTTTTTGTTGCCAGAGCTTTCGTAGATCTTGAATTTTTTTAATTTGCTGTTTAAGTTCTTTTACAGCCGTTTCAATGTCTGTTAATACAAAGTTGAAGGCCATTTGGTTAGAGAATTGAATTAATTTTCCTAAATCTGCCGCGATCACAGTAGCAATCACTGGGTATCCTCCTGTGGTTTGCCGATCTGCTAATAAAACAATAGGTGACCCATCACGCGTGATCTGAACATTTCCTAAAACAGTTCCTTCAGATAACATATTGGACTGTGAAACTTCAATTGCTTTGCCGCGTAAACGATACCCCATCCGATCTGCCTGATTAGAAATGTGATAAGTTTGTACCATAAATTTATGCTGGGCTTGTTCGCTGAATAAATTCCATTGTGGTCCCTTAACGAAACGAATTTGAGTAGTATTGTTCGTTTCTACAGAAACTTTTCGAGATGCTAAACTGGGCATCGTATAAACATCACATGTTGGTAAAAGATCACCTTCCTCTAGCGTACGTCCCTTAAAACCGCCCAATTCAATTCTTAAAGTGGTGCTTTTACTGCCTAAAACTTCAGGTACCTGAATTCCTCCGCCGGCAACGGCTAGATATCCAAAACGTCCATGCTTTAAATTCCCAATCTTTAAGACATCACCGCTATGAACAGGAACAGCTTGATTCATTGGAACTATATGAGAGTTAAGTTGCGGCTGAACAGTACCGCCAGTCAAAGCAATAAAAGTCTGCATAGTGAATTTTAACGTTGGCCCCATTAAACAATATTCGATAGTCGCAGCATTTTCTTCATTATTTACCAATGCGTTCGCCAAACAATGGGCTTGGTGATCAATTGCTCCAGATGAAGGGAAACCGGCACTTTGATACTTTATTCTACCTATATCCTGAATCGTAGTAGCTAACCCCGAGGCAACAACTTCTATTCCTCGCATGCTTATTCCCCCACTTCTGAAATTTTAATCTGATATTCGCCCGATGAATCTCTATCTTGGATCGCTTTAAACTCATTGATAGTGATTGCTTTAAAGCGAATAAAATCACCGCTCTGGTAACGAATCTTAGGATGTTTAGCATCATACAATTTTAGTGGCGTCTGCCCGATCAACCGCCAACCCCCTGGCGATTCAACAGGATACATTCCAGTCTGAGCACCTGCAATTCCGACACTTCCTGCTGGAATTTTTGTCCTAGGCCTATCTAAACGCGGCATAGCAATTTGGGAAGGAACTGTGCCCATATAGGCAAATCCAGGTAAGAAACCAATCATATAAACAAAGTATTCCACTTGTGTATGTATTTTAATCAGCTCTTTCACGGAAAGCTTGCCGAATGCAGCAACATCTTGAATATCTGGACCCAGCGTTTCGTCATAGCAAACTGGAATTTCCAAAATTCGTTTATGGAAGCTTTGAATTTGAAAGGATTTTTTTTCTAAAATATTTTTAATTAATTTAAAAATTTTATTGTAGTCATAAATTCTAATATCAAAGCTGATCGTCAGAGTATGATATCCTGGAATACTAGCTAAAATTCCTGGATCATTTCGAGCGAGAATCAATTGGTTCAGATGTTGAATATAAAGATTTTCTTTAATATTTATCTGGTTTGGAAAAACAACATTTACTGTTTGTTCGCCAACCGTAATAATACTGTAGGAATATTTTTGCATAAGCTCACCTTGCTTTATGAGTTTTGGATTAGAGCCAGGGTAGCATTTTTTAATTTTTATGTAAAGCTAGTTTTCGCTTTCATTATGATTACTAACAATTTATGTTATATTAACTAACATAAAAAACGTAATTAATTTATAAAATAAAAACTTTATAAAATTTATTAAATACTTTCACAGATTTTAATCTGCTCCATTAGTTAGGAATCTCATATTTTCGTTTCACATTTTTTCTTCAATTTGAAGCCTGCGATTCAGCTATTATTTCTAAGAAGAAATTGCAAAAAAATAGACACTAAAAAATGTGTCAAAAGTCATTATACTTTGGGCATTAACTGCAAATTGCGAGCATAATAATCCGGATTTAGCTAAGAACAATTCATGGTTAAGTGAAGAAACTGACCGTTGAAACATGTTAGTACGCATACTGCAGATTAAAAATAAGGGGTTAAATCAAAAGTTTGACTTAACCCCTCGTTATTATATTTTTATTTTATTGTTAAAAATCATTCTTTTTTCTGAAAATTTGTTCTAGCCATTAAAACATCACAATCTGCATTACGAATTATATATGAAGCTACTGATCCCACAACTAAACGCTCAATAAAGTTCTTACCAGTTGACCCGACTATTATCAAGTCATTTTGATACTCTTTTTGGAAATCAAGGATTACAACTTTAGGATTTCCAAAGCGCAGATGGACATTAATTTTATCACTGTCAATTTCATTATTTTTAAGCAGACGTTCTTTCAACTTCAACAGATAGTCCTCGTTTGCCTGTTCAATCTTGTAGATCCGTTCACCATCAAGTGCAATTCCTGCACCCCCATATTCTAAAGAATTCAAATCTAAAACTCTTAGAATATCCAACTTCACTCCTTGATTATGTTTTACGGACTCAATTGCCCTTTTTAA
This sequence comes from Liquorilactobacillus oeni DSM 19972, assembly GCF_001436275.1. Classification (GTDB taxonomy): domain Bacteria; phylum Bacillota; class Bacilli; order Lactobacillales; family Lactobacillaceae; genus Liquorilactobacillus; species Liquorilactobacillus oeni. The sequence continues at coordinate 213,275 of NZ_AZEH01000020.1, forward strand.
AGCAACCTCCGCTCCGTTAGAACCGTCGATTGCCACCAGAATTTGAGTATATTTATGAGCCATTTTATCCACCGCCTTAAGATTGTAACTCCTCTTCTATGCTTATAATAGCGCTCTCAAAGAAAAACTACAAGCAATGTAATACCTCTGCTGCAGCGGTCAGACCCGGGTAAGCCCCAAACAAGCCAACCCCAAAACCAAGACAGTAATAACAAGCAGATACTTATTTAAGAACGCAGCTTTTAAATATGGCAATTCGCTACGCTTACTATTCCACCATGCGAAAATTTTTTCTCGCTTTCGTAATAATAAATATAGACCAACCAAACCGCCAATAAAAATAATCATACTGCTGGCTTTTTCTACTTGTTGCGGCATAAAGCGGCGTAAAAAGAAGGTCAGAAAATCACCCAAAATAAAATTATTAAAAATATGCAGGCTGATTGACCATTTAATTCCATAGGTGATTGCTACATAGCCAAGTACCAGTCCCACCATAAAGGCAAACGGAGACTGAATAAAATTACTATGATATAAGCCGAACATATATGCGGAAATAGTAATAGCCAATGCAGAACCATATTTTTCCAAGCTACGTAATAAATAACCGCGAAAAATAATTTCTTCAGTCACAGGACCCAAAAAACCAGCATACAAGAGCATTGAGATAGTTTGGCTAGAATGTGTCGCTGCTTCGAGCTGCTGCATAGCACTTATTCCAAAAAGGTTAACGAATTTTTCAAACACCAAACTGTAAACACTTGCAACGACTTGAATAGCCATCATTATCGTAACAAGGCTAAAAAATATTCTGCCCGACATGGCTCTTCTTCCAGTAACAAAGCAGCGCTTTCGCAAACGTGGTGAAGAAACTGCTATGATCACTAGCAACCCCATTCCAACTGCCCAAAAATAAGGTATTCCGCTTTTTTCAATCATACTAGGAGAAAGTTTTTGTAAAAATGAACCACTTTGTGTAAATAAAAGTAAAATAGAAGAAACCAATGCAACAACCTGAAAAACTATAAAATAGACGGCTGTGACTAATAAAACCTTCCCAATACTTTTTTGAAATTGTTTTTTTTCAATCTTATTAATAACAAACTGCTCCTCTCAAAAGCCTTTGGACATAAAGTCAGCTTATTTTACATAAGTATACTGTTTCTCAATCATACTTGTAAATGAGTTTACTAAATAAAAAAGACCGCCAAAATGGCGGAAAATCTTTTTTGTATCATTTAAAAAGGATATGATGCTTTTCTTTAAGCTTTTCAATCTTGGAATCTGGTATTTTTTTAAGTAAAAGCAACTTGTTTTCGATCACTTCAAGTACCTTGACTCTATCCGCCATATTACCCACAAAATCATACTGATCACCATTAAGAATCAATAGTGGCGAAACAGTGTAGCTATTCATCCAGTCGTCATAATATTTAAGAAGCCTCTTGTAATAATTGATGAGCGAAGGATCATTTTCAATGAGTTCATATTTACGGCCGCGTTTTGTGATTCGTTTAATCATTGTCTCATACGACACTTTAATTGTAATCATCAAGTCAGGAGATTTCTTCTTTGCAGCATATGGCAATTCTTCCATCATGTTGTTCAGCAGGCTTTTATATATTTGATACTCAACTTCTGTAGCGTTGCCCATCTCTGTATTCATCTTCATGAATAATTCATCTTCATAAATTGAACGATCCAAAATGTTATTGTCATCTTGCATCGCTTCTTTAATCATCTTAAAACGACGATTCAAAAAATAGGTTTGCAATAAGTAAGCATAAGGATTAGTAGCTTCTTTATCCCCTACGGCACGTTTTTTCGCAGCAATTTCATTTCCCTTATAAAAAAGAGGCAATACTGGGTTATCTTCTACTGGTTCAAAAAAGGCTTGAGTCCCCAACTCCCTAGCCAGAATTCCCGTCAGGCTGGACTTGCCGGACCCAATAATGCCAGATAATGTAATCAAAATGTTTGATACACCCTTTCTAGTACTTTCTTTTTAAAATCTCAGTTTCTAAGCGGTCATCACAATAAGGACCAATTACCATCATACTCGGACTTCAGTTAAAAATAAAGGATTGCTTTTACACAATAGGATGTACTAAAATTAAACTCAACCACTGTATATTGTAGTTAAAATAAAAGCGAGGTTATAAAAGTGAATAAAGTCTATCTTGCAGCACCTTTTTTTAGCGAACATCAAGATCAGCGAATTCAGGCTGTCAAAAAGGCTCTTGAACAGAATTCGACAATTGACAACCACAATATCTTTTTACCACAGGAACATCAATTCGAAGACGAAAAATTCGGCAGCCGTGCTTGGCAGCAATACGTCTTTGCATCAGATATGCGCCAAGTCCACCGTGCTGATCTTCTTATTGCGATTCTTGATTATAAGTTGGAAGATGGCAACAATGAAAGCGACTCGGGAACTATGTTTGAAATCGGAGCGGCTTTCGAGGATAACACGCCAATTGCAATCGTTCAATTTGATTCAGAAAAAGAAGTAAATTTGATGATCGCACAGAGTTTAACAGCATATTTTGATGCTAGTAAAGATGGGCTTAGAGAGCTTGCCGAATATGATTTCAATAACTTGAAATCAAAACCAACACACCGAAAAGTATTCTAATATTGAACGTGCAGTATGGTATCTGCAGGCTTTAATAAAAAAGGCCTCTAACAAAAGTTACAATGTTGTTAGAGGCCTTTTTGGTGAATTTATTTTTATTTAGTGATAACTTTCATTATAAGTTTATTAACTGAAACTTTTCCTTCTTGTGCTATCTTATCAATATGAGCTACTCTATCCATATTAGTAGCTATCACCATTGTAGTAGCTTTTTTACCTGCAGCCTTGATCTTTGCAAGGTCAGCCTTAACAAGAAGGTCGCCATGTTTGACCTCTTGTCCCTTAGAAACAACTACTTCGAAAGGTCTACCCTTCAATTCTACCGTATTAATCCCGATATGGACCAAAAGTTCAAGTCCAAGTTCAGTTGTAATTCCGACAGCATGTTTGGTTGGAAAAACGGCGCTTACTTTGCCATCCGCTGGAGAAAAGATTTGGCCGCTTGTTGGTTCAACGGCATAACCATCACCTAAGACCTTGGACGCAAATGTTTTATCAGCAACTTCTTCGATCCTCAAATAGTTTCCTTCGGCGACATTAAAGATTTCATCTGTGCCGGTTGTGCTGGTTTTTTTGCTAGGATCTTCTTTTGCTGTCATAGAAACAGGAACTGTCGAAATAGCTGCTTTATTTTTAAACAGCTGTTCAAGCGGAGCAGCAACGAACTGCACTTCTGTACCAACGATCACTTGCAAGTTATGCTTATCGAGCACATTGACACCTGGAACCCCGCTCGCAGAAAGCGCAGCTTTATTAATTCTTGCAGTATCATTGAGCTGCAAACGCAACCGCGTCGTACAATTATCAACAACTTTAATGTTTTGATATCCGCCAATTGCAGCATAGATCTTTTTAGCTAATAACGTAAACCTATCGTCTGCTTCATCTACAGGAACTTCCGCAGCAACAGCTGCTTGTGTTTCTACAAGTGACTCTCTTCCTGGTGTCATCAGGTTAAATTTCTTGATTGCAAAATCAAAACCGAAATAATAAATAAATGCCATTACTATTCCCTGAACGATCAACATATACGGCTTTGAAGCCATCGGCATCCTTGAACTCAAAACAAAGTCAACTAACCCGGCACTAAAAGTAAACCCGGCTGTCCAATGCATGAACGCCGCAAATCCTACTGAAAGGCCGGTAAAAATAGCATGGATTACATATAGTGGCCAAGCAACAAACATGAAGGAAAATTCCAATGGTTCTGTAACTCCAGTAAAGAAGGAAGCAAAGGCCCCCGCCATCATCAATGATGCAGTCACCTTTTTACGTTCAGGACGTGCATTTTTGTAGATAGCGTAAGCACCAGCTGGCAGGCCAAACATCATTATTGGGAAAAAGCCGGCCATGTACATACCTGTAACTCCCTTAGTACCTTGGTTTGCCCAGAATTTACCGAGGTCATTGATTCCTGCAACGTTAAACCAAAAAACTGAGTTCAAAGCTTGATGCAGGCCAGTCGGAATCAACAAGCGATTGAAGAAACCATATAGACCCGCTCCCACAGCACCTAAACTAACGATAAATTTACCAAATGCCACTAACCAGCCGTATACAACGGGCCAAACAAATAACAGCACTAATGAAACCAATAGCATAACCGCAGCCGCCATTATTGGGACCAGTCTTTTCCCACTGAAAAATGAAAGTGCCATCGGCAGTTTTGTTTTATAAAAACGATTATAAAGTGCAGCTGCAATCAATCCGCTCAAAATACCAATAAATACATTACCGGCAATCGCACTGAATGCAGGATCAACTGAACCTGTTTTTGTTCCCTCCAAAGCTGCAACCGAAGCAGGCGCAAGCACACTGACTGGTATAAAATAAGCTACTACTCCTGCAAGTGCAGCTGCTCCATCTTTATTTTTAGACATTCCGGTTGAAAGACCGGCAGCAAATAATAGCGCTAAAATTCCTAGAACAGCATTTCCTCCATCCTGCAGGAACTTAGCCGCTGCCCAGTCAGAAGGCAGCCAGTGACCAATACCGACTAGCAATGCAGCTGCTGGAAGAACGGAGATCGGCAGCTGTATTGACCTGCCCATCCGTTGTAAATAAGTTTTCATATTGATATCTTCCCCTCAGAATACCAAAAACTGACGCAATATTTATTTAATTAAAGAAAGTAGTAAAAATAATTATGTATTTTCTGAAATATTGTGTCAGATTCCAATATTTTCTTATGTTATTTTCATTATTGCGAAAACAACTGCTTTCTATTATAAGTGATTTTGCAGGTTGTTCAATGTCTAGCGTTATTTAAAGTGTATTCAAAAGATTTTTAGCAGCTATCTTTAAGATTACTTTTTTAAAAAAAATATTTCTAATGAAAACCAAACTATCGTCTTTCATTATTTTCATTTAATATTATCTATATTACAAACCGGATTTATAGTATCCTAATGATTAAGGGGGAGTGATACCGTTATGTTAAACAAGTATAAGCTATTTCTAGTGCCGCTTTGCTTATTATTAGTAGGGTGCAGCGCGCAAAAAAATCAGGGAAAAGAAAAGCAAACTGCAACGCAAGCTTCGAAAGTTTCGCAATCTCAGGCAAAAAGTAGCCAAACGGCTGCAGCTAGCCAAAGTTCAAGTGCCACTTCAAAAAGCTCTGCGGCCAACTCATCAAGCTCATCTTCACAATCACAACAACAAAATACTAACCGCTTAGCTCAATTCAACCAAGAGCTGAAAGCTAATTTAAAAGATACTTTAATTCCTCAAGCCGATGGACTTGCCACTGGCAGTGATAAGCTGAATGTTCGTTATCAGGGTAATACCGCTAACTATACAATCAGTTACAGTGTTGGTGCTCAAGCAAAAGAATTTAACGATTCTTCTATCTCACAAGAAATTCCATACGCTGAATTTGCTAAAAAAACTTATTCATCTGCTGACGAAGCAGGACAGCAAATAAATCATCAGACAGCAAGCGATTCCCAAGGTCTACCGGAAATTGATCTTGGTCACAATATTAAAGGTTACCTTGACTCTGGGGCGGGGCAACGTTATCTATCTTGGAACGAAGGAAACTGGGCTTTACGTGTACATGCAGCAGCTGTCAATAACGAGGATCCTCAGCAACTCGCAAAGCAGACGGTTGAATTATTGGAAACATACCGTCCCCCAGCACCAGATCCTTATGGTGAAGTACGTTTTGATACCAATACCAGCTATGGGAGCCGAAACCAGGTTATTGTCTGGCAAAAGGGAAATACCATTTATCAATTAAGTGGTCACAGTGCCGAAACTGCCATAAAAATGGCTGCTAGTATTAAATAAAAATGTCATTTGCCTTTAAACTTTAGTTACACAGCCTGTAAAATCAAGCAAAATACTAACATATTAACGCTAACCAACAGCACATTTAATCCTACAGGGTATAGTGTATAAAAAATATGCATCAGCCAAATTTGCGCTCTGTGATTTGAATACCCGCAAAACAAAACTAAAAAATAGGCAGTTGCCTTTGTCGATATATCATCGCTTTGGTACTGCCTATTTGATATATAATTTTTGTTTATCTTCAAAATATGAATAATATCAGCTAGTCGAAGTTATTTTTTAGGAACAACCCAATAATTATCATTATTATGTTTTTTTACATAATCTTTAAATTCTTGTGATTGATACGCCTTCTTAACAGCCTTTGCCCATTTGCTATTTGCATTCTTCCTATTAGTTACTGCTACTAACCAGTATTCAGCACGCAGCGTTTCTGGGAGTAATATCTTGTTAGTAGAAATCTTAGCACTGTAGGCAACTGAACCAGGGAGAATCACATATTCAAAATCCTGTCTTGAACGCGGAATAGTCGAAGAATCAATTTCAATAATTTTTAAATTATACTTATTGGTTGCAATGTCTTTTTTGGTAGCTTTAATCAGGTCAGTTCCCTTTTTTAAAGTGATCCAGCCGGCTTTAACCAGGAGGTTATATGCACGAGCTGTATTAGCTGGATCATTGGGGATTGCGATCCGATCGCCGGTTGCTACTTCTTTTAAAGACTTCTTATTAGCAGGATATATGCCAGTCGGAACTGTCGGTATTGGCGTTAATGCAACAAGGTTGGCATTTTTTTCTGAATTAAAGTTCTTCATGTAGGCTGTATGCTGGTCAACACTTAAATCTACCTGTCCTTCGCTAAGTGCGATATCAGCATTAAGCAAGTTGTTAAACGATTTATTAGTTACTTTATAACCCTCTTTTTCAAGAATTGGCTTTATTCCTTTAAGAAACAGCTCGCTATAAGGTCCAGGAGAACTACCTAATTGAATAGTTTGTTTTTCATTTGAAGTCGCTGCTTTTTTATTGCGGAAAGTAAAAAATGCTAATAGAACAATTAATAAAATAACGATTAGAGCTGCAAATAATTTGAAAGATGGCTTTTTTAACAATTTTTTCACTCCCTCTAGTCTATTGCGTTGTTAATGAAACAACTTTTCTGAGTACTAAACTTCACTATCAAACTGCTTTATTTATATTGTTTTTATTTTTAAATCTTATCCAACCCTTGTTTTAAATCGGCAATTAAATCAGCTGCATTTTCAATTCCAACTGAAATCCTGATTAAATCCGGCGTAATTCCTGTTTCTTTAAGTTCTTCTTCATTCAACTGTGCATGTGTCGTCGATGCAGGATGAATAATCAGCGATTTTGCGTCTCCTACATTAGCAAGCAGGGAAAACAATTTTAGCTGTTCTATCAGTTTTTTACCAGCTTCTTCTCCACCTGTAAGACCCAGCGTAAAAATAGAACCTGCACCATTTGGAAAATTCTTTTCAGCTAATTTGTGGTACTTGCTTGTTTGAAGTTCAGGATACTTAATCCAAGCTACTTTCGGATGATCGTTCAAAAATGCAATAATTTTTCTTGTATTAAAAACATGTCTTTCAATTCGTAAGGATAAAGTTTCAAGCCCCTGCAATAATAAAAATGAATTTAAAGGGCTGATAGCTGCGCCGGTATCCCGCAAAATTTCCGCACGGATCTTTGTTGTAAAAGCGCCGCCTTTTAAATCAGAAAAAACCAGACCATTGTATTGTGCATTGGGGGAAACAAATTCTGGGTAACGTCTGCTTACTTTGTAATCAAATTTTCCATTTTCAGCTATCACGCCTCCCATCGTTGTTCCATGCCCGCCAATGAATTTTGTGGCGGATTCAATTACAACGTCAGCCCCATGTTCCAAGGGACGGTAGAGATAAGGAGATGCAAAAGTATTATCAACCAGCACTAAGATTCCATGTGTATGTGCCATTTTCGAAATAGCATCGATATCTAATAGATTAATATCCGGATTCCCAATAGTTTCTAAATAAATTGCTTTTGTATGTTCATTAATATATTTTTCATATCCTTCAGGTTCTTCCGAGGCAACAAAGTGAGTAGTAATTCCCAACTTTGGCAGCGTTACATTGAGTAAATTGTAAGTGCCGCCATAAAGAGTACTTGCAGCAATTATCTCGTCTCCTTGACCTGCAACATTTGTGATTGCAGCTGTAACAGCTGCTGCGCCGCTTGCCAAAGTTATTCCGCTGGTTCCTCCTTCAAGTGCTGCAATGCGCTGATCCAGTACTGCTGTTGTCGGATTGGTCAAACGACTATAAATATTGCCCGGATCACGAAGAGCAAATCTGTCAGCTGCTTGTTGAGCGTCCTTAAAAACATATGAAGTTGTCTGATAAATCGGAACAGCTCTCGCACCAGTTTCATCTATCGTTTGGCCTGCATGAACTTGTAGTGTTTCAAAATTTAATTTTTCTTTACTCATTTGAGATCCTCCTTTAATGTACTTTATAACTGTCAGCTGCAATCTTTATAAGACAAAAACGCCCCTACAATAAAATATTGTAGGGACGTTTTTAACGTGGTACCACCCATTTTCATCAGTTCAAAAGAGCTGATCTCTTAGCACAGATAATGCTTGGGATTGTATCGTATCCTAACGAACCATTGGCTTGCACCGCCGATTATGACTCCGAGTTCATCTTCAGTTTCATTCAACCGTACGGTTTCACCAATCCGTACTCTCTGCTAGATTAAATTTAAACTTACTATTCTCATCAAAATCACATGTCTTATTGGAGATACTTTATCATCCTAACAATCACATGTCAACAACTTTTACTACTTAAAATTAGGACCCAGAAATCTTTTTAAAATAAGCCGTTTTTACTTGACCTTTTGAGAAAAAAAACATATTCTACATATAATATCATTATGATTTACGACGACAAGATAAGTAAGACGTTTAAAACGGGTGTCAGAGAAGTTGGAAATGGTGCAATCCAACTGCCGCTTACGTGTGAAAATGGTCTTTGAGTAATAGACAGATGAACTTTTAATTCTTAAAAGCAAATGTGTTTCGGGTGCGCCCGTTAAAGCGACAGCATATCGCCCTTTAGTGGCCGTATGTTATTGAGTGGCTATTTGGCCAAAAAACGGGTGGTACCGCGACATGTCGCCCCGCAGTTCTTTTCAGAACTGCGGGGCTTTTTTGTTACCATTAACTACAAGGAGGTTATAATATTATGGCTTATGTTAATATTTTGCATGGCTTGACACAAAGTCATGCTCCAGCTACCCCATCTTTAAAAATTCTCATTTTAAATTTAATGCCTGACCGCATAAAAACAGAAAGACAATTTTCCAAGATGCTTGCACACACAACATATAACAGTACAATAACTTTCTGCATTCCCCAAACACACCAATTTCGTCACCCAGAAAAAGGACTTTACGAAAAATACGTAACTTTTGACCAAATTCGTGACCAGTATTATGATGCTTTGATAGTTACAGGTGCAGCAGTGGATCAGCTGGCATTTGAAAAAGTTGATTACTGGCAAGAACTTAAAGAAATCATTTTTTGGCGGCATTCACATGTCAAAACAAGCCTTTTTATCTGCTGGAGTGCATATGCTGCTGGAGAGATCGAACATTTCTTTGTTGGAAAAAAACTTGAAAAAAAGATCAGCGGTGTATATACGGTAAATGGATATACAATGCCTCATTCACGTTACTTTACTATTCCACAACAAAATGTAGATCATGATAATCTGCTTGCGGGTAATGAACTGCTCGGAGCTGTAATTGTCCGTGATATTTCCAGTGCTTCTTTGTATGTTACCGGCCATTTTGAATATCTGACTAATACGTTAAGAGAAGAATACTATCGTGACCTTAAACATGATCCAACTACTCCTATTCCAGTAAATTACTTTAGTAAAGATCTGCAGGCAACAAACACGTGGGAAAAAAGTGCTGTTCATTTCTATCAGAACTGGTTGGATGGAATGTTCAAGCCCTCATTTGCTGATTTTTCTTCAGAGCAACTTTTCTTTAAAAATTTTAAAACTGTCAAAGTTAATAATACACTGCAAACAAAAAAGGGCTAGGGAAAAATATACGTTTTTCCCTAGTCCTTTTTAATTATCCTATCAAAAATTTTACCTTATAAAGTTATAGTTTTGATTTAGATTTACGTTTTCAGCAAATATTTCAAACTGCTCAAAAACTTTTACTTGCAGCTTTAAAAACTGTCTTTGTCTCATCCCAGATTCTTTGTGCCACTTCAGCATGATTCATCGTATAAAGATGAATACCGTCAACACCTTGTGAAACCAAATCAACTATCTGTTCAACTGCGTAGGCAATTCCCGCATCTTTTAGTGCTTCTTTGTTATCCTGATACTTATCCAGCATTTTTTTATATTTTTGCGGTATTGGAACACCCGAGACCTTAGTAATCCTTTCAATCTGCCTTTTATTTGTGCAAGGCATTATTCCTGCCTCAATCGGCACATTTATTCCTGCAATTTCAGCTTTTTCTTTAAAATCATAAAAAGTTTGATTATCAAAGAACAGCTGCGTAATTAAATGATCACTGCCAGAATCAATTTTCCTTTTCAGGCATGTTATATCCTCTACAAAACTTGCAGCTTCTCTATGCTTATCTGGATAGCACGCACCAGCTATACTGATCCCGGGACGTTCTTTTTTAATAAATTCAACTAGTTCATTCGCATGGCAAAAGTCTCCAGCCGGCTTTTTATCCGCAATGTAATCACCGCGCAAAGCCAGAATATTATTTACATGAACTTCTGCCAACTGATCCAAAAGATTAAGAACCTGCTTTTTTGTTAAATATAATCCAGGAACATGTGCTACTGCCGGAATTTTTAGTTTGTTTTGAATAAAATCCGCAACTTCAACTGTTCCTTTGCTGTGCTCTGTTCCTCCCGCCCCAAGCGTAACAGAAATAAAATCAGGAGAGACACCTCGCAATTTTTCAAGTGTCGGTATTATTTCACTGCCTGACATTTCATTTTTAGGCGGAAAAACCTCCAGTGAAAAAACAGTTTTAGTTTTAAAGAGTTCCGTTAGCTTCATTTACATTACTCCTAATTTTCTTAGTAGCCTCCATAATTTTTTCAAGACTTGCAAATGATTCCTTTTCAGAACGTGTTTTTAATCCGCAATCAGGATTTATCCAAATCTTTTCAAGCGGCAATTTTTTAATAATCTGCGTAATCAGATTTTCAATTTCTTTTTCTGAAGGAATCCTTGGAGAATGAATATCATATACTCCAGGCCCTACCTCTGTTTGAAAATCAGCGGCTGCTAACTGATCAATCAGTGTAAAGTCTGCACGGGAAGCCTCAAATGAAATTACATCTGCATCTAACTGGTCAATCGCATCAATAATGTCTCCAAATTCGCTATAACACATATGGGTGTGTATCTGTGTTGTAGGCTGAACTTTACTATGAACAAGTCTAAAAGCAGGAACCGCCCAGTCGAGGTATTCCTTGTACCAATTTGATTTGCGTAAAGGCAGGTTTTCACGCAGAGCAGGTTCATCAATTTGAATAATTTTGATATCGTTAGCTTCCAAATCCAATACTTCTGCCTGAAGTGCCAAAGCAATCTGAGTAACAGTTTTCTTCGGCGCAATATCCTCACGCGGGAAGGACCAGTTAAAGATCGTAACAGGACCTGTAAGCATCCCTTTAATTGGCTTATCAGTCAAATGGTTGGCAAATACAGAAGCAGCTACAGTTATAGGCGCAGTTCTGCTGATATCCCCCCAAATAATCGGTGGTTTTACTCCACGACTGCCGTATGATTGTACCCAGCCGTTTTTAGTAAATACAAACCCATCAAGCTTTTCACCAAAGTATTCGACCATGTCATTTCTTTCGTATTCTCCGTGAACTAAAACATCCAGCCCAAGTTTTTCTTGAATCTTAATAATTCTTGCTATTTTATCTTCATTAAACTTATCATATTCCGCACGAGTTATTTCACCCTTGCGCAGCCTAGCACGATTTTGACGCACATCCCTAGTCTGAGGAAATGATCCGATAGTAGTAGTAGGCAAAATGGGCAGCTTGAACTCTTTTTTCTGGAGCTGTTGCCGTACCTTGCGTTCAGGAGTACGAAGATAGTCGCTCTGCTTTAAGTTATCACTTTGCTCATGAACTTCAGGGTTATAAGGATGTTTTACATTAGCAAACAATGCATCGTTCTTTTCTAAGAACTGCTTGCTGCCGGCTTTTTTCGTATAAAGTGCATCCAATTCTTTCAGTTCTGTCAATTTTTCACTTGCAAATGCTAAATGCTGTTTAACGCCTGTTTCGAGCTGGTCTTCATCAGCGGCACTATAGGGAACATGCAGCAAAGAGGTTGAACTGCTCAAAACAACCTTAGCATCTGTGCCCAATTTTTTTAGTAATTCAAGTGTCGCGGAATAGTGATTCCGCCAAACATTTTTACCATTTACTACTCCGGCGAAAAGGATCTTGTCAGTTGGAAAACCATTTTTTGCTATCAATTCAGCATTATAGCTTCCCTCAATAAAGTCAAGCCCAATCCCTTCAAATGAAAGCTCGGCAACTTCTTCATAAACATCGCGAATATCACCAAAATATGTCTGCAAAAGGATCTTCACCGAATGTTTTGGTTCCAAAATTTTCGAGTAAAGTTCTTTGAATAGCTCCTTCTCAGCAGCTGTTACATCCAGACAAAGCGCAGGTTCATCAATCTGCAACCACTGAACTTTCTTTTGCCCTAAACGTTCAATAATTTGAGAATAGGCTGCAACAAGATCAGGGATAAAGTCTTGCGCAATTTTACCCCCAAGAAAACGACTAAGTTTAAGCAATGTATAAGGACCAATTACCACAGCTTTAGCATTGATTCCTTGCTTCAAAGCTTCATCCACTTCTGCAAATAATTTAGCGCCAACAAGTTTTACTTTTGTTTCTTTTGTAAACTCGGGGACAATATAGTGGTAGTTTGTATTAAACCACTTCTTCATCGGTAAAGCTTTGACTGCTTCTTCTCCTTTTTGATATCCACGTGCTTGCGCAAAATATTCATCCAAAGGCGATAGGTTCAAATTTTTGTAGCGCTGCGGAACTACATTCAAAAGATTAGCAGTGTCTAAAAGATTATCAAAGAAAGAAAAATCACCAACAGGAATCAGTTCTATCCCTGCTTCTTTCTGTAATTTCCAATGATTTTCCCTGATTTGTGCTGCAGTTTTCAATAATTCATCTTGCGTAATCTGGTCTCGCCAATATTTTTCCGTTGCAAACTTTAATTCACGATGATGACCGATTCTTGGAAAGCCAATAATAGTTGTTGTCATATAAAATCCTCCTAATATTTTTCTTAATAATGAATTAAAAACCTTATTCACTTAATCAAAGAAGAGCATCTTTACCGAATGGATCCTCAAGTATTTTTTCCCTGAGATAAAAAAAGCCCTTGATCAGTTGAATAACCAATCAAGGGACGAATTAATTTCGTGTTACCACCCAAATTTGCACTACCCTCTCGGATAGAACCTCTGAAAGTATCTTAATAAATACCTGATGCTGTAACGGACATCTTCCGGCATTTAAGCGTTAACCCAAATACAACTAATCAGAGTTCATCTTCACCGACCGTTACAACATCCTTTTTCATTATCCGGACTTTCTGCAGTTTTTAATAAGCCAGTTACTCTTCTCCTCGCAGTTTTACAAAAATAAAAATGCTTTTCATAGAATTATAATAATTTTAATCGTACTCTTTGTCAATGGTTGTTAAAAATAAAATCAGCTGGAAGTGTGCCAATAGTCGTTAGACTTTGAGCATTGACTGCCAATTACGAGCATAGTCCGAATTTGATTATGAGAATTCGTGGTTAAACTGTAAAGACTGGCTATTGAAACACATTAATATGGAAACTGTAAAAGAGCACAAAAAAGGGGGGCTGGGTCAAAAGTGAAATTTTAGCCTAGTTCCTCTACTTATTCCAGATAAACGTGTGACATAAGTCAAAATTTTCCGTCTAACCTCGAATTACTCATAGCAAATTACTTGCTATGTTCGTAATTCCTTGTTAGCACTCAAATTTTACCGACTTATGTCACACTCTCTTCCGTACCTTAGTTTCCAATCCTTTTCACATATTTTGCAAATCCTGGGTTTTGCAATGGCAGCCGTCTGCGGCAGTATTCCAAAAAGTCCAAATAAACTGCAGCTTTTTTACTATCTGGAACTTGTCTCCAAGCTTCATAATCTCTTTTCCCGTTTTTCACAACATCTGCATAGTTTCCAGCGTAATTGGCTTCTTTATCTTTTACATAATAGCTTTTTTCAGTCTTCCAATAATAGCTTTTTTCAGTCTTCCAATAATAGGTGTTTTTACGATTAGTAATAGTATTACGAATTAACGGATCTACAGGATGCCATACGTCTAATCTGTAATGGCTATGATTATCGCAGAAGAAAATACTGGGGTATCGTCCATGCGGTATACCATAGTTGAATGATTCTGTATTTGCAATTTCACCGCTTTGCTGCAGATTATAATGCCTTGGATCAGAGTCAACTGTGCCATCAGTGTTATACTTATATACCTGCCATTCGCTCACAAAGTGGCCATCTTTCAAGTCAACAATGAATTCGGACATCCGTGAACTTTTGGTAACCTGAACTTTCATATTTTGCGGATAAAAAAAGCGATTGTTTGTCAGGTAACGATTATGATAGTTAGCAGCGGTACTATAATCCAGCTTTATTTTAGCTTGCTTTGCGTATTGTAACAATTTTTCAAAATCATTTTTCCCAATAAAATTCTGCTGCACAAATTCAATATTATTTTTGTCAATATAACTGCGCAGAAGGTGAACTTTCATCGCGGTTTTTGCCGTCTGACCGTTATTTTGAACATAATCTTTAAGGCTTTTTTGTAAAAATGCACGTTGCACCAGTTTCCTAAAGTACTTTAAAAAGTATGCGTGCGGAGGCATTGCAGGATCAAGTCTATACTCGCCGCTGATTTGTAAAAATCCATTAACGTCAATCTTTGCGTTGAGCTGGTTCAAGATTAATGATAACTTCTGCAGCGGCGAAAAATGTGCGGCTTTAAACATTCTGGTATAGAGTTCAGAACCGATAAGATAACACATTTTATCAAAAGAATTTTTTGTTATAGCTGTTGTGTGCCCCGTAAAACTTATGCTTTGTTTCCTAATTGATTTTATATACACCTTGCATGCAACTTCATCCCAACCAGCACAAAGCAGTTCATTCTTTAAAGCAGCAATGTCAGTAAAATTTTTATCCTGCATTTTTTAAATCACCACCTATTGCAACTATCTTACAAATTGCATGCCGGTATGCCCTCAAACTATTTCCTTGAACTTGTCCGTTTAAGTTTCTGAAAGTAAAAGAAACCAGAAGTTACTACTGCCAAAACAAGACCTAGTAATGAAATAAGTATCCCAGACCTCAATCCAGCAACCTCGTATTTGAGAAAAACTCTATGTCTTCCTGCCGGAACAGAGACGGTCATCAGATGCCCCGCTGCTTTAGAAATTAACGTTTTGCTGCCGATATTAGTGCTCCAACCTTTATCATAAGGGACGGAAAGAAAAATTTTTCCTCCTTTAAACTGTGCATTTGTTTTAAAAACAATTTGATTTCCCTTCAGTTTAACCACTTTTACCTGTTTAGATACTTGCTGCCGCACTTGTTTTAAAAGAGCTGTTCTTTCGACCGCAACAAGAGGCATCAACAGTTGCACTTTCTTAATACTATTATTATTAACTGGTTCTAACTTAATTTGCACAATATCGCCCTTTTGAAATTTGCCTAAACAAATAATGCCATTTTCTGCTTCAGCGTTTTTAAAGAGAGTGGTAGTGTATTTACCATTTGTCCAGACCTTTACACCAGGGATGTTCATTTCCCATTGGTTAGTCGGCAAATATAAATATACTAAGCCACTTTTACTAGCTCTTACTTTAATATCTGCGCTTTTCGGTGTGATTTGTTTCTGGTACCTTTGTGTACTATAAAGAGCTGTTCGAGCGCTAAACATTGCTTTCCATAATTCATTTTGTTCTTCAAAAGGGTTACCCAGAGAATCATAACTAAGTTTAAATTGATTTATCTTTTCGTTAACTGGGAAAGCTAATGGAAAGTATGTTTCATTTTTATAAACACTAATACTGCCGTCTCTGAAATAACTGTGTTTATACTGTAATGCAGGTTTAGTATTTTGTGCCTTTAAAGCATTATTAGTTTTCTCCAGCGCCTGATTAAAATCATTACCATTTGCAGCTAAAACATATTTTATGCCGAGTATGCTATCCATAAAAAGAGTTGAACCATTATTGTACCTTGCCCAGCGTATCCAACCATGTTTTTGGTAATATCCTGCAGCTGACAGAAAATTAGTATTTTCAGTAGATTGTTGTGAAACATAATTAGAAATACCCCTGTAATTAAACTGCAAAGGATCATTTGCATTCATCTCAGTTGCACTCCCCAAGCGGTAAAAGGAATCATCCTTTTGATGTAATTTTTTTAATGCCCTATTAGTTTGTTTAACAACCGTAGCATAAGCTTGGCTTTGAGTCGAAGATAATGCAGATTTACGTAGTACCTGAAAATTGCTAAAAATAATATCTGCTAGCACAAATCCTAAAATCAGCCATGCTACTATAAGAGGTTTTTTCCCCAACTTTACCAACCAGATCAGCAGACAGAATAGAGCCATTCCGCCAAGGTTAATTAAAAAATTCACTCCGCTTAATACTTTTCCTGATTGCAACTGTACGACTGCTAATAACGCAAATAATAATAACCAGAATGGTATCCGTATTGCCTTATCTTTTTGATTATAGATCATCCCTAAAGTTTGATAACCAATTACTACCAATGTAAATACAACACAAAATGACTCTCGGTTAGGGAAACCGTTCGGCATAGTAAAAGCATGCCACATCATGTAAAGCGTGTTTAACCAAGTTGAAGCTAGAAGAACTACTAAAAAAGAAATGGTCAAACCCCTATCCAGACTAGAAGTTAATCGATTTCGAAGATAGCAGAATAATAAAATAGTAACTAGTAAACACGAATAAATAATCGGTGTGTTTTGTTCTTTACTCTGTGAAAAAAGTGCTCCTATAATTTGAATGGGCTTATACAAATATTCAAACTTGTAGTTGAATGGTACCTTTGAAACACTATTTTGACTGATAATACTTGGTATAAGAACCATCGCACTGATCATTAGCGAAAATAGTGTCATTAACAGGAGCTTTACACTGTTTTTAAGAATAACAACCGTATCTTTTCCAATCAAAAATTCTCGTATTAACCAGAAAATACTTAAGATAAAAAGGTAAAGTACCAGCATTATTCCAATATAATAATTTGAAATAATAGCAAAACTAAGACTAGCCCAATAAAGCACATTTCCTTTATTGTCGAGCATGCGCTCAAAGCCCAATATAATTAATGGCATTAAAGCAATCGAATTAAACCAAAAAATGCACCGGTAATACATGAAGAAAAAATTCATTAAGGAAAAAGCAGTGCTGAAAACTGCAATGTATATCTTCCTAGTTCTATCAGAATAGCGTACCCTTGCATTTAAATACGTTGAATTATATAACAAAAGGGCCATTGTCAATCCCGATAAACCAACATTGAATAAGGCGTTGATTTCATAAAAAAAGGGCATCTGTTCACTCGGAAATAACTTTGCAAACAGGTTAATCGGGCTAAACAGATAGTATGTCCATACCGGAAAAAAGCTTCCCCCTAATGAAAGTTGATAAGAATATAATAGTGAAGACAAGTGATTAAAGTTTTCACGAAAGTAAGAAATTAACGCTAAGTATTGATTTGTCATATCACCATTTGACATCGTATAGTTGCCAAAGGGTTGAATTCCAACTAGATAATGCAAAAATAGAAAAACAGCTACGGGAGTAAGTGAAGATAGAAAATAAACAGCTTTACCTTTAAAAAAGTCCCTTATCATCTTTACTAAACACCTCTTTAATATTATTAATACTTTGCTTAAATTAATTTCTCTGTACTTTTCATAAAGAATAGCGATCTCATGAAAAAAATGCTTTCCACCAAAATCGGCTTATATTTAGCTCCTAAATTGCTAACAAATAAAGCTAGTAGTATACTATATACTGATTGTATGTAAATTTGTATATTGAATTATCAGTTTAATACACAAAATATCTGGAGGAATTTAATAAGAACATGAAAAACTACACTTTATCTTGGCATGACAGCGCAAAAAACACTGGCGGAGTCAAAGCTAAAAGCGATGCAGAAAAATTTGTAAAAGAGTTAAATTATAAAGTGATAAATACCCCCTATGGCAGAATAGCTAAGGTGTTATATGTGACCCTTATACTTCCGCTGATTTTACGTATAATTAAAGCTAATATCATTTTAGTCCAATTTCCCTCCGGTACACCCTTTATTATGGAAAAAATAATAAAAAGTTGTAAAAAAAATCCTACTGCAAAACTGATTATGCTTATTCATGATGTTGAAGCATTAAGATTCCATAGCGGTAGCGAACATGCTCAGGAAAAAAAAGAAGAACTTGAACGATTAAATTTGGCGGATGGCCTCATTGTACATAATGAAAAGATGATTGATTGGCTGAAGAAAAATGGGATCACAACTAAAATGGTATCTTTGCAAATCTTTGATTACGACAATCCACAAAAAATACAAACAAACAATACTTACGAAAAGAGTGTCTGCTTCGCGGGAAATTTGAAAAAATCAAAATTTCTTGAAAAAATGTCTTCTAAAAACGAGATTGCAATTTATGGACTTAATCCTGCAGATAACTATTCACATGGAATTGTTTATAAGGGTTTGCATACACCAGAGGAATTACCAAAATATTTAACGCAAAATTTTGGGTTAGTGTGGGATGGCTCAGTCCTTACTTCTTGCGATGGTATTTTTGGAGAATACATGAAATTTAACAATCCTCATAAAACTTCACTTTATCTCAGTTCAGGTATTCCTGTTATTATTTGGGATAAAGCAGCCTTAGCTGATTTTGTTGTCAGCCAAGGTGCAGGCATAGCCTTAAGTAATTTAGAAGATCTGGATCACGTATTAGATAGTATCTCAACTGAAGATTACAAAAAGATGCGTCAAAATGCTATTGCAATTGGAAAGAAGATGCGCAAGGGATATTACCTAAAACAGGCACTTAAGAAGTTATCATAGGTTAGTCTTAAAAATAGACACACCTTGCTTTCATAAGTGGTCAAAAATAGCTTTCTCAGAAAGGTTACGACTTTCTTGGGAAGCTATTCATTTTTAATGGCACTACTAGCTTTAATGATACTTAATTACTATTTGGGTTAAATAGATCGAGTCATTATACTTGTTTACTGACCTTACCTTATTCGAAGAAAAATTTCAGCTAGACATGAAAATTGGCATATACAAAAATTTAACTGCTGAAAAAACTCACGCCTTTTTATTAAACTAACAAACACTCAAAACCTTGTAAATCCAGGTCAACGTTTTAGATATTGCGTGATTTTTTCTTGTTTTTTGGTCATTAGCTATTTTTGTAACCGGTTCGTTTATTGTTTCATGAGTTCCTTTTTCTCTCATTGTATCCCATCTTTTATCTAATTTTAGTGGTTAACTATTGTTGCCAACAGCGTAAGTAGAAATGCGTTTGTTTTAAGTGATAACATTAACTTATAAGGTGGTTTTATGGATAGAAAACAAACTACAGTCAATTTAAGAATATACAAACATACAAGCCAAAACTGAATTGACCAAATTTATAGAAGCTTCTCAGCCGAATATAATTAAATATGTGAAAAACAGGACAAAAGGTAATTAAAGATAAAGAGGCAGTGAAATCTGCTATTTTTTAGTATGTCAATAGATTATTCTATTAATACAAAAAATTTTAAATAACCCTATCGCTATTACTTACAGGGTTAAAATGGAAACAGGAATACGAAATAAAAAACTTGTTTACTTTGATCATTAAAAGGTAGTCTGTGAATAGACTTACCCAGTTAATGTTATTGCTGTATTCACTAAAGAGTACGTATAGAGAATCACTGTTTGACAGTCAAAACACAAGTATAAAGCCATGCAAAAAGCAGACGTTCAACTTATAATTTTTTACTAGGAGATTTAAATGACTAAAACAAATTTTTTAAAAAATATTTATATATATATTTACGCTTTATTTATTTCGTTTGTATATCTTGTTTTCTTTTATTTTGATTTAAAATTAAAAAGTGGTCCATTTCTAGGAAACGATAACTACTTTCATATTTCTAGGCTTTATGGGTTAAAAAACGCCTTTTCTCATCCAATTAGTTTTGAATCCTTTAACGGAAATGGTTCGGGCGTTAACTATTTCTATCCTTGGTTAACTTATTATCCTGCATTTTTTCTGTCAAAAATATTTAACAGTATGACGTATGGTGTCATTTCTTTTATATTTTTAATTACAGTTTTAACTTTTATAGTGGCATTTTACTGTGGAAGAAACTTCTTTAAAGATACAAAATCAGCTTTTATTTTTGGAAACCTTTATCTTTTTTCTGGCTATAGAGCTGTTAATGTTTTTCAGCGTGCAGACATTGGAGAAATTATTTCTATTGCAATTTTGCCAGCCGTTTTAGTAAGCTTCTATAATGTTCTTTTTAATAAGAATAAACCATGGATCCCCTTCACCATTGCTTTTTCGCTGATTATTTACTCTCATGTTCTTTCTACTGTTTTTACATTTTTTGTACTCATATTAATTTTACTATTGAGCTGGCCATATATAAATAGAAAAAAAGCTACATTTATAGCACTTTTAAAAAGTGGAAGTTCCACGTTTCTTTTGTCTTCTTTTTTTTGGGCCCCAATGCTTCAACAGTCATACTATGTTAAAACAGTTTCTCCGCAAATCTTAAATCTAGAATCATCTGCATTAAGTCCAAGTAAATTTTTTATTGATTCATTAAACAACGATGTAGGGAACACAATAATAGGCGTTGTTTTGTTATTCATTTTAATAATAGGATTTTTAAATTTCAAAAGTAATCCTAGACTTTATAACAATATTTTGTTGTTAACATTGTTCCTATTATTTTTCTCTAGCAAACTTTTCCCTTGGAGTATTTTACAAAATACACCGCTAAATATTATTCAATATCCTTGGAGAATTCTACAAGTTGTTTCCGCTTTAACCTGCTTTTATGGGGCATGGTTCTTAAGAAATATTTCTTACAAAACTTTAAGCAGCTTAATTTTATTAATGGTTTTAATCAACATTTCTAATACAAATAGCATATTGCAACGCACTAGAGTTTTGATTGGAAATGATAATTTTAACTCTATCGCCAAAAGTGCTACTTTTAAAGATTATTATCCCGTTACAGCATCTAACGATGCAAGTTTTAATTCATTAAATAACAAAATATTCTTCGTTAATGGAAAACAGAAAAGTATTAAGTATATCGTTAAAAAGAATTCAATAGATATCTCTACGCCAAATTATAAAAAACCGTATTATATAGATACTCCATTTTTAAAATATTTAGGTTTACACGTCCAAAATGGCGGTCAACAAATCCCAGTTAGTGTTTCTAAACGGGGTACAATTTCATTCGAAGCCCCATTAAAAAAATCACATATAATAATCACCAGTTGGTACACTAAACTTGGCATAGCTTCTATGATTTTATCAGCGTCAACTTTTATATTATTGAACCTTATTCTTACTTTAAATTTTATCAAAAAAAATATTTTTACTAGCGCAAGAAAAATTAATAAAAAACCTTAAAGTTAGTTTTTGAATTTATGTGAATAGTATACACGGAATGGAAATGTGCCAATAGTTGTTAGGCTTTGAGTGTTAATAACAAATTAAGAACATGATCTAAATTTGACTAAGTAATTCGTGGTTAAGTGGAAACAACTAACTATTGCAACACATTATTGGTTTATTAAAACAACAGGGCTGGATCAAAAGTTAACTTTTGATCCAGCCCTGTTTCATAACCAAACTAGAGCATGTTTTTATCCTTTTTGCTTAGTACTTAGATAAATAAATCCCTGTTTTTGCTCTATTCTGCATACTTTTCATTTAACCTATCAATCAACTTTTCAGAATACTTCCAATCAAACTTTCTTCCAAAATGGCAACCGCTTTTAGTGATGCTTTCAAAATTACGCTCATCTAAAACAGCCGGATAGCTTCCATTTTGCTTTTTCCAATTAATATAACGATGATTGTCTTTAACAATTCTTTCCTTATATTTCGGAGAATTTACTAAAATCGTCTGCATCCAAAATTCATCTGAGAAACACCCCGTCTGAAACACTTTCAAGAGTTCAGGATGGGCCTCTAAGTAGCCTAAACAGTACTCAACTGCATCTCTAGGCATATCTACCCAATTTGGACCGTTATATATTTCTAGTTCAATATTATATTTTTTAAACTTATTAATTCTAAGAATTGTTTGAGCTGCTAACAAAAACCTATGGTAAAATTTTCCAAATCCACTTCTGCGATTTATACGATCATAGTTAAAATAATATTTCTGCCATAAAATAACAGATTCACCAGATTTTTTTACATCTTTTGACCTATTATATTCCATGTAAATTTTGTCGTTATTTTCATAAAAATTATATACTTTACTTAGATCTGCCACAGGCCAATCCTGGCCTGAAATAACATGAAGATATTTAACCTTCGAATTTTCTAATGCCTTCTTCATTAAAGAAATTGCAGCTTGTGCTATACTCCAACTCCCCCAGTGCACTTCAACCTCGGAGATATAATCAATATCATTTTTTTGCAGTTTTTCTTTATCTTGATCTGTTAAAGACAACCTTGTATCAAAATGTACAAGGACAAGGAACCTCTTTTTTAATAAATTTGATAAGGAAATAACTTGATCGACATTTTTATGTGCCAATATTAAGACGGCTTGCATCGCTGATTCACCCTTTTTTAAAAATCTAATTAAAAAGTACTGCTAAAACTATAAAAAGGCCTAGGAATATCCTAAACCTAAAACGCATTATTTTTTAAATTTATCTTTCATAAACACTTTAAAAGTCGCCCTCTTAACTAAGTTACCTGTTTTACTTCAGTGTACTGAGGATAGCTTAATCTCTTTCAAAAATATCGCGCGTATATACTTTATCATGAACATCATCCAAACACTCATTGTAACGATTTGCAACGATAGCGTTTGAAAGCTTTTTAAATTCCTCCAAGTTATTAACAACTTTGCTGCCGAAAAAAGTAGCTCCATCTTTTAAGGTGGGCTCGTAAATAATAACCGCAGCACCCTTAGCCTTGATACGTTTCATAACACCTTGAATAGAACTTTGACGGAAATTATCCGAATTGCTTTTCATTGTAAGGCGATAAACACCGACAATTATATGCTTTTCCTTCTTTTGATCATAAGCGTCTTCACCACTGTAATCATAGTAGCCCGCCTTCTTGAGGACCTGATCCGCAATAAAGTCTTTACGTGTACTGTTAGATTGAACTATAGCTTCAATAAGACTTTCCGGAACATCTTGATAATTTGCCAATAGTTGTTTGGTATCTTTTGGCAAGCAATATCCGCCATATCCAAAGGAAGGGTTATTGTAATGAGATCCGATTCTTGGATCTAAGCAAACTCCGTTAATGATCTGCTTCGTATTTAAATCCTTGACTTCTGCATAAGTATCTAATTCATTAAAATAGGAAACCCGTAACGCTAGATAAGTATTGGCAAAAAGCTTAACTGCTTCTGCTTCCGTCAAGCCCATGAACAAGGTATCAATGTTTTCTTTGAGGGCACCTTCTTGAAGTAAAGCAGCAAATGTATGTGCAGCTTTCACCAAGCGTTCATCTTTCAAATCAGTTCCAACAATAATTCGACTGGGATATAGGTTGTCATACAAAGCCTTAGATTCACGTAAAAATTCAGGGCTAAAAATAATATTGTCGCTGCCAGTTTTTTCGCGGATACTCTTAGTGTATCCGACTGGGATCGTTGATTTGATAACCATGATTGCGTCAGGGTTGTACTTCATAACTAAGCTAATAACAGTCTCAACTGCTGATGTATCGAAATGATGTGTCTTGCTATCATAATTTGTTGGTGCAGCAATGATTACGAAATCTGCATTGCTATATGCAGCCTCTGCATCAAGAGTAGCCTTTAAATTAAGGTCCTTTTCTGCCAAATATTTTTCAATATAATCATCTTGAATCGGTGACTTTCTATTGTTAATCATTTGCACTTTTTCGTTGATGATGTCAACTGCAGTAACAATATGGTGCTGTGAAAGCAACGTTGCAAGTGACAGCCCCACATATCCCGTTCCAGCGACTGCGATGTGATATTGTTTAGTCATTACAAAATACCTCTTTCTTTGTACAACAAAATAATTGTAGAATTTTAACTGATTTTTACCAAAGAAGAGCTTTGGTTTATCATTTATTTTGAGCTTAATAAATAAATACGTAGTTATTATAGCATAGTAGCACAAGAACATTTTACATCTTGACCAGTTCAGTATTTTATTATAGTCTAAATAAGATATAATATCTCAAGTGTTTTTCACGATGAATCGTCACAATTTTAGGAGTAAATTGAATGGAAAATGAACTTGTTAGTCTGATTCTCCCTGTATTTAATATTAAGGAAGAATCTTTAGAAAACTGCATTACTTCTCTTGAAAACCAAACCTATAATAATATCGAAATTATTTTAGTAGATGACGGTTCAACGAATAATGCTTACGAACTTTGTCAGCATTATGCAGACAAAGATGCCAGAGTCAAAGTAATCAGCCAGAAAAATGCTGGGGTTTCTGTAGCTCGTAATAATGGCCTCAAGAAATCACATGGCAGTTACATCGGCTTCATAGATCCTGATGATTGGGTTGCTGAAACATATGTTGCTGATCTCTTACGAGCATTACAAACTTCGAACGCTGATTTTGTTATTTCTGATTGCATCGTTAGCTACAATCATCACGATAAAAATAACCGTTTTCTTGATATAGCCGAAAGTGATTTAACTGGCGATAAAAAAAATCTTCTTTTATATCAATTAGTAGGAAAAAAGATCTGTGAATACTACCCACCTGAAATTGCAGCCGGTGTTCCTTGGGCAAAGTTGTTCAAGAAAAGTTTCATTGAAAAAAATAAACTCACCTTTATTCCTGGAATGAGACGAATGCAAGATAATATTTTTTGTTTGTATGCTATAGAATGTGCCGCTAAAATTCATTATCTCCCTAAAAAATTATATTACTACAGAAAAGAAGAGGGCTCAGCTTCATTTAAATATTCAGCAAAAATCGTTGAAAACTTTGAACGGTACTTTGATGAAACGTTTAAGTTCCTAGACACCTTTCATAAGGAAGCAATCATGTATAGTGCTCTTTATATGAAAGAACTGACAAGCTTTAATTCATTTCTTGGGCAATATTACTTCCATCCCTCAAATTCCAGCAGTTATTCAGATATCCGAAAGCAGCTTAATGTTCTTTTAAATACAAAAAGATATCAAGAGGCATTAAGCAAAATAGATTATCATTTGTTGAATAATCAAGAAAAGGTTTTTGTTTTTTGCTTAAAACACAAATTATACTTTGCTCTGAAAATACTTGTTTATATCAGAAACAAGTCTAAAAATTAATATTTTTTATTGTTCAGCAAAATTGTTTTAGCAAAGAGGGAAACAACATGAAAATATCGGTAGTCATAGCAACCTATAATGGTGAAAACTATATAACCAAGCAATTAACTTCTTTGCGGACCCAAAAACGTAAACCAGACGAGGTTTTAATTTATGATGATCATTCAACCGACAGTACAGCTGCTGAAGTACGGTCATATATTGCAAAACATGGACTTACTGGCTGGAACGTTATTGTTAACCATACAAACAAGGGTTGGCGGAGAACCTTTATGGAAGGACTTTGGGCCTCCTCTGGAGAGATTGTCTTTACCTGTGATCAAGATGATATTTGGCGTAGTGACAAACTGCAAATTATGGAAAAACTTATGCAGCAAAACAATAATATCAAATTGTTAGCCTCAAATTACCGAAAGTTTCTTTCTGTTCCTGGAGACAATCCCAGAAAAAGTATCGGTCCTTTAAAAAATACCAAACAGCTTATTAAAATTCCTGTGACAAACAATTACTTGAAAGTTACCTGCCCTGGATGTACCTACTGTATCAGAAGATCCTTAATCACACTTAGCAAAAAATACTGGCGTCCTGGTTATGCGCATGATGATCTGTTATGGCGCTTATCATTGCTTGGTGATGGTTTGTATGTTTACACAGATAACCTGATAAACTGGCGCAAACATCCAGACAGCGCCTATGCTAAGGAAAGCAGCAGCCTTAAAACAATTGCAAAAAAAGCGGACTGGATTATCATGACCGCACAGTTCAACAATGATATGCTGACATACCTGCAAGAAGATGTAGCTACCAAAAGTGTCCGTAAACTGCATATTTTACATAGAAATAAAAAGTGGCTTTTTCTTCGTACAAAGTTTTTCAAAAATAGAAACTTTTTTACAGGCTTGCACTTATTAAGTTATATTAATTGCTACCAACGGCTACGGCAATATCTTGGTGACTGGTACTTGTTGTTTTTAAAAAGACGTTAGCGGTAAATTCTGCTTATCTTTTGAATCCTATTGTTCTTACTATGTGAAGAGGTGTTTTTATGGATAAAAATCTAAGTGCCGGTGATACAATCGCTCTGGTTGCAAATTCTGACCCTCTCCTTCTCTCAGAAAAAACGCTTGTGTCAGAGTTGGTAAAGCTCTTAGAAAACTGGAAGCTTAAAGTTAAACTTAGTCCTATACTATACTCTTCTGGTCTTGACCTTGCTCCAGTAAAAGCCCGCATTATGAATCAAGCTTTTGCGGACCAAAATGTTAAAGTTATTTTCGATCTGTCAGGCGGTAATATGGCTAATACTATTTTGCCCTTTCTCAATTTCACCGCACTTCACAAAACACCAAAACTTTTTTGCGGTTACAGTGATCTGACTTCTGTTTTAAACGCCCTCTATGCTCAAGTACAAGTTCCAGCCTGCCTGTTTCAAATAAAAACACTTGTTCAAGATAATTCGGGAAAACAAGCCCGGCTTTTCTATGATACTTTTTTTAAAAAAAGTACCGAACTCTATCATTTCGATTATTCATTCATTCGCGGCAATAACGCTGCTGGAAAAATAATCGGTGGTAATATCCGCTGTTTTTTGAAACTTGCCGGCACGAAATTTTTCCCTGATCTCAGCGGTAAAATTCTTTTTTTAGAAAGTTATAGCGGTCAACTCCCCTTATTATTCTCACAATTTAGCCAACTTACTCAACTGCCGCATTTTTCTAAGCTAGCGGCAATAATGCTAGGAACTTTTACAAAATATGAACAATCCAAGCCATCGTTTCCCCCTGCTGAACTTCTTGCAGCTTCTTTACCTGCCAGCTGTCATTTTCCAATTATTCAAACTGATAAAATCGGACACTCTAAAACATCCCGCGCACTCCTTTTAGGAAAAAGGTACAGCTTTTAAATAGTGCAAGAAGCAATAGTGCTTAAAATATAAAGGCAAGTTATAGGCAATTTTAGGTTTTACAAAATTTAATTAATTTAAACTAATTAACAAAGACTTCTATTCGTGATATGATTTACTTGTAAACAAATGATACCGTTTACAAAATCATGCAAATAGTTCAGTAACTTAAGCAAGGAAGTGATTAACGTTGACCAAGAACTACGTAATGGCCATAGATGAAGGAACTACTAGTACTCGTGCTATTATTTTTGACCATGCTGGAAAAAAAGTTGCAGATGCGCAACGAGAATTCCCGCAATATTTCCCACAACCGGGTTGGGTGGAGCATAATGCCAATGAAATTTGGAATGCGATCCTTTCAACTATTGCCAACGCTTTTATCGGATCAGGTATCAAACCTTCCCAAATAAGCGGTATTGGGATTACTAACCAACGAGAAACTACTATCGTTTGGGATAAAAAGACAGGTCTTCCAATCTA
The DNA here is from genome assembly GCF_001436275.1 of Liquorilactobacillus oeni DSM 19972. Taxonomy (GTDB): domain Bacteria; phylum Bacillota; class Bacilli; order Lactobacillales; family Lactobacillaceae; genus Liquorilactobacillus; species Liquorilactobacillus oeni. The sequence continues at coordinate 241,329 of NZ_AZEH01000020.1, forward strand.
CAATGCAATTGTTTGGCAATCTCGCCAAACAGCACCGATTGCTGAGCAATTAATTAAAGATGGTTATACAGACCTGATTCATGACCATACAGGACTTGTAACCGATGCATATTTTTCAGCGACTAAAATTCGTTGGATTCTTGATCATGTCAAGGGTGCTCAGGAAAGAGCCGAAAAGGGTGAATTGTTATTCGGTACAATCGATACTTGGATTGTCTGGAAACTAACTGGCGGTGATGTACATGTCACGGACTATACCAATGCTAGCCGTACCATGTTATTTAATATCCACGATCTCAAATGGGATGATGAAATTCTCAACATTTTAAATATTCCTAAGGCGATTCTGCCGGAAGTCCGCTCGAACTCTGAAATTTACGGCAAGACAAAGGATTATCATTTCTATGGGTCTGAGGTTCCCATCAGCGGGATGGCAGGAGACCAGCAAGCAGCATTGTTCGGACAAATGGCCTTTGAGCCAGGAACCGTTAAAAATACTTATGGAACCGGTGCATTCATTGTAATGAATACAGGAGAAAAACCACAGTTATCTCATAATAATCTGCTGACCACTATCAGTTACGGCGTTAATGGCAAGGTTTCTTATGCTCTAGAAGGCTCTATTTTCGTGGCGGGTTCCGCTATTCAATGGCTGCGTGATGGTATGCGCTTAATTGAAAGCGCTCCCGAATCAGAAAAGATGGCAACTGACTCAAAAGACGGGAATGAAGTTTATGTAGTTCCTGCCTTTACCGGTTTAGGGGCACCTTACTGGGATTCTGAGGCCCAAGGTTCTGTTTTCGGGCTATCTCGTGGGACAACGCGTGAAGATTTCGTGAAAGCCACTCTCCAATCTCTTGCCTATCAGACCCGGGATGTCGTAGAAACAATGAAAAAAGATACTAAAATTGACATTCCAGTATTAAAAGTTGATGGTGGCGCGGCTTTGAACAGCTGGTTAATGCAGTTTCAGGCAGATATTTTAGATATTGAGATTATGCGCGCTGCTGATTTGGAAACTACAGCGCTCGGTGCTGCATTTCTGGCGGGGCTGGCAGTGGGTTATTGGAAAGATCTGGATGAACTTAAGGCTTCATACACTGTTGGCGAGAGTTTTAAACCTCATATGAACACTGATGAACGCAACAATCTTTATGGCGGTTGGACTTCTGCTGTAAAAGCAACTCAAATCTTCAAACATGTTCCTTACCAAAGTAAATAAAACAAGCTTAAATTGAAATGAAGGAGGAAATATTATGACTTTTTCTGCAACAACACGACAACAAAACATTGAAAGATTACAAAATGAAACTTTGGATTTGTTGATCATCGGTGGCGGTATTACTGGCGCAGGAGTTGCTATTCAAGCAAGTGCTATGGGCATTAAAACCGGTTTGATCGAAATGCAAGATTTTGCCGAAGGAACTTCTTCGCGTTCTACCAAACTGGTTCATGGCGGTATTCGGTACTTAAAAACTTTCGACGTAGAGGTGGTATCCGATACCGTTAAAGAACGTGCGGTTGTTCAACATATCGCTCCGCACATCCCTACTCCGGATCCGATGCTGTTGCCGATTTATGATGAGCCCGGAGCTACTTTCGACATGTTTTCAGTCAAAGTGGCAATGGACCTTTATGATAAGCTGGCTAATGTAACTGATCCGAAATTCACGAATTATACTCTCTCTAAAAAAGAAGTCCTCCAGCGTGAACCGCAATTAAGATCTGAAAACCTTAAAGGCGGCGGTGTATATCTGGACTTTCGCAACAATGATGCTCGGCTGGTAATTGAAAATATTAAAAAAGCCCACGAAAATGGTGGTGTTTTAGCTAGCCATGTTAAGGCCATTGGTTTAATACATGATGACAATAATCAGGTTATCGGTGTCAAAGCAAAGGATATGAAAACTGGAAAAACATTTTCAATCCGTGCACACATCGTAATAAATACTACTGGTCCTTGGTCAGATCAGATTCGCAAACTTAATGGAGAATCAGAATTCAAACCGCAGATGCGTCCGACTAAGGGTATACATTTAGTTGTAGATGCTAAGAAACTGACAGTTCCGCAGCCGACTTACTTTGACTCTGGAGACCAAGACGGACGGATGATTTTTGTAGTTCCACGCGAAAATAAAACTTACTTTGGTACTACTGACACTGATTACCATGGCGATTTTCAACATCCAACTGTCACTCAAGAAGATGTTGACTACCTGTTAGGTATTATCAACAACCGTTTTCCAAGTGCACGCATTACTTTGGACGATGTTGAATCAAGCTGGGCTGGTTTACGTCCTCTTATTGCCAGCAATGGCAGTTCTGATTATAACGGCGGAAACTCCGGCAAAATTACCGACAAGAGTTTTAAGAAAGTAATCGACATCGTCGACCAATATGAAAATCAAAAGGTCAGCCGTGAAGATGTTGAAGCGGTGTTGAAAGATGTTGAAAGCTCCCTTTCAGAAGGCAAACTTAATCCTTCTTCAGTTTCTCGCGGAAGTTCACTAACAATTGCTCCAGACGGTTTGTTAACACTAGCTGGTGGCAAGCTTACCGACTACCGAAAGATGGCTGCTGGGGCCTTAGCTCTAATCAACAAATTTCTGCATGATAAATTCGATCAGAATCATATACCTGTTGATTCCAAAAAGCTGCCTGTGTCTGGAGGCGACATTGATCCTAATAATGTTGAAGCTACAATTGATTTTTATGCTAAACAAGGCACCGATAATGGTCTCAGCAAGAAAGATGCACTGCAGATAGCACATCTTTACGGTTCAAATGCAGCTCGAGTCTTTAGCTTGATTGGCAAAGTTGAAGCTGCTCCCGGTCTTAACTTAGCAGAATCCATTAGTCTGCGCTATTCTCTAGATGAAGAAATGACCTTAACACCTGTTGACTACTTGTTACGGCGGACAAACCATATCTTGTTCATGCGTGACACACTAGATGACATTAAGGATGGGGTTATTAATGAAATGGCACGCTACTTCAACTGGGATTCAGCCACAAAACAAGCTGAAACAGAGAAATTAGCAAAGACAGTTGCAGAATCCGATTTAACTGCTTTAAAAAACAATAATAAATAGTTTTAACAGACTTATTACTAGTTAGACTGTAAGAAAGTGTGCCACTAGTCGTTAGGGCTTGGGCATTAACTGCGAATTATTCATAGTTAGATTCGAACTATGTTCGTAGTTCGCAGTTAAGCGGAAAAGACTGGCTATCGAAACACTTTAATACACATATTGCAGCTTAAAACAAGGAGGCTGGGTCAAAAGTTAACTTTTGACTCAGCCCCTTTTTATCTTGTATTACCTTGACCAACGTGTTTCAATGGACCGCTCTTTCCCAGCAGCATTCCATTTACATAACCCAGTTTTATCAGAATTCCATTTTTTATCGTTTCATGTGAAACTGTCTTTTGTTGCTTAAAATTAACCAACTTTATTTTGACTACAAAAAGAGCCACCTTCATCTAATTGGTAATGAAGAGTGGCTTTACATTTATAACATTAAAGAATATAAACAGATAGTCAGAATATAATCAAAGTACCTAAACCTAAAAGCTAGCAATCATGGCTGCCTTGTGTTTGCCGTTCTTTCTTATCAGCTTGATTTTCTTCATCCGTTCCTGCATAAACCGAAACCACACCGTCAATAACACCGCCATTATCTTTCAATACAAAATTGTTATGGTCAAAATCCAAGGTTAAACCATCACCCAAGAATGGTTCTTCTATCTTGGAAATAAAGAAAGAATAATCAGTATCACTTTCAAGGGGAATCTGGTAATCAGCATCTTTTTGTTTTAATGCAATAATTTGAAACTTATCACCGATTGAGCAGGAACCTCCAACATGAGAATACTTGTTAGACCCATCATCAGCATTAATCAATAAAATATTATTATTTTTTACGCTTTCTGCAAGTTTCTCTTTTGCAGCATCTTTAATCACAATCTTCATGTTGTATCTTCCTTTCTAAAAAGATCCGTTAAGTTAGCTTTAGTAATTCACTAACTAATTGTCTATACTGAACTTACCATAATTATTACTTTGAACAAAATTATCTGCTTAATCTGCCAAGTTTTAGTGCTGCTTACCAAGCAGACAGCGACTCTAATGTTTCAGAGCACCCCTTAAGGTCGCTTTCAGCATTAAATTTCTAGTTCCCTTACTGCTGACGATAAAAAAATCTCTAACAGTTCTTTTCAAAACAGCAACCGCAGTTTATTATAAAGGATAGTGCAATTTTATTTTAAAGGGGGTTAAAAAATGAAAACAATTCTAGCAATCCACACTGGTGGAACAATTTCGATGTCTCAAAATGAAAACGGTGAAGTCGTTCCTAACAGCGAAAATCCAATTGCTAAAGAACAGGTAATTCTAAAGGGACAAATCAACTTGATTACAGATAATCTCTTTAACCTGCCTTCTCCCCATATTACTCCGCAAATAATGCTTAAACTTAAGCAACGTATCTTAAAAGCAATTACACACGGGATTGACGGTGTCGTCATCACACACGGAACAGATACGCTGGAGGAAACTGCGTATTTTCTTGATCTCACGCTGCCTAATACAGTCCCAGTCGTTTTAACCGGTGCCATGCGTTCCTCAAATGAAGTCGGTTCAGACGGACTTTATAACTTTCAAAATGCAATTTCAATTGCAGCTACTCCTGAATCTTATGGAAAGGGAGTTCTAGTAGCAATGAATGATGAAATCCATACGGCCCGTTTTGTTACCAAAACGCACACTACTAATGTAGATACCTTTAGGACTCCGACCTTTGGCCCAATCGGGATAGTTACTCAGCACAAAGCAAAGTATTTCCAAGAATTGATTCAAACTGAAGTGTGCGATATTGATCATGTAATTGAAGGAGTATACCTCTTAAAGGCCTATGCTGGTGTGAACGGTGACCTTTTTTCTGCTTTAGATAACGAAAAAACACGTGGTCTTGTTATTGAAGGGCTTGGTGCTGGCAATGTTCCGCCTCAGGCGCTTCCTGCTATTCAAAAGTTATTAGACCGCCACATTCCGATAGTCCTAGTATCACGCTGCTACAATGGTGTTGCTCAAAAAATTTACGATTACGTTGGAGGCGGGATTCAACTTGAAAAAATGGGATTGATTTTGTGTCAGGGATTAAACGGACAAAAAGCACGTATCAAGCTGCTTGTAGCGCTTAGTAATGGTAAAAAAGGAGCACAGTTACACGAGTTTGTCAGTAATGCTATCTCATAATTCAATGTTATACATTTTTTATCCGCAACACAAAATGACTGGGCCAAAAGTTATGTTTTGGCTCAGCTTTTTTGTGCTCTCTTGCAGTTTCCATATTAACGTGTTTCAATAATCAGCTTTTTCTGCTTAAAACCTAACTACTATTGGCACACTCTTCCTCAAAATGTTTTTTATCTCGGAAGAACCCATCTAATAGTGTATCGTAGTATAAGATACACTATTTTTACCCTTTTAGTTTATTTGTTGCAGACTCAAAAACTATACTCAATGTGCTACTGCACTTATCAGCGGCATCTGAGGCTGTTCACTCACAATAGAAACAGCTGTTTTTTGAAGCAATGCCTGTTTAATCAAATGGTTGATCTTTGGATATAACTCAGGTTCTTTTTTATCAATCTCAGAACGTGATGCAACAAATAAGTAACGAATATCACGTGAATTCAGCATGTTTTGAATATTGGTAAAGTCAGTGAATAAATTATCTTTGTAATTTTTAGTTACTGCCGCAGCAGAATATTCTTTATTGTAAACTTCAAGTTTTTTATTTACTAAATTAGAAATTTCTGCGAGCGATAACTTTTGTGCTGATTGGCTGATTTTAACAGCAGAAATGGATAAGCGTTCGTTAAGCCTTTGAAAGAGATTAATATTTTGTGGCAGCCCCATCAAAATAAAAAAGTTTTCATTTAAAGAAGTTTTGTTAGCTAAAAAATCGATAAGGTAGCGATAATACCTTTCCTGATCAATTTGTTTTTCCTGACTGACTTCACCATGTCCATGATAAAGCGTCTCGCCGCCTCTCGCTTTAAAATTCAACTCACCTTTGCTAATCTCACTTCCAAGCGCGTCTTGCAAGGCAACCGGATAATCCTTAATCTGCAACGCGCTTACCCTTTTATTCTGTAGACGAAATAACTTGCTGCTGTCGCGATTCAGTTCAATTAAAGTATAATCATGGTTAGGCGATTCGCTTAACAATAATAAGAAGTCAACCCCATTCCCTATTCGATAATCAGTTTTATCAATACTAGTACGCGTGACATAGTAGATTTTTGCAGCATCATGATCCGTGATCATTGTCACGCCCGCATATGGCAGTTGCTGCCGAATCAAATCATTCACCTCAGTAATAAAAGGCTCGACTTTTGATCCCAAACTGCTTTTGATTTCTCTGAGAATGTTTTTAACTCGTAGTTGTTCAGCCTCATCATAAGACAGCTTGCTTAAGTTCAAGTTCAAAGTAATCATTGGCTTAGTTACATCAGGTAATTTTACTAACTCGGAAATAGTTGTTTTAATTGCCATTGTAAACACTCCTTTTAATCTGAACACTCAAACGTAGCTTCCATTTACAGTATAGCAAACTAAGCTGGCTAAATGACAAGAAAGTGCCTTGTAAAGTTAACAAGACAATATCCTATTAAAAACAACACAATTCTTTTCCCATTTCTTATACATCAAATTTTCTAAGATATTGCGATAACAACGCCAGCCCCTTCTTCAAGATCTCCTTATCACAGCAATAACCCAAACGAGCGTGTTGCGGTATTCCAAAAACAGTTCCCGGAACTAACAGTACTCCGGTATTCTTTAGTAGAGAAACACAAAATGAATAATCATCTTCAGGAATGATTAATTTAATAAATGATGTTGAAACATAGTGGGGTAAAACCAAGTCAACCCGTGGCTCTTTTACTACCCATTTTTTGACGGTTTCCAGGTTTTCGGACACAATTTTTTGGTTGCGCTGAATGATTTTTTCTTTGTTTGTCAACGCCAGCTCAGCTAATTCATTATCTAATACTCCGCTGCTGATCAGAGTATAATCTCTGTATTTGCGCATTAACTCAATAACTTCACTGTTACGTGAAGCAATCCAACCAATTCTAAGACCAGGAAGTGAATAAGTTTTTGATAGGGAGTTGGTAGCAATCCCATTTTCATAGACATCTGCAATCGAAACAAACTCTTCACCAGCCAGTAATGGGGCATAAACTTCGTCAACAAGAACATAAGCACCAACCTTACGCGCAATCGCAGCAATACGCGTGAGCTTTTCTTGACTGAGCAGTGTCCCTGTAGGATTATTGGCATTGTTTAAACAGATCATCTTAGTGGCTGGGGTAACAGCTGCCGCCAGTTTATCTACCTCAAGCTGCCAATCAGAATTTTCTTCCAAATAAACAAAGTCCACTTGTACCCCAAAAGAACGCGGAATGTCGTAAAGCTGCTGATAAGTGGGAAACATCGTAACAACATGGTCCCCAGGGTTCAACAAAGCATACATCGCTAGAAAATTAGCTCCAGTTGCGCCATTGGTTTGCAAAACATTGTCAGCAGAAATTTTTTGATACAATTTAGCAACAAGGCTTTTAAAATTTGGGGAACCTTCAATCCAGCCGTAGTCTAAAGCTTTGTGAGCGTGCTTTTCCAAAAAGACTGTTATGTTTGTATCCGTTAAAACAGCCAATTCTTTCAGCGTCAAAGCAGCAATCGAACTTTGTGAGATGTCATAACGAGCCTTTTTTTCCCAAGTGTTAAGCCATTCTTCAACACCGAACTTTGCTATTTCAATAATTATCACCCCATCTTTAAAGTCTTCACCTGTTTTGGGGGTACCAAAGTTATTGTTCCTCAACCTTAACCCGCAATAACTTCTTGAGTTCTGTTATTAATCGTGCATTCTCAGTTTCTTTACCAACTGTGATCCGAACGTGATGCGGATAACCCCATGCATCGCACTCACGAATAATTACGCCGTGTGACATCAATTCTGCGCAAGTTTCACTAGAAGACAAATTGTTTGGCAATTTTGCAAAAATGAAGTTTGACTGGGATGAAGTCACTTCAAACCCTAGCTGGATCAGCTTATCTGAAAGCTGCTTTTTTTCTTTCAACAGTTTTTGCTTGATCTCACCAGCTTCTTCTTGATCCAGCAACAAAGATGCACGTGCTGCAAAAAGGCCAACACGATTAACACAAAACGGTTCAGTAATTGTATCGTATGCTGAAATAACTTTTGAGCGAGCTAGGATATAGCCAACACGTGCTCCAGCAAGCCCATAATATTTAGAAAATGTCCGAATGATCACTAATTTTTTCTGGTCTAGTTTTTCTGTCAAGTGTGCCCTTTGGCCTGCTTGAATAAAGTCTGCATAAGCCTCATCCACAACTACCCACACTTTATCACCCACTTCATCAATAAAGCGTTCGATTTCTTGGGGTGCGTTGATCGCTCCAGTTGGATTATTAGGATTGCACAGCCAGATCATTTTCGTTTTGGGAGTAATTGCAGCTTTAAAAGCAGCAAAATCATAGGTAAAATCAGCTTTAACAGGCACGGCTTTGACTTTTGCTCCCATCAAAAGCGAAACTTCACGATAAAGACGATAAGTTGGTTTAGCAATTAGGACTTCGTCCCCTTCATCCAAGAATAGCCGAGAAGTCGTTTCAATCACGTTTCCTGCACCGCCACCAAGCGCTACATTTTTACTTGTAAGACCATTTTGAGTAGCAATAGCTGCAATTAAATTAACGTAATCATCTTCGGGATAGCGATTTACATATTTCAAGCTTTCTTTCATCGCGGCACGTGCGTTCGTATATGGGCCATAAGGATTTTCGTTTGACCCCAGTTTGACCACAGACTTCAAATTGTATTTTTTAAGAACAGCTGCTTCAGTTTCGCCTGCAATATATGGCTGACAATCATCAACCTGTCTACGCAAATTCAACTCTGCCATATTTATTCACCCCATCTTTAGAATGAGACTTGGTCGAAAGCTATATTTTGACCCGGTCTCTTTGTTTTAACCTGTAGTATGCAAACTAACATCTTCCAGTACTCAAAAATTGCTAACACTGTCATACTCTTTTCTCAAACACAAAAAAGGATTTAATATATTCGCTTATTTGAATATGTTAAATTCTTTTTTGTTAGAATTTCACTATGAAAATAACCCTTAAGCAGCAGCACACAATAACTTTTTAAAAACTACTTATTTAAAAACAATAATTTTTTGATTAGTAAATTCATAAAGCCCTAAATCACTCATTTCCCGGCCATAGCCAGAGTGCTTAACTCCTCCAAATGGCAATTCTGGATATGCTCCAGAAGGTCGGTTAATAAAAACCTGTCCTGTTTCAATCTGGGAAGCTACACGATGAGCACGTGTTTCATCTTTTCCGTAGACAGCCCCAGCTAATCCATAATCTGAATCATTTGCTAAAGCGACAACTTCATCATCGTTTTCTGCAATAAAAACTTGTGCCACCGGGCCAAAGAATTCTTGACGATAAGCTGGATTATCAGTTGTCACATCAGTTAAGACAACTGGTTTGAAAAAATTACCTTTTCCTTCAACGATCCCGCCTTCTACCAAAACTTTTGCCCCGCGTGCAATTGCAGTATCAACTTGTTTCTGCAATTCTACAGCCGCATTATGTGAGGAAAGTGGTGCCAATTCAGTTGTCTCATCAAGCGGATCACCCATCTGCTGGGTTGTAAATGTTTTTTTGATTCCTGCAATAAATTCTGCGGCAACCTTTTTTTCAACGATAAAACGCTTAGCTGAGGTACAAACTTGGCCGCAATTACGCAATCTAGCCGAAGTTGCATCAGCGACTGCAAGTCTCAGATCCGCATCATCTAAAATTGCAAAAACATCACTTCCGCCAAGCTCCATCGTTGATTTGACTAGACTTTTCCCTGCTGCACCGGCAATCGTTCTGCCGACTGCCTCTGAACCAGTCAGCGCTACTCCTTGAACACGCTCATCAGCAATAATTTGTGAAACCTGCTTATGCGAAACAAAAAGATTTTTAAATGCTCCTTCTTCCCAGCCAGCTTCTTGTACCATTTTTTCCAATAGACTTGCGCACCCAGCGACAATGCCAGCATGTTTCAAGACAACTGGATTTCCAATTAGATAATTAGGAGCCAGTACGCGCACGACTTGTGAGTAAGGAAAGTTCCACGGTTCAATGCTGGCAATAATTCCTAGGGAGTGATACTCCAGAAGTGCTTTTTTACCGCCCGCATACGAATATGGCTTGGACTGCAGCAATTCAACGTTACTCGCATAGTATTCAGCAAGTTTGACGCATAATTCAACTTCTCCGCGTCCTTCACTGAGACGCTTCCCCATGTTAAGAGCCGCCTCATGTGCCAACTCTTCTTTATGTGCAAGCAAAACTTCTCCAAAACGCTTCAACTTTGCCGCTCTGGCTGCAACTGCAACTTTTTTTTGCTTTTGATAGAAATCTTCAGCTTTTTTTAAAGCAGCTTCAATTTCAGCATCGCTTTGTACTGAAAAAGTTTTAAGCGTTTCTCCAGTATAAGGGTTGGTCACAGTATACCCCATTAATTTTCACCTGCTTTTTTCAGACTTAAGCCGATACTCTTGTCAAGAATTGCAATGGCTTTATCAACTTCGGATCTTTCAATAATCAGTGGCGGAATAAATCTAATTACATTATGAAATACACCACAATTTAGTAATATCAAATGTTCATTCAAAGCTTCTTCACGAATTGCTGCAACCAGTTCAGTTGCCGGTTTGCCATCAGCCTGCCGGAATTCGATCCCAATCATCAAGCCTAGACCACGTACACTGCTGATAATGGAATATTTTTGCTGTAGTTTTTGCAGTTCGGCAGTAAAGTAAGCACCAGTTTTTCTAACATGCTGCAAAAAATCATCATCCATAATATCCAAGACAGCGGAACCAGCAGCACAAGCTAATGGATTTCCGCCGAATGTACCGCCGTGAGCTCCAGGCTCCCATTGATCCATATACTTTTTCTTGCCGATTACCGCACTCAGCGGAATCCCGTTTGCAATTCCTTTCGCAGATGTCAAAACATCCGGCTGGATGCCATAATGATCCTTAGCAAAAAGGTTCCCTGTTCGTCCGTAGCCGCTCTGAACTTCATCAAAAATCAAAAAAATTCCATAACGATCACAGATCTCGCGTAACTTAACCAAAAATTCCTTTGGTGCTGGAAGATACCCGCCTTCACCTTGTACCGGCTCAACCACAATACATGCTGCTTGTGATGGTGCCAATACATTATGAAAGAGCTGTTCCAGTTGTCCTAAACAGCGAGCAACCTCTTTTTCTTTTGTTAAGCTGGTATTATAGATATCGGGAAAATCAACGTGGTAAACCGGCGGTAAAACACCTTCATAGTTTTTACGATACTGTGCATTTGAAGCGGTCATTGCAGCAGTTAACAGTGTTCGTCCATGAAAAGAGCGCGTAAAAGCAATAATTCCACTTCGTTTAGTTACGCTTAAAGCCAACTTGACTGCCCCTTCATTAGCTTCAGCTCCACTATTGGAAAAATAAACTTTATAATCCCTTCCAACACGTGCGACCAATTTTTCTGCCAACTCAATATAAGAAGGGTAGTAGACAACATTGTGTCCGCCGTGTACCAATTCATGCAACTGCTTTTCAACAGCCTTGACAACAACCGGGTTATTATGGCCGCAATTAACGACCCCAACTCCAGCAGCAAAATCAAGATACTTTTCACCGTTTTCGTCAGTCAAATAGGCTCCGTTTCCTTTTACAATTCCTAACTTTGTTGCACGCTGGGCTACTGGCGGTAAAACTGCCAACGAGCGTTCATATAATGACTTCAATTTGCTTCACTCCTTGTGGGCAATTACATTACTTTAGATAAAAATGAGCGTGTCCTTGCATTATCTGTTTCTTTAAAAATATGTTTGGCAGTTCCGCTGTCAGCAATCATTCCATCGTTCATAAATAAGACCTTATCAGCAATATTTTGTGCAAATGACATCTCATGCGTCACAATAATCATTGTCATACCGTTTTTGGCTAATCGCTCCATAACATCTAAAACATCGCCAACCATTTCCGGATCAAGAGCTGAGGTCGGTTCATCAAAGAGCATTACTTCTGGGTTCATTGCCAGAGCACGTGCAATCGCAACACGCTGCTGCTGTCCGCCTGACAAAGACTGGGGATATGCTTCAGCTTTCTCTGATAGTCCAACTTGTTCGAGCAGTTCGTGAGCATGTTCAGTTGCTTCTGCAGACGATGCAACTTTCAATTTAATTGGAGAGAAGGTGATATTTTCCAAAACCGTTTTATGTGGAAAAAGATTAAACTGTTGAAAAACCATTCCCATCTTCTGCCGCAGCAAACATAATTTTTCTTTGCTTGCTCCGTTGACATTTTCACCTTCAAACAAAACTTTTCCTTCATAATCGTCTTCTAAACGGTTTAAACAACGCAGCAAAGTACTTTTACCACTGCCAGAAGGCCCGATCAAAACTACTTTTTCGGATTTTTTAACACTAAACGAAATATCTTTTAAAACAACATTTTCACCAAAAGCCTTTTTAAGATCATCAACTTCAATAATATTTTGTTCCGCGCTCATTTTTTCATCTCCCTCCTAATTACTCTGCAGGTATTTGCGCCCCATCTTCTTTTCCAGAAGCTGCATCAACTGTGACAAAATAAAGGTTAAGACAAAATAAATCAGTGCAGCAACGATCAACGGCGGTACGAAATCATATAAAGTTCCGCCAACCCCTAATGCTTGAGCAGTTACTTCTTGTACCCCAATATAAAACAAGACTGATGACTCCTTAACTAAGGAAATGAATTCGTTCCCTAATGCCGGCAAAATATTGCGTACAGCTTGAGGCAAGATGATCGAAAACATTGTTGTCCTATCACTCAAACCTAATGAAAGACCAGCTTCTGTCTGCCCATTAGGAATTGAAATAATTCCAGAACGGAAAATCTCAGCAGTATACGCACCAGAATTAATACCTAGTGCGATTGAACCTGGAATTACACGATCTAAGCCAGAGCCAAGGAACTGAATTTGCGGCACTTCTAAAACTTTAGAAAGTGTGTAGTAAATCAACATTACTTGAATCATTGCAGGTGTCCCTCTTACGATTGCTATATAAACGCGTGCAATGTATGAAAAAACCCTTACCTTAGAAAGACGCATCATAACAAAGATCAATCCAAGCAAGATGCCTATAAGGATACCAATTATAGAAATAATGATAGTTTGTGCAGTTCCTTCAACAAAAACGGGATAGTACTGTTTTAAAAAATCGAACATTTACTTCACCCTTTACTTGATTGTCTTATTTTCCACTTTTAACTTGAAGATCTTGAGCCTCATTAAACATCTTATCTAATTGACCATTCTTTTCCAGTTTAGTAATCTGTTTGTTTACCCGTTTTAATAATGCTTTATCTGATTTTCGTACAGCGATATTTACTGAACGCTGATCTTTAGGTGTTGTCAGCTTAACTTTTGCAATTGCGTATTTATCAGGATATTGCTTAATATAGTTATTTGCAATTTCATTTTCAACAACCACACCGCTCAACTTTCCTTGCGACAATTCAGTGGTCAAACTGGTCAGCACTCCTTCAGTAACGACATTGCTTCCTTTTAATTGAGATTTAGCAATTGACTCTTGGGTGGTTGTTTGTTGGGCTCCAATTTGTTTACCTTTAACATCAGCAACATTGTTGAACTTATCTGCATCCTTTTTCTGAACTAACAATACATTTTGAACTGTGTAATAGGATTTAGAGAAAGCAACAACTTTTTTACGTTGATTAGTTGAAACCATCCCGGCCATAATTAAGTCAATTTTGTTATTTTTTAATTCAGAAATTAATGATGGAAATTCAGTATTTTCAATCTTAAGCTTGACTCCAAGATCATCAGCAATTTTTTGTGCAATCATCATATCATAACCAACAATTTTCTTTTTACCATTTTGCATAATTGGAAATTCAAACGGAGCATAATCAGCTGATGTCCCAACAACTAATGTCTTATTATCCTGGATCTTCTTAACACTGTTATCTGTACTTTTACTGCCGCATCCCGCAAGAACCAGCCCTAATGCCATAACTGCTCCCAAAATCCCCAAAGTTTTTTTCATTGTTTTTCCCATAATTGCTCCTCCAATTTCTGGTTAACCACGTTGTAATGGAAAAGTCATACAATGCGGCCCACCACCGGCTTTTAACGTTTCAGTTATATCTAACTCAATTACCTTCATTCCGTGTTCACGAAGTGCCTTATTGACTACTTTATTTTGTTTTAACGACAAAACACGATGTGCCCCCAAGCTTTCAAGGTTGCAGCCATGTTTGAAGATCGCCTCTTCTGGTACCGGAATTATTTCAACTTCAAGCTTCTCTAACAACTTTAGGAAAGAAGCTGGCAGCCCTTCCTTATATGCAACAGCTAAGTGGTCGTCTACAAGATTAAAACACATATCAAGGTGCAAATAACGTGGATCTGCAGGAACTGGATAAACGTTATATCCTAATCTTGATAATTGTTCTTTGAGTTCTTCAAATCCTTTTTGATTTGTACGGTCAATGATTCCGACAGCAATATCCTTTTCTGTCAAAAAGGCAAAATCACCGCCTTCAAAGTAGCCTTCTTTTACTTCTGCTATTTTAGGAATTCCAAGCTCCTTCATCTTGTCTTCGTACGCTTTTCTTTCTGGAAACCGTAGTTCTTTTTTGAATCTTCCTAAAATATATCCTTCCTTAACACAACCACCAAAGTCTCGTGCAAAAACTGCGTTTGTCATTTCAGGTGCAGCTGTCTGCTGTTCAACTTCAACGCCGGCCTCATGATATGCGGCAATAAGCTGATTGAATTCATCTGCCAATTTCTCTCGGTCTAACGGTTGATCAGCATATTTTTTGGAGATTTCATTGATTGGAGCCGCCTCTTTAAGATAAGTTGGCGGACAGGTTAAAACTCGCTTTAATTCTGAAGTCCCGTTACGTACAAACATAAATCTGCTCCTTACTTTTCCCAAATTTTTGTTGTAAAATCACGAATCAGTTTTGGCAAAAATTCAAATGAATATGGTTTGTAAACTCGTTCTTTCCACGTGTGTGCTCCCTTGCCGAAGACACCAATATCAACCGCCGGAATATTCAGTGCTCGCATTTTATCATACGGCAGAGGATAAATTTTTCCAGCAAGCGGGAAATTTTCAGTCAATTTTTTTATTTCATCTTCATTTTCGTCTATCGCTAAATAACTGCTGTCTGACAAATATGGGAAAAATTGTTTCATTTTAAAATTTTCTTCCTGCTCGTAATCAGCTAATGCTGCTTTGAGCTTCTGATAAACATGTGAATTTCGTTTAATACTATTATGCGGACAAAACGGAGGAGCTAAAAACAACACTACTTTTGCTATCCCATCGTTAACTTGTTTGTCCAAATAATCAATCAAAGCAAAACCAACTTCACGCTTATCAAGTTCTTGGTTCTTCAACCAAAACCCTTGGATCAGTTTATCAACATGGATTCCTGCTTGTTGAAGATAATGCAAGTATTCAGCAAAAGTAAAGACTTTGATTTGGCGATCATCTTGAACTGCTGGGAAGGATAACTTATGCAAATATGCTGCCTTCCTTGCTATCAATTCTTTGACTAAAGCCGAACAGTCACTTTGAACAGCCTCTTTTAACTGCTGCAAGATTTCAAAAACCGGACGTTTATACGTAAATGTATTGAAATACAGATGTGTAACCTTTGCTGTTTGGACATTGTAAAAATCTTTTTGGTCACGTAACAGCAAACATGAAGATGGTAGTATTTCTTCATCTGGAATATCTTCAACAAACTCAGGATTATTGTTGATTAAACTATTGATCCGGCTAGCAACCAGTGTAGAGTCAATTCCAGAATAGGTATTGCCTACATGAGTCTCGATTCCTTTAATGTAAAAACAGGTTAACGCCTTACCAGCGGCTCCATAGTAGATATACTTCTGTTTATCGCCTTCATATTTTGGACTGATAAAGTCTGTGTTAACGGCAACCTCATAACTTAAGTGCTGTTCTTTCTTTAATCTTTCTAATTCAGTTAAAGCTGCAATTGCGCCATTATGATCGTTTTCTTCAACACAATTGCCCATAAAAAGCAGATTTCCTTTCAATTCGTCAATATGCTCACTGTAATATAATAAGTTAGTCAGGTTAACAGCATCTCCGCTCTTCATATCCAATGCCCCGCGGCCAAATAGCCAATCGCCTGAAAGAGCATCATTTTGGATGTCCGAATCCTCATTGTAATTTTTAAAATATTCGGCTAATTTATCCGGATTAAGAGCTGCTTCTTTCAAAGCTTCAAAATCATCTATTCCTACAGTATCTATATGTGAATGATAGATGACCGTCTTTTTCGCTCCCTTCTTTTTTATAAAAGCAAAAATGTTTTTTCTTCCTAATGAATCTCCTGGAAGTTTCTGGGTCCATACGCAATCAGGATGCTGTTGAAAAAATGGTAAACTACGTAAGATACTTTCAACTGTTTCTGCAACAGCAACTTCTCCAACAGTTCCATTAACGCTTTTCACACCAACAAGCGCACGTGTGATAGCTTCAACTTTTTGCGATTCTGACAATAGCTTAAGATCTTGATACATACCTACCACTTCCAAATTATAAAGGATATAATTAAAACTTAATGAGATTATAATTTCATTTCGATGTCATGTCAATAAATATAACGTTGTAAAAACAGCAAAAATTGTTGATTTCAAAAGTTTTAACATATAGACCAATTATTATTATGTATAAAATCGCATTGTTACGGTTTACATGTTAATATATATTCCTAATTATGGTTATGGTAATCAAGATAAATTTTTGATGTTTATTATTTCAAGTCTTTCAAGTTTAACCCGCTAGTTAAAATCACTTTCTTATGTTATATTCCCTAACATACAAAAATTATGTGTCACTATTATTAGTCTGGCAAGACTGCTGTCCAAAAGCAGTGTTGGTCTTTTCACTAGTACACGATTCTTTAAAAGGAGTAGATTAAATGAAGGTTATTATCTCAGACTATGCGGTATCAATGATGGAAGATCACGACTACGAATTTAAAATTTTAAAACAGGATCATCCCGACTGGACCATTAAAAGCATTACTTATGATCCTGAAAATTTAACTAAATTTAATACTGAATTGTTCGATGCGGATGCACTGATTACAGCATTTATTCCTGTAAATTCCCAGTTATTCGATAAAGCTCCTAAGCTAAAGCTAGTTTCAATCAATGCAATGGGGTTTGATAAAGTAGATCTAAAGTCTGCAGCAGAACATGGTGTCCGCGTATGCGCAGTCTCCGATTATTGCAGTGAAGATGTAGCTGAGTTTACTCTTTCTTTGATGCTTAGTCTGACAAAGCAACTAAAGGCTTATAGCAAGATTCTCAGTAGCGATCATCTGTGGAAATATAGTGCACTGCCTGCACAAAAAAGGCTTTCCAAACAAACATTGGGTATTTTCGGCCTTGGTAAGATTGGTCAAAAGGTTGCACGAATGGCAAAAGGATTTGGGATGAAAATACTCGCTTATGATCCCTATCTTCCTCCTGAAATAGCAGCGAACCTTGGGGTTACACCAGCATCTGCAACACAAATCTATAAAGAAGCTGATATAGTTACTAATCATATGCGTTTAACAGCAAATAATCGTTACTTTTTCAATAAAGATGCGTTCAACCAGATGGGACAAGGACAGCGCCCGTTTTTTATCAATGTTGCGCGTGGTGAAAGTGTTGATGAAAATGCTTTACTTCAGGCGTTAGATAAAAGTTTAATCAAAGGAGCCGGTCTGGATGTTCTTTCATCCGAAAACCCTGACTTAGAGAATCAACCATTATTAAAATTTCCAAATGTTATTTTGACACCGCACACTGCCTTTTATTCGATCAACTCAATAGCTGAGTTGCAGCGTATTTCGTGTCAAAATGTTATCAATTTTTTTGAAAAAAAATTTGAGTGTATCACCAATTTTATAGATGAGAGACAAGAAGTAACGAAATAGGTTTTGATATCTTACCAAGAAAAAAGGGCTGGGGCAAAAATTATATTTTGCCGTAGCCCTTTATTTTAATCTGTAGTATACGAATTAACGTGTTTCAATAGTCAATGTTTCCTACTTAACTGCGAATTATTCATTATTCATACCAAGTAATTAAAACTATATTCACAATTCGTAGTAAACCTAATGACTGTTGGCACCTTCTTTTTAAACCGCTAAACTTATCCAGAAAGAAAAAAATATCAACCGCACTGTAAAACATTTTTGTAAAATGTTCGCTTTAAAACATTTTTATTGTTTAAAAATGTTTTTTAATATGATATCATTTTAAATATACTAACAATAATGGCTATCTAAGTTATAATTGTTCGTATATAAAAATATACTTTCTTTTAAACCTACTGGTTAACTTATATGGAGGAATCAAACTTGAAAATAAATCGATATATGGTCGCAACTGCAGGCGTCGTATTACATCTAATGATCGGCTCAGTTTACGCGTGGAGTGTTTTTACTAATCCTATTGCAAAACAAACCGGCTGGTCAGAATCCTCAGTTGCATTTGCTTTTAGTATTGCTATTTTCTTCCTGGGAATGTCCGCCGCTTTTATGGGAAGGGTCGTTGAAAAATTCGGTCCCAGATTAACAGGCATAATTGCCAGTGTTCTTTATGGTTCCGGGACCATTCTAACAGGTTTGGCCATCCATCAAGACTCAATCTGGATGTTATACATTTCGTATGGCGTCATCGGTGGTTTAGGTCTTGGTTCAGGCTATGTGACTCCGGTATCTACAATTATTAAGTGGTTTCCCGATAGGCGTGGGTTATCAACAGGATTGGCTATTATGGGATTCGGTTTTGCAGCAATGTTAACTGGACCGATTGCCCAACAATTGATGGCAAGCGTCGGCTTAGAACAGACTTTTTATTTATTAGGAACATTTTATTTCTTAATCATGCTTTGTGCATCCCAATTTATTATTCGCCCCGCTGATAAAACTTTAACACAACAAACAGATAAAACTCCTAATCAAGGTACCCGTTTAACTACCGGTCCTGAGTTAACCGCTAATCAAGCTCTCAAAACAAAATCGTTCGTATTTCTTTGGATAATGTTTTTCATTAACATAACATGCGGAATTGGGCTTGTATCAGCAGCTTCCCCTATGGCTCAAGATATGACAGGTATGTCAGCTCAAGCAGCAGCTATTATGGTTGGAGTTATCGGGCTCTTCAATGGATTTGGCCGTTTAATATGGGCAACCCTTTCTGATTACATCGGCCGACCTGCTACTTTTAGTGCTATCTTCATTCTGGATGTTGCTATGCTGTCATTAATTCTATCTTTTCAATCACAAATAACTTTTGTACTAGCTTTATGTTTGTTGATGACTTGCTATGGTGCCGGCTTTTCTGTTATCCCAGCTTACCTTGGAGATATCTTCGGAACCAAAGAGCTGGGAGCTGTTCATGGTTATGTACTCACTGCATGGGCTGCAGCGGGAATTGTTGGCCCGTTGCTTCTTTCTTTAACACATCAGTTATTTCATAATTACACTCTAACCTTGGCTGTGTTTATTTTAGTCGATCTGCTAGCTTTATTAATTTCATTTCTGATTCGCCGTAACTTTGCTCCAGTTACAAAGTTAGCTAATAATAAGTTATAAGTTAGCAAATAAAAACCCCCAACGAAAGATATTTCAATTTCGTTGGGGGTTTTAACGTTATCCAAAAACTTAATTTTTTATCTTTTTTTGTAGGCTTCACCAGTTAATTGAGCAACTGGTTTGAAAGTTTTACGAAAAGCCGTTTCTAATAGCTTCTGATTTTTATGTTGCGCATAGAACTTTACCAAAACCAATTGAAAAAGCGGCAGATAGAAACAGACTCCCAAGACTCCAATAACCGGGCCGCCATAAATCATAATCGGTTCCCAAATGTAAAAGCCAAAGTACGTTACTGCCCCCCAAATGGCACCCCAGAGTGCTAAGGGAATCACTGCCAACACTAATTGTCCCAACAAATTACCTTTGTTCCCCTTCATAAATCTCTGACTGGCTTTTAAAGCGTAGCGTTGCGATTGGCCTAAAAAATGTGGCTGGTATTCTCTGTATAGAAAAATCGCTTGTGAGTAATCCAAGCTCTTCCGCACCAAAATTAAAAAGCCAGCTGCTTGTAGACAATGAACTACTATTTGATTGCTGCCAAACAAAGACTGCAGAATCATTACTGGCAATAACCACAAAAAGATAAACAAACTGTTATAAGCATATAGGCGCAATAACTGGTTCTTATTCATCTGCTTGATTCGCCGCCATGTATCCTGAAAACTGACTTTAAGCTGCGCTCCTTGATCAACATCTTGTAAACCAAACTGGAGTGCAACTACTATATAAAAAGCAAAAACTTCTAAAATAATCAATAATACCAGACTAATGATAACTGCTGACATTCCAAGTAAAACTGACCAATAGTTTGAACTGCCATACATCAATAACATTACCATTGATACCAGCGAAGACAGACCAAATTTAAAAATTAATGCATCAATCAGAAACAAAACAGAAAAAACAATTGTCATAACAACATATATTGATCCAACAGTTAACCAGTTATTTTTCACTTGCGGCTTTAATTCATTTAGATAATCCTTGATAGATTCCTTCAAGCTTTTTTTCACAATGTACAACCCCATTTTCGTTAATTCTTGCTTAATTTTCAAGCAATATATTCATCTTAGCATAAAATAGTTGCCATCATCATCATTAACGAAAATGTTCAAAAAACTATTACATCGTGTTCATTAAAAAATCAATCTTTTTCATGTCTTATGTTTCACGTGAAACAAAGATATAGCGAAGAAATTAATATTTCCCTGTTTTTTCAGTGCTTTATTACACAAAAAGTGATGCAACATTGTCACTTTTTGTGTATTAGCAGATCTATTTCAAAACTACATAAATAATATCCAATTGATATTAACCTTTTTGTGTTTTAAGCCATTCTAATGCAAGCGGAAACCATTGTGCCATATGTGGATCATAGCTGCTTTTATCAACTGCCTGCACATATTTATTAGCTAAGCTGACTCCATGATTCCCTGTACTAAACTCATGAAGCTCAAAACTGACCTTGTTAGCAGCTAAAGCAGCTGTATAAGGCCCAATATGCTCATTATAAGGCGCTATTTTGTCTTTGATAGAGCCAAAAATGAATGTTGGCGGTGTTTGCGAATTAACGGAACGTGTCACATCTCTGCTTTTGATCCCCAAGTTTTCATCTAAAGCAGCCGTTATTACCGGGTATCCCAGTAAAGTAAATTTAACTTTACTTTCCTTTTGATTAGCATAATCCGCAGCTAATTGCCCACCGGCAGAAAAACCGATAGTCCCTAACTTTTCAAGATCCAGGTTTAAACTTTGTGCCCTTTTTTGAATGAACTCAAATACTTGTGATACTGTTTCAAACGCTGCGGCATAACTTTTTTTATCTTTTATCGGATAATGAACTACAAAAGCTTGAAAAGCATTTGTTGCAAATTTTAAAGCAACTCTTTCTGAATCCTTATCATTAATCGTACTATATCCTCCTCCAGGTATAATGACAATTCCCGGCAGCGGCGCATTACTAACACTTAAGTACAGATCTAAAGAAGTTCCAAGTTTCTTATTCAAAATTACTTTTTCAACTTTCACTATAATTATCTCCCTTTAAAATTAGACAAAGCCTGATAGGAATTCATTATT
Source organism: Liquorilactobacillus oeni DSM 19972 (assembly GCF_001436275.1). Classification (GTDB taxonomy): domain Bacteria; phylum Bacillota; class Bacilli; order Lactobacillales; family Lactobacillaceae; genus Liquorilactobacillus; species Liquorilactobacillus oeni. The sequence continues at coordinate 263,215 of NZ_AZEH01000020.1, forward strand.
TTGCAGTAAACAACTTTCAACAAGTTAATTATAAAACTAATCCGACAGTAATCCTCCATTTTTTACTTTTTATTAATTAACAATAGTTTTCGTAGTTTCCCTTATAATCCTTACTTTTTTGAATTCTTACCTTCTCGATCTAAACCTTAACTTTCAGCTACTATTAACGTTTTAAAAACAAATTGTAAACGATTGTTTAATACCCCCGCTTTATTATTAACAATAGCAACAAACAACTTATTGTAAAAATTAAAGGGGTTATCAAATATGACAACAACTAAAGATAGAACCTATCAAGATCTATTTAAAACTAAAAATGGCAAAACATACCTTACTGAACTTCCAACAGTTGCTAAAATTATTTCTGGTCAATCTTTCCTTTATCGTCAACAAGGTGCACGTAGTATGATTCTTGATATCCGATTAACGGCAGAAATTGATCGTCAACTGCTTCAAGTGGCAGTCGAGCGTTCTTTAAAACGTTATCTCTATTTGACCGGTAAGTTGATAGAAAAAAATGGTACTTATTACTTAGTACACAACACCCTTCCGATTGTTATAGCACAACATACTGTTTTTCGTTCTTTAGGTACCAAAGAAGTCAATTATCACCTAATTGACATTACTTTTAAACACAAACGTTTATTTATCTCCTACCACCATGCTTTAGTTGATGGCAGAGGAATTCTCCCTTTCATGAAAACATTGCTCTATTACTACCTATCTTTTAAAAACGGTCAACTCTTAAGTGTTCCACAAATCAATTTAGCAAATGACTTACTAACACCTGATGAAATGAAGGAACCTTTCACTAATCTACCTATGTTAAAGCTAACTGCTGATGTTCTAAAAAAGAAAAAACAAAAACCGTATCATTTAAGTGAAGCCACGGCTTTTGATCCTCAAGCAGCAAGCTATAGATATGAGTTAGCGATTGATCAAATTAGCTTTATGCCTTTTGCAAAAGCGCATAATGCGACCCCGGCAATTGCTATTGGAATTATGTTAGCACAAGCTATTCGCCGTGCTCACTCAGAGTCTACAGACCCAGTTGTTGTCAATCTAGCCAACGATCTTCGTTCAGGTATTACCTATCAAAAAACATTCAGAAACTGTGTTAACAGCATCGCATTTCCTATCAATGCTGCAATAACATCCAATAGTGAGTTTACTAGAGTTGCGACTGCGTTTAGAGAACAGATTAAATTGCAAAAAAGACCCGAAAGTATTCGTGAAACTATTAATAGTATGTTAAAACTGTTTAACAAGTTAGATAATTGCACAAGTTTGCTAGAGAAACAAAAAATGATGGCTTTTTTTGACACTAACTTAGTCGATACTTTTATTCTTAGTTATAGTGGCCAATTAAAATTGGGAACGCTTGAAAAATATATAAATGAAATCCACACTTATATGAGTGGGACTAATGGTCTATCAGTACAAATGCTCACAGCTAACCAAAAACTTTTTATTGATTTGATTCAAAGTTTCCCTAGTGAAATTTACGTAAAAACATTCATAGATATCTTGAACGAAAATCATATTAAATATACTAATGGTGGTAAAAATATTTTTCAAACACCTCATTCTGCATTTTAACAACGATTGTTTATGATATAGGCTTGCATAATATAAGTAGATGAGATTATAAAAAAGAAGTAGCGCATCAGGAACTCCTATTTCCTGATGTGCTACTTCTAAATCCTTGAATACACAAACACAGTACATAAATCATCCAAAGGGATGTGCCACACATGGCTAACCAAATATTTTTAACAACAAATTCGCACGGCTTTCAATTATACGTACCTAAATTAATCATATTTACCACCAATATTTTCGATACATTGTATTAAGTTTAGAATTACTTATAATTTTCTTATATTTTATTTATTGTTCTTAACTTGTAAGTCCTGTGCCTTTTTAAACATTTGGGTTAATTCTCCACTTTTTTGTAACTTAGTAATTTCTTTATTCACTCTCTTTAATAAAGCTTTATCAGATTTTCTAATAGCAATATTGAAAAAACGCGCTTGCTTAGGAGTTGATAATTTAACTTTTGCAATTGCATATCTTTCTGGATATTGCTTAATATAATTATCTGCAACCTCTTTTTCAACAACAACTCCGCTTAACTTTCCTTGTGACAATTCAGTGGTCAGCCCTGTTAAAACTCCTTCAGTAACAATATTGCTCCCCTTTAATTGCGATTTAGCAATCGCTGCTTGCGTAGAAGACTGTTGAACCCCGATTGATTTTCCTTTAATATCTGAAGCTTTATTAAAGCTATCAGCATCTTTTTTTTGAACTAAAAGAACATTTCCAACAGTATAGTAAGAATTTGAAAAAGCGACAACTTTTTTTCGTTGGTTAGTTGCAGCCATTCCTGCCAGAACCATGTCTACTTTATTATTTTTCAATTCCGAAATTAAAGATGGAAACTCTATATTTTCAATTTTTAATTTAACTCCTAAATTGTCAGCAATCTTCTGTGCAACCATCATATCGTACCCAACAATTTTTTTGTTTCCATTTTGCATAACTGGGAACTCAAAAGGCGCATAATCAGCCGAGGTGCCAACAACCAACGTCTTTTTATTCTGAATACTTTTGACACTGTTATCTGTATTCTTATTGCCACAACCTGCAAGGATAAGTCCCAATCCCATCACTGCCCCAAGTATTCCCAAAATTTTTTTCAATTTCATTTTTCTAATCTCTCCTTCAAGCTTGAAGCCATACTTACAAATTAATTTTTGCACTGAAGGCTATCTTAATTCCAAATTTCTTTCGAAATTATGCCTTTTTTGTTTGGCTAACACTTCTGAAATTTGCAAATTGTGGGTGTGCTAGTTTATTATTAGATTTTTTACTTCTTAAAGATCTAAAAATTCCAATTCTTTGCCGATATTTTCTTTGAGTGCTTTTTTATAAATATAATCAGCTGTCATGACGTCTTGAATACCCATTCCAATGGAAGAAGCAACGATAATATCATCTTCAGACCTCCTGAATTTCTTTTTCCCGGTAATAGCATCTCCAATTTCTCCCGAAATGGATTCAGCTGTAACTAATTCAATTTCTTCACCATAAGCTTCATGCCGGTGTTTAAGGGAGATGTTGCTCCTATCCACAAAACAATCAATAAAATCAACAACAAAAGCGTCAAATGTCCTTTTTACATAACTAGGTTTTAAATCTTCTTCAAGAACTAAAACTGTTGTCCCTTTATCAAACTTGATTTTAGGTAATAGTAACACACTAGAATTTGCCGCATTAACTACAATATCAGAATTGGTACAAGCACTTTGTAAATCATCAAATTCTACAAAATGAACATGTGGATATATTTTAGATGCTTCATCAATAAAACGTTTTCTCGCAGCAGGATTGATATCAACTGCCCTTACTTCCTTAATCTCAGGAAGAACTTTCAAAATCATTATGACACTAGAAAACCCCTGTGCGCCGGTCCCAATGACCGTCACAACTTTAGATGTTTCCTTAGCCAAATATTTTGAAAAAATAGCCATCGTTGCGCCTGTTCTCGCTGAGGTTACATAAGTACCATCCAGAATCGCAAGTGGGCATCCAGAATCAGGATCATTCAAAACCATTGTTCCTATAGTTGCTGGTAAACCATGCTTTTTAATATTATTTTTATATACACTAATTATTTTTACGCCAGCGATATCTTGAGTAGCTGAAAATGCAGGCATACAGTTAGTGTAGCCATCATGATAAGGATAAAGAGGTGTGTGTAGTTTAACTGGATTAATCACTTTTTTGTCTGAAAAATCTGCAAATGCTTGTTCCGATAATTTAATAGCTTCTTTTCCTGTTATTAATGTTTTAGCTTCCCTTTCGTTTATAAATAAAATTGAACCTTTTTTCATAGTTTACTAAACTCCTTTAATATTAAGTTACCTTATCTGATAAAAATTTATTATCCTTTTAACTGGCTGCTTCGCTTTAGTTCTTTATATTGTAGCAGTTCCGTTTTTGAACTTGTTATTTAGCAAAGCCAAAACTACTTTAGAAGTACTATTATCTATAACTTAAAAATCCTATTCCTTAATCTTAACCCGCAATAACTTCTTGAGCTCTGTTATTAATCGTGCATTCTCAGTTTCTTTACCAACTGTGATCCGAACATGATGCGGATAGCTCCTATACATCGCACTCACGAATAATTACGCCGTGTGACATCAATTCTGCGCAAATTTAACTCTGACATCTAGTCGCCCCAATCATTGATATTTAGTGTATAGTTTTAAAAATGTAGAGGGCTAAAGTTCCCCCTCGCTCAATTAAAAATAAATTAAATCTTAATAAGACATTAATTCATTTTAGAATGCCATGTCAATGAACATAACATTGTATATATACAAAAAATAATTGCTTTCAAAAGTTCATGAGCCTTTGACGTTTACAGTAATGCATAAAATAAAAATGTTATTGTTTACATATTAATAAATATTCTTTATTGTTTAAATAATATTCATCGTTACTTTTTGATGTTTATTATCTCAAGCTATTTTCACACGTCTGATTGGTTAAAGTCATCTTTTACACGGAATGTTTCCTAACATAGTTTTTGGATCTATAAAATTTTATCCTTAAACTGCGACTAATCAAACCTTATAGTGTCACGCTCTATAATCATTTCAATATCCACTTTAAAAACAGTGGCTGCCCTTCTTTTTTAGTACTAAGTACATATTATTAGTTGTTCGTTCGCTTTATTTTGGATAAAAAAGGCTTGGTTTTTACCCCAAGCCTTACACCTCCTCACATTAAAAAAATTTCTAATAGTTATTCCTTATATTGGCCAGATATACTTTGCTTGTCCTGAAAATATATTGGTCAATACCCCATCTCTTATTTTTTCATTATTTGTAGCATGTATTCAGAGATTCTTCATTCACAATAATTTCATATTTGGAACTTGAAAACTCAAATAATGACATTAATATTGTTAACCTAGCTGACTCTCAATATAATATTTATTTTTAACTAGCGTCTAAATAAAATTCAGCTGCCTTTGAAGAAAACTGAACATTGCACTTAGGTAATTTTCTATGAAAGCAAAGTTAGTTTGAATTTGTTAACGTAAAGGTCGTTTCTGAATTAATTTCCCATTATATTCTAGAAATAATAGTTAAATATAAACTTGAATGAAAGCTATAGTTTTTCGATATTAGCAAATACTAATTCCTATGACAAAATAAATCCATTATCAGCCTAGTTACTTTGTCTAACAACGACATTCGATTGCACAAGCGGTTGCAATCTAACAGACAAAAACTGTAGCCGTGAAAATTCTAAGTAGTTTAGGTGCAATTACTGAAGCAGCAGCCTCTATCGCCATCGCCGCTGAGCTTATAGAAATTCTGTACCACAACCTCTCTCCCTCTATTTCCAATCATTGACTTTACCAAGATGGTGTGTTAATTGGAGTGACTATTTCAATTCCTATAACAATTTGGATAATAATTCTAAAAAGAAAAAAGCGTTAATTACATGATCCGTTTAAATAAATATTTTAAATATATATTCTGATAAAATATATAAATACGCTTATCTTGTCTTTTATTAACACAAAAATTGTCATTAAAAACAAGGTAGTTGAAAGGTAGTATTCAAAATTATTTGTTGTAAGTTCTTACGTAACATAAGTAACTGCGGGTTAATTATTCTAGAAATATCTTTCCCTTTTAAATTCAAAACTTTTTATTTAGGATCTTTTTTCTCCATATCCTTTTTTCTTGACAGTATTTCTTTGCTATCTCTGAACACCCTTTCAAAAAGTGTTATATTACTATCCAAAAATGTGTTCACTAAATCATACTAGCACCATCCAATTACTCCTCAATCTTATTTAAACCTGTCCCATTATCACAGTCATTGACTTTTATCAGCAAATCTAAATCCCGATAAGCAAAGTTTAGTTCAATCGGCTTTGAAACCAACTATTGAACCTTAGATACCAATTCTTTATTTAAAAAAAAACACATCTCGTTATGTGTGAGATTGTGCTTGTTTTATTTTAATCTGTAAATGTTAGCCGCGTGATCTTCTAACATCGATTGTTAATGTGAATATTAATTACATTTGATTTTAATTTAACCAAAAATTAAACTGATATTGATTTTTTTTCAACTAGATAGCCATATCCCCCTACAAATACAGAATCAATTATATCGTCATGGATTGTTAAATTAACAACGATTCTGGACAGATTATTTAAATTATAACCTTGTTCAAAAATATATTGTGATTTCTTTTCAACATATTTAAAGAGATAACAAGCCAATGCACAGTTAGAGGTTCCTGTTGCTGATTCTTCATTAATATCGTAGAGAGGTGCAAAGTTTCTACAAATTGCAATAACACTATTTTTTTCCTTTTCTAGCGCAAAAGCATGGACTCCGATAACGTTCTGATTTTTACTTAGTTCTGTCATAACCTTAAAATTAGGATCTAACTGTCGCAAGTCTTTAGTTGATTTTATTGGCAAAAGAATATCTCTTAAACCTGTAGAAACAATCTGAATAGGTAATTTATCATCAATTGAATCAACGTCTAAACACTTGTTAAATGATTCCAATGCCAACTCATTAAAAAAAGTAGGCGTATTTTGTTCCATGAATACCATGCCATCTGATTTGATTTTTATAGACAGCACACCTGATTTTGTTTCTATCATATATTCACTTTTAGATAACTGTTTTAACAATTTCAAAGTGGTAAATGTACCTATTGTAGCATGTCCACAAAGTGGAACTTCCTCAGTGGGTGTAAAATACTCTAACCGAAAGTCAGCTATGCTGGATTTTGTTATAAAAGCTGTTTCAGCATACCCCAACTGTTTGGCAATTTCCATTTTTTGAATTGAATTCAAATCAGGCCTATTAAATACCAATCCCGCTTTGTTTCCACCTGCGTTATCTTTGCTAAACGCGCTAGCAACATAAATCTCAACCATTTTTATTTTTCTCCATTTGATTATACTATTTCAGTGATTATACAGATGAACTTAGATAATTACAATAGGTATTGAGTCTTTTTAAACAGCAAAGACTTGTTTGCTAATAAATAGTTTCATGTAATTGCCCTTTTGCTTGAAAGAGCTGTTTTTCAACCTTATTTAAACCAGTTTCACTATCACGGTTATTAACTTTTATCGGCAAGTCTAAACCACGATAAGCAAAGGTCAGCTCAAGTGTGTGGCGCAATATCGGTAGAATTAATAATCAACATCGTGAAAAAAATATTCAGAATATCACTTATGATAAGGACTGCCCGCATTGATCATAAATGCACGGTAAATTTGCTCCGTTAATACCAAACGCATCAGCTGATGTGGCATAGTAAAACGTCCAAATGAAAGCTGTGCGTCTGCTCTTTTTAAAACCGCAGAGCTTAGACCCAAAGAACCGCCAATCACAAATGTGAGATCGCTGTGCCCGTAAGTTGTCAATTTTTCAAACTCTGCTGCAAATTCCTCTGAACTAAGCTCCTTACCCTTAATTGCAAGCGCAAAAACATATTCTTTTTCCTTAATTTTTGCAAGTATGCGATCACCTTCGACTTGTTTAACTTGCTCCATTTGTGCAGGACTTAAGTTTTCTGGAGCCCTCTCGTCTGGTACTTCTATAATCTTAAATTTGCAAAACTTGTTTAAGCGTTTTGCATATTCTGCAATTCCCTGTTTTAAGTACTTCTCCTTCAATTTACCAACAACAACAACCTTACTGTTCATAACTACCCGCCTTTTCACAAGTTATCCCCAAAGTTATCCACTTATCCACAGATGCAATACCTATATGTTGTCGCGAACATATTTTCGTCACAATATTTATTAATTCTATATTTGTCAATAGTTAATTAGTTATCCACAGTTTTGCACAGCTTTTATACACTTTGATACTAGTCTAAAATTACTACTGCATCAACCTTTTAAAGCTTTAAAGCATAGCAAAAATAAAGTTACACACAAGCAAATATTATAACTGTGGATAACTAAGAAAAAAATAAAATAGCCATTTATCAACAGCCTTTTGCTTTTTCAACAAAACAGAATAAAGATGTTCACTGTTTTATCCACAGTTGCCTTCAAAAATATGCTTTATAATTATTGTGTACATAAAAAGAGGTATTTGACAACCGCAAAATACGGACAAATACCTCTTACGCAAAATTGTAAATTATGATTAAAATTCTAGTTTCCAGAATCCGATGATGTAGTCGTATTGGAATCACTTGCTTCTAAAGTTAACTTAATGTTTGCAGTCTTAAGTTCGCCATTATGATAATACTTGATTTCAACCGTATCACCGACCTTATGCGCATATAGCGCTTCACGTAATGTGGACAAGCCTTTAACAGTTTTGCCCCCCAAAGAAGTAATCACATCATATTTTTCCAACCCCGCATTCTTTGCAGGGGAGTTGTCCGTTGTCTTAAGGACAACAACTCCGCTAGTAACGCTTGTAGGGAGTTTTAATACCGACTTCTGATCACTATTAGAAACATAGCTGAGGTCTACCAAAGAGATACCAAGAGCCGGTCGCCTAATCTTACCATTTTTGACAAGCTGGTTGATAATTTCCACAACCTCATTACTTGGAATTGCAAAACCCATTCCTTCAACACTTGTCGAAGAAGAACTGGCTGAGCTTGAGCCAGTCGAAGCTAATTTCATCGAATTGATCCCTACAACCTGTCCATCAAGGTTAATCAACGGACCGCCCGAATTTCCAGGATTAATTGCGGCATCAGTCTGAATAACTGTTGTCTGGCCTGTACCTGTACCAGAACTATCTGTGGTTTCAATTGTACGTTTTTTTGCAGAAATAATCCCTTGTGTAAGTGAAGTTGCATAGGTTGAACCTAATGGTGAACCGATTGCAAGCGCGGTCTGCCCAACTTGAATGTTATCAGAGTTTCCAAAAGCTGCCACCTGGCTGACATCCGCAGCATTAATCTTCAAAACGGCTAAATCAGTTACTGAGTCATGTCCGACAACTTTTGCAGCCAGCTTTTTACCGCTATTAAGCAATACTTCTACTTTGTTTGCTCCAGAAATAACATGATTATTAGTTACGACAAAAGCAGTATTTCCATCTTTTTTATAAATCACACCAGATCCTTCGCTTTCAGAGGTAGATTCTCCAGAACTTGGATTTGAGCCGAACAAATCATCAAGAGAGCTTGAAGAACTACCAGAAGAATAGGCTTCAACAGAAACAACTGCGTTTTGAATCTTATTAAACGCCTTTGTAGCTTGTGTACTGACATTAACCTTAAGATTACTGATACTTGTTGTTCCTTTTGAATTTTCAGTAGTTATCGAACTATTCTGATAATTCTGATATACACTATAACCGCCAAAGGCAAGTCCACCACCTAATAAACCGCCAATAAGTGCTGTTATAAACAGTCTACCCATTTTAGGCTGATTATTATTATTGCCCCTCTTTTTTTGAGAACCTGATTCTTTAAATTCTCCTTCAAAATTTTTTTTACTTTCGTTGTTATTATCGTTATTATCCATCAGTCACGCGTTATTTTTGAACTAAATAACGCACACCTCCTTTTCAAGGATATTTTTTACAGTCTTTTTATATTTACATTCTAACTTTAATGTTTGAAAAAAACATGAATTAAATCCTAAATTTATTTAAAAGGCGTGTAGTTCCTCGTTTCTTCTGTATATTAACATCCTTAGATAATGGTTAGCGGAGTGGCTTTTTCAGGATCAGTATCCAAAATCGAAAAATCATGTCCTACCGCCAGATCATGCTGTTTTAGTGTCGAAGACATCGTTACATGTGCAAGTTCTTTCATATTATTGTCTTGGCTAAGGTGTCCTAAATAGATTTTTTTTGTATGATTGCCTAAAACATCTATTATTGCTGCTGCACCATCATCATTTGAAAGATGTCCCTGATCGCTAAGAATCCGTTGTTTTAAAGACCAAGGATAAACACCCATCCGCAGCATCTCCGTATCATGGTTGCACTCAATCAAGTACCCATCAGCATCTTTTATAAGACCTTCCAGATGTTCAGAAACATAGCCTGTATCTGTCAAAATTACAAAAGAACGGCCACCGTGATGCAATTCATAAAATTGCGGTTCCGCAGCATCATGCGAAACTCCGAAACTTTCAACATCAAGATCTCCAAATGTTTTAATTTCTCCCATCCCAAAAATATGCTTTTGTTCAAGCGGTACTTTCCCGATTTTGTGTGCCATAGCATTCCATGTACCTTCATTCGCGTAGACATCAAGATGGTATTTACGCGCTAGTACACCTACACCCTTACAGTGATCACTATGTTCATGTGTAACTAAAATTCCATCTACATCATTGAGATCACGGTTAATCGAGCCCATCAATGCAGCCACTTTTTTCCCGCTCAATCCTGCATCAACCAGCAATCGTTTATGTGGAGTTTCAATATATGTAACGTTCCCACTGCTGCTGCTCGCAAGAACACTGACTTTCATCGTATCTGCCGGCTTTTTTAAACTATCCATCTACTCATCCTTCTTAACAAAATATACTCTTTCAAATTAACATATCTAATCATCCATAGTAGCACCTGTAAAACCATTTATTCGCCGATATTGCACATTGCCAGTTGAATTACTTTTAACAGCAACCGTCCATGTAGGAATATATACCAGACTGTCATTCACTGAAAGCAGTTTAGTGTATCCCAAACGAACCCATTGGACAGAACTGTTACTTAACAATTTGTTATATTGATACAACCAGATTACTGCTCTTTTTTGACTAATTACAGGTCGTTTTTCGTGTAAAAATTCAACATTTTCCAGCATTCCCTGAGTATATCCTGTTGCATACCCGTTCCTAATGGTGAAACGAACCTGGCCATTAGCCGTATAAACCGGATAACCCTTTATCATCTGCGTGAAGACAACCACACTTTTGTTTGAAAGGCTCTTATTATAAGTATATTGTCTCCCCTCAATAACCTTAGAAGAATCTTTCATCACGGCATTCAAGGTCTCTTGCGGCTGCTTTTCGTCTTTTATTTTTACACTATTTTCAAAAGCAACCGTCACTTTGTGGTCGTAGTAAGACCAGGATAGGCCTTGTAAAACAGGGGCCTTTTCTTTAAGAGTATCTTTTTGGGAACTTGCAATGTAAAAGCCTTCGTTCTTCTTATTTGAGAGGTCACCATAAGAGATTTGATCATCGCGAATACTCTTCATAATTGAAGTGGTGGTATCCTCATTAGCCGGACTTGTCGTAGAAACAAGTATATCGTCGTTTTGAACATATGAAGCAAATAAAAAGATGTCGAGCACAATAAATGCAATAAAGAAAATTAATTCAATCCTTTTAAAGTTCATATTCACACCGCTCTTTCCTAATTTCCACTAATGACTTTGTGTGCCAATAAGTCCTGATAACTCTGCCAATGGCCAGAATAGTAAATAAAATAAGTTGGAACCAGATCAACGACTAGTTTTGAAGATGTACTTTGTTCCCATTTGTAAGCAACCTTAATATTTTTGATTTCGCTGCTGGGGTATCCGGCACTTTGGAGTTTTTGATAGACTGTGTAAGTCGAAGGCAGTTCTTCTCTTGCCCCGCCCGAAGGAACAGGCACCTGGAGATTATTCAGTGAAAATACATACTTTTTACCGCCAGAATTCATCAGTTGAATTTTATACGTGCCATAACTATCTTCGTTAATAATTGGAAAACCCGCAATATAACTACGATAAGTGACACTATTGTCACTTTCGTTATATTCTGCGTACCGGACATCATCTAACTGTACTCCTAAGGACTTTAACTGCGTAAAACTTTCTTTCAGGTGATCATAAAGACTCTGCTTTTGAGTCTGGATTCTTTGGTTTTCATCATAATATTCAAGATTCGAATAATTTTCATAGGTAACTTGTCCGTTTCTATCATTGACTTCTATTCGATTATTCGTACTATCTGAATAAATTGTTTTTTCTTTTTGCAATTTGGTTGAAATTGACGATTGCCCTTTTGAGTTCAGCAATTGGTTTAAAAACGGACTAATATTTGATTTATTAATTAGGTAACTGTACCGTGGCAAACTAAAAGAATTAGTATAAAAAACGGTTAGTTCTTCATTGCTTAGCGGATAATAAGCAATTCCCAATTTTTTAATATTAGCAGATGCCAGCACACCTTTGATCTTAGAATAAGGATTCTTTTTAGTAGTTACCTCATAAGCTTGCTTTGTTTGGTCACTTACCAAAAATATGTTTTTTTCATTTTGCAGCGGAATCAGGATACGGTTAAATTTGTAATCTTGTAATCCTTTGAGCTTTTGCGAAAATACTTGATTAAATAGTTTAGTTGTTATTGGGTTGTTATAGTTTAACAATAAAGCGTTGTTTTGACGCAAGAAGTTCTGGTATTCTGAATCAGTTTTATAGGTTTTTAAAGAGCCATCTTTTACCTTTATCTTTCTCAACTGCTGAGACACTTTACTTGTAACGTCAAACTTGTGGCTGAATAGAAAATATTCTTGATCATTTTGATTTAAAGTCGCCTGCAATGGTAAAAAAACATCACTCATTTTCTTTTTATTAACATTTTCAGAGTTTTCTCCAGTATTAGTGGTTGCTTTTGAATCATGCTGAAAAGTTGCAGGATTAATCCAAATCAATATCGAAAGAAAAATACTGATCAGGATCGTTATTACTAAGCCAAAATGTAAAAATACTCTACTAGCTTTCATCCCACAGATCCTCCTCACTGTATTCTTCATAAGGTAATGAAATATAGAAGGTTGAACCTTTACCTTCAATACTATCAACCCAAATTTTTCCGCCATGCATCTCAATAACTTCCTTAGAGATCGCAAGTCCTAAACCTGTGCCTCCTTGCGCACGGGAACGTGCTTTATCTACCCGGAAGAAACGGTCAAAAATATGAGCAACATCTTTTTTCGGAACACCCAGGCCTTGATCGGAAATACTTAAAATAACATGGCTGTGAGTCTCGAGAAGTCGACAAGTAATCACTCCGCCGTCTGGCGAATATTTAATAGCGTTGTTCATAATGTTGTCAACAACTTGCATGAATTTATCTGTATCGATCTCTACCCAAAGCTCACGCCGGGTAAAGTCGCGTTTGATGGTGTAATGCTTAGAATTTTTTCCATCATCCGTTTTAAGCATCATATCAAAACGATCAAGAATATAGTTGTAAAGTTCGTTCAGGTTAACTAATTCAAGTTCCAATTTAGAAGTTCCAGAATCCATTCGTGACAGGCTCAAAAGATCGTTAATCATCCTAATCATACGCTCGGTTTCATCTTGCGTTACTTTTATAAAATGCGGTGCGACCTTAGAATCCTTCCACGCTCCATCACTTAAAGCCTCAATATAACTGCGCATACTTGTTAACGGGGTTCGTAATTCATGTGAAACGTTAGAAACAAATTCTCGACGCTCACGATCTATACGCTGCTGTTCTGTAACATCATGCAGCACACATACAAGCCCGCTTATAAACCCGGATTCCCTTTGAATCAACGAAAAATAAGCATTTAATATTTGTTCATGGTCTTCATCCGAAAGATCTATCACAATCTCATCTTGATTTTCAAGCAAATCCCGCAACGTATACCGCCCCCGGATATTCAAGACATCAAGTACAGATTGACCGTCAGCCACACTTGGGTCAATGTTTAAATTTTCAGAAGCCGTTTCGTTCATAATAATCACATTACCGCGTCGATCAGTTGCTATCACACCATCTGACATATGTGAAAGAACACTATCAAGACGTCTTCGTTCAGCCTCTGAAGACTCTTGTGCCTCTTCTACCCGCACGGAAAGGTTATTTACTGCTTGTGCCAACTGGCCAAGTTCATCTGTTCCATATACTTTAACTTGTCCGGAGTAATCTCCGCGTGCAATCCGCGTTGTCTGCTTCTTCATATCATCGATCGGCCTTGTAATTGCCCGGGAAATTAAAATAGCTAATGCCAATCCTAAACACGTTGCAATCAGTGCAGCAGTCACAAAAATTACGGTTACCTTATTAGTTGAATCATAAACCGGTTCAAGACTTGCACGCAGATAGACTGCCCCCAGAAGGGTATTAGTATTTCCGCTTGCACTAAAAAGCGGTGTTATTGAAATATAGTATCGTTTATTGTCTGTACTATCATAAGTAGACTTAGTATAGGCTCTTTCATTGTACAATACCTGTTTAATGTCACTATCAGTGGTTTTTTGTCCGACTGAAGCCTGGTCATTAACATCACTATCACCTCGAATAGTACCCTTTGTGTCAACAACCTGAGCCTCCGTAACATTGGAACTGTCAATATCTTCAAGAATGTTGCGAATATTTGCATTTGCTTTTTGGGTATCGCTTCTTGAAAGGTTATTAATTAAAGAATTATCAATATAACTTGAAAGTTCTACTTGCTGTTTAAAAGTCTTCAAGTTGTCTTTCTTCAATTGTTGCACAAAATAAGCCCCTACTATTTGGAATGTTATTAATAGCAGCAAGGCGAATACAAGAGCAATTTTAAAATGGATAGACTGGAAAAAATGTAATTTTTTATTCATCATTACTCCAAAAACAACTAAAGATCTCCTAATTCCTATTCTGTTTCAGGGTTACGCAAGTAATAGCCGACACCGCGTCTTGTAATTAGCCATATTGGTCTACTTGGGTTATCCTCTATTTTTTCACGCAGGCGACGCACAGTAACATCGACCGTTCTTACGTCACCAAAATAATCATATCCCCAGACTGTCTGTAACAGATGTTCACGAGTCATTACTTGACCAATATGTTTTGCCAAGTAATAAAGCAGCTCAAACTCACGATGTGTCAGTTCAATCTTTTCATCACGTTTAGAAACCATATATGCTTCAGGATGAATTGTTAAATCACCAATCGTAATTTCACTATTTTTTTCTTCTTCTGACTGAACTGCCGCTGCAGCACTTGATTGTCTTCGCAAGTTTGCCTTGACCCGTGCAACTAATTCACGATTTGAAAAAGGCTTTGTTACATAATCATCCGCTCCGAGTTCAAGCCCGAGTACTTTGTCAATTTCTGCATCTTTAGCAGTAACCATGATAATCGGCATTTCATATTTTTTCCGTACTTCACGTGCTACTTCTAACCCATCAATCTTTGGCAGCATAATATCTAATAGAATTAGATCAGGAACAACTTCTTCAACTTGATCCAAAGCTTCTTGGCCATCATATGCTGTGTAAACGTCATAACCTTCTTTGGTCAAATTAAACTTAACAATATCTGAAATTGGTTTTTCATCATCAACTACTAAAATTTTTTTCAATTTAAAACTCCTTTCCTAAAGTCGTCATTCTTAACAAAAGAGCAGCAAACTCTAGAATTAGTATTGTTTTTAGATTTTTAAAATTTATTATTCTCTTCTAAAAGTGAATACAGTAAACCTCTTCTATTATAACCTATCGTAATCTTGTTGCCAAACTGCTCATCAACCCTCACTTCTTTTGGTGTCAATCCATGCTATAATATGTTCACATTATATAAAAGGAGTTTCTGAGTATGACAGTTTCTATCTTAATTTCACAAGACCTTTCATGTGCAGGTCAAGTTTCAATGACAGTAGCACTCCCAATACTCGGTGCTCTAGGTCTCAGCCCTACCGTACTTCCCACAGCATTACTTTCAACCCACACGGGTGGTTTTGGAGAAAACACCTATTATGATCTTAGCTCTGAGATGGAAAAAATCATTGAACATTGGAAAACATTACCGCTTTCTTTTTCTGCAATTTATCTTGGCTACTTAGGTGCAAAACCGCTTGATGTCTTGTTTAAGCATCTACCGGCATTAGCGGATAATGCTTTTTGTCTCATCGATCCTGTTATGGGCGACCACGGCAAACTTTACCGCGGTTTTAATTTGAAGTATGTCGCCAAAATGCGTCGTTTAATAACACACGCTTCATTGATTACCCCTAATGTAACAGAAGCACAGCTTTTGTTAGGTAAAAACTGTACTTCAGTATTTATCTCACGCTCTGAGGTTGAAGATCTACTCATATCCTTAAAAAAAACTTTTTCAGTTCCTAGAGTTCTCCTAACTGGTGTCCAATTTGAGGCTGGCAGTATCGGTGTTTGGGGATATGATGATATTTCCCGGGAAATATGGCATGTTCAAAGTAAAAAGCTTTCCGGCCACTACTTTGGGACAGGGGATTTGTTTGCAAGTGTCCTTTTAGGAGCGCTTCTTAAAAAGAGAAACTTACAAAGTGCTACAAAACTGGCAATGGGATTCGTTAGTGCCTGTATTGAGCATTCACTAGCAGATGAACAATACGATCCGCATTTTGGTCCTGATTATTCTCAGCAGCTGCCATTATTATTGAAACAGTTAAATTAAACTTTTAGGTAGGGGGAGATACTATGCACAGAAATCAAAATTCACTTAAAATGATCATCTTAACAGGACTTTTCGCTGCGATTATATATATGGGGATCTTCATCTTGCGGATTCCGTTGCCAGCAATCGTTGGAAGACCCTTTATACACTTTGGCAATACTCTTGCAGCCTTGGCTGTTCTTTTCCTTGGACTTCGTAACGGAGTTTTAGCAGGAGCAATTGGTTTAGGAGGATTTGATATTCTCAATGGTTATGCGTTAACGTCCTGGCTCACAATTCTAGAAGTCATTATAGTTGGTTTTGTGATTAATACTGTTTTTAAAGTGCTTAAATATAATGATACCAAAAAAAATATTATTCTAATCGGAATTACAGCAGGAACAACTAAAATTTTAACATCTTACTGCACCTCAATTATCGAGGCCTTGATGGTGGGAACCTCTTTTAAAACTGCAATTGTAGCCTCTTTCTTAAGTTTGCCGGCAACTGTTATTAATTCTATTTCTACAGCAATTTGTGTCCCATTATTATACTTTACTTTCAGGCCATTTATTTTAGCTACTATTCGCACCCCGCGTTAAAATAAACACCAACTGAGCGCTAGATTACTATTCTTCGGGAAAATCTTTCAAATTTACTATTGCATAATAATTCCGCGCATGGTAATATATTTCTTGTTGATGAGTTATTTGGGTGGCTAGCTCAGCTGGCAGAGCAACGGACTCTTAATCCGTGGGTCCAGGGTTCGATCCCCTGGCCACCCATCAGAGGTTTACTAACCAGTAATAATGACTGTTAAAACAGCGTTGTTACTGGTTTTTTATTTCAGATATTTGTAAATAAAAATAACAATTAATAAAAAAAGAGAATCAAAAGGAGAACTACAAATTTTCTTCTGGCGGCAAGTGACTGTTAGTCAAAAATGACTAGCAGTTTTTTAGTGCAAAAAAATAACCAGCTCATATAGAGTTGGTTATTTTAAAGATTACTATAACTTAAAGCTATTCATTAGCAAGTCTATGCATGACTCCTATAAATATACTATCTTTATTTAAATTGTCCTCAGCTTTTCTTATGACAAAATCTGTCATTTTTGAAGTATTAGCGGTCACAGTACTGTTATCTAACTTAAAATCTACACCCATTTCAACCATTCTCATAGACCTCCTTCTTTATAAACACAATATAACTTTAATTTATCTTTTGTCAACTATAAACTCTAGGAAAAATTCCTTCATGAGCCCAAAATTTAAGTAAATGTGATCCTGAATATATTGCTCTATATCATCCTCATTTACCTCTCCAGCTGCAATCTTTTTTGAGAATTTATATAGTTCATCTTTTCCAACCTCTCCTTTTTTAAAGGATAACTCGTAAAAATTAGAATTCAAAAACATACTCATGGTTTTTAATGCTGTTCTTTTATTACCATTATTAAAAGCTTGATATCTTGCTATTTTTTGCCAAATATGTGAAGCCTTCTTCGTAATTGTAGGATATTGGTCGACTTCGTAAACAACTGAATCCTCAATATTAACTAAAAGGTTTTCAATTATTCCTCTATCTTTTAGTCCTGGTAAACCATATATTCCTTCTTCTTCGAACATTTTCTGAGCTTCTTCGTTCCATCTGCAAATCAATTCAACGGTGGGGAAAAAATATTTGATATTATAAAATAAAAATCTTAATGTCTCGTTTTCTATTTTTAAAGTTGCTTCTACGTGGTTTCCTTGCCCTCTTGATATTCTAAAAGTTACAACGTCTCCTTTAGAATGAGTCACTACACCTATCTTAGATAAAGTTCTAAGTAAAATTTTTAAAAACTGATCTAATTGTGGCTTGGCATATTTTAAGTCTTTGTCTAGCGAACAAACCAGAACACCATCATACTTAACATCATCGTATTCCATTCTTTCCATAATCATCACCTATGATAAACTTTACCATAAATACCCATTATCGAATTCTTCTAATGCATTATTTTTCATATAGTTAAATTTGCTCCTAGAACATTGCCATAACTGGCAACATTCATTTACTGAATAGCGCTTATTAATAATATATTCGCTAAGGATAAAGTTGTAACGTGGATCCTCAACAGCCTTTAGAGCGTCCTCAACCTGTTTAATCTGGCAAGCTAGGTCAACATGATTGACCATACTCTTTTCGGTGCCATTACCGTATGAATGACCAGGCATACCGCTTAATACTGGGCTGGATACCTGGCTAAATGCTTTAATATCACGTTTTAACTGTGCGTATCGTTTTAATATACTTTTGATATGTTTTATTTCTTGTTTCATAGGAATCACCTTTCATGTGACCCCAGATATATGTAAGGAGGGCGGGCATTTCAGCCCGCCAAAAAATTAATGAATAAGCACAATTTAATTTAGCTGTTTTAAACCTTTGATCTAATCGAGTAAAAGATAATAATATTAACGTTTGCCTTAAAACCTAAATTACAGCCTACAATCACATTAATCAAAGTCATAACCTCGTACGCTGATTACACCTTGAACCGGCTCAAACTTAGTAATTTTTTGACGTCCATTGGACATTACAGTCTTTTATTTTGTTAAGGTAGAGTTTCAATCTCTACACCTATATTATAACGCGAACAAGTGTTCGATACAAGCGTAGAAAGGCTTATATATCAACTAATTAAGCCCCTCAACTGTTGAATCATTGACACAACTTGATATGGTGTTTGCTGCATATCTATAACTCTGTTTTGATACCAGAATTGCGTCAATAAAGACACTGCAAAGTCATATTGCGTATACTGCGTTAAGTCTGTGTCTGAATCTACTGCCTCCTGTACATAAGCCTTTGCGTTATCAATATACTGTTGAATCATAACATCATCGGCTGTCACGTCTATTCTAAGACTATTTTTTATATCTTCTGGTGTTACTGCCATATAATCACTTCCTTAAATATTAAAATTTTTATTCCAATTCAAAAGTAAGGTTATCAAACTAACCTCTATATGTATGGGAGTGGCTAACCGGCCACTCTCTGTTGATTGATCTTAGGTGTTTATTTTTTAACTTAGGCTGCTGTACCAAGTGCAATGATTACAGCTGCGTCTTTAGAAATGATTTCATAGTCGTTTCTAACAATGACAGACAAGCCTTGGCTGAATTGGTCGAATTTATCCCACTGTGCAGTTACTTGATTGCGGCGGAATACTGCAATAGCTTGTGATAAGTCACCAACGATAACTGGGAATGTACCGTCTGCATTGTCTGGCAATACTTTGTTGCTAATCAAGACAACTGGAGCACCTAACAAAGTGAAGCCGCTTGGTGCTGTTGGGTTTGGTTGTAATAAGTAACGTCCCTCGCTGTCTTTTAAGGTGTCAAGGTAGTTAAATGCTGACTGGTTTACAAACCACATCTTGCCTAATGCTGGATCAAGTGTGACGTTAAAGACTTTCTTCAAATCATCAATACCTGTAGCAGTCGTATGTGTAAAGTTGTCATTGCTGCCAGTTTTACCAGTCAGTAAACTCATGATCTGGCCGTTATCAGTGTTATCAACGAGCTGTTGTAATTGTGCTTTGACTTCACTGACAATGTCGACTTCTGAATCCTCTACAACTTCATTAGAAAGCGCAATTTTGCCAGCACGTGTCTTAGCGTCAAACGGTACATCTATGAACATATTGCCATTCACGTCTGCAATGTCTGCCAGCTCTTCTTTAGTAGCTAAAACAGCAGTTTGTTCAACTGTTGAAATAGGATAAGTACCTGTACCAGATGAAACCTGCTTAACAGTCGCATATTGTGCTAGATTGTACTTTGACTGTTTTAACTGGAATACTGGTGTAATAATTTCCTTTGGAATAACTGCAGCTGCTCCATCTGTTGTAATACCATCACGTAATTCACCATGTGAACGAATATAATCTTCAAATGAACGTGTTTCTGTCTTTGTTCCTGTCTGCTTTTCTGGATCAATAATAGTTTGTTTTGTCATGTTATCATCTTCCTTTTTTTTATTGATAAATTTCTCATAGCTACGTGTATCTACTTGAACATTGGTATCGTCATATGCTGGTACAGCGACAACGGACACATCAAACAAGCTCTTAACTGCGTTAATCGTTCGTGTAACATTGCCATCATCATCTTTAGTCCAGGTATCAGAACCATCATTCACTTCAAAACCAAAACTGCATGAATCAATATTGCCAGCAGTAACCTGTTCATACACATCGTTGGCGTAACTTGTATTTGGCAAGGTGGCCTCAAAGTGTAATCCTTTTTCATCTGGCTCTAGTTTCAAAGTACCAGCTTTAACACTAGCTAAAACTTGACTGTAGTCGTGGTTATTCAGCATTAACACGTCTGATAAATCTACATTATCTAACGCTTGTTGTGTTACAACCTCGGTAAATCCGCCTAAGTCCTTTGACGGTGAATTCCATACGATTGCATAACCAGATAAAGTCTTAGGCTGGTCTTGATTTTGTGGATCCTGTGGAGTGGCCGAATTGTCGGGTGCCTCCGTTTGTGCTGGTTGAGTTTCAGGTGTTTCAGCTTGTGGCTGGTCTGCTCTCAATTCAGCATTAATTGTTAATCGTCTGTCCTGTTTCACTGTTTTCAGCTCCATTCTTATCTAAATTCAAAAATACATTGCCATCATCAGTAGGGGGTAATCCGATTTTGGCTCGTGCTTCATTTCTCATAGCAATACCGCCAGTAAAGCTCCCAACTGCTAACGCTTGCTGGTCTTTTGGATCAAGGCTTAACAGTTTATCCGTATTAAAGGAAAAACTATGTCCTAACTTAAAAGACAGCTCACTGGTAAATGAATCAAAGTAATGCTGCAAAGTACCTTGCAAGTATTGAATATTACTTTGTTCACTGTTAGAGTGTGCATTCTCAACCCCTAAACGTTCCGGTGGCAATCCAAAGGCTTTGGCAATCTGCCTTGTAGTCCAGTCGTTAGAATTAACCAGCTTCAATACATCAGTATTCAGTGACAAATTAGAAATATCCATACTGTCATCAAGCACCATTGAATGCAAAGCATTATCACCTGTAGTAGCTTCATCAAGTGCCTTACGAATATTTTCCTTAGCATCTTTCCCCAGCTCTGTCTTGTGGACTTTAACTAAAGTTGTGCCGTGAATACCTTGACTAAAGAAACCAGTCAATAATTTATTACCAGCGGACTGAATTTGCCGTTCATCTTTTAACGCATACAGTGGGCTGATACCAGATACCCCATCTTTCGTAAAATACTTGAAATGCAGTATGCTGTCAGGCGCAATCTGGCGCTTCGTTCGTCCATCAGGCGAATAAGTATAGGTTAAGCGACCACTCACATCATCTTGTTCAACCGTCATTTGATTATTTGGAATGAAAAATAAATCATGCCCTCGAATTTCAGCAAAGCTATTTCCATTCAGCAGCATATTAACTGCCAGTGCATATTTAAAATGATAGCCGTCCATAATGCTGTTTGGTGTATCGTTTACCATCGTATTAAAAATAGGCGTATCACATAAAATTGGGTTTGAAGCAATATCGCTCGCAATAATATTAACTGCTGCGAAAATATCACTATTTCTTAACACAGAGGCACTCACGAAAGTATATGGATCATCACTAGACATTGAAACCAGTGCTTCAGTAAATGGATCATCTGTCCCGCTTGCAGCGTTACTCTTTACAAAAAAACTCATCTATCTCACCTCTCTTTCTTTTCATAATTAATCAAGAAGGCAAGTAGAATTAGTCCAACACCGGCCAACATCAACGCAATAAAAAATCCCAAGCAGCCGCCTACTCCAATAATCAGTAACAGCATACCCAGGACTAATAAAATTGTTTGAATGTAATTAGAAAGAAAATTCTTCACTCGCATAATATTCGTTTGCGTGTTGGTTCGCCTCCTCTTCTTGGTAGCAATCCATTGCGGCAACATAAGCATTCATTAAAGCCGCTACCGGATCAATTCGGTTACTATTTCTAGCTTTATCAATTTGCCAACCGTTGTTATCAACTTTTAGAATTGCATTATTGACCGCATAAGCTAGAATCTTATTGCCATTATGTTTGATGTTGCCAGCATACAACTGTTCTCTAAAATCTCTTGTTGGTATATTCAAAGTCTTAGTACCTTGTCGTACTTCAAACAATGGATAACTGTCTTTTTCAAATTTAGTCAGCAGAGCATCAAAATTATACGGATCATATGCAATCGCCTTGACTGTCCAATTATGTTGGCCAATCATTTCTTGGATATAATGGTAAACTTCATCATAATCAATAATGCCGCTGTCTAAACGTGTAATAGAACACTCACCAGCACGTTCCAAACTGCGGTAGTCAATGCCGTCACGTTTAATCTTGCTATCAAGTCCGTACTTAGTACCTACCCAAGAATGACTGTCACAATAAAAATGACCGTTGCCAGTCGGCACTATCCAACTAACAGCAGTCAAGTCATTGCTTTTTGATAAATCAACACCAATGTAAACATCACGATTATTCAGATCACTTTGAACACCTTTGCCAGCGTTCCAATCGTCAGCAGAAATATAACTATCTTCACTGGCTTGCAGCCACATATTCATATTCTTTACCAGAAAAGGAATTGTATTGTTTTGCTTAATCGCAATATCTAAATCAGCTTGCAGCTTTTCAGTCATTTTCTTTTTAACATGTGGTTCACTGAATAATGGGTTTGCCTTGATCCAATTCTTTTGGTCGTAAACTTCTTCTTTATCGTCCAGCTCCCAGATAGCAATAAAATAGCGGTCAGCTTTAGCTTTACCTTTAAGTACATCTGACAGCATTTCATATTCAGCGTGCATAGGAACATTCAAATTAAGGCCAGACGTTGAAATAACAGCTAATAAAGAATTATCTTCGTTAGCTTGACCAGACTTTAATACGTTATAGACTTTTCTATCTTTAGCTTCATGCCATTCATCTAAAATAACGGTCGTACCAGCAAAACCATCAAGTGTACTGGTATCACTTGCCAATGCTAAAGCCTTACTGCCAGTTTCTAGATCAGCAATTTCTTGTTTCTGTACTTTAATCCGTTGGCGCATGTACTTAGATTGCTTACGGACTTGCCTTAACCCACTAGCCAGCATGTTATAGCCTAATTTGGCTTGTTTCAGCGCATTAGACACAAACAATACTTGTCTATTCATTGCTGGGTTCTTTTCTCTTAGAAGTCCATTAGCAGCCATACCAGACGCTAAATAAGTTTTGCCATTCTTACGGCTCATACTGATAAAAGCACGGTCATATCTGCGGAATCCTGTATCTTTTTCCCGCCAGCCATATAACTCTGATATGATCCATTCTTGAAACGGCTGCATGGTTAGTTTACTGCCATCTGTTTTAGGCAATGACTCAATGAATTTACATGCTCTTTTTGCTTCATCTTCATCATAATAAAACTTAAAGTCATTTGACTTAGAGCGTTCTAAATCACGTTTAAATCGTTCGCAAGCCTGTTTTATTTTATTGCAAGCTGGAACCTTACCAGCCAAAACATCATCAACATATCTTATCATTGCAGCATCGCCTCAAACTTGTCTTGCGGCTGCTTATCCTTTGACTTGTTAAGCTCCATTTTTGCTCTTGACTGAATGGTCATACCCAATTCAACCGCAATAGATTTCATGTCTTTTATTGCCTGCGACATAATATCCACATACGGGTTCTTTTTTCTAGTGCCATTATCAGTTGTAACTACTAGGCCATGTTTTTTAATATCATCACTGCAGGTTTGAATAGTTTGATAAAGCTTGCAGTAACTAGCCAGCAATGACCTGTCTAATTCACTGATAGGTGTTTCTTTTCTTAGCAGCGGTACAATTCTATTCCACTCTGTTAAAGCACGACCAGCCAACCAATCAGGCGCTTTAGCATTTAACTGTGGATATTCAAACAACGCTTGCTGTAAATCTTTGCGCTGTGCTTTTTCCTCGTTGGTTAAATGTTTATCCATGTTATCAAGCAGTTTTATTTTACGCCCCAATGGTCATTACTCCTTTCGTTTTAAATTTGTGCATTAAAAAACCGCTATGCTTTCACAGCAAGGCGGTTACACATATATCCAGAATCCTTATTATACTCTTATTTTAACACTTTTAAGCAAAAAATGCAAACAAGTGTTCGCTTTAGCGATAGGTAACTACTTAATACAAGTATTATTAATTATAATTTATAAGTAGTAGTAATTATTTACTATCTGTTAGAATAACTAACTTTTTGACTAAATAAAGGGATATTCATAAAAACGAAAGTACCTGTGTCGCTCCCTTGGCAAAATTTTATAGCCCCCATCATTGATATATCAACGTTTGTAACGGTTATAAATTTTTTAACACCCTAAAAATAAAAACGAGCTAACTTTTTATTCAGTCAACTCGCTAGTATTTTAATTACTTATTTATAAGCATTATTAAGCACTTATACTTATTTATTAGAGATACCTCCAGTAATTCCCTTACGTTCTCGTTTCTTTTTAGCAATTCTAGTCTTTTTATTATGACAAGCGTAGCATAACGGCTGTAAATTGCTCTCGTCTAATCGTCTTGACCAATCGTCCTTTACTTCATTGATGTGATCCACTACATTAGCTTTACGGATAACACCTTGCTCATAGCACAACCTGCACACTGGATTGTTCTCTAGGAATCTGCGTGACAGCTTACGCCAAGCACTCGACTTATAAAACTGTTGATACTTACTCTCGTCTGAATCATACATTCGCTTATGGTATCTGTACTTGTTAAGTGCCTGCTTATGCTTAGCACAGTAGTGTTCATTAAATGGTACTAACGTTCTACAGCCAGCATGATTGCATTGCTTCATTGGTTTCACTGTCTTGACCTCGCTATCCATCTAACGAGCTTATATGCTCCAACACAGACAGCACCAGCAGCTATCACAACAAAGCCAGCGAATATTGCTAGATACTTGATTACTATTCCTAAGAACCTCCAACCTAGCCATATAAAGAAACCTGCTATCACTATGAATCCTAGTAGTGCCATGCCTATCACACCTTACTATTCTTTTGCAATGTTACCACGTCAAACGCATTAACATCTGAATCACTATTGACTGCTGCCACATCATAAACCACACCGTCTAGCTGCGCCTGTATGCTGTCGTTTACTTTGTCGTTGTGTCTGATAGCAATACTCTTTACTGCCTTTATATCCTCACCTAAGAGTGTGTACTGCTGCGTCATGGTCTGTGTGTAATCACCACACCAGACAGTAAACTCTGGTACAAATTCGGTATCATAATCGCCTGTATTATCATTTTCAACTGTTTTAATAGTACCAAATGCAACACGCCTTTTTAACCTTGATACATCATAATTCTTCATTTATCCCGCTTCCATTTCATTAATCATTCTTTTATAGCCATTTATCAACTTCAATTCGCTAGGGGCTACCTTATTAAGATCTTCAACCATAGTTTTGTAGTTATTGATAATGTCCTGTCTAACGCCATTCGCTATTTCGCAATAGAAGTTATATTCACGGACTGTTTCATCATACTTTTTTTGACACTTTCGATAGACAAAGATATCTTGAATCGGTAGTGCTTTTTTTAGCTTAGTTTTACTTTTAGCCAATATTTGACTAGAACTTTCATCTAATTCATCTATATGCTCTTGAAATTGTTGCCAGCGTTTCTGATCAATGCTAAGCATATTAAGTGTTCGACAAAAATGTCTGGCTAGTTCTTCATCTAGCTTTTGTGTTACTGCCATTTATTCCACCTCATTTGTAAATAATCATTGCACAATATTCTCCAGTTGTTTCATCACCAGTCATTGAAAACTTAATATCAATAACTCTGCTGCCGGATACTTGATGGTTAAGGAAATATGCAATCTGTGTATCTAAGTTACTTGCTGATCCTGCTGAAATTGTTTTTGTTTTAATCATAATATTTTCTCCTATTCTTGTTTAACACCGGTTGTTCAGAGGAGCTAAAGACCCATGTTCTAAATATATAACTCAGCTTTGCTGAGGGGGACCCGCTTGCGGGGTGGGTTTGAACTTAATTCACTCCTTGCGGATCCATATTTTTACATAGCGTCCTAACTCTATTTGCTAACTCATCTGATATTTTTATACCCATATCTCTTACTAACCAACCAAAAAATAAGTTTGTAGTCGGTCCGTATCTCTTTATCAAATCTTTTAATTCTTTATCACTCGCTTTTAACAGTCTGTCAT
The DNA here is from genome assembly GCF_001436275.1 of Liquorilactobacillus oeni DSM 19972. Classification (GTDB taxonomy): domain Bacteria; phylum Bacillota; class Bacilli; order Lactobacillales; family Lactobacillaceae; genus Liquorilactobacillus; species Liquorilactobacillus oeni. The sequence goes on from NZ_AZEH01000020.1 coordinate 289,884, forward strand.
CGCTGCCTCCTGGTTCTTTGTTTTTAGTAGGTTTCCCTTTCAGACTATCCTTTCCTAGTCCTTGTTCTAACTCTGATCCTAACCCTAATTCTGAATCTAGACCTAGTTCTGAACCTAGACCTAGTTCTGGGATTCTTTTTGGTGCCATTTTGTCGTCCTGTTGTCTTCCAGCTTCATTTTTTTGGTGATACCTACAGTTTTCATCAATTACTAGTTGCTTAAATTCGGCTTGATATTGGGTTTTATGATATTTTTTTGCTGGAACATTATTTTGAACATGCCAATCTACTAATACAATTACTTTATCAAAACTTATAACAAAGCCAGCTTCAATTAATTCATTCAAATATTCCTTTTTTGCTCCCATTAATCTTAAGATAGATTTTGGATTAGCTACAAAGCCATCATCATCTGCGTTTACATTGAGGTGTAAATATACAGCTTGCGCTTCAAGAGACAAATCAAGAAAGCTATCCGCTTCGGTAAATACCTTACTTAGCATTCTACGCTGTGCCATATTTAAGCCCCCTTGTCAGAAAACTCTTTTTTTAGCTGGTATGGTTGCCCCTGTCTATCTATCAACAGTGAATGAAAATATTTATATTTTGTAGACTTATATCTATCAGGATTAATTTTGTTATTATTTACCCTCCAATGAGTAAGACAAAAAACGAACCTATCAAATCTAATTAAATAGCCGTTCTTAACTAATTCATCAACAGTTTTAATTGGTATCCCACAATATCTAGCTGTAGATAAGGTTGTGTTTAAAAATCCATCATCATCTGCTGTTACACTTAAATGAAAATAAAGTGCCTGTGCTTCAACTGACAGATTTAAAAAATCACTTGAACTTACAACTTTTTTCGAAAGTGTCCTTTTCTTCATTTTTATGCCTCTTCTCTTGCTCTACGTAGCGTTTTATTAATCATCAATGTCTTTATGCCTGTGCCACTAACTAACGCTTTAACAGCTTGATATTCCATTCCTAATTCAAGTAAAACAGCAATCTTTTGTTTCATAAGACTAACTTTGTTTAACTCAGCAGCCGAAAGGTATTCAGTTGCGGGTGTACTTTTTGGTACGCTCCTCTCATGTTTAATCTGAGTTGCATTCTTACCAAGTGAAGCTCTGTAAGCAAGTTGTTCAAAGTTTACGTAAGCGTGGCTGTCTAAGTCCTCACGTGATTTTATAGCATCGTTTAACGAACTAGTGGTTAGCTTGCCGGCTTCACGTTTAACATTTCGTTCTTGCAGCTCCTTGTCTTTGTCAAAAAACTGTTTCACTAAATTAAATTTGAAATTTACTACTTGGTTCGTGTTATCAAGTAAAGTCACTAAAAAAGTGGCTTGTTCCCTATTTAAGTGATAAATCTTTACTGGACGGCCTCCTTTAGATCCCTTAGGAGGTTTAGCCATTTCAAAAGTAATAACTCCAAATCTTTCAATTTCTTTTTGATGTTTTTTAATCATTTGTTTTACTTCTTTAAGTGTGTTTCCAGAATATTTAGAAACTACTTTGTCTGTTGTAAATGGCTCTGCGTTCACCGACAAATTTCTAACAAATACAAGTTGATTATTCATTTTAATTTCCCCCAATTTTTCACCGAATGTGATAAACTAAAGGAAGATACGTATTGCTATACTCGCAACTTGGATCTCACTTTTACTTTGGTAGGTAAGTGAGGTCTTTTTTTGTATCTTCCTCATATAGTTCAATCCTTTCTAAAAAAACAATAAAACGATATTAATTGTTAATATGGTAGCCATATATATAAAGAACAAATCCCACCAAAATGCTTGGAACCCTGAAACTTCAAAATATTGGTTAAACTTCCTAATCATAATCACATGCTCCTATCTGATAATTTCATGCTTACACTGCCGCCAGCTGTGCTATTTTATTTTTGTTTTGATAGCATAAATTTATCAATCTCGCTTTTTTTGAATCTGTATGAACCACCAATTAAAGCAAATGGAATACTTTCATTCTTTAACCAAGAATTAAATGTACTTACTGAAATATTTAGATAAGTTGCACATTGCTGTTTATCCATATATTCATTAAACTTTGAATCTGAATTTAAAGTACCCAGTGTTTCAGTAACAACTTTAATTACTGATTGTTGAAGCTGTTGTTCAAATTCTTTTGGTAACTCTACATTCATTTGCATTACTTTACCTTCTTTCTATTTTTACTGAATTATATGTTAATTTGACAAAAATACTTGTCAATTAACACAAGTAAAGAATACTGCTAAATATCATTAAATGCAAGCTTAAAATGCTATTTTGACAAAAATACTTGTTAATAATTAATATTAGGGTTAAATTAAGTGTGCGGAGGTAAAATAACTATGATTAGAAATAGATTGAAGGAATTACTAGCTGAAAGAAATTTGCGAATTTCAAGAGTAGCAGCAGATATACCTAATTTATCGAGAAACACAATAACTACGACATCACAAAATGAAGGCAAAATGCTGCAATTAGAAACAATAAATACCCTATGCCAATATTTAAATATTGAACCAAATGATTTTTTTGAATACTTACCATTTGACGTTGAGGCAGTAGTATCAACAGATCACGAAACTGTCTTTGACGGGCTTAAAGACTACAACAAAAACGCATATTCAGTTTCAGCTAAAATTTATCCATTCGACTTTGACTTATATTTATTTAAGAAACGTATAAATGAATCTTCTGGCTCCATAAAGAAAACCTTTGATTTAGTAGTTCGACTAGATCATGAAGTTGAGTTAAGTAGTAAACATCCAAACATAATAAAATTTGAGGTTCTGCTTGGCCATGCAGATGACAAAAAAAGTTATGAAAAGCAGAAAGATGAATTTTATGACTTTTGGAATAAACAGCTTACCCCAGGATTTCAACAATTTGTGAAAAAAGAGATTATGGAACAATGCCATGATACTTTTAGCAAATATGTAAAAAAGCAACTAGATACATTTTTCGAATTCAAATTTAGAAAACTTCAGTTTACATTTACTTTTGAAGATGCTTTTTTAAACAAAGACTTTTCAACTCCTAGGATTAGACTTCAATCTGAAGATTTACCATTTTAACTTTCTAATACATAACACACTTGCCGCCAGCTGTGCGTTATGGAGGAATTACAATGGCTTCAATTCAAAAGTATTCAACTAAAAAGGGTACTAAGTGGTTATATCGTTTATATGTTGGAGTTGATGATCAGACAGGAAAAAAGAAATACGTTGTCAAACGAGGTTTTGAGAACAAAAAAAGCGCCACTCTAGCTTGCGCAAAATTTGAAGTGCAAACCAGTAATGGCGGTATCAAGAAACAAAAGGATATTCTATTTTCAGAGGTATACCAAGAATGGTATTTGAACTATAAGAATACAGTTCGCGAGAGTACCTGGAACCGTACCGCTGGAATGTTTAAAAATCATATTCTCCCCTATTTTGGAGAAAAGCGAATAGCAACTATTACTACACATGAAATACAAGCCGCAGTGAATGACTGGTATGCACATGTGACAGCTAATTATAAACGTTGGTATAACTATACTGTTTCTGTTTTCGATTATGCTATCAAGCAAGAATATGTATCTAGGAACCCAGCTAAAAACATCATTCTACCAAAAAGACACGATGTCGCTGGTGATAAGTTACCTAACTTCTGGTCTAAAGAACAGTTAAATAATTTCTTTAGCTGCATTGATCCTAATAAGAATCTGGATATATTTACTATGTTTCGTGTGCTTGCCTATGTTGGCTGTCGAAGAGGTGAGCTTTTAACCCTAGAATGGAATGATATTGACCTAACTAAACAGACAATACGGATCAATAAAACTCTAACTCAAGGCGAAGGTGGTAAACAGATTGTACAAGCTCCTAAAACACGTAATAGCCGCAGAACGGTACCGATAGATAGTAAGACTAATTACTGGCTTAGACGTTGGAAAATGGAACAAAGACGCTTATATTTAATTTTAGGTTTTAACACTAACCAGCCACATCAATTAGTATTTGCTAACACTAAAAACGGTTATCATTCACTTAATACACCAGCAAAACGTCTCAAAAAGATTATACGTGATAATAACTTGAAGCCACCTATTACCATTCATGGCTTTAGGCATTCACATATATCTGCCCTATTATCTGCTGGTGTTCCTGTTACAGCCGTTCAGTTACGAGTTGGTCACGCCAGCCCAGAAGTTACTTTATCAGTATACAGTCACATTACCGCCAAACAAAGTAGAAATGCAGCTGAGAAGTTGGAAAACTACCTTGAAAACTAAAAGGAGAACCAAAAAGAGAACTATAACAATTTTATAAGTCGTTATAAACGCTATAAACTCTGGTATAACAAGGTTCCATGTGAAACAGTTACGTTTCCCCTGGCCACCGCCACCCATCAGAGGTTTACTAACCAGTAATCATTAGGCATCAGAAATGCCTTGGTTACTGGTTTTTTTGTACTTTAAATTAAATTTGTATTGCACATAGTGTCATTAATAATCAAAAAAAGTTAGCCAAAAGGTAAGCCAAAAAATAACTTGCGTGGGGCAGTGGTTGTTGATCAAAAAAATAGTTACTTCGAGATCTCATAATTACTAAAATAATGTAGAAGTAGTTTATAAATCTAGTAGGTATGATAACTATGAACTAAATAAAAATAATTTTACTAATGTAACTAATACATACTTAATACAATAAATACTTATTCCAGCTATTTGTTAATTAAATTATCCTCACCAGCAAGCTCATTCAATACTCCATCTTTATTTCTTGTTTAACTAGTTATTCTGATTATGAATCCATTTATCGACCTTGCGATTAACCAGTTCTTCTATCTCCTCGTTAGATGCCCCAAGCTTCACAATTAACGCGTACGTAACCAGTAAAACATCGACTAACTCTTCCTTTACGTTGGTTTGATCCAGCTTCTTATACTTATTTCCTGAAGCACCTTTACTAGATAGATACGCTTGAGATGCTTCACCAAGTTCTTCAATCAACTTCATAAATTGCTCTTCTGGGCTCTTCGGCTCTGTTTCAGCTGTCCTTCTGATTTTATCAATCATTTGTTCCATGATACCCAACTCCTAACTCTCTTAATTATCAAATTGCCAGCATATTCAAACAGCGATTTTATAATTGGTTAAATTTCTGTCAAAATTACGGGACGCTTAATATATTTTAAAAAAAGCAGCAGATTGCTCGGTGAAATAGCAATTCCTTCTCTTCCATTTTGTAAAGCAATTAATACCAGTCCGCTGCTTAAGATTCTAGAATCAAAGATTACTTTGAGCGGCATCTTTGTTTCCTCTACCAACACTAGGGGTGTAATTTCCCTAAAAGTCACATCAAAAAACCGTTTTCTTTGTTTCTGATTGCAAGGCACAAGTTTTTTGTTTTGATACAGCCAGTTCGTTTCTGCAGAGAAACGTAATATATATTTCTGAGTTCCCTTTTCCAAAAAAAGAGCACTTTTTAAGTTTGGGCCTATAAGGGCGCTTTTTTCATCTGAGGAAACATCTTGAATGGCATATTCCATCTTAATTTTTTTAAAAATATTTAAAGCTTCTTTATCAACGTAATTCTCCATAATACCCCCACCTTCAAAATAATCCAGAAAATTGTATCATGTTCTGTTAACTACAATTCCATGCTTGTTTAATGCGATTATAACCCAAGCTCAAAACTGGGGGGCTAATTTACACACTACGCTGGCTTTAGCACTTTCTAAGTTTTTATAACGCTATAAGCATTAGCTTTGAACACAATAAATTATTAAGCAATTAATTTCACATTTATAATTCAAAGTAATATGTTATTAGTGTACAGAAATATTTAGAGGAGGAATTGGTTTATGAATATCCCTGTTAAAACTTTGAATGATGGACACTTTATTCCAAAAATTGGTCTGGGGACTTTCCAAATTCGAGGAGGAGCTGGCATTGATCAAGTTCTTTCTGCAATCCAAGATGGTTATCGGCTTTTGGATACCTCAACAAATTATGATAGTGAAGGAATTGTTGGTGAAGCAATCAGAAGATCTGGCATCCCGCGTTCTGAGTTTTTTGTCACTTCCAAGCTTCCAGGAAAGTACCATCACTATGATGATGCACTAATGATGATCCAAGAGTCCTTGTGCCGTATGGGATTGTCATATTTTGATCTTTACTTAATCCATTGGCCCCTGCCCAAGCGCGGCCTTTATGTTGAAGCTTGGAAGGCGCTTATTACTGCTAAAAAGCTCGGTTTATGCCGCTCGATTGGCGTTTCCAACTTTGAACCCGAACACCTTGATAAATTGATTTCTGAAACTCATGTTACACCAGCAGTTAACCAAATCGAAATTCATCCTTACTGGGTTCAAGAAAGGATGCTTGCTGAGGATACTAAACGTGGAATTGTAACAGAAGCTTGGAGTCCTCTTGGTCGGGGAAGTTCTGCTTTACAAGAACCGCTTATAAAAGAATTAGCTAAAAAATATGGTAAAGGTGTTGGACAAATCATTTTACGTTGGCATATTCAACGTGGAATAATTCCGCTTCCTAAGTCAAGCAAGTTAGACCATCAAAGAGAAAATTTAGCTGTTTTTGACTTTTCATTAACTGCTGAGGAAATCAAGAAAATTAACTCCTTGTCTCGAACAGATGGCAAAATAGATGACCAAGATCCAAACGAATATGAAGAGTTTGATTAGAAAAAGCAGCTTAAAACTAATTTTTTGGGCCTTCCTAATACAAGTTAATTATTTTTAGTTCATTAATTTTCCACTGAACAAAGGGTATTTTTCAAAAAAGTATTTACACTTCTGAAAATATATGGTATAAATATATTTGTCTTGAAAAACATTGCTCAGTAGTTCAGTGGTAGAATAATTGACTGTTAATCAAGAGGTCGTAGGTTCGAATCCTACCTGAGCAGTAACAAAGGCATTCTATTAAATAATAGGATGCCTTTTTGCTATTATGATTAAACTGCAATGAGTAAAATAATCTTGTATTGTACTTTATGCGTAACTATTTTTTAAACCAAGTTTCCAGATTAACTGACACTATTTCACGTGAAACGTTCTCCAGCTTTCCCAAACCTTTAAATTATTCTGGTAAAATTCGATAATTGTTGTGCTTTAGTTTATCAGGGGTCAAATCTTCATTTGCGCGTAGATATTCTATGACCAGCTTAGGTATTGTTGTTGAATGCTCCGCGATAATTTGTTTTGGAGAATACATCTTAAAACTGCCCCCTCCTAATGCTCGGTACTGGCTGACTGCAAGCCGAAATACCTGTTTGTTTTCTACAGGACGGCCATGATAACTTAAAGAGCGTACCCTTCTGCCTACTGGGTATGAAATATCTAAGGTGTAATCAACTCCCGCGTAGATATCATAATTATAGTAAGGTATCGCAGGACCAAAAGTACATTGATTAACAATAGCATGATCATTATACAGCTTCCAGTAAGTTGCATTCTGCTCTAAAGCAGCACGCAACTGGGCTCCGGTAACCTGCAAAACAACCAGCTTGTTTTCAAATGGATAATTGATTTTAATATCTCTGATTGTAACTTCAGTAGAAAAACCTGTTACTTCATTATTAAACAGCGATACAGCCGAAATTTCTGCTCCAGTAGCTTGTAATTGCACTTGATTCAGCAGGTTTATAAAAGGATGCCCTTTACGTCTAGCCATATTGGGATCTGTCATCTGAAAGCCGTCGCCAAGCTTAGCAATCGGTTTATCAAGCCACTTTTGAGTTTTCTTTTCAAAAGCGCCTAGAAATCTGCTTACTTCTGTGTCAGGTACTTCCTGTGCTACTGCTAAAAGTTTGCTGTAACCGCTTTTAACAATCTTATGAGTTGTTTCCAAGTCTATTTCTCCGACGCATTCACCATTATGTCCCGGCTGAATAGTTGGAATTCCATTGATTGATGTAGCGATACGGCGATGCTGATGTCCTGTTATAAGTGCATCGACACCTTTAATTTTACTCAGCGCAGCACCCTCGTTTTCCTTAGTTCTTGACTTCTGCTCTTGGATACTACCTTTAATACGCTTTTCCCCGTAACCGCCATGGTATGCAATAACCACGATGTCAGCAATATGTTTTAGGAAAGGAACGTATTTTTGAGCCATTTCCAATGCCGACACAAAGTGCAGCCCTTTTATGTTTTCTTCCGGTTCCCAATAAGGAATATTTTGGGTTGTAAGCCCCAAAACTGCAATCTTCATCCCCTTTTTTTCAATAACAATATATGGCTTCCCATACGAATGATTTTTTTCATCTAAAATATTAGCACATAAAATTGGGTAGTGACATGCGCATAAAGCCTTATTTAAGAATTTACGACCATAATCAAATTCATGGTTTCCAATTACACCGGCATCATACTGTAGTAAATTTGTTACCTCAAATAATGGCATGATTCCTTCTGTATAGTTCTCTTTTAAATATGCTGCTAAAGACGAGCCTTGAATTAGATCGCCATTGTCAATCGTTAGCACTATAGTATCTTCTTTTGCTTTATGTTGTATTCGCTTAATCAATGTTGCAGCCTTAGCAAGGCCTAGTCCAGCTTGGTCATCCCTTGAACGGTACCTTGTCGGGAAAATATGTGCATGAATATCACTCGTTACCAATATTTTTATGTGCATGTTTTCTCTCTCAATCAAAAAATTTTATTTTATTTGCTATTGTGAAGCAGTTTTTTTAAAGTTTAAAAACATTCTGTTTCACGTGAAACAGAATGTTTTTTCAATGAACTGTCGCCAAAATCTGCTAAACAGATTACTATATACTTAGAACATAAAGGAGGCCTAATCAGGGATTTAATACCTATCCCTGTAACTTATGAAATGTAAACAAACACTTGCGATCACCAGCCATCGTGTAATGTCCAGTGACCTTAATGAACACGAAACAGTTTACGGGGGAAAATTACTTGAAATGTTAGATGGTTCTGCTTCAATTTCAGCTTCACGACTTTGCAGAACACAGACCGCAACAGCTGCCGTAGACCAGTTTAACTTTATTGCCCCTTTTCAACTTAATGATTCTTTCTGTATTGAGTCTTATGTAAGTGGCGTAGGAAAGCGTTCCCTCGAGGTTTTCGCTAAAATAGTCGGTGAGCACTTGACAACTGGGAAGCGCTTTTTAGGTGCCACTGCATTTTTAACTTTTGTAGTGTTGAAACATGATGTTAAATTACCGGAAATCGTTCCTAATACACCGGAAGAAATAATGATCTGCCAAGGTTATTCAAAACGACAAATTTTTAGAAAACAGCAATTGAAGGAAAAAGCCTTTGATCAGAAAATTTCTACATTGCCCCGTTGGGCGGAAAAATAAATAAACCCAAGCAGGCTTCAGTGGTTCCCTAACGAGTTTCCTGTTTTTTTACAATGTCGATCAAAAAGGCGATTGCCTCCTCATACGAACACGATCTTTGTTTCATCACTGCTTTAACTGCTACTTCGGTATCATTTGAATAGGCCATCATTACACTTCCCCATATCTGCTATTTATAAAGGTTATACAAACTTTAACAATAAGTACCATTTTTATTTTATACCGTTCTTATAAAAAAAACGAGGATTAAATCCCTCGATTTTTTTATACACCTAAGTTGAACCTTGCCGTTTAAAGTTTTCTTAGAAAAAGTTTTTTTAAATCAAGGTTCAATAAAACTTCGAACGCTGGTTTTTAATCATTACTCATATTAAAAACAGTAATACGGCAGGTTGCAGACCTTTAAATAGTTTACGGTTAGACAAAAATAGCCGGCTGCGGGCAGCATAACATGAATGTTACAAGAAATCATTATTTCAAGATAACGCTGAAGGGAGTGTGACATAAGTCGGTAAAATTTGAGTACTAACAAGAAATTACGAACATAGCGAGTAATTTGCTACGAGTAATTCGAGGTTAGGCGGAAAATTTTGATTTATGGAACACGTTTATCTGGAGTAAATAGAAGAGCTGGGTCAAAAGTTAATTTTTGACCCAGCCCCTCATTTTTTAAAAATATCTTTAATTATTAAATTCGTGCCCAAATATTATCTAAAACGTTAGTTTGTTCACGATCTGGACCAACAGAAAAGGTAGAAATCTTGACTCCTACTAATTCTTGAATACGGTGAATATAATTTCTTACATTAAGCGGTAAATCCTCAAGTCGCTTGCAATGTGTAATATCTTCCTTCCAACCAGGCAAAGTTTCATACACTGGTTTACATTTACTAAGCTGTTTCAAGCTTGCCGGATAGTGGTAAATCAACTCACCATCAAGTTTATAAGCTGTACAGATCTTAACTTCATCTAAACCAGTTAGTACATCAACACAATTCAAGCTTAAATTTGTTAATCCTGAGACACGTTTTGCATGTCGCATTACTACACTGTCAAACCAGCCAATTCTTCGTGGCCGTTTAGTCACAGTTCCGTATTCATGACCTGCTTCACGGATAAAAGAACCTGTCTCATTATTTAATTCAGTCGGAAAGGGACCATCACCAACACGAGATGTATATGCTTTGCAAACTCCTACTACCTTATCTATTTTTGACGGACCTACCCCACTACCGATTGTCACGCCCCCTGCGACTGGATTAGAAGAGGTTACAAATGGATATGTTCCTTGGTCAATATCCAGCATTACTCCTTGTGCTCCTTCAAATAAAACACGTTTACCGCTGTCTAAAGCATCATTGAGGACAACTGACGTATCAGTCACATAGTCTTTGAATTGCTGTCCATATTCATAATAAGGCTCGAAAATATCTTCAAATTTAAGTGGCTCGCGATCATAGAAACGAGTAAATTCACGATTTTTTTCTTCGAGATTGCGACGCAGCTTTTCTTCAAAAATTTCTTTATCAAGCAGATCTGCAACTCTAATTCCAATGCGTGCTGCTTTATCCATATAAGCAGGACCGATTCCCTTATTCGTTGTTCCAATCTTTTGATCTTTTTTAGCTTTTTCTTGTAAGCCATCCAAAAGTATATGATACGGTAAAATTACATGTGCTCGGTCTGAAACCCGCAAATTATCAGTAGCAATTCCACGGTCTTTCAAGTATTTCAGTTCTTCAATAAGAGATTTAGGATTTAAAACAACTCCATTGCCGATTACACTGATCTTGTCGTGATAAAAAATCCCTGAAGGTATCAATCGCAGCTTAAATGTTTCACCATTAAATACAATTGTATGCCCGGCATTGTCGCCCCCTTGATAACGAGCAATTACCTCAGCATTGCGGCTAAGGAAATCTGTTATCTTTCCTTTACCTTCATCGCCCCATTGACTACCAACTACTACTACTGATGACATTGACATTCACCTCATAAAATGATTTGGATAAAATTTATAACTCCATCAACCTCGATTATTGTATCAGGCGTACGCTTATCTTTCAAGTAAATTCCGAATATTTATAATGAAGTAAATATTTTATCGGCAAATTACCGAACTTTATTTCTTTAAAATTCGTCCTATCCACTTAAACTAATCCTTGTAATATTAATTTATCTTTATAGCAATAAATCTGCAGATACCTAAAAAAGTGTCCTACAAAACTTTTATTATCTAAGCTTTGTAAGACACTTAATTTTAATTTAACGCTTGTTATTTTACATAAAAATTATATGATCAGCCTTTTTGATTTTCCGGTACATAAGCGACTGATGAAAATTTGTTATAGGATTTGACAAATAACAGTTTAACAGTTCCACGAGGACCTGAACGGTTTTTTTCGATAATTACTTCTACTTCACCTACATCCTGAGAATCGTCATCCTGTTTTCCACCGCTGCTGTCCTGGTCGCTTTCAGAGCGTTCATAATAATCGTCACGATATAAGAATGCTACAATGTCCGCATCTTGTTCTATTGAGCCTGATTCACGAATATCAGATAATACAGGACGTTTATCTTGCCTTTGTTCAACTCCACGAGAAAGCTGCGAAAGAGCAATGATTGGAACTGACAGCTCCTTAGCAAGTTTTTTTAATTGTCGTGAAATTTCTGAAACCTCTTGTTGCCGACTTTCCTTATTCGTTCCTTCAATCAGCTGCAGATAATCAACTACTACAAGGCCCAGGTTTCCTTGTTCCTTAGCCAAGCGTCGGCATTTTGCTCTAATTTCTGCCATTTTGATACCTGGTGTGTCATCAATAAAAATAGATGCTTGCGAAAGCGAACCCATTGCAACAATTAAATTTTTCCATTCTTCATCATTTAACTGTCCTGTTCTCAAATGATTAGCATTAATACTGCCCTCAGCACAAAGCATTCTGTTAACTAAAGATTCTGCACTCATTTCAAGCGAAAAAATTGCCACAGTTTGAGCAGACTTAGTCCCCACATTCTGTGCAATATTTAAAGCAAAGGCTGTTTTACCGACTGCAGGACGAGCAGCCAGAATTATCAAATTATCAGGCTGCAAACCCGCGGTCATCTTATCCAGCTCATTATATCCGGTTGCAAGTCCAGTAATATCTTCATTTTGCTGATACAATTTATCAATATCTTCAATGGCATTATTGAGAACATCTTTAATTGGCTTAAAACCGCTGCGATTACGTCGTTCTGATACGTCCATAATCTGCCGTTCAGCGTTATCCAGCAATGTCGGTACATCGTCTTCTTGCGTATATGTTTGCGTAACAATATTCGTAGCCGTTGCAATTAAACGCCTCATCAAGGCTTTTTCTTCAACAATTCTAGCATAGTATACTACATTAGCTGCGGTAGGAACCGCAGCTGCTAATTCAGCAATATAACCAACGCCACCAACGTCATCATCTTGCTGATTAGCTTTTAAATAATTATTCACAGTCACAACATCAATAATCTCATCTTGATTATTTAAGTCGATCATTGTTTGAAAAATAATCTGATGCGCACGCCGATAAAAATCGTCTGGCTGTAAATAAACCATTGCCTCCACCAAAGCATCTGAACGCAAAAAGATAGCTCCAAGAACAGCTTGTTCAGCTTCAACATTCTGCGGTGGTAAGCGGTCGATTAAAGCATCATTACTCATATGTTCTTCACCTTTCAGCTAACTTCAGCCCTGTTACTGCAAATACTATCACTTTACTTTTCAGCAACATGAACCCTGATTTTTGCAGTAACCTGATTATGCAACTTAACCGGAATATTAGTGTAGCCGAGAGCCTTGATTGGTACTTCAAGGTCCATCTTCCTTTTATCAATCTTTAACCCATACTGGCGTTGCATTGCTTGAGCAACCTGTTTGCTGGTAATAGAACCAAAAAGCCTGCTATCAACTCCTGCTTTAGCTTTTATTTCAACAACCATTTTGCCAGATTCAAGCTCCTCTTTTAACTTCTTTGCAGCAGTTAATTCTTCAGCATCTTTTTTCTTTTCAGCAACCTGTTGTCCTTTTAACTGGCTAACAGCTTGGGCTGTCGCTACCTTGACTTTTTTTGCCTTAACTAAAAAATTGGCATAACCGTCCGCGATCTCTTTAACTTCGCCACGCTTTCCCTTGCCTCTTACATCTTGTAAAAAAATTACTTTCATTTTGTTACCTCCTCAGTATTTCTATTCATCATGTTTTTGTTTTAAAACGTCCATTAATTGAGCTCTTGCTTCCTCAATTGTTACCCCAGTTAACTGGGTTGCTGCATTCGACAAATGTCCGCCTCCGCCAAGTTGTTCCATTACAACCTGTACGTTAGCTTCGCCATTGCTCCTAGCCGAGATTCCGATCTTTCCATCAGTTCTTTCAGTAATCACAAAAGAAGCATTTACCCCGCTTACATTTAACAATGAATCTGCAGCTTGAGCAGCAATAACCGGATCATAAACCTTGTCTTTTTCACCAACACAAAGTGCGATCCGATCCCCAATAAATTCGACACGATCAATAAGGTGGTTGCGCTGTAAGAAATCATTTACGTTTTCTTTCATAAAATGCTGAACCAAAACAGAATCCGCACCAACAGAACGCAGATAACTTGCCGCATCAAAAGTTCTTGTCCCAGTCCGTAAAGTAAATGACTTAGTATCAATAATAATTCCGGTTAGCATTGCTGTAGCTTCAATTTTATTAATCGGTTCACTTTCACGTGACTGATATTCAAACATTTCAGTGATCAATTCACATGTCGAAGAAGCATATGGTTCAATATATACTAAAATTGGATTTTCTGGAAATTCTTCACCACGCCTATGATGATCAATTACCATCACTCGATTTGAAAGCTGTTGATAAAGCTCCTTGCTGACGGAAATAGACGGCTTAGAATGATCAACCATTATTAAAAGACTTTGCTCAGTTGCTTTTTCCTGCGCTTCTTCAGGAGTTAAAACAGTTCCTTTAATATCAGGATACTGGCCCAATTCATCCATTAAACGTGAAACATCGGAATGCAGATTTTCTTGGTTTAAAACAACCCAGCATTTTTTTTGATTCATCGCTGCAATTCTGCGAATGCCAAGACAAGCGCCTACTGAATCCATATCTGGCTGTTTATGTCCCATTACAAAGACTTGATCAGTCTGATTCATGAGTTCTTGCAGTGCTTGTGAAATCATACGAGCCCTGACGCGGGTCCTTTTTTCCATCGGATTGGTTTTCCCGCCATAAAAACGTGCTTCACCATCTTGAGTTTTGACAACTACCTGATCTCCACCACGTCCTAAGGCAAGGTCAAGGTTACTTTGTACAGCTTTAGCCAATAAAGCAAGATCATCATTGCCGTAAGAAATACCCATACTGAGCGTTAAAGGCAGATTTTGTTTAGAAGTTCTTTCACGAATTCGATCAAGAATTTTAAACTTATCATCTTCAAGTTTCTTTAAAACCTTTGAATACGTGAGGACCAGGAAATGGTCATCATCGATTCGTTTAAGATACATCTGATATTTTTTTGCCCAATTAGAAAGTTCATTTGTAACATAGTTGCTTAAATTAGATACAGCTTTGTCATTCATTGACTGTGTAATCTCATCATAATTATCCAAAAAAATTTGTCCGATTACAACATTTGTATCTAAATCATGCTGCTGGATCGTAGCATAATGTGTAATGTCCATTAAATAGACTGCATGTATATTTTTTTGAATTAATAATTGTAACTTGTATTTTCCCCAAGAAACTTCAACAGGCTTTTTGCTGTCTTGATTTTTTTCAACAAGTTCCGCTAATTCAGCATCAATCTCAGCAAGAGGTTTACCTAATATTTCCTTATTTCCAAAATATTTCTGCAGGTATGGGTTTATCCATTCCACATCGTTGTGCTTGCTTAGAAACAAAATTCCAATGGGCATCTTAATCAGTGCTTCTTGTTCTCCTCGTTTAATACGATAAGATAAATCTGAAATGTACTCATTCGTATCTTCAGTAATCGCCTTTAGCGTAAAAGAAGACATGACAACCGTTAATATTACCGCCACCAAAATAATAAGACCAAGGATTAGGTTAACTAAAAAAGCCATAACAACACACACTAAAGATATTGCTAATAAAAGAAAAGTTATCAACCTGATTTTACTGTTTTTCAAAAAAGCCGGTAAGTGCCATGAATCTTTCGAAAATAACTGTTTCACTGTCTTTTCCTCACATTCTTGCAAAGAATCACACTAGAAAGTGTATTCTGCTTGGAATCAGATACTTAATCCGTCCAAAATCAATTTTTATACGTACTATATGTACCGTAAAGACGACCTACTTGCATACTATTTTAACACAAACAACTATTTGAAACACATCTAACCAAATAGCATACTAGATTTTTAGACTGCTATTGCAAAATGGCTAGGTGCTATTAATACTTATTTTTTAACTTATTAAATAAAAAAGCTTTTTTTGCTGGAAAAATTATAAAAACAAAAGATTCGCTATCCTTGCAAATAACTCCCGGCAATTGTAAAAAATAAAAAAGCTGCAGTAGAATTAGACTCTATCGCAGCTTTTTTATTATGTTTGTATCAAAAAATATTCAGATGAAACGTATAGTCTTAAATCTGCAGTCAAAAGTTAAACTTGACTATTTATTCTAAACCAGCCGCGTGTACTGAAGAAAGCGTACATATCATTCAAAAAGAAGACGCTGTAACTAAAAATAAGTGCGAAATTGCCGTCACCTTGCAGCATGGTCTGTGTCCAAAGAGCAATTGTAAAAATGGAACTGATTGTCCATACGAAGTACTGCTCACGTTTACGGTTAAGCTCTAGCAGCGATCCTGTAATTGCCATTGCCAAGTTTAAACTATCTAAGAAAACACGCGGATCACTTGTTAAACTAAAAATATAATAAATAATTCCCCATGCAACTACGAAGAAAGCTATATAATAAATCCACTCACTCATCTTCTCAAATTTCTCTGCTTTAATATTGTCGTTCCACTTAGGATCCAGAATGCAGAAAAAATCCAAGAAAATTAAGTAACCAATCTGTTCCCAAGCTGTCGCAAAGTTACCAGCCATAAAGCTCACTGAAGCAATACAAACGGCACTGAGAGCCCCAGCCCAGCCCTGAATACCAGAACGATTTGAGATGCCGATTACACATGCTACCGAAAGATTGGCACCAATAAAGAAAATCAATGACGAGATAGGAGAATCACTGAAAGATTGTCGTAACGAGAATACTTGAAGTACAAAGTTAAAAAGCAAAAGCCCATAACTGAATTTTCCCCATCCGCGACATTGGTTGATTAACCAACTAAAATAGTCCTTTCTAAAAACATTTTTTGAATATTTTGGTAAATTTGACAAAACGTCAACATACCTATCAAACATTTAGACATCCCCTTAAATAATAGGTCTTCAGTTAAGAAAACCTTATCCGCTGCAGCCAACAGGCAACAGCCTCTTTTCAAATTATATACTCTTCAAATTTTAAATTACAGACTTGACTTATATCAATATATGTTGTATTAAAATTTCAAAGAAGCACTACATATAGTATGAATCACACTATATTTAATTTTCTAAGGCACAAAAAAAAGGCCTGAAATAGACCTTTTCAATTAGCTTAATCTTCTGTAACAAATGGTAGAAGTCCCATGATCCGAGCACGTTTAACTGCGATAGTTAAACGACGCTGGTTCTTAGCACTTGTACCAGTTACTCGACGAGGTAAAACTTTTCCTCGTTCGGAAACAAAGCGTTTCAACAAATCTGTATCTTTATAGTCGATATAGTCAATATGATTAGCCGCGATAAAATCAACTTTACGACGACGACGGCCACCCCTACGTTGTTGTGCCATGTACATGTCCCTCCTTTTCAACTAATTATTTTTAAAATACTAGAATGGTAAATCATCATCAGAAATGTCAATTTGCTGTCCATTATCCGCGAATGGATCATTATCATCACTAGATTTACTATTTTCAGTATTTTTATTGCCTACTGCCTTACCAAACGGATTATTATCTGAATTATTGTTCGTTGTTGTATTTTGAGGAGAATCTGAACCTTGTGTATCATTATTGCCATGCTGTTGTTGGTAACGCTCAGATTGTGAACGCGACTCAAGCAACGAAAAGTTATCAACAATAACTTCTGTCACATAGACCCTATTACCCTGCTGATTTTCATAAGAACGTGTTTGAATTCTGCCATCAACCCCAATTAATGAACCTTTATGAGTAAAATTTGCAAAATTTTCCGCAGATTTACGCCAAATTACACAATTAATAAAATCAGCTTCACGTTCACCTTGCTGATTAGTAAACTGGCGGTTGACTGCAACAGTAAAAGTTGCAACTGCAACACCGCTGGAAGTATAACGCAAATCGGGATCACGTGTTAATCGACCTACAAGGATAGCTCTATTGATCAATGTTCAGTTCCTCCTTTTTATAATTAAGCTTCGCGTTTAACGATCATATGACGTAAAATACCGTCATTGATTTTAGCCAGACGGTCAAATTCATCGATTGCCTTTGAATCATCAGCTTTAACATTTACAATATGGTAAATACCTTCTGTAAAACCACCGATTTCGTAAGCAAAACGACGTTTAGACCAGTCTTTTGAATCTACGACTTCAGCACCGTTGTCTTTCAAAATACCATCAAAGCGTTCAACTAAAGAACTCTTTGCGGCTTCGTCAACTGCTGGGCTGATAATGTAAGTAACTTCGTAAGTCATGACTGTTTACACCTCCTTATGGACTATTGGCTCTTAACTTTGTTAAGAGCAAGGAAAGTAATCTAAATCTGTTTCGAGTTAGATACTAACGAACAAGAATTATATCATTCATATCACTGTAATGCAAGGCGATCCCGAATAGCCTTATACTTTTAAATACGCAACATTGAATAAATTACTTTGGAAAATTATTCTTCTGTTGTTTCTTGGTCCAGTTGTTCATCTGTTGTTTCGTCTGGCACAACTTTGGCCATAGTAGAAACAACAGCGTCACCATCAACTCTTATTAAATGCACACCTAAAGTAGCACGTCCTGTGACAGAAACTGTTTCAATATTAAATCGAATCATTACGCCCTTATTAGTAATCAACATAATATCTTCATTTCCAGTGACAGTAGTAAGCCCGGTTAACGGCCCATTTTTAACAGTAACATTTGAAGTTTTAATACCCTTTCCGCCACGGCCTTTGATCGGATAATCCTTTGCGGGTGTTTGCTTACCATACCCATTTTCACTGATAACAAACACATGGCTGTCTTCATAAAGAATTGCCGCCCCAATAACATAATCGTCAGCACGAAGTCTGATTCCGCGGACTCCTGTAGCCGCTCTTCCCATTGAGCGCACGTCTGTTTCCTTGAAACTAACCGCATATCCTTGATGTGTTCCAATGATAATATTTTGTTTTCCATCAGTAATGAGCACATTAATCAGCTCATCACTGTCTTTAAGAGAAACAGCTTTTAAACCATTGCTGCGGATGTTAGTAAATTCTGCTACAGCTGTCCGTTTTGTAATTCCCTTCTTAGTTATAAAGAACAGGTAGTATTCCTTTGTTTTCATTTCATGTGAAAGATTAATAACAGCTTGAATCTTTTCTCCCGAATCGATTCCTAACAAGTTAATTACAGGAATTCCCTTTGCTGTTCTACCATATTCAGGTATCTCATAGCCTTTCATACGATAGACTTTGCCCATATTAGTAAAGAACAAAAGTTCATCATGCGTTGAAGTGGTAATCAAATTTTCAATAAAATCATCCGCGTGCACACCCATCCCTTGGATTCCGCGTCCGCCTCTTTTTTGTGTTTTAAAATCGCTAGTCGGCAACCGCTTGATATAGCCATTATGTGTGAGTGTCACTACAACTTCTTCTTCTTCAATCAGATCTTCATCTTCGATACTCAGAACTTCGCCAACCATTAACTCAGTCCTGCGTTTATCCCCATATTTTTCTTGAATTTCTAATAATTCTTCGTAAATTATTTTGTCAATTCGTTCATTATGAGCCAAAATATCACGATAATCTGCAATTGCTTCAATTAATTTTTTATACTCTTCTTCAATTTTTTCACGCTCTAGTCCTGTCAAACGAACAAGGCGCATGTCCAAAATAGCTTGTGCCTGCCTGTCTGAAAGTTGGTATCCATCAATTAACCGTTTTTTTGCAATCTCGCCGCTCTTGGAACTGCGGATGATGTTAATAATTGCATCAATATGATCGAGTGCAATGCGTAATCCTTCTAAAATATGAGCGCGTGCTTGTGCCTTTTTTAATTCAAATTCAGTTCTTCTTCTAATTACACTTTCTTGATGTTCAAGATAATAGCTTAAGATTTCTTTAAGGCTCAATATTTTAGGCGTCCCATTAACTATCGCAAGCATATTGAAGCCGAAAGTAGTCTGCATTAAGGTTAATTTATACAAATTATTCAAGATTACAGAGGCGCTCATATCTTTTCTAACGTCGATTGAAACTCGCATGCCTTCACGGTCAGACTCATCACGAATGTCAGTGATTCCTTCAATTTTTTTCTCACGTGCAAGCTCCGCAATACGTTCTATTAATTTAGCCTTATTAACCATATAGGGAAGCTCGTCGATGATAATCTGTTCCTTACCATTCTTTTGCTGCTCAATTTCAACTTTGGCTCTGATAGTAACTGTTCCCTTACCCGTTTCATAAGCTTTACGAATTCCGGATTTGCCAAGAACAATTCCACCAGTAGGAAAGTCGGGCCCTTTAATTGCCTCCATTAAATCAGCCGTAGTTGCATCAGGATTATCCATCAAAATATGCAGCCCAGAAATAACTTCAGATAAATTATGAGGTGGAATATTAGTGGTCATACCAACTGCTATCCCGGTTGCTCCGTTGACAAGCAAATTAGGGAAACGTGCTGGCAAAACTACAGGTTCTCTTTCTGAACCATCATAATTTTCCTTAAAATCAATAGTGTTTTTATTGATGTCCCGCAGCATTTCAGTAGCAATTTTACTCATACGTGCTTCAGTGTACCGCATTGCCGCTGCTCCATCACCGTCAACTGAGCCAAAATTACCATGTCCATCAACGAGCATGTAACGGTAGCTGAAATTCTGTGCCATTCGGACCATTGATTCATAAATTGCTGAATCTCCATGTGGATGGTACTTTCCCATAACATCACCGACAATTCTCGCCGATTTCTTATAGGGTTTATCTGGAGACACCCCCAATTCATTCATACCATATAAAATACGGCGATGAACAGGTTTAAGCCCGTCACGGACATCAGGAAGTGCGCGTGCTACAATTACACTCATTGCATATTCCATAAAAGATGTTCGCATTACTCCTGACAAATCAGTTTGTTTAACACGATTTGGTAGCTCTACCAATGTCTTTACCTCCCACTTTGCTAACTATCAGCCTACACTTATTTCCTAGGAAATAATCTAAACATCCAAGTTTTCAACATAAGTTGCGTTCTTTTCAATAAATTCACGTCGCGGTTCAACTTTGTCTCCCATCAACATCTCAAAAACTCTATTTGCTTCTTCAGCATCAGAAAGTTTGACTTGCAGCAACCGACGATTTTCTGGATTCATCGTTGTTTCCCATAATTGTTCAGCATCCATTTCTCCCAGACCTTTATAACGTTGAACAACGGGCTTGGGGCTTGGGGGAAGCTGGCCCAGAATTTCTTCGAGTTCGCTTTCTGTATCAATGTACTTGATCATTTTTCCTTGACGGACTTGATACAAAGGAGGTTGTGCGATATAAACATACCCCTTATCAATCATTGGATGCATAAACCTGTAAAATAATGTTAACAGCAGTGTTCTGATATGGGCACCATCGACATCGGCATCGGTCATAATAATAAGTTTATGATAATTTGCCTTGCTGACATCGAATTCGCTGCCAAACCCAGTTCCCAGAGCAGTAAACAGCGAACGGATCTCTTCGTTTGCCAAAACACGGTCAAGCGAAGCCTTCTCAACATTTAAAATCTTACCGCGAATTGGCAAAATTGCTTGAGTCAAACGTGCTCGTCCCTGTTTAGCTGAACCTCCGGCAGAGTCTCCTTCGACTATAAATAGCTCTGAAATTGAAGGATCTTTACTAGTATTATCAGCAAGTTTTCCAGGAAGATTGCTGATTTCTAAGCCATTTTTCTTGCGTGTTACCTCGCGAGCACGTTTAGCAGCTACGCGAGCTTTAGAAGCCAACATTCCCTTTTCAACAATTTTTCGTGCAGTCGTTGGATTTTCAAACATGAATTTATTAAAATGCTCAGCAAATAACCGATCAGTTACGGTCCTTGCATCTGAGTTACCCAACTTTGTTTTAGTCTGTCCCTCAAATTGCGGATCAGGATGCTTGATACTTACAACAGCAGTTAATCCTTCGCGCACATCTTCACCTGAAAGATTGTCTTCACTATCCTTCATTATATTGCTTTTACGTGCATAGTCATTGATAACTCGGGTTAAAGCAGTTTTAAACCCTGCTTCATGAGTTCCGCCTTCATACGTATGAATGTTATTAGTAAAAGTCAATAAATTTGAATGAAAATCGTTCGTATATTGAAGTGCAACCTCAACTATAATTCCTTTTTGTTCCCCTTCGAGGTATATCGGTTCCTCAAAAAGAACCTCCTTGCCCTTATTTAAAAATTCCACATAATGTCTGATTCCTCCGATATAGTGAAATTCCTTAGTAGTTGGTTTTTCAGGTCGTTCATCTCTTATCGTAATTCGCAAACCTTTATTCAAAAAAGCTAGTTCACGAATTCTTGTTGTTAACACCTTGATATCAAACACTGTTGTTTCAGTAAAAATATCGGGATCAGGAGAAAAATGGACTAATGTCCCATGTTCATGTTCGCCACATTCCCCGATCACATGCATTTCGTGAGCAACTTTACCATAACTGAAATCCATTGCATAAATTTTACCGCTATGTTTAACCTGTACACTCAAGCTTGTTGAAAGAGCGTTAACAACTGACGCTCCGACACCATGAAGTCCTCCTGAAACTTTATAACCGCCACCGCCGAACTTTCCGCCGGCATGTAAAATCGTGAATACTGTTTCAAGCGCAGGTCTTCCTGTTTTATGCTGAATGCCGACTGGAATACCGCGTCCGTTATCTTTAACAGTAATACTGTTATCTTTTTCGACTGTAACATTAATTTCATCAGCAAAACCTGCTAGGGCTTCATCGATCCCATTATCAATTATTTCCCAGACAAGATGGTGTAATCCCTGAGAACTTGTGGATCCGATATACATTCCCGGCCTTTTTCTAACAGCTTCAAGGCCCTCAAGTACTTGAATCTGGCTAGCATCATATTTCTTAGCACGTTCTTCTTTACTTTCCTGTAATTCCTTATCTGTCAAACTGATTCCCTCCTGATTATCTAATTCATGCCAGTCACTACTCGTTTTGAACAGAAACCTCTCCATGTTTGATTCTGAATACTTCCGGATCCTTGATCAATTTCCGGGTTATCTCACTAATACTGGGTGTAGTTAAAAATGTCTGTACTTTATCTTGGATAGTTCTAAGAAGCTGAGTCTGCCTGCTGCCATCTAATTCTGACAAAACATCATCTAGTAGCAAAATAGGATATTCGCCTGTTTCTTCTTTCATCAAATCAATTTCAGCAAGTTTAAGAGCAAGTGCTGTGGTTCTTTGCTGACCTTGCGATCCATAAACATGGACATTTTTTTGATTAATCAAAAATAAAACGTCATCGCGATGTGGACCATAAAGCGTAGTTCCTTGTATAATTTCTTTCTTTCTGTTGGTTTTATATAACAGTTTCAAAGCACTGTATAAGTCTTCAACACTTTTTTGTGCTGCAGCTGCAACACTAGTTTCGTATCGAAATTGAAGCTTTTCTTTTGTGTGAGTAATCTGTTCTTGCAGTTTTTGTGCATATTTTTCAAGCCCTGTTAAAAAAACAATTCTTTTTGCGATAATTTCTGCCCCAAAAGCTGCTAATTGATCAGATAATACATCCAGTAACATATAATCCGCTGTTTGCTTAAGCTGCAACTGTTTTAAATAATGATTACGCTGTTTTAAAATTGTACGATACTGAGTCAGATTATAAAGATAATGCGCATCTATCTGACCAAACTCCATATCAATAAACCTTCTCCTGACTGCGGGAGCTCCTTTAACAAGTGCAAGATCTTCGGGCGCAAATAAAATTACATTCATTTGTCCGATATACTGCGAGAGTTTGGCTTGCTCCAAAAAATTAAGCTTAGCTTTTTTACCTTTACGGCTAAGAATCAACTCCATTTTTGTTTTTCCAGTCTGTCTCACAAGTGTTCCTCGCAAAGCAGCACTTTCCTGTTTAAACTCAATCAATTCACGATCATTGGCTGTTCGATGACTACGAGCAGTCGCTAATACATAAATTGCTTCCAGCAGATTAGTTTTACCTTGTGCATTTTCACCGATTAAAATATTTATCTTTGGCGAAAAAATCAGCTTTGTTTCCACATAATTACGAAATTGTTTTAACTCTAGTTTTTCTAAATACATCGACTCAGCCTTTTTTCGCACGCATTAAAAAGGTCCCAACTTCAGGAATTTCAATCTTATCGTCAGCATACAATTTACGCCCACGTCGGTTATCAGGCTTGTCATTCACCAAAACTGTATTTTCCTGTAAAAACCATTTTGCTTGTCCACCAGAGTCAATAGCTGCTGTTATTTTTAACAGCTGTCCAAGAGTTACATACGATTTTTTTAGCAAAATTTCTTTACTCAACAGACACCGCCCACTTTCATATTTATATTTTATTATAACCTTTTTACAATTAAATAACAATCTCAGACGGCTCTCAGAGCTCATATAAGCGTTTTTAATATCTTTTAATAGAGCTCGACTATGCACCCCTTAAAAACGCTAATTTTGAATTGTACACGTTTTAAAACACAAATGAGCTTTTTAATAACAAAAAAATAAGTACACAAAGATTTACCAATAAACTTGCTGGTCAGAACCATAAGTAAAAAAAATAAGAGAAACTGCAGCAAAATTTAAATTTTGTCCTAGTTTCTCTTAATTATTAGTATTAACTGTATTTATAATTTCAATAGAATTTTATCAAAAGGTTCTTACCGGTGTAATTAATTGTACAAAATGCTCATGGTCTTCACTAGGCACTAATGTAAAAGGCCGCAGCGGTAATGTAAATGCTACAGTAACAGTTGTCTGCCCAAAAGAACGCAGCGCATCCTTCATATAATCCGGATTAAAGGATATTTCAATATTATTACCTGTAAGATTTTGAAATTTTAATTCTTCTTCTACATTTCCTACTTCTGGTGAATTGCTATATATAGTTGCCTTTTTTCCCGGAGTATCTAAGACTAATTTAACTACATTATTTTGCCCCTCATGAGACAGCAGTGAAGCCCGCTCTATAGCTGACAAAAAATCTGTTGCATTAAATTCTATCGTTGTTTCAGCTGTTTTGGGAATTAAACGTTCAGTATCAGGATAATTTCCTTCTAGTAGCCGAGAATAAAAAGTTGTGTTTCCAAGGTCAAATAAAACCTGGTTTTCTGATATCCGTAAACTGACTGTTTCCGTATCCTCAGGAATCATTTTCGCCAATTCGCTTAAAGATCTTCCCGGAATAATAATATCGTAATTTGCCTCTTTGGCTTCCGGTAAAGTTATTTTTCTTTGACTTAGTCGATGACTATCAGTAGCAACAGCCAGTAACTCGCCGTTTTTGATTACTAAATGAACTCCTGTCAGAATTGGACGACTTTCTTGAGTTGAAACAGCAATTACTGTTTGTCCAATTAATTGTTTTAAAAGATCTCCCTTAAGCGTTAGCCGTTCTTTAGCATCTATCTCTGGAAGGCGGGGATAGTTATTGGCATCTAATCCTCTAATAGTAAATGAGGCTGAACCTGAAGTGATTTCTGTTTGATAATTTTCAGTTACTTTAAAAGTTAAGGTCTTTTCAGGTAGTTTCTTTACTATTTCACTAAATATACGTGCAGTTAAAACAATTTGCCCTGGTTCTTCAATTTGTAATTCTGCGTTATTATCATCAGCTGCTATAAAAGTTTCAATTGAAACATCTGCGTCACTACCGGTCAGTGTTAATCCTTTAGCTTCAAGCTTAAGTTTAACTCCTGTCAGGATAGGAATTGTAGTTTTTGTTGAGATAGCTCTTTGAACATCAGTTAAACTTTTAATGAATGCTGCTCGATTTACCGTGAATTTCATAAGTAACCTCCTGAGATATATTAATTAAGGATAAATAAGTAAAGTAATAGTAGTAGGGCCTGTTGATACTGTGGAAAAATGGGAAGATGTATGAGAATTAAAAGATATCCACATGTGGATATCTTGTGTATAACTACGCTTTTTACGCACAAGTTTCCACAGGTGATTACTTTTTCAGCTTTCCCTTAAGGTCATCTACTTCTCTTTTAAGTTCATTGTCATTATTAAGCGCAGCCGAAATTTTTTCGTGAGCATGGATAACAGTAGTGTGATCTTTTCCTCCAAATTCATGACCAATTTTCGGTAATGAAGCATCAGTCAATTCACGAGCAAGGTACATAGCTACTTGCCGAGGTAAAACGATACTTTTAACTCTTTTTTTACCTTTTAAATCGCTAATTGAAATATGGTAGTATTTTGCAACCTTGTCTTGAATTACAGAGATTGAAATTTCATTTGACTTTCCATTTAACTTTAGATTTTTCAAAGCATCTGCTGCTAAGCTGGTTGTAATAGGTAGATGAGTCATTGAAGAATAAGCTTGGACTCGAACTAGTGCACCTTCCAGTTCACGAATATTGGAATCAATCTGACCTGCAATATAACTCAAAGTGTCGTCCGGAATTGCAGAATGATCTGCATTTGCTTTATTGCGTAAAATAGCAATTCTAGTTTCTAAGTCAGGGGGCGTAATATCAACTGAAAGGCCCCATTTAAAACGAGAAACTAAACGTTTTTGGAGTTTAGGAATTTCGTTTGGCAGACGATCAGATGAAAGAACAATTTGTTTTTTATCATCGTAAAGAGCGTTAAAAGTGTGGAAAAACTCTTCTTGCGTACCTTCTTTATCTGCAAAAAACTGAATATCATCTACCAATAAAAGATCAACACTGCGATATTCTTTTCGAAATTCTTCTTGCCGTTTAGTTTGAATTGAATTGATAAAATCATTAGCAAAAGCTTCACTGGTTACATACTTAACCTTTGCTTGCGGTCTATTAGCAAGCATCTGATGTCCAATAGCATGCATGAGATGGGTTTTTCCCAAGCCGACCCCGCCAAAGAAGAAAAGCGGGTTATAGAGTGCACCTGGTTCTTCTGCTACTACTAATGCAGCAGCATGTGCCATTTGATTACCCTTTCCGATAACAAAAGTATCGAAAGTATACTTATCGTTTAGTTTTGTTTCACGCATAAAAGTTGGACGAGTATCAACGGCGTTTTGCTGAGCTCCTGCTGGACTGGAATAACCGGTATTTTGTAATGGATCAGGTTCCTCAGGCAGCTTAGCAATAATCGTAATTTTTTGCCCAATAGATTTTTCGATCATTTCAGCGGCTTGATTACTTAAATTGGCTTTCCAATAATCTTTATGTAACGCTGTTGGAACTTCAATTACTAAATTTCTTCCAGAGAAAGATAACGGTTTGACTGCTTTTAACCAAGTATTGTAACTGATCGTTGAGAGTTTATTTTTAAATTCATCACAAATATACTGCCATAAAGTTTCTAAATCAGGCACAAAAAAACCTCCTTTCTATAAAAATGTTACTTTACACAGTTTAGCATTTTTAAAAAAAGTTTTCCACAGGTATGTGCAAAATATAAAAACACTATACACAAGCAGGTAATAATCTTTATCACAGGGTGTACATAACTTTAAGCTGTCCAATTCTGCATAGCTTTTCCACAGGGAGGCTGTGTCTGCTAAGCTTTGCAGTAGCAGCACATATTGCACTTATGCACAAAAAATAATCAGGCTGTTAATAAGTCGTTAACAGCCTGTTTTTTTGTGTAAAAGCCTGTATCTTATTGTGTGCATTAGGGTTTTTTAGAAGTAATAAATCCACAGAAAAAAACGATTTCTAATTACAACTGTGGATAACTTTTTAAAAGACATAAGTGTCCTCTTTCAAATTGTCTGTTAATAACAGTTTTTTTATGATAAAATGGCTTGGTAAAGTTAAGCTTGACAAAATATTGTTAATTTAATAGAATATTAGTTATGATTGTCGAGCAAGGATACTCGATCAAGGGGGTGTAAGAAACAATGAAGAGAACATATCAACCAAAGAAACGTCATCGCCAAAGAGTGCATGGCTTCCGCAAACGTATGAGTACAAGCAACGGTCGTGCTGTTTTAGCACGTAGACGTCAAAAGGGTAGAAAAGTATTGTCTGCTTAGACCACTGACCGTCAGTGGTCTTTTCTTTTAATATAGTTTTTTGTAAGACACTGGAGATGTATTATGCGAAAATCATACCGTGTCAAAAAAGAAGCCGAATTCCAGAAAGTTTTCACGCAGGGCAAATCTTGTGCAAATCGTCAATTTGTCGTATATGTGTTAGAAAAACCTGGTCAGCTTCATTTTCGAGTGGGAATATCAGTAGGGAAAAAAATTGGGAATGCTGTAGCGCGAAATTGGGTTAAACGACGTATTCGGCAAACACTGACAGAACTCAAGCCAAAAATAAGGCAAGAAATTGATTTCATCGTAATTGCACGTCCTCCAATTGCAGGAGTGTCTATGGCTGAAACTAAAAAAAATTTAATGCATGCTTTACGCTTGGCACATGTGTTATAAATAGGTTTTTCAAAGTGAGGGAAATGCAGTGAAAAAAGTGAAACGAACCCTGATGCTGCTTAGTACTGTGGGGTTAATGTTTACTTTAACGGGTTGCAGCACATCAACTGTAACAGAAAGCAGTTCTGGAATTTGGGACCATTATATTATCTGGAACTTTATCCAAGCGATTCAGTTTCTAAGCAAGGTGTTTGGTAACAGCTACGGCTGGGGCATAATTATTTTTACAATTATCATACGTGTAATTTTGCTGCCATTAATGTTTTATCAAACCAAAAGTATGCGTAAAACAACCGAACTGCAACCTGAGCTGAAGATCCTACAGAAAAAGTATTCTGCAAAGGATGCTGCAACTCAGGCTAAACTGAAAGAAGAACAGCAGAAGCTTTATGCTGAGGCTGGTGTAAATCCAGTTGCTGGTTGTTTGCCAGTGGTTGTACAGATGCCGATATTAATTGCATTGTATCAGGCAATTTTGCGTTCTCAGGCTTTAAAAACTGGATCTTTTTTATGGATGCATTTAGGTGAACGGGATCCGTACTTTATATTACCGGTTTTAGCAGCGATTTTTACTTTTGCTACTTCTAAATTGAGTGTTATGTCACAACCAGAGCAAAACGGAATGACCGCAGCAATGACTTATGGGATGCCGATCTTCATTCTATTTACAGCTATTTCTTTGCCATCAGCATTATCATTATACTGGGTAATTGGAAATGCATTTTCAGTTTTGCAGACACTTTTACTTAACAATCCTTTTAAGATAAATAAGGAGCGGGAAGAAAAGGAACAGGCAAAACGCGCTCGTAAAAGGGCAATTGAAAAGGCAAAGCGCAAGGCTTACAAGGGTAAACGTAAATAAACAGTATCTTTAGTATTATAATCTCTTAAGTTGACAGGGATCTTTTATGTCAACTTTTTTGTTTTCTTAAAAAATAAATAAGTGTGAAAAAAGAGACATATTTCCTGGGAAATATGTCTCTTTTTAGTTACCAAATATTAACTCTTTTTTCAGGTTGAAGATACATAGGATCGCCTTTTTTTATTTTAAAGGTAGTATAAAAATCGGCGAGGTTTTGCGGCTGAATGTTTGCACGTAATTCATGAGGTGCATGCACATCAATATTTAATAGTAGTTTTTGCCTTTCAAGAGAGGATTTTAGGCACCAGACCCGAGCCCAATTAATAAAGAACTCTTCTAGGTCAGCGTCATCTTCATTTTTGGCAGCTTCTAAAGCACAACTAAGGCCGCCTGCATCAGCGATGTTTTCAGAAACTACTAATTTACCATTTACTTTACCAGCTTTGGTCTCTAGACCATCGAACTCTTTAATCATTTTTTGAGAAAGCTTTTCAAAATGATCAAGATCACTCTTTGACCACCAATTGTTAAGATTGCCGAATTCATCGAAATGTGCGCCGTTATTGTCAAAAGCATGTGAAATTTCATGAGCAATAACAGCTCCAATACCACCATAGTTTTCACTAGAAGATTGTTTTAAACTGTAGAAGGGTTTTTGCAAAATAGCAGCAGGAAACACAATGACGTTGTAAGAGGGGTTGTAATAAGCGTTCACGGTATTAGCGCTCATTTCCCAACGTTTTCTATCTACTTCTTTATTCCAACGGCTATAGTGATCTTTTAAGTAAATCTGATCAAATTTTAGGCTATTATCAAATAACGAATCTTCTTCGACTTTGAATTTTTTATAAACTTCTTCCAATTCATCAGGATAACCGACTTGGATCCCAAGCTTTTCAAGCTTAACAATTGCTTTCTCACGAGTTTTTTTGCTTAACCAGTTATTATTTTCAAGCCTTTTTTTATAGACAGTGACCATTTTCTGGACCATCTGCCTAACGTCATTCTTTGCCTTTTCGCCAAAATATTTGTGTGCATAATAAAGTCCGACAACTTGATCAAATTGTCCGATTGAAAGATAATATGCGCTCTTTTGGGGATTCATGGGTTCCTTGCTGCCGGAGATTGCACGAGAATATTCACCTGAGACAATTCGAGCCTCATCTGAAAGAAAAGGACTGACAGCCAGCAAGGATTTTGAAAGCATCCAGCTGCGCATATTAACAAAGGTTTCAGGAGTTACAAGTTCATTCAAAGCTTCATAGTATTTTGGCTGTGAGACGATTATTTGGTCAGGCTCAGCGGAAAGTAATCCAGTGATAAAGTTCTTGATATTAAACTGATTACTGAATTTTACAAAATCGGTAAAACTGTATTTATTATATGATTTTACATAGTCAGCTAATTCGGTACTATCTTTAACATGCGGTACCAGAGATTTATCAAATGCAAGTGTCTGTTCGATAATCTCTTGGGTAATTTTTTCAGAATAACCAGCAAGCCTGAAAAGTTTTTCCATCATTTTTGTATAAATCTGCAATAGAGCTTGAGCAGAAGGGTTGTCACCTTCATAATAGGTTTTATCCGGTAATATTAGGCTGGGTACATCTGCTGTTAAAGCATAGCGAGATGTATTTTTCATATCAGGTTCAACGTATACTGGAATGGGACTGGGGTAACCTGTTAAAGTTAAGTTTTTCAGATTTTTTTGCCAATCATTCAAGTTTTTTAAACTTTCAATGGTTTTAAGGTATTTTCGTGCAGGAGCAAACCCGGCAGAATTTCTTTTAGAAAAGTTAGCTGCAAGTTTGTAGAAGTTAATAAACTCGCGTAAATAAGGATCACTTGCTTTTTCTGGATCTTTTGCTAAAGAAGCGAAGTCAGCCATTAAAGTTTTTTCAATATTTTCAGCTAAATCTGCGAAGCCACCCGTAGATGGTTTGTCTGCTGGAATTTTAGCTGTTTTGAGCCAAGCACCATTTACTGCTTGGTATAAATCATCTTTAATGAGCTCTTTATTAATGGTCATTATATAAAGTCCTCTCCTTCTTGAATTCATAGTATAGATAACATTGTAATTCAAAGTGGGAGAGGATGGTACTATAAAGGGTAAATAAATTCAAATAATGTCAAAGTAATTATAATTATATATGAATAAGGGCCATGCCAAAAATAAATTTTTTAGCATGGCCTTTATTTTATAAACTGTTAGGATGTACTTTAAAAGTCAGCAGTATCAGGATCAACAGCATAGCCAACTATTCCATCAAGGCGATCAATTGTTTCCATGTCTTTTTGTGAAAGTTTAAAATCAAAGATTTTTGTATTTTCTTCAATACGCTCTTCATGAATCGATTTAGGCAAGGGAAGAAAGTTGTGCTGCAAAGACCAGCGAAGGCAGACTTGAGCGACAGTATGCTTGTTGCTTTCAGCGATAGTTTTCAACGTGGTATCTGAAAATAATTTACCAGTTCCAAGCGGACTGTAAGCTTCAAGTAAAATATTATTTTCTTTGCAATATGAGATAGTTTCTCTATCTAGGTCTCCAGGACAAATACGAATTTGATTAACCATTGGAGTTATTGTTTGGGTTTCTTTCAGAACTTCAAAATGTTTTTGACGAAAGTTAGAAACACCAATTGCTCTGATTTTTCCTACATTATATGCATCTTCTAGAGCATGCCAAGTGTCCTGAAGTACTTTTTTCCAATGCTCATTACGATAACGTTGAGGATTAGGCCAGTGAATCAAAAAAAGATCAAGAGCTGATAATTGGAGGTCCTTAAGAGTCTGATCGATTGCATCGGCAGCTGCTTCATAGCCATGTGCATTATTATTGAGTTTGCTGGTAACAAAAAGTGTTTGCCGGGCAATTCCGCTTTCTTTAATTGCCTCCCCGATGCTTTTTTCATTCCCGTACATTTCAGCCGTATCAATGTGACGGTAACCGGACGAAAGTGCTGACTTGACAGCAACCTTTGCAACGGCACCGGCTGGCGTCTGCCAAGTTCCAAAGCCAACTATTGGGATTTTAACACCATTGCTTAAGGTATAAGTATCAATTAAACTATTCATCAAAAAACCTCGTTTCAAGTAGTTTATGCTCCACAAACATTTTACTACACTAAACTAAAAATTGTTAACTTAGTAGTTTATGAATGAAGTTATAAAGCAGTGAACATTAACGTGCCTCGAAGATAAAATGGTATAATAAAAATAATATTTTGAGTCAAAAGTGCGGAGTTTATCTTGCTTAAAAACAAGGCTAAACAGTCTTAGGTATAAGTAATGTTGAAGTTAAACAGCTGGATAATTCGCAGAAAATATTGTTTGAGATGATTGGTAAGAGATTAAAAAATAGTTTAAGCTAGATTACATGATAAAAGTATAAGATTCTGTTTGTAGAAAGTATTATATTAGTTAATATAATATATCATAGTTAATGCAAAGGATTATTAAGAAACTTTAGAAAGTAGGAACGAACGATGGGATTAGAACATAGGCCTAATAAATTAGAGGATGAGCTTTGTTTTGCAATCTATACTTCACAAAAAATATATAACAAGTTTTATACAACAGCGCTTAAAGAATATAAACTTACTTATCCCCAATATATTACCTTACTAACACTTTGGGAAAATGAAGAGCCGATGATGATTAAACAAATCGGTGCAAAGTTGAATTTAGACAATGGAACTTTAACACCATTATTGAAACGAATGGAAAAAGATGGTTGGATTGAAAGAAAACATGGTGAAGAAGATGCACGGCGTGTTTATATCTGTCTTACACATAAAGCTCGTAATAAAAAGTATGAAATCAAGAACAAATTAACTTCCTGTTTTGCAGCAGTTGATATGACTACTGAAGAGTATCAAAGGGATGTTAAACTGGTTAAGGAAATCGGCAAGAGAATTGGACTAGAAGGCGGTTGACAATGTGGCGACTGGCAATTTAAGCTATGTACTCTAAAGGCGAAAATACATACTTGAGTATCCGAGAAGATAATCTATGCTGACCATTAAAACACGTTAATTCGCATATTTCAGATTAAGACAAAGAGGCTGGGGCAAAAGTTAACTTTTGCCCCAGCCTCTTAACTTAAAGATGAGCTTCTTTCAGTGCGGTTTTAATATACAGTGTTCTTTTCAAAACAAGAACTTTGAGACCACTGGAACAACGATGTCAACTACAACACCGATTACAACTACTGCAATTGCAGCCATCGATCCTTGTACCGAACCTAACTTTAAAGCGTAGGCAGAACCAATCGTATGCCCGGATGTTCCTAACCCCAAACCAGTTCCGATAGGATCTGAGTTTAAATGGAAGAAACGAACAAGCCAATCACCTAAAGCATAGATAATAACGGCATTTAAAATGCATGCCATCGCAGTTATTGCAGAATTGCCTCCGATAGCATTAGAAATAGGCAGAGCAATAGCAGTGGTAGCAGCTTGCGGAAGCATGGATGCAATTCCACTTTGATTTAGCCCCATTAATTTTGAGATAAAGACAATTGCGAATAATGAAAGTGTTGTTCCAACCAAAAGTCCTGCCATAATTTCTTTCCAATATTTCTTGATAACATCGTTACGTTTATACAAAGGAATAGCAAATGCGATTGTTGCAGGATTTAAGAACCAAAAAATCAAATCGCCGCCGGGTTTATAGGCTTGCGTATAGAATTTTGCAACATCTTGATGCAACAGATTTGCAAGTAAGACCAAAATTAAAATTCCCAAAACCATAGCAACAAATAAGGGCTGAAATAGGAAAAGGCCATGAGATTTTTTAAAAAGCCATTGACCGCAAAGGTAAACAGCTAAAGATAGAAAAATTCCAAAGAAGGGACTTGTAAGTAAAGCCATGTTAATCTTCTCCTTTCACGTGAATCTGACTTTTTAATATAAGCGGGCGTTGCGTTAACTTGTGTTTTTCAACGTGGATTTTCTTCATCCAGATAAACAAGCGGGTTGTGTAAGCAGTTACAACTAGCAAAATGATTGTTGAAAGAATAATAACCAAGATGAGCTGTAAACCTGCTGAACGCATGACTTCAAGGTTGGCTGCCAAAGAAATTCCCGAAGGAACAAAGAGAAAACCGATGATACTGATAAAAAATGCTCCTAGTGAATCAACCCATTCAATTTTGATAATGTGTAATGACAATAAAGCGTATAACAAAACCATCCCAATTACTGGAGCAGGGACAGGAAAAGATTTAGGAAACAGACCGGAAGCTAAATTTGAAATAAAAAGAAGCGAAGCATAGATACCCATTTGGACAAGAAGAGGGGCTTTTTTTGCAGCACTCTTTTTGTTTTGTTTATTCTCATTCATTGTCTCATCCTTCTTTCTTAACTAATTGTTCTTTATGGTGTAAGAATAATACAATAAATTAAAAAAAAACGTTTTTTGCAGTTAACTGCAAAAAACGAAGGGTGAATGTAGAAAAATACTGATTAAAGAGCCACGCTTTTCTACATATTGAGACGAGCTTTTAACTCCTTGAGATAAGAACGACCTACAGGGATTCTTTTATTATTATTCATTATCAGAATATAAGTATGATTAAACCAAGGCTGAATTTCCCGAATACTGTCAACGTTAACAATGGAACTGCGATGAACTTGAAGAAAAAACTCTGAATTCAAGCGTGATTTTAACCAAACCAGCGTTTCATGTGAAACATACTGGCTGCCGTTTTTGATATAAATTGTCAATTCACCGTTTTCAACTGTTCCTGCAATAATATCTTGTGTTTTGATAACAACTGTCCGTTCATCACTTGTGAGGGTTATGAACTGGGTATCTGAAGTCTCCTTTACTGTATCTGGCTTTTTTTTAGTTAATCTAGCAGAAAGTGCAGCACTCGCTTTTTTTAATGCCTGATTTATCCGTTCTTGGTCAAAAGGTTTTAAAATATAGTCAATTGCATCGATATTAAATGCTTGCACAGCATATTTATCATATGCTGTAGCAAAGATAATAAGAGGGGGATTCACAAGCTGATCCAATTCTTTTGCTAAAGTAAATCCGTTTTCTTCATTTAAAGAAATGTCCAAAAACACTAAATCTATCTGATGTTTAAAAAGAAAAGAAAGAGCTTCTTTAATTCCCTCCGCTTTAAAAACAGTTTCGACAGTAATATTTTGTTTTAACAAATAGGCGAGTTCATCCCGTGCCAAAGGTTCATCATCAACAAGTAGGACGTTCATTCCAATTTCCTCCAGTTTTAGTCAAGTCAAAGACAGAATACCTATTACATATTATAGTATAATTGAACATTGTTTTAAAATTCAGTTGACTATGAAAAAGGTGATTACAGCATAAGCTCATTTTAATAAATTACAGGAATTTATTTTTAACTTTAGAGCTTGGATTAACTGAGACTCATTGAAATAAATTGTGCGTGCAGGAAACACAGTACTTAAAGAATTGATGCTAAAGCCTTATTATTGGTTTAATTATTATCGTGGTAGTAACATAAAAACGTACACTTTAATATTAGAAAGTTATAGTTTATATATGGTTAATTAAAAACTTTCTTTATATAAAATATATTTGAGAGTTGATAAACAACTGGAGATATAGGAGTGGTCTGGTTTAGTAAATCGATTTTTTAAGTTGAAAAGGCAGAACAAGGAAGTCGTTACTTAGAATTTAACAAAAGGAAGTTAGATTAGCAGATATGGAAAAAAGAAAGCATAACCAGCGCTTATCAGCCCAACTTTCTGCATATGTAATTGCTCTAGGCGGTTTTTTATTTGGATATGACACTGGGGTTATTAACGGTTCTTTAGCATTTATGAGTCTTAAGGACCAATTGGCACTTAATGCAGGGACTCAAGGAATTGTTTCTAGTGCTTTAGTATTTGGAGGCATTTTTGGAGCTCTTAGCGGGGGGAGAGTTGCTGATAAGATTGGCCGAAGAAAATTATTACGCTGGATGGCAATCTTGTTTGTGATTGCTGCATTAGGATGTACCTTTGCTGCAAACATCTTCATTTTAGTAATTTTTCGTTTTATTTTAGGGCTCGCTGTAGGAGCTGTTTCTGGATTGTCTCCAATGTATCTTTCGGAGATATCAACTCCGGATCGTGTCGACCAGAATGTTAATAAAAACGCGATAGCGATCGTCTTGGGTCAGGTAATTGCTTTTACTGTAAATGCAGTTTTAGGTAACATATGGGGCGACTGGCATCCGATTTGGCGTGTGATGATGTTAATGGCTGCTATTCCTGCAATTTTGATGTGGGTAGCTTCTTATAAAATACCTGATAGCCCTAGATGGCAAATACTTCATGGGAAACTAGAAGACGGAAAAGAAGACTTTGACAACTTGGGATTTTCTCAAGAAGTAGCAAAAAGAAGCATTACAGCAATTCAAAATAGTTTAAAAAGAAACAAAAAAACAATTTCATTGCTGCAGGTATTTCGTAATAAATCATTAGTATTTATTCTTATTGTTGGTATGAGCCTTGCTTTGATCCAACAAATTTCCGGGGTTAACACTGTGATGTATTACGGAACCGTGGTATTGGAAGATATCGGTTTATCCAGAGGATCATCTCTTTATGGGAACATTTTGATCGGTCTTGCATCTTTTGTTGCAAGTATAATTGGGACGCGTTTGATAGCAGCACATAACCACCGTAATATTCTATTATTAGGAATAATAGGAAATGCATTTTTTTTAGGAATGTTGTCGTTAATTTTACAAATGCACCTTTTACCTGCTCATTTACTTAATATTGCTGTATTAATCTTTTTGACTCTATTTTTAGCGAGTCATCAGGGGATTGTCAGTCCAGCAACTTGGCTAA
This sequence comes from Liquorilactobacillus oeni DSM 19972, assembly GCF_001436275.1. Lineage (GTDB taxonomy): Bacteria > Bacillota > Bacilli > Lactobacillales > Lactobacillaceae > Liquorilactobacillus > Liquorilactobacillus oeni. The sequence continues at coordinate 326,827 of NZ_AZEH01000020.1, forward strand.
TGATTTCTGAGATTTTCCCGCTGCCAGTTAAGGCACGCTTTATGGCTTTTGCAACTGGAACTATTTGGTTGGCCAATTTTATAATTAGTTTGATTTATCCTACACTGATAGCTTTGCTAGGTTCAGCAGTGACATTTATGGTCTTTTCGCTCACAAATGTTTTCAGCATTTTATTAACCTTGTTTTTAATAAAGCCGAAAAAAATTCAAGAGGCAAAACATCTGTCAATTAAATAAATTTAACAGCTTAAAAAGCAGGCATGAAAATATAGGAGAATTCTTTTACTTGAAATGAAGTTAAAATAAAGTAAACTTTTTAATAAAGCAGCTAAAATATGAGGTGATCACATTTTAACAAAGGGAACTCCATGGAAGGTTATTCTTAACTTTGCCTGGCCTATCTTATTGAGTGGCCTTTTACAACAATTTTATAACTTGGCTGATCTTATGATTGTCGGTCAATTGCTGGGACAACAAGCAGTAGCCGCAATTGGTAGTACAGGCAGTTTGGTCGGCTTTGTACTGGGGTTTTCACAGGGTATCACTACTGGGATGGGTCTCATTATTGCGCGCTTGTTCGGTTCCAGAGATCTTAAAGCAGTCCAGCGCCAATTTAGTATCAGCTGTTTAATATGTGCAGTGATAGCATTTGTTTTGACGTTATTGAGTATGGTGTTTGTTGGGAACATGTTGGTTGCTTTGGGTACACCATCATCGATTTATAGTAATGCACGAAACTACATTTTAGTAATTTTTGCAGGGATCCCAATCTCGATGGCATTCAATCTATTTGCTAACATGTTGCGCTCAATTGGAAACAGCCGCACACCGCTTATCTTTTTGACCATTGCTGTAATAGTTAATATAATACTGAACTTTATTTTTATCTTGGCTTTTGGTTTAGGTACATCGGGCTCTGCACTTGCAACTGTCATTTCCCAATTGGTAGCTGCTGTATCGTGTGGTATCTATATGATGCGTAATGATGTTGTTTTTCATTTTAAAAAACCAATTAAGCTTAAATTAACCGAGGTAGGAAAGCAATTAGCGGTTGGGATTCCTATGGGATTACAGTTTTCAATTATTGCAGTAGGAGCACTGCTGGTTCAGCGTGCTTTAAACAGTTTAGGCACAAACGCAATCGCATCTTCATCAGTTGCTTCAAAGGTTGATCAGGTTGCGATGCTGCCGATGTCGGCTCTGGGGGCTGCGTTGGGAACTTATATCGCACAGAATTACGGCAGCCTTCAGTATAAGCGAATTTTAGTTGGAATTAAACAAACAAGCTGGATATCTCTTGGAATAGGTGCTTTTTTAGCCATTAGTATTATCACTTTCAGTGATATGCTGACGTATTTGTTTATCTCTGCTCCGTCCAAAAGTTTACTGGAACTCAACAGTTTATATTTTAGGGTTGTAACGCCTTGGTATATTCTGCTGTCAGTGCTTTTTATTCTGCGATTTACCTTGCAAGGTCTCAATTATAATCTCTTGCCGATGATTGCAGGAGTAGTCGAGCTGATTATGCGGATGATAGCGGCTTTGATTTTTGTAAACTACTGGGGATACTTTGGAATCTGTCTGGCAGAACCATTAGCATGGGGTGGAGGATTATGCACCATGTTATTCTGGTTCCCTTCTGTAATTCGACAGATTAAGCATTTAGTAAAAGTTGAGTCACCTGGAAGTTGATATTAGCTAGCAGTAAAAACTAAAAATATAACTGGTTTTATAATAGTTGAGTATGAGGTGCGGATGATTTAGTTTAGCTAAAAAATTGTATAAATGATTTTTACCAGCAAAAGTAAAAGATTCAGGCAGCTGTGTGAGAAATATTGAATGCAGCATACAGCATAGTTAAAGATTGCGACATTAAAGCCGATTTTACTCGAATAAATGTAACTGTTATGATAAATATAGCTACTTTTAATAACAATCCTCTTATATAAAAACATGTTGAAGGGACACTTCAGGATGAAATTTTTCAATTTTAAAAATAAACGCGTGTTGATGGTAATTTTTTTAGCCTTGTTCTTAGTGCTGGGAATAATTTTCAGTATTTGCCAACTTGAAGGAAGCCAATCATCTGTGCAAGTACATAAAAAAGATGAAACAAAAGCGAGTATAGGCTCCAACCATATCAAACGACCTCAAAAAAATAATGCGGCAGCGTTGTCTGTAAAAAATGAGCCGACCATTGTAAAAAATCATTCGTTAGATAACTTTTTTTCACACAACGGCTTTATTGGCAGTGTCATTATTGTACAAAATAATCAAGTGGTTTTGGAAAGGGGCTATGGGTACGCTGATACTACGCAAAAGCGCAACAACACCTCTAATTCGCTTTTCTTAATAGGTTCAACTGAAAAAGCAATGATTGCTACTTCAATTTTGCAGTTGAAAGAAAAGGGAAAGCTGAATCTTGACGACCCGATTGCTAAGTACTATCCTAATTTTCCTAACGGACAAAAAATTAAGTTACGCAACCTTTTGACTCATACTTCTGGGATCAATGGTCGTGCAGAAACATTCTCTAAGAAAACACCAAAAGAACTCTTACAAGAAATCATTGCAAATGGAATTAGGAGCCAGCCTGGTCAGTGGCATTACTTGGATGCAAATTATATTGTCTTGGCAGATTTGGTTGTAAAACTCTCAAGCCAATCATTAAGGGAGTACTTGAAACAACACATTTTTCAGCCTAGTAGGCTTGAACATACAGGTTTTGCAGACGCAAACTTTTTTAAAAAACAAAATAGTTCGCTAGGATATGTCAAACAGCATTATTTAACGGATACACAAACAGAAAAATTGCCAGAATTTTCTCAGCTTTATGGAGTAGGTGACATGTATATGGATCCTGCAGATATGTATCGGTTTGATCAAGCACTGAACAGCGGCAAGCTGATTTCACAAAAGGATTTACAAACGATGTTCACTCCCGGAAGCAGCTCACATTATGGAATGGGTTTTTACAATGATCCTGGTTTGATTGTTAACCGCGGTTTTTTATCGGGGTTCAGTATTTCCAATGGCTTTACCCATGATAAGAAAGACTTTATTGTCTTATTTTCTAATGTTAAGGACGATAAAATTTCTTTAGGAACTTTAAATGGCCATATCTTAGCACTTTTAAATAGTCAGCATTAAGAAAAAGAAACGAGATTTGAGGCTTTAGTACTATATTTATTTAGATAATATAAGGGTGAGATGAACTGCATTGAAAATTGGTTTTTATTCTTCTAACTTCCATTACTAATTTATCACCAGAAAGATTTAAACGCGCTAAGAATTTCTTAGAGGCTAAGAGGGTAGTTTTAGTTGCCGGTAATTTGACTGGGAAAAGGGATTTTTATCGTTCTGGTTCTATTAACCAACGTGCTGCTGAAATTAACCAACTAATCTATGATGATACCATTGATATTATTATGTCTACAATCGGGGGAACTAATACTAATTCTGTTGTTCCATATATTGATTATTCATATTTGAAACGGCATCCTGAAACGTTTGTAAGCTATTCAGATACTACAGCTTTGTTGTTAGCGGTCAAAGCCAAAGCACCAAACTGTCGCGTATTATATGGGCCTGCATTAGTTGCGTCTTTTGGCGAGTGGATGCCATATACCGAACAACCATGGTCTTATTTTAAAAAAGTATGCACTGCAACTGGGGATTTCATAATAAAATTTAAAGCATCGAAATTTTGGAGTGATGAAAAAGCCAACTGGGAAACTCATGAGTATGAAAAAAAGTGATCTCAAAATTCTTGGAAGTATGTCAATCAGCCAATTTTAGAAGATAGAATAATTGGTGGGAATTTAAATACAATGTACGGAATTTTAGCATCCCCATATTTTTACCCAATCCATGCAAACGATATTTTATTTATTGAAGATGCTGCTACAATCGAAAAAAATTTTGCCATGCTTAAAGATGCTGGAATCTTTAACCATATCAAAGGAATAGTTCTCGAAAAACACGCTTTATTTAATGACATAGGTTCCGGACGACAGCCATTGGAAATTTTGCAGGAAGTACTTCAATAATTCAAAGTTGCCAATTACAGCGGGGTACGACAGTTGCCATACAATTTTCCTATGGTTACCACACCGCTTGGAGCACCAAGTCAAGATCAATGCAGCTGATATGGCCGTTTCGTTTTCGAAATTTTAGAAACATTAAAATGATAACTTATGAAATTGAAATAGCAGAATTTTATAATATTGTAACTTTATAATGCAATACACAAAGTTTAATGACCACGGTATATATTAAGTTATAAGTTAAAGTGGATTTCTATTAAGAATTTTTCAAAATAAGTGTATCATTAAAACTGTTTGATACTTAGAGTAGTAAATATTTTTGAAGAATCGGGGATTGATCATGGTTAAGTTTTGGAGGAATTATCGGGGAACAATTTTATTATTTTGCGGATTAATTTTGGGTGGGCTTGCAGGTGCTGTCTGGGGTACTAAGGTTAATGTAGTGAAACCCCTGGGGGATCTTTTTTTGAATCTGATGTACATGATCTTGATTCCACTTGTTTTTTTCAGTATTTCTTCTGCAATTGCCGGGATGACAGAGATGAAGCGTCTTGGCAAAATTCTTGCAACCACATTGCTTGTTTTTTTAGGAACGGCACTTATTTCTGCGATTTTAGGATATTTAGCAGTTCTTTTATTTCGGCCGATTAATAATGTGGATATGGCAAGTGTCCGGCACTTAATGGGAAATGTTAAGGGTGCAGGCAAGCAGGTTTCAGGTTTAGAGCAGCTGATTAATACATTTACCGTTGATGATTTCAGTAAAATTTTATCTAAAGATCACATGTTGCCTTTGATTGTGGTGGCGCTTTTTACGGGGATCGCTACTTCAACTTCTGGTGAAGCAACTAAGCCCTTTGCACGAGTTCTGGCAGCTGGGAATGTTGTTACAATGAAGATCGTTAAATATATTATGTACTATGCCCCAATTGGTTTAGGCTGTTTCTTTGCCACAGTTATTGGCAACCTTGGTTCAGAAATGGTAACTGCTTATTTAAGAACTTGGTTAGTATTTCTTGGATTTGCTTTTTTCTACTTTTTCTTTGTTATGAGTGGGTATGCTTTTGTTGCAGGCGGGGCCGCTGGTTTCAAAATGTTTTGGAAAAATATTGGTAAGCCTGCTATTACGGCGATTGCAACGAGTTCATCAGCTGCAACCATCCCTGTTAACTTGGAATATACTAAGCGGATGGGTGTAACACCTGATATTGCAGAAACCGTAATTCCTTTGGGAGCTAACACACACAAAGACGGTTCAGTAGTGGGAGGCATTTTGAAAGCCACTTTTCTATTTGTTCTGTTTGGCCGTAATATTGCTTCTCCTGAAAATGCATTGCTGATTATTTGTACCGGGTTCCTTGTTGGGGTTGTTATGAGTGCAATTCCAGGAGGCGGGTTCGTTGCGGAAACTGTTATTATCACAGTATTTGGTTTTCCAATGTCAGCATTGCCGTTGATCTTGATTATTAGTGAAATTATTGATGTCCCTGCAACACTATTGAATTCTTCAAGCAATACTACTGCTGGTATGTTAGTCACACGTTTTGTAGAAGGAAAAGATTGGTTGAAAAATTTCCAAAAAATTCAGTAAAAATAGTTAATTGATTTGACAATGTAAAAGTCTCGTAATTCTATTATTGAATGGGAGACTTTTTTGCTAGGCTAAATTCTTAACAAATATATGATCCAATGTAATATTATGTTATGTAACTCTATATTTCTTTATCATAGAAACTTTACTATGGTAGTTTTCAGAAAATAATTTAGAGATATTTAAAAAGTTATGAAAGTATGTGGATTATGGCAAAAAGAAAGAGAATTTTATGGGCCGACTATGCTAAATGCCTTGGGATAGTTGCAGTAGTTTTAGGCCATGCTATTAATAGGGGTGAACCTGGGAAAGCTTTAGATGTAGTTTATAATTCGATTTACTGGTGGCATATGCCGCTTTTCTTTATTATAGGCGGTTTTTTCCTCAAACCAATCAGGTTTAATCTGGCTGGTTGGCGTTATTTGTTGCTAAAACGTGCTAAGCCGCTGCTGTTGAGCTACTTGTTTAATGGGATATTTTTAATCCTTTTAAGTCACTTTGTGCGGCAGCAGTCCTGGCACTATACTTGGAATTATTTTATGCGGCTTTTATATGGTGGACAAACCCTTAATAATTATTTAAGTGTCTTTTGGTTCATGACCACTTATATTCTTGGAATAATTGCTGCCATTATTTTGATTTCACTGGTGAAAGCACCTTTGTTTCAGATTTTATTTTCCAGTGTTATTTTTGGTATTGGTATTATTCTGCAAGGAACCGATTTTTGGAGCCACTCAGATTTTCCATGGGATGCCTTGGTAGTTCCCTTGGTTATTTTTTGGATGGTTTGTGGATATAATAGTTTTAAGTTGTTCAGAAAGATTTGTTTAAAATGGAAGTTATTGTATTTAGTATCTGCTATTTTGTTGTATGCTGTTCTTATTTACCGCTATGCTATTGGAAAGTTAGGATTTGAACTTTGGTTGAAATCCGATCAGATCACAACCGGTAAACAGGCTTTATTAATCCCATTAGCATTATGCTTTGGTGTTTTTGTCCTATGTGAGATAATTGGGCACTTTGGGACGTTCAAACTGTTACTTACAGTAGGTAGAAATTCTGAAATAATAATGTATTACCACAGAGCTGCTTTTGACATTACTACTGCGATTGCCTTTTTAGATCATTGGTATTTACGTTTACTTGTAGGTATTTTTGTGCCATTGCTTTTTGCATATTTTTTAAGATTGCTTAAGCGACGATTATATCCAAAAGAGAATGAGGGTACGAAAATACAGGGACCGTTCCGGCGTTTTTTGCTTGCTGTTTTCCGTGAGTATTTGAGCCTTAACTCTGCAAAATAATTTGTTTTGTTACACTAGCCTATTCGCTTTTGGGCAAACTAGTAATTGGTTTCTTATTCCACAAAAAGTTTATCAGCGCTTTATTGACTACAAGATTATTTTGATGAAGCCGACTGTGCTGGGCATTAGGTCCAATAACTTCAAGTTCATGGTAAACTTGGACTTGTTTTCTTAATAAATATCCTAGGGATCTGGCAGAAACGAGCGTTACCACGCCATCTGAGTTTGTTCCATCACCCAAGTTACCATAAATATTAAGGACTTGTGCCTGCTTAGGAAAACGTTTATGCAGTTTAAGCAATTTTTGATACTCTGCGTGAAGGATTAGAGGCTTCCCGTTTTCCAAAAGGCGGTTTTCATTAGGGCGGTCCTCCCATAAACCGCTTAAAGGTGTTTTAAGCGGCTGGTCCAGTTTATGGTTATTGATAATGCCATCATAAGGGCCAGCAATCAAGACGATCCTATTGATTCGAGGATACTTCTTATCGTTAGCAACCAGCATATTATAATAGGCCCAAGCATAAGCTCCCATTGAATGGCCTACAGCGTTAAATTTTTTTATACGGTATTTATTTTTTAAAAACTGCGTTACGTTTTTTAACCACTCCGCGTCTTGAAACTCGCCAGCGCGTTTGTTATCAAAGACGACCTCAACAATAGGATTATTTACTTTCTCTTTTAGCTGGCCTTTAGTTTTCAGCTGCCCATTTGGCCGTACATGAATAATCATTGCTTTTTTAGCGACATGCATTCTTTCGGCGGCTTTTGCCATTGGTTCTTCTGAATGGAGTGTACCATTCCAACCATGAACAAAGATTGTAGGTATATTACTTGAGACGTAATGTGTTTTAAGATAATGATAATGATTTAATTGCGTTATTGCGCCATAGCCTATAGCAATTACTAGGATACAGCTAAGCAGCCAGAAAAAAACTTTTTTAGGTTTCACTTAAATATTTTTCCTCTCTTGTTCAAGGCAATTTTATAAATTGGTTTCTAAGGTTAACAGGGAATGTTATTGGAAAACAATTTAGTCTCAAAACTTCGTTTATAATAAAGTATCTTACACTTAACGGATTTGAGTCAATGATTCAGCTATGTTTATGTAAATTTTTACTTTGCTGATAATAATCTTTAAGGTTTCCCCATATTGTTTATAAGAAGTAAGGATAAAGGTAAAACAGCGAGTTATTTTTACATAGAAAGATCGTTTTTCAATTTTTAACTTGGTAAATTGCAGATATTTTATATGACAATCCCTGTTTATAAATATTCAATTAAAAAGATTGGTGATGTGAAGTAATGCAGACTGGAGTTTTATCAAACACTTTTTCGGCCCTTAAATCGCGCAATTTTCGTTATTTTTGGTTTGGGCAATGTATCTCTGTTATGGGAACTTGGATTCAAAGAACTGCCCAGACTTGGCTAGTTTATCAAATGACAAAATCAGCTTTTTTGGTGGGCCTTCTATCGGCTTGCCAATTTGTTCCGATTCTTGCGTTTACTCTAGTAGCCGGAACACTGATTGACCGTTTTCCTAAACGAGCAATCCTTCTGTTTACGCAGTGGGGGTTTTTGATTTTAGGGGCTGCTATGACTATTATCGTCTATTTTAAAATCGTTCAGTATTGGCAGATTCTGGCGATTGCAATTGGAATGGGAATATTACAAAGTTTTGATACACCAACGCGTCAATCATTTGTCGTTGAACTAGTAGGAGAAAAGGATCTGTTGAACGGTATTTCATTAAATTCTTCGATTTTTAATTTAGCAAAGATTGCAGGGCCGTCACTTGCTGGCATTTTAATGGTGAAATTTGGTTTAAGCTGATGCTTTTTCATTAACACACTAAGTTATTTTGCTGTCATTTTAGGACTGTATCGTATCGACAAAATACCGGCTGCAGTTCAAATTCATAAAAAGGCCAAAATTGTGCAGGATATTTTAGAGGGATTGCATTATGTGACTTCCCATGCTGAGATTAAACTGGTTGCAGAAATGATGGTGATTATCAGTACTTTGAATTTCAACAATAATGTCATCATTCCTATTTATGCCAAGGAGGTGCTGCATGAAGGTGCGCAGGGTTATGCAAATTTACTTTCAGCTACTGGAATCGGATCGCTCGTAGCTGCATTTCTCATGAGCTACTTAGCACGCTATGGATTAAACCGCAAACTTTATTTAGCAGTTTCGCTGGGAACAATGATCTTGCAGTCTTTAATGTTGTTTATCCATAGCTTCGGTTTGGCAGTTGCGGTAATGGTGATGGTAGGTTTTTGCAACATGATCTTCTTGAACCAGTCTAATGCTTCATTCCAAGTGGGCATTCCAAATAAACTTCGTGGGCGTATTATGAGCGTTTATGTCCTGCTCAATCAAGGGACTACTCCAATTGGCAGTTTATATGTAGGAATAACAATGGACTTAGCTTCGGGGTTATGGGGGTTCCCATCATGTGGTCTCTTAGCTTTGGTTTTAGTGCTTGCAGTCTTCACTGTTCATCGAAAAACATTAATGCTGTGGCTGCTGCCAAAAGAGCAAATGTAGGTTTGTTAAAGCAAGAATAATTTTATAAACGAAAAAACGGATCGAAATAAAAGCATAGGCTTAAATTCGATCCGTTTCTGTTTATAAAACGGTTCTTTATCTGAATGGTTATTAGTCAGCGCAGTAATGATGCTAACTATAATTGTTCATTTGACAATACTTTCCGCTGATGGAGATACGTTACTGCACCGAATATCAAAGTCCAAGCAATTGCTCCAACAGCACCGATAATATCTTCTGGAATGAAGAATAGGCTTATAAAAATAACCACAAAAAATGCAATTGTCAAGGGACTTGTAATTTTATAAGCCGGCATTTTGAAACCATCATCCAAGAAGTCGTTAGACATTCTGTACTTGCGATGGGCAAGCATTGCTAGTGTATAAACAATAATATACATATCGCTTGAAATACCGGTAACAATGGTAAACACCGATGTAATTTCGTTAGTTAGACTCATAATAGGTGTGATTAAAACCAGTGCTGCAGAAAGAATGATTGCAGGTGCTGGAACACCGCTTTTAGAAATTTTAGCAAAAGTCTTATACATCCAGTTGTCTTCTGGAACTTCAGTAGCAAGCTGATAAAAATGTCGTCCAGCTGAAAAGATACAGCTGTTAAGCGAGGATGCAGCAGAGGTCAAAACTACAAAGTTAATAAGTGCTGCTGCTGCTGGGAACCCGGCTAACTTGAATACCTGAACAAAAGGACTGCTGCTTGGGGAGATTGAAGTCCATGGGATGATACCCATAATGACGATTAATGCACCAATATAAAACAAGAGGATTCGAAGTAACGTTTCATTAACAGCTTTTTTGATAACACTGTGGGGACTTTTGGCTTCGCCAATTGTGATACTGACAAATTCGATTCCTTGAAAAGCAAAAAATACCATGGGGAAAGCTGAAATAAAGTTGAAAGTGCCATGCGGGAATAAAGTATAGTTATGGAAAATATTTGTAATTGAAGCATGCCCTAGAGGGGTTGCTGAGTGACTGAACATCATGAAAATCCCTGTAATAATCAACGCTACAATGGCAACAATCTTAATCATCGCAAACCAAAATTCAGCCTCACCGAATAAGCGTGCAGCTATTAGGTTAACACAAGCCAGTACCCCAAGAAAGATCAATTCAACTATCCATGAAGGAATATTAGGAAACCAGAATTTTACGTAGGTAGCAGTGGCAGTAAGTTCGGCCATGCAAACGAATAACAGACCTATCCAGTAAGTCCAGCCGGTAAAATGTCCAATAGTCGGACCTAAGTAACGGGAAATAAATGAAACAAAAGTATGTTGAGAAGGATCAGAGTAGAACATCTCGCCAATTGCCCTCATCATAAAGAAGAAAAATAAGCCAAGTACTAAATAAACCAGCATTACAGAAGGACCAGTTTTTGAAATAGTGCTCCCTGATCCTAAAAATAGCCCAGTTCCAATTGTGCCGCCAATAGCAATCATTTGAACGTGGCGGTTGCTTAAAGCACGCATTGTACCATCCTGGTTAGTCGTAGTTTTTGTTTTCATAAAGAATCCCCCTTAGGATTACGTGTGAAACGAGGCAAATAATAATCAATTTATAATTTAAATTTCATTGAGTGTACCACTTTTTTTATCAGGAGTTATTTTTAATGACACAAAAATTATACTTCAACCCTTAAAAGCTGCATTTTTGCAAGCGCTTTATTGACTGAAACTTTTGGAAATAGCGTACTTTACTTATGAAAACAAACTTATTGTTAAACTTTAAGTTTGAATCGTATAAATTAACTTGAAGTGAGTTTATATGCATATAAAAGACCTTTTGAAAATTCAAAGACGGTGTTAGTAAACTGAAATATAAATTATAACGATGAATAACTAACTAATTCGGAGCACACTTTAATGGCGGTTTTTCAAAACTGCCAAAAAGATGGTTAAGTGGAAAAGACTGATTATTAAAACACGTTAATATGGAAATTGCACAAGAGTACCAAAAACTGAGCCAAAACATAAGTTTTGGCTCAGTACCGCTCTTTAGCTGTTTTTCAATGAATGATCAGCAAGCTCTGAATTTTGACGGTAGTTTCTTTAATAAGCAATATAATCATCAAGCTTTTGTGCATCTGTAATGATAATACAGCGCTTATTGCTAGGACCATTGCCAAATTCGATAATACCTTCGTCTTTTAATTTACGCATCATGCGGCTGACACTTGTATGGTTAGCGATTCCGCAAAAGCCAGCAATATCTTCATTAGTAACATAAAAGTCAATTAAAATCTTAGAACTGTTTGGCAATTTGCGACCGAATTTTAAAGCTATATCACGCAGAAAATTTGCAAGAGCTCCCAATTTTCCGTTCATTGTCAGACGTTGCAGACGAGAAAAATTTTCTGACAGGCGGTGACGATAATACTGTTTAACATAGTTTTGCAGTTGCGGGTTTGCATTGACATACTGCCAGAATTTAACGCGATTGATTTGATAAAACGCTGCTGTTTCAGATTCTATTCGGACATTAAACGGTTGTTCATCATATTGCAGAGCCTCATCATGCAATAGAGAAATTACATCTGGTTGATTAATATACGAGATATTGAACTCGCGGCCGTCCTGCAGGATGACTGAAGTTTTAATAATTCCTTCCTTGAGGATAAAAACACTGGCTGCCTTTAAACCGTGGAAAGTCAGATAAGTATGATACTTTTTGGTGATGGTTAATATTTGTTTACTTTTTAAAAAATGGACCAAATAATCAATATCTTTGTTAGGCAACGATTTTCCTCTATTCTGCTATTTTATTGCTATCTTTATTTTATCCATAGATAGTATTGATTTGTATTAACATTTGATAATATTTTTTGGCATCATTATCTGATTATTAACTTTAGTAGTCATGATTGTCAATGAAAGGATTTTTCAAAAGTATATCATTTCTCAATGTTAGCAAAATGAAAGAGGATGAATATGCAACATGGTAGAACTAAAGCTTCCATATGATCATGGAACAGTCACTGTTAAGATTCCAAAAGAAAAGTTGGCTGGGACTTTGATCTCAAAGGCGGCAACATATAAAGCCGCATTTTCAGAAAGTGAATTAGTTGAGCGTTCTTTGGACAATCCGATTGGAAGTCCATCATTAGAAAGCCTGGCAAAAGGAAAGAAAAATATTGTGATTATCAGTTCTGATCACACGCGTCCAGTACCATCACATATTATTACACCGATTCTTCTACGCCGCTTGCGTGCAGCAGCGCCTGAAGCGCGGATTAGAATTTTGGTAGCAACTGGGTTCCATCGTCCATCAACTCATGAAGAACTTGTTTCCAAGTATGGTGAAGAAATTGTGGCTAATGAAGAAATTGTTATGCACAAGTCGCAAAATGATGAAGATATGGTGAAAATTGGCAAACTGCCTTCAGGCGGTGACCTGATTATCAATAAGGTAGCTGCAGAAGCTGATCTTTTAATTTCAGAGGGTTTTATTGAATCTCATTTTTTTGCTGGCTTTTCTGGCGGCCGTAAGTCTGTTTTGCCAGGGGTTGCTTCTTATAAGACAATCATGGCGAATCATTCAGGCGAGTTTATTGATGATAAACATTCACGTACAGGAAACTTGCATCATAATCTCATTCATCACGATATGGTGTATGCGGCTAAGAAGGCCGGTTTACGATTTATTTTAAATGTTGTGTTGGACGAGGATAAGAAAATTATCGGTTCTTTTGCAGGTGATTTGGAAGCAGCTCATAAACAAGGGACAGATTTTGTTGCTGATTTAGCAGGAGTTAAAGCGATTAAGAGTGAAATTACTATTTCGACTAATGGTGGTTATCCCCTGGATCAGAATATTTATCAAGCAGTTAAAGGAATGACTGCTGCAGAGGCAACCAATAAGCAAAACGGAACGATTATTATGGTTGCCGGCTGCCGCGATGGTCACGGTGGAGAAGGGTTTTATCATAACATTGCGGATGTAGCAGACCCGCAAGAATTTCTTGATGCAGCTATAAATACTCCCCGTTTAGAAACAGTTCCTGATCAGTGGACTTCGCAAATTCTTGCACGTATCCTGGTTAACCATCATGTTATCTTTGTTTCAGATTTAGTTGAGCCTGACCTGATTACCAGTATGCACATGGAATTGGCCAAAACGATCGACGAAGCATTGCAAAAAGCATACAAACGCGAGGGACAGGATGCAAAAGTAACTGTAATTCCAGATGGTCTGGGCGTTATTGTAAGGAATTAATCTAATGAAACAAAGTGAAATTTTGCAATTTTTGCAACAAGTTGCCAAACAGAAGATTTCTCCTGAAAATGCATTGTTAAAGATGCAGGATAATGGTTTTACTGAATTGGAGTACGCAAAAATTGATACTGAACGTACAGCACGGACCGGCTATCCGGAAGTGATCTATGGTGCTGGGAAGTCTGCTGCACAAATTACCGGTATTGTGCAGGCAATGAAGCAGCATGAACAGCCTATTCTTGCTACCAGAGTAGCAGCTGATAAGGCAGCTGCAGTATTAACACAAGAACCGCAGCTTAAGTATGACGAGGTTGCACATACTTTAGTATTGTCAGTGGCCCCGCCTGAAAGAATTGGTGAAATTGCAATTGTGACAGCGGGAACATCGGACATCAACGTGGCTGAAGAAGCTGCAGTTACTGCTGAACTCTTTGGTAATGAAGTCACACGAATCTATGATGTCGGAGTTGCAGGGATTCAACGGCTTTTTTCAAAGCTGGACCTAATTCGAAGAGCAAATGTTGTAATTGTGATTGCCGGAATGGAAGGCGCATTAACCAGTGTTGTTGGTGGTCTGGTTGATGTACCAGTGATTGCTGTTCCAACCAGTGTAGGGTACGGCAGCCACTTGAATGGACTGACTCCCCTGCTGTCAATGCTGAATAGCTGTGCAGCAGGAATCAGTGTGGTTAATATCGATAATGGTTTTGGAGCTGCGTATAATGCCAGTATGATTAATCATTTAGCGGGAGGAAAGCAGAAATGAAAACATTAGTCTTAGATGCTTTTTCAGGAATTAGCGGGGACATGTTTTTGGGTGCAATGTTTTCTTTAGGTTTATCGCGGACTGACTTTGAAGCTGAATTAGCCAAATTGCACGTTTCGGGATTTCAGCTGACGGTTGAACGGACAGAGCATTCAAGTATTTCAGGCGTTGATTTTGATGTTGTTTTAGCAGATCATCAGCATAAAGACAATGGAGTCACTGAACATGGTCATCATCATGGCAGAAACTTTCAAATGATTCAGAATCTGCTCCAAAAAAGCGTCTTGAAGGACACAGTAAAGCAGCGGGCATTAAAGATGTTCAAGGAGATTGCAGTGGCTGAAAGCCATGTCCATCATAAGCAGCTGAATGAAATTCATTTTCATGAAGTTGGTGCATTGGATTCTATTGTAGATTTAGTGGGTGCTGCAATTGCAGTTGACCTTTTAGAAGTCGATCAGATCGTGGTTAACAACTTGGCAGAAGGGACGGGAACAATTAAGATTGCCCATGGAATTGTTCCTGTGCCCGTACCAGCCGTGATGCAGATGCGCCTAGGAACGAATATCCCAGTACAGCAGCGTTTTGACGTTCATACAGAATTGGTTACGCCTACTGGAATGGCTATTGTTAAATGTTTGGCGGATGGTTATAACGTAACCGATACTCTAGGGATTCTGGAAAAGACCGGTTATGGATTCGGCAAGCGTGATACTGGCAGCCTAAACGCTTTACGGGCCAGTTTGTTCAACTCTAAACTGAGCAGCCAAAATGTTGTACAGACACAGGATCATGTACAGCTGCTGGAAACTAATTTGGATGATATTACCGGTGAACAGCTTGGTGATGCTATCAGCGCAGTAATTGAGCTGGGAGCTAAAGATGCATGGAGTGAACCTATCATGATGAAAAAAGGTCGTCCTGCATATAAATTGTGTGTGTTGCTCGCTTCTCAGCAAAAGGAACAAGTGCTTGAATACTTATTCAGTCAAACGCCCGCAATCGGTGTCAGGTACCAGCTAATACAACGTGAAATAATGCAGCGGCAGATAAAAACAGTTGCAACTTCTTTTGGAAAAGTTCAACTAAAACAACTGTCTTATAAAGGAATTACCAAGGTCTCTCTAGAACATGATGAACTCTTACGATTGGCAGCACACTGGCAAAGACCGGTTTCTAAGATAGAAAAGAAAATTTTAGCAGAATTACAAGGAAAAGTTAATTGAGGAAGGAAACAGAAATGAAAACATTAGCAGAAAAAGAAAATAAGTTACAAAATGCATTAGCAGATTACGACCGGATTGTAGTAGGTTTTTCCGGTGGAATTGATTCAACTGTTGTACTGAAAGAAGCACTCAATGCTTTAGGCAAACAAAATGTTTTGGCAGTGGTTGCTAATTCGGAGCTTTTTGCAGACGAAGAGTATAAAAAAGCGATTAAGCTGGCTAACGAGCTCGGAGCCCAGGTACAAGGAATCCAACTTGACTATTTAGCAGAAGAACATGTAAAAAACAACACTCCGGAATCATGGTACTACATGAAAAAGATTTTTTACCAAGAGCTAAACAAAGTTGCTGTTCAATTTAAAGCTTCTGCTGCCTTAGATGGAATGATTATGGACGATAATGCAGATTTTCGTCCAGGGCTAAGGGCTCGTGATGAAGAAGGTGCTGTATCTGTATTGCAACTGGCTGAGATGTACAAGTCAGAGGTGCGGGAATTAGCACAAAAACTCGGCCTTAAGAATTGGAATAAAGTAGCTTCATGTTCAGTTTCTTCACGCTTTCCCTACTACACGGAATTGACAAGTGAAAAAGTACAACGTGTATTAGCAGCAGAAGCTAGCTTAAGAGGCCGCGGCTTTGCAACTGTGAGGGTTCGTGTACACGATCAGATTGCGCGGATCGAAGTCCCTGCAGCAGACCTGGCTACACTTATTTCACAAAAGGACGCAATAGCACAGGAATTACAGAAATTAGGTTACGAATATGTAACGGTTGATTTGCAAAACTTTGAGAGTGGCCGGATGAATAAAACACTCTCAGCTACAGAAAAGAAGAAAGTGTTAGTGGGGTAGGAAAAGATGCATTATTCTTTATTAGTTCGTTGTATTGCGGAATTTATCGGAACTGCTGTGATGGTTGCCTTAGGAAACGGATCAGTCGCTAATGTTGAATTAAAAGGTACAAAAGGTTTCCATGGCGGCTGGGTTTTGATTGGGTTTGGTTATGGAATCGGGGTAATGATTCCTGCGCTGATGTTTGCAACTGTATCAGGAGCACAGATTAATCCGGCAATGACAATTGCGTTGGCAGTAACTGGCAGTTTTCCTTGGAAAGAGGTAGTTCCCTATATTATAGCCCAATTACTTGGAGCAATTTTTGGCCAGTTGTTGATTGTTCTGGCGTACAGGCCTTATTATAATGAAACGGTAAATCCTGAGGCTATCTTGGGAACCTTTTCGACAATTGATGCTGCAGATAGTTGGTTGAATGGTTTCATTAATGAATTTATTGGGACGTTCTTGTTAGCTATAGGTGCTCTTAGCATTACTGCAGATAAAATTGACGCTCGCGCTGACTTTATTGGACTCGGATTTTTGGTAATGTGTTTAGTGGTTTCATTTGGAGGACCAACTGGACCGGCATTAAATCCTGCTCGTGATATCGGCCCGCGTCTGCTGCATGCTGTATGGCCCTTTCCTTTTAAGGGCAGTTCGCAATTTGGTTATAGCTGGGTGCCGATCGTGGCACCGACTGCTGGTGCAATTGTAGCTGCAGTGATTTATCAAAGTATTTTCTAAAAGTCCCAGTCACTGTTCAAAGTTTTTCAAAAACGTTAAAGCAGTTCGTTTGTTACTTTTGACTGACGAGCTGCTTTTTAGCATTATAAATGAATAATTTTTTGATGGGAGGACATATAATTAATGAAAGAGATTAGGTCTTCAACAATAATGCCGTATTACTTATTGTCAGCTCTACTGCATATCACGGCACTTTTAGTCTTGTTTATGGCGGCACGGCAGAATTCAGCTTTTTGGGGTCTGGGGCTGCTCAGCTACACTTTGGGATTAAGACACGCATTTGATGCAGACCATATTGCGGCAATTGATAATACAGTACGTAAGCTGGTCAACCAAAAACGAAATGCTGCAGGAGTCGGTTTTTATTTTTCATTGGGACACTCAACTATTGTTATTTTTTTGGTTTTACTGGTAAGCTTCTCCGTTAACGTAGTAAAGAAACAACTTCCCTTTTTAGAGAAGCTAGGCGGCAAGGTCGGCGGTATTATCTCAGGCAGCTTTTTGCTTTTGCTGGCATTAGCTAACCTTGTTATTCTAATTAACCTATATAAAACCGCTAAAAAAGTCGATTTTGCAAATCTAAAAGAGAATGAATTGGATCAAATGTTGGGGGCCCGTGGATTCTTAACCCGAATTTTGGCACCATTGCTTAAACTGATCAATAAAAGTTGGCAAATGTATCCAATCGGCTTTTTGTTTGGATTAGGTTTTGATACCGCTACTGAGATTGCTTTAATTGCTCTTTCAGCTGGTAACTCACAAACAGCGGCTGGTTGGAGGATAATAGCCTTTCCATTACTGTTTGCAGCTGGGATGAACTTAATGGATACGACAGATTCTGTTATGATGACTAGTGCTTACCGCTGGGCTTTTGCAACACCTGTACGAAAAATTTATTATAATCTGACTATTACTTCAATTTCAGTAATTGCTGCTTTTGCAATCGGCAGTCTTGAGTTATTGCAAGTCGCAATAGCAGCAGCTAAAAAAGCTGGTAGAACTTGGAGCTGGTTGGCAGAATTAGATTTCAGCCAAACAGGCTACTTTTTAGTAGGCATCTTCTTGCTGCTATGGATATTGGCAAGTGTCCACTATAGATATAAGACACAAAGTTCGGTTTCCTAAAAAATTTATTAAACGCTAATGGTTGTTAGGTTGACAAGTAAAAATTGCAGGCAACAAAGAGAAGGACTGGATCAAAAGTTAACTTTTGACCTAGTCCTTCCTGTTTGTTTAAACTGAAAGATGTGAATCGACGTGTTTCAATAGTCAGCTTTTTCCGCTTAATCACGAAATTACTCATAGTTAAGCAGATCAAGTTCGTAATTCGCAGTTAATGCCCAAAGCCTAACGACTATTGGCACACTCCTCTTCCTATGATTAGTATCAATAAATTTTAGTTGAAGAGAATTTTTATTCAATGTGCCGCCGCTAACTTTTCTAAAAAATTCGCTTTAAAGGAGTTATTATGTGTTCTTATCAAGGAGATTTTAATTTTGATGAGAGTATACGGAAAAAACAAAAAGTTGGTTAATTGAAGCACGTTAATACAGATAAAGATAGGGCAGGATAAGAAGAGCTGGCTCAAAAAGTAAATTTTGAGTCAGCTCCTTAGTATTTAAATTTTAACCCAGTTTTTAGAAATCTAATTAATTGCTGGTTGGTTAAAACACAAGGTTAAATTAATTCTTTGCCTCTTTTTCCTGGATTTTTTCTAATTGCTTATATTGAGAAAGCATCCATTGTTTGTAAGTTTTGTTTTCTGGAAGAGTTTCTGTAACTTTTAAAACAGGAACTTTGTACTTTTTAGCTATCTTGACCAAATTGCTGACAGTTTTATCTGTTGCCTGCGTGTTTTGGACAAAGAAGGCGATCCTTTTGTGTTTAATGTCATTTTGCATTGTTTTGATGTCTTTTGGTGAAGGATCAGTTCCATCTTCTACAGCTTTAGCGAAATGGACATTCTTTTCTTTGTACCCAAGTTCTTTTAATGCATAATCAAAAACTGGCTCGCTGACATCAACATATTTTTTATCACTATTTTTGCTTAATTTTTTGACTTTGCTTGAAATGGGCTTAATTTCTTTGATATATTTTTTAGCATTGGCTTTAAAGTAAGCTTTATTTTGAGGACTCAAATTACCAAATTTAGTAGCTAAATAATTAGCTACTGCAGGCATTGTACCAGTACGATACCAAAGATGTTCATTATCTCCATCTTTTTTTCCTAAAACGTCTTCTCCAACGCGAATAACAGTAGCATTTTTATTATTTTTTGCTAACTTAGTCATCCAAGTATCATAACCAATGCCATTATAAAGGATTACATCTGCCTTGCTGACTTGTTTACCGACTTTAGTTGTCGGTTCGTAATCATGAGGATCAATACTGGGTTTAGTAATCACAGATGTCACTGTTCCCTTATCTCCTAATACAGCTTTAGCTGTTTCACCATAAAAATCGACTGACGAAATAACCTTAATTGAGTCTTTAGTAGTAGCTGCTTTTGCAGGATTTGCCAGCCCTAGAAATGCTAGTAAAATAGCAAACCCCGTAATTACACTAATCAAGAAAAAATTTTTCTTTTTTAACATCAGTTAATACGCTCCCTTTATGTACAAAAATATTTTAAAATCTGTCAGCACTATAATAGCGTAACATAAATTATTTTTTTGTAAACAGTATTTAATACTGTTTACAAAAATGATTATCTTTTTGATCTTCCTGCTGAAACTAAATAAGATAGAATTCAGTTTTATGATATGAATAATTAAGTTGATCAATCGATAATCTTTCGAGTGCTAAAGTACTCCTGCAGCTGCTCTTCTTCATCTTCATCAAAAAAAGACTGTTTTAATTGCCACAGAAGCTGATTCTTCAGTGACATTTTGATTTCCCAAAAACCATCAATTTTTTTAAAGAAGCTTTGCTTAAATTTTGCAAAAACAGGGTAGATAGCTAAAAATTGTGGAAATGACAAATCTTGTTCTTCGTTAATTTCTTTAACCCAACCTGCCTGTAATGCTTTGTCTGTAGGATATCCCCAAGGTGTTATTATCATGTTTTTGACTAAAAAACTGTACGTATCTGCTTTAGTTAGGTCTGGGTTAAGCTTGCTGAAAAAACGAAAACCCTGCTCGACTAGAGGAGGATACATGATTTCCATAGTATAAAACCTCGTTTTTGATTTTTTAATTATTTGTAACTAAAAGCATAGGCTATCTATCAGATTAAGATAAGATTGTCGCTTTTAAACACTACTTGATTTCAGTAAAGACCGCGCGATGCTGTAACTTTGGAGAATACTTCTTTAATCGCAGTTTTTCAGGAGTATTACGCTTATTTTTACTTGTTAGATATAAGCGTTCACCTGTTTCTGCACACTCTAAAATAATGTTAACTCGCATTTTCGTTCCCCCTTAATGGTAATAGTTACTGTTTATAAAATAACAAGCTTTATGTCTTCTGTCAAATGCTGTTTTAAAGCATGCTTTACAAATAATAAGTTATTGTGTATAGTCTTAACAGTAATAATTACTATTAAGTTTGAAAGAAGGTGTTCCGAATGGCAGTACCTAAAAGAAAAACTTCAAAAAGTAAAAAAAAGATGAGACGCTCGGGAAAGAAATTACCAAACCCAAGTATTCATCTTGATAAAGAAACCGGGGAGTTTGTCATGAGCCATCATGTATCTGATAAGGGATATTATGGCGGGAAAAAAGTACTTTAGGAGGAAAACAATGGCAAAAAAGTCAAAAATTGCTAAAGAAAAGAAAATAGAAAAAACTGTTCAACAATATGCTCAAAAACGGATTGAATTGATGCAAAAGCATGACTTTGAAGGTTTAAGCAAATTACCTAGAAATGCTTCTCCTACAAGGATTCACCGCCGAGATCTTATTGATGGCAGGCCACATGCGTATTTACGCAAGTTTGGAATGTCACGTATCAGATTTCGCGAATTAGCACATAAAGGGTTAATTCCTGGGGTTCGTAAAGCAAGCTGGTAGGTGGAAGCGGGTGTTAAAATGACGACAAAAAAAGATATGAATATTAATAGTGCGTATAGATTATTGAAAAGTCCCAACATTAAAAAACGCAAACGTGCTTTGAAAATAATCAAAGAAACCAAGAAAAAAGCACGCAGTTTTTAAAATATAATGGTTCTTAACAATAAAATAAAAATTAAATGTCTAACTTGAAATGTCGAGTCAAAATATAATTTTTGATCCGGCTTCTTTTTTACATCATGTTGATAGTATTGAATTTATTAGTAATTATTTTCAGATTCAATTAATGTTTTTGATAGGCTGATAATTTGTTGAAGCATAGCTATTACCTTATACTTAAAAATATAGAAAGCGTTTTTTTATTTTTTATAAGGGGGGATTTAAATGAAAAGCAGCATCGGTTTTTGGGCTAAACTGTCACTGATATTTACGGCTCTTCAATTTGCGTTTATTCTCTTGAAAAAGTACCGTGGTTATAAGAAAAGAAACCTTCACAAAAATGTTAAAGGTGAAGCGTAATATTACTGAGACTATCTTTTAGCTGAATTCAAACAGATAATGAGGTTATATTATGCGCTGCGGCACAGGTACCTTAAGCTTGGGTAGTTTATTTTAATCTATTTCTTAAGTCTGTACTTGTTGTTTCTGGTGCTATTGGCAGCGTGGCGATCAGCTTTTAGAGGCTTGACATCTTAAGAATGCAGGTGTAAGCTTCAATCAAACATTAGATTTAGCTAAGAAATTAAAAAGTAAACGGCTTTGAAGAGAACCATCGTTTTATACGTTCGATCAGAGAATTGCTGGTTGGTGAAAAGCAACTCGACAGATAAGGCGAGTATCACTCTGAGCTGTATAGTTGAACTTATAGTAGGCTATACTGGACACACTCATTATCGTGTAGCATATTGTTATAGCGTTATGCTTGAGGTAATCTTATAAGATTACGAATAAAGGTGGTACCA
Organism: Liquorilactobacillus oeni DSM 19972; assembly: GCF_001436275.1. Lineage (GTDB taxonomy): Bacteria > Bacillota > Bacilli > Lactobacillales > Lactobacillaceae > Liquorilactobacillus > Liquorilactobacillus oeni. The sequence goes on from NZ_AZEH01000020.1 coordinate 349,093, forward strand.
CGCAAAAGCGTCCTTTTTGATCATTTTATAGATGATCTGAGAGGGCTTTTTTAATTTTACAGTGTTGGCGCTGTGCTTATAACAAATACTGATTGTTTATGAGATCTTTTTAATTTACTGAAAACTAGGAGGTGTTGCAATTTTTGCAAATTGATGCTGCGACCACTTGTTTAAAATGCAAAAGAAGATTTATTATGAAAGTCAGAGTTTAATTTAAGAGGAGCTGATAGTATGTCAGATGAAAATACAAAACAAAAAGTTGAAGAACTTGATTGGTCTAATTTAGGTTTTAAATACCGGAATTTGCCGTATAGCTACCATGAAGAATTTAAAGATGGTAAATGGCAAAATGGCGGGTTGACTACTGAATCAACGCTGACTGTTTCAGAAGCAGCAGAAGATCTTCATTATGGTCAAGAAGTTTTTGAAGGCTTAAAAGCTTATCGCAGGAAAGATGGCGGAATCAACCTATTTCGCCCAGACATGAATGCTAAAAGGCTCGCTAATTCTGCTAAGAGGCTTTTAATGGAACCATATCCTGAAGACAAATTTGTGGAAGCAGTAAAAGCAGTAGTTAAAGCCAATCAAGAATTTGTACCTCCATACGGAACAGGCGGTTCCTTATATATTAGACCATTTATGATTGGCACACAGCCAGTAGTTGGTGTTGCTCCTTCTGAGGAATATCAATTTCATATCTACGCAACTCCAGTAGGTGCTTATATTAAAGGGTTGAATCCAATGCCTTATGTAGTGAGCGATTATGATAGAGCGGCCTATGGTGGAACCGGCCAAGCCAAAACTGCTGGCAATTATGCAAGCAGTTTATTGCCCTCAATATTAGCAAAAAAGGCTGGTTTTGCCGATTGTCTTTACTTAGATCCGCGCGAACATAAGTACGTTGATGAATTTGGGGGAGCTAATTTTTATGGAATTACAAAAGACGGTCAATTTGTGACACCGAAATCAAATTCTATCTTGCCTTCAATTACTAAAAAATCGTTATTGGAAATTGCTGAACAGCTGGGCTTGAATCCAAAGGAAACACAAATTGAGGCAGACCAGCTTGATGAACTTTCTGAAGCTGGAGCAATGGGAACAGCAGCTGTTATCTCGCCAGTAGGCTCTTTAACTTATAAGGGTAAAAAGCATGTCTTCTTTAGTGAAACAAAAGCCGGTCCTGTAACTAAAAAGCTCTATGAGGCTTTGGTAGAAATTCAATTAGGCGATCGTCCGGCACCAAAAGGCTGGGTTCAAGAGGTCGATGTTACACAGGTTAAATAAGTAGCATCTATGCTATCCTTAAGAACTGTAATACTTAGAGGCTCTTGTGCAAGTAAAGATAAGCAGATTCGATAATAGTTTAATGAATCTGAGATACCATGAATGACTTTAACCATGAAAACTTCCTTTTCGTTATAATATCTTGGCCGTTGCCCAGAACTATTACGAAAGAAAGTTTTATTTTGTATAAAAGTAGTAATTGGTGCAAGGTTATTGTGATTGTAAATATTATAAAAACACTTAGTACAGTAGGTAAATTAACTAACGGTACATTTAATAAATCTAGGCTAAGATAATTTTTGGTACCTATTAAGAAAATATAACTGTGTTGAAATTCACAACAGCATTACATTATTTGGATAAAAGCTAAAATGAATTTTCGCTAACTATAAGTTTTTCTGAACTGTAGCATCATAGAAATGCTATAAACTAAATCTAATTGCCGGGCATGTTCAAGGATCAATACTAGAATGTTCAGCAGCAATACACTTTTAGGCATAAATTTCTTAATTTATTTATATGTCTTATCAATAACTACCTTCTTCTCCAGCGTATTTCCGATTGTTTTTGAAGATATTTATTGCATTTTGCTAAAAATAATATCATACATTCCGTGTTAATTTTTCTTTGTATAGTCATCTTTTTCAATTCTATATCTTGGTCTCCTCTTAACTTCTGTAAATATTTTTCCAATGTATTCGCCAATTACACTTAAACTAATAAGCTGAACTCCGCCAAGAAGCCAGATAGAGATTATCAAAGAGGTCCAACCGCCGCTGGTGTGGTGTGTGAATTTCATTATTAGGGAGTAAATAAATAGTATAATTCCTACACTAACTATCAGTATTCCTAAGCCCATTATCATTTTAATAGGTACAGTAGAAAATGAAGTGATTCCGTTAGTTGCAAACTTCAGCATCTTTTTTAACGGATATTTAGATTTACCTGCAAAGCGTTCTTTTCTTGCATAATATACTTTAGCAGACCGATATCCGACAAGAGGTACCATTCCTCTAAGAAATAAGTTTCTTTCACTAAAGTCTAGTAATCCTTCGGTTGTTCGTTTGCTCAATAATCTGTAATCTGCGGAGTCTGGAATTAGCTCTACTCCCATTTTTCTCATTATTTCATAGAATGCCAACGCTGTTTTTCTTTTAAAGAATGTATCAGTATCACGACTGTTTCTGACCCCGTATACAACATCGTAGCCTTCGAGATATTTGTCTACCATTTTAGGAATAGCATTAACATCATCTTGCAGATCAGCATCGATTGTTATAATCAAGTTTGATTTTTTTGCTGCAACTTTCATTCCTGCAAATAATGCATTTTGGTGTCCGTAATTTCTAGTGAATTTTAGTCCGGTCACATAATTATATTTTTCTTCGTATTTTTCAATTAAGTCCCAAGTTTTATCCATACTGCCATCATTTACAAATAAAATTTTACTTGATGAGTCAATCTTGTTATCACTTATCATTTTTTCCAGAACACTGCCCAGTTCCTTTACAGTTTCTGGTAGAACTTGTTCTTCGTTGTAGCAGGGTACTACAATCGTTAATTTATTGTTCATGTGTTTCCTCCAAAAACATTCTCTGTATAATTTAAATAGTTGTTAGGATAAATTCGACAGAAATTACTTAACAAATAGCTATACACACTACTTCACTTTATCATTTGCTGGAGAAGTTTGGTAGTACCAATAGCTTTGAAGAGCGTTTAACTTATAAGCGGAATTAAGCTGTTAAATAGGGGCTGGGCCAAGATTTATTGTTTTGGTTCAGCTTTTTTGTGCTTTCTTACAGTTTCCATATTAACGGGTTCCAATAATCAGTCTTTTCCACTTAACCGCGAATTTGACTATGAGCAATTCGCAGTTAATGCTCAAAGCCTAACGATTATTGGCACGCTCCTTTATTTTTGTTTTGCCAGAGTTGGTGAAACGGCCAGGTTTATAGACCTTGCCATGGTAAAAATTAAGATTTCTTCGCGCTTTTCCAGTCCTGTAAGCAAATGTTTCTAATATATTCGAAACATTGTTTGCTAAATATAAGTAATAGCCAATGAAACTTTTCGTGATGAAAAGCTGACAAAGTATATTTATTCTTCGCCTGTTTTGAATTTTTAATTATTTGTTTTATGTGCAATAGCAGAGGTAATTTTTTGTCAGTTTTTAAAGGCTGAAAACAGTTAGCAGGATCATTTTTTGGATGTTAGGGTTAAAAATAAAGTTTTAACTAAACATAGTTCACGTACCGCGATCATAAAACAAGCTTATTGGTGGGATAAATTTTGGGGGTTGCTTACTGGAACTATTGTTTTTATCGTAGTTCCTTTTTCTGAACTTTGGATTTGCAAGTGGCTTTCGTTACCATATAAGCCGATCAGACGACGATTAAGATTCACTAGTGCAGTACCTGTGCCTGTTGAAGATGCAATTGTTTCCTGTCCTAAGCGCGTGAGCAGCTCTTTTTTGATTCCAATACCATTATCAGCGACAACAATTATTAAAGATTGCTCCTGTTGTTTTACAGAAATCCTGATGATATTTCCCTTACGTCTATTTGGAAAAGCGTGTCGTACTGAATTCTCAACGAGAACTTGCAGACAAAAGGGCGGTACTTTTACTTCCGAATCAGCATCTATGTTATAAATGACAGTATACTTGTCTGGAAAACGGGTTTGTTCCAGTGACATATAAGAGTTGACATGCTCTTTTTCTTGCTTGAGCGGGATTTGTGTTGCTGTCACGCCCTGCAAGCTGGAACGAAAGAAAGTACTGAGCTGCAGTAATGCTGCTCGTGCCTGTTCCACGTTTGTCCTCATTAAAGCGTTCACGGTGTTAATAGCATTAAAAAAGAAGTGGGGATTTATTTGGGCCTGCAGTGATTTTATTTCGGCATCGCTGGCAAGCTTTGATTGTTCTTCAGCCATACCCAAAGCAAGCTGGCTGGAAAAAATCAAAGCTAAACCTTGTGCTAAGTTTTCTTCCACGGTAGTTAAACGCTCAGCTTTTGTAAAGTACATCTTCAATGCACCGATTGTCTTGTCATTGACTCTTAGAGGCAGGACAATTGCTGAAGCTAATGGACAATTGGCATTCGGACAGCCAATTTCATTTTTATGATAGGCAAAACGGGCAGTTCCGCTTGCAATTACGTGTTTTGAAAGGTCAGTTAAAACAGCCTGCCCTGCAAGATGATGATCTTTACCTGCTCCTACATGAGCTAACACATTGATCCTGTCAGTAATTCCGACAGCATCAAAGTTAGTATATTCTTTAATTATTCTGCATGCCTGTTGTGCGGAATTAATGTTTAATCCCTGACGAAAGTAAGGCAAAGTACGGTTAGCCAAGTTTAAGACATCATGTGTTTGTACTGCCTTAAGCTGCTGTTCATTTGAAAGATATGCATTAAGGATAGAGATGAAAACTGAAACGCCAATACTGTTCAATAGCATCATAGGGATAATAATTAATTTTACCAATGCCAGACCACTGAAAATGCCAATAAAAACCATTTGAATGGATTCTGCAAGTAAGCCCAAAGCAGCGCTAGCCCAAGAAGCAGGATAAGAATCGCGCTGAGAAAACCGCTTAGCCAAAGTACCACTGACAAAACCGACCAGAGTTGAACTGACAATATAAAAGTAATCAGAAAAATTACCTTGAATTACACGATGCAAACCGCCAATGAAACCAACGATACTGCCCACAAAGGGTCCGCCTATTATTCCGGCTACGGTAATAACCAGTGTTCGCGTATTTGCAATTGAGTCTGATTGCGGCAATCCTGTTAAAAAGGGTGCTTGTACAAGAGAATTATCCCGTGTAATTTCGACACCAGTTAAATTTGAAATAATTGTAAAAACTGCAAAAATTGCAATTAAAGCAGTTGCAGCTTTTAGCGTTTTTTTGGTAATCAGCTTTCTAAAAAAGGAAACATTAACAAGTAAGAATGCTAATACTAAGATAATTCCAAGACGCTGCAGTAAAAGAATAAAGAGTGAAAACACGGCGACAGCTCCCTTTAAGCTATAACTTATAGTTGATTTATATATAGATATTAGCACTTTGTCAATTTAGAAACTACTTGCAGTCTGAGGATTTTTTGAAAAAAGATGGACTACGCTGTAATTAAGTATATTTTTAGAAAAAACAGTGGCTTGTTGTTTGAATTATCGCTTTACTGCTATTTTTTGGTAAAATATATAAAGAAGAAAGCAGTTTTCAATGAAAAGTATTAAAAAAGGATGAGCAGACATGGGAAAGAATTTTTCACTAAAAGCTGACTTAATTATTGGAATCGGAGACCTAGGAAACTTGACAGGAGTTTCACCGCGGCAGCTGAGGTATTGGGAAGAAAAGAAGTACATTGAGTCTGTTACGGAGGAGAGGAGTTCTGGGCGAAAATATCAATTTGAAATGTTTTTTAAAGTGCAGGCTATTAAAAAATTTTTAGATGAAGGTTTTACTCTTGCAAAGGCTGCAGAGCAGGCTGAACAGCAGCGAAAAAAAGTGGAAATTTGTAAAAAGTTCATCAGTGAAGCTTTTGAAGATGTGGTTGTAGAAGACCCTAACGGTCCTTCTGGAAAAATAATTATGGGTTTTATTGATAAAAGAAAGAGTAAAAGAGTGATTGGAATTGTAGATGAAAAGGGCAGTCACTTTGAAATTCAACAAGAAGAATAAGGAAACGGCAGGCTAAAAAATGGAATTAACAGTGCTTCATCATGTAGCTATTATCGGACATGAATTAAAACGAACACGTGAATTTTACGTTAATAAATTGGGTTTTGAAGTAATTGCCCAGCATGAACGACCAGACAAAAATGATATTAAAATTGATTTAGCAAACGGAGCGGTTCGCCTTGAGATTTTTATCAAACCTGATGCACCGCAACGGCTGACTTTTCCAAGGGGAGAAGCCACAGGACTGCGACATTTAGCGTTCAAAGTTGCAGATGTGGAACAAACAGTTTCAGAACTAGAAAACATGGGGATAAGGACAGAGGATATCAGAAAAGACACATTTACAGGTGAAAAGATGACTTTCTTTTTTGATCCGGATGGACTGCCGTTAGAAATTCATGAATAAACAACTGGTCATTTTTATAAAAGACAATTTAGAAAGTGCAGCTGTGATGGCTTTCTTAAATTGACGGAGGAGATTTTTTGACTGGAATAAAAAATAATCAACGAAGCCGCTGTACTAAAGAAGTGATTCGCAGCAGCTTTTTAAAATTGCTGCGAATTGAAGATATTGAAGCAATCAATGTTACTGATATTTGTAAAGAGGCTGAGATTACACGTGGTACTTTTTATCATTATTACAGCAGTCAATTTGATTTGCAGCGCTGCTTAAGAAAGGACCTTTTCAAAAATACTCTTGTCTTGATTAAACTTCGATTCAGCCAGGGACAGCGGACTGTTTTACCAGCTATTTTCGAAGCTTTGAAGCAGGCTGATCCTGAGATAGTAAAGGCCGCTTTGGACGCAAACCAAGGAAGCCTTTTTTTAAGAAGGATCTTTGCAAGCTGTAAAGAAATTGTTCGTCCTTACATGATGAATCAAATTGACTGGGTGAACGACCAGCAGTTTGAATATCTGTATGCTTACTTTTCAAATGGTGTAACAGGAGTAATCCTTTTGTGGGTAGAACAGGGAATGCGTCCTGTTACTAGCTACATTGAAGAAGATACACTTAAAATGATCCGCGAAAGTATAACATATTTAGCAAATCACAAGCACAAGAAAAGGGGATTCAAAGAATAGTTTTTTCGAATAACGTATTATAAAAGCAGCAATAAAAACGGGAAACCTTAAGGATCAAATCAGGTTAACCGCTCCTTTTTTCAAGGCTTCATTTATGATTTTCACTTTTGCGTGTGCTAAAATTAATTGGTGTGCGAGGCGCTTTCAAATTTTTTTTGAAGGGAAATCGTAACGGTACTAACACTGGTAACTTTGGTGCTTGGGTATTGAATTATTTTAACTTGCCAAACCTGAATTCTCTTTCCTATGTGGATTGGATGCGCGATAGCTTTAAGTGTTCCGGAAGAAACCGGCAGCAGGTGATTTGTGGTGATGCTGAGACCAAAAGCAGCCTGGTTCGTGTCAGCAAGAGTATTTGCTCCCATGCTGGCTGCAGTTTCTGCTAAAACTGCATTGATTCCGCCATGAACAAATCCAAATGGTTGTTTTATTTTGTCGCTTACATTGAGCACAAGAATAGTTTTTTGAGCAGATACAGTTTCAGTTTTTATATTCAAGGTGTCAAGCAGATTCATACATACATCTCCTGAGTTAGTGGTTTATAAGTCTATTTTACCAGAAAGGACATTAAAAAGATGGAAACAAGAAAATGGCAACGAGTTAAGGAATATCAAGAAATTATTTTTGAACGCAGTGGCAAAATTGCCAAATTAACGATTAATCGTCCTGAAAGACGGAATGCATTTACACCAGTGACAATTTCTGAACTGCTTGAAGCTTTTACTCTTTGCAGGGATGATAGTTCAATCGGAGTAATTATTCTGACTGGAGCAGGTGATAAAGCCTTCAGTTCAGGTGGAGACCAAGGAGTACGTGGAAACGGTGGCTACGTGGGTCCCGATAAGATTGCACGCTTAAATGTGCTGGACTTGCAGCGCCTGATCAGGATTATTCCTAAACCAGTTATTGCTATGGTTAGGGGCTGGTCAGTTGGCGGAGGAAATGTCTTGCAGCTTGTTTGTGATCTGACTATTGCAGCTGATAACGCTAAATTTGGGCAGACTGGGCCCAAGGTCGGCAGTTTTGATGCCGGCTATGGTTCAGCATACCTGGCACGTGTTATTGGGCATAAACGTGCGAAAGAGGTTTGGTTCATGAACCATTGGTACACAGCAAAAGAAGCATTTGAAATGAACTGGATCAATAAGGTTGTACCCCTCGCTGACGTTGAAACTGAAACTCTTAAGTGGTGTGACGAGTTGCTGACCAAGTCTCCAACAGCCCTGCGTTTTCTTAAGGCAGCCATGAATGCTGATACAGATGGATTAGCAGGCCTGCAGCAGCTCGGTGGTGATGCAACAATGCTCTTTTATACTACAGATGAGGGAAAAGAAGGCCGGGATGCATTCAATGAAAAACGCAAACCTGACTTTGATAAGTTTCCAAAATTTCCGTAAAAGTGTTTAAGGAGCGGTAAAATTGGAAAATTGGTTAACGAAACAAGCGAAGCTGGTGCCTCAAAAGACAGCCTTGATTTTTGAAGAACATATCTGGTCTTTTAAGCAGTTGAAAAATGAAGTTATTAGAACAGCAGGCTGTCTGACTAAAGCAAATTTGCAAAGAGAACATAGGATAGCGCTTATTCCGGCTAATACCTCGAATAGTTACTTTATGCTTCTTGCTTTGCAGCAGCTTGGAATTACCCCGGTTTTACTAAATTTTCGACTAAGTTCAGCTGAGCTTGAAAGGCAGCTTGATAATGCACATCTAAAAGTTGTCTTATTTGACGATGAATTAGCTTTAAGGCTGGACGGATGCAAGGAGCTGCAAAAAAAATGGTTTGTTAGTTCATTAGCTGAAATTAGAAAATCAGCTGCAGCTCAGCCGGTTATAAAGCAGGAATTTCCAGAGACAAGCACAGCGTCTATTATGTATACTTCAGGAACTACCGGTAATCCTCATGGTGTAATTCAAAGTTTTCGTAATCACTTTTACTCAGCGGTAGGGTCTGCTTTTAATTTGGGAGTATCTCCAGATGATCTTTGGTTATGTGCAGTTCCGCTTTTTCATATCAGCGGGCTTTCTATTGTTATGCGCAGCTTGGTTTATGGCATGGGGGTTTTGCTGACACGCCGCTTTGAAGCTGCTGAAATTACCAGATTGCTGTGCAGACAGCCAGTCACGCTAATGTCTGTTGTTCCGCAGATGCTTGAGCAGCTTCTTGCAGTTTTTCCAAAAAGCGGATATCAGAAACATTTTCGTGCTTTTTTATTAGGAGGTGCTGCCATTTCCAAAACAACTTTAGCTGCATGTCAGGAAAAAAAGCTTGCGGTGATTCAGTCGTACGGAATGACAGAAACATGCTCACAGATAGTAGCTTTAAACTTTGCAGATGCTGCACGTAAGATTGGTTCGGTCGGCAAGCCACTATTTCCTGTACAGCTGCGAATTGCTGGACAAGATGAAGGTGAAATTCAAATTAAAGCACCGAACGTGGTTAGCGGTTATTTAAATAATAAGGACCAGTTTGAAAAGAAGCTTACATCTGATGGATGGTTTCGCACGGGAGATATTGGTACTCTAGATACGGAAGGATTTCTATTTGTAAAAGGCCGCAGCGACGAAATGTTTGTGTCAGGCGGAGAAAATATTTTTCCTAATGAAATAGAAGAAGTTTACATGACACTTCCCATTATTCAAGAGATTGCAGTAATAGGAGTTTCTGATAAAAAGTGGGGCGAGGTTCCGTGTGCTTTTTTTGTAGCAGCAAAAGAACTTGATAAGAAGTTTCTTTGCAGCTATGGCAGAAAAGTTATTGCACATTATAAGGTTCCTAAATACTTTATTCAGGTTTCACAGCTTCCTCATACAGCGAGCGGTAAAATCAAACATTATGCATTAAGGAATTATTTTGAGAGCAATCAAAAAACGAGTTTTTAAACATAATTTGTTGTTTTTATAAAAAGGTACTGAGTCAAAAATTAACTTTTGACTCAGTACCTTTTCACTTTAACTTGCAATACTCGTGTTATTCAGCACTACACAACAAATTGCCTAATAACAAGCTAAATTATATTTTAAGCCATCACTAATAATGACTAAAGAATGCTGCTGGTGTATTGATAATTCTTGGTCTATTTATTTTTAATACTTATTTTCTATGATATGGGTCTCTTTCCCTGACGTGTTCTCTAACCTGCTCAAAAATTGTAATAATATGCTGATCCGATAATTCATAATTGATCTTTTGACCAGCACGAATACCGCGCACTAGTTCCGTTTGACGCAATAATTTCAGCTGGTGTGAAGTGGCTGACTGCGAAATACCAATTTCTTCAGCAATCTCATTGACAGATAAAGACTTATCCGCTAATAAGAAGAGAATCTTATAACGAGTTTGATCTCCGAAAGCTTTAAATAATTGAACGCTTTTATCCAGTTCAAAATTACTTGGTAATTGATAATTATTCGCTTTTGTCATATAGGCCACCTTTAAAAAAATCCAGTACTAGATCAGAAAAAATATGGAAACATATAGATTTTACCATACACATTCCATTATACCTAAAATATTGTCGAGTAAAAAGAGTTCTTCACCTTATCTGGTTTATTATTGTCAATTTTTAGTCAGCTTTACGTGCAAGCTGATCAATTAAAGCAAAGAATTTTTTATGATCAACGTCATAAACTAATTCGGCTGAACGGCCGTCCTCTGTAAGATAAGTTCTACCGTCACTGGGCGCAGTGATACTGACAGCACAAGTGATTTTTTGGGTTTTTACAATAGTGGGATTGAAGAAGCAGCATGTTGTGAGTACATCCCATAAATAATATGTCGAGTTCGTTTCGAACAATCTTAGTTCAGGAACTAATGCATAACTGTTGCCGATAAAATCAAGACCGGTGAAGCGCCTTTGAGAAGCCCAATGCTGTCTTATCTCTTGAGTGAGCGGCACATTATTGGTACTTTCAAGGCTCACTAATTTCAATGAGATATTTGAGTCAAAAACAGTTTTTACCGCTTTCGGATCCCAAAAGGCGTTCCATTCCTGTGTACCGTCTGAATCTGGTTCGATTACATTGCCTCTTTTGAGAAATGTACCGCCCATCCAAATCAGCTGCTTAATATTATTTTCAATTGAAGGATCGAGTTCAAGCGCACGTGCAAGGTCTGTAAGAGGTCCTGTAAAAACAAGCGAAAGAGGCTGTTGGGCATGTTGCAGCTTATGTAAAAGATCAATATGCGCTGGTTCATCGCTTTTTTGAGTTAAGATCTTGCCGCTTTCATTTAAGAGTGGAAGTGCGTTCTCTGAATAAGCTGCAAGCCGCCATTCTTTTGGGAAAGGATGGACTGCTCGCGAGTTAGAAGTAGCTACTTTTATTTTTAAGCCATGCCCGAAACGATCAATAATTTTACGGCTGGCTTCAACGGAAGGTCCGACATAACTATCTGCATCAACTGCTCCTACTCCGACAAGCTCAACGTCATCCATTTGAAGCAAAAGAAAGAGAGATATCAAGTCGTCAACACCGCCATCATGGTTAAAATAAACCTTTTCTGTCATAATTAAGTGCCCCTTATCTATATGATTTTCTTTAAGTTGTCCTAAATTATAGCTAACATAACAGTGTTCGTCAAAAAACTCCTATTTTGAGGATAATTACTTCTTTTAAAAAGTATTTTATTAAAATACGAACAATAGACTTTTTGTTTTGCGAAACATATTGATTTTAGAACGTGACTGCTGTATACTTTTTCGTAGTTAAAGTTAAATAAAAATTTGGGGGCTGTATTTCAGTGAAGAGAAAAGTATTGGCATTTTTAGCAGCAACAATGATGGTGGGGACTATTCTTGTTGGTTGCGGCAATAATTCTGCAACAAGTAAAGGGACAAAGCATTCTGCTGCTTTAGTAACAGATGGCGGCGGTATTGATGATAAGTCATTTAATCAGTCTGCATGGGAAGGACTGCAAAGCTGGGGTAAAAGCCACAATTTAAAGAAGGGCTTGAATGGATATAATTATGCTCAGTCGAATGATGATTCCGACTTTTTGCCAAACATTAATAAGTTGGTAAAAGCTAAGTATGCAACTATTTTTGGGATCGGTTATAAGTTAGACAACGCAATCGGTTCAGCAGCAAAGGCAAACCCGGATACTAATTTTGCAATTATTGATTCAGTTGTTAAGAACCGTAAAAATGTTGCTTCTATAACTTTCAAGACTGAACAATCTTCATTCTTAGCTGGAGTTGCGGCAGCTGAAACAACCAAAACAAATAAAGTTGGTTTTGTAGGCGGAATTCAAAGTGACGTTATTAAAACCTTTGAAGCTGGATTTAAACAGGGTGTTAAGGCCGTTAACCCTAAAATTCAGGTTGATGTAAAGTATGCCGGTTCATTCTCTAAGGCGGATGTTGGTCAATCATTAGCTACTGCAATGTTTAATAATAATGAAGATGTTATCTTCCATGCAGCTGGTGGAACTGGAGCAGGTGTCTTCACAGCAGCTAAGAATTCTGCTAAGAATGGTAAAAAAGTATGGGTTATCGGCGTTGACCAAGATCAAAAAGCCGATGGTGCATATGAAGGCGGTAATGTAACTTTGGCATCGGCTGTTAAAAAAGTGGGTACTGCAGTTAAAGATCTTTCTAATCAGGCGATGAAGGATAAATTCCCTGGTGGGAAAGTTGTTACTTATGATCTCAAGGATAATGGAGTAGGTATCATTAACGATAATATGCCTAGTGATACTTGGAAAGTTGTTCAAAGTTACCAACAAAAAATTAAAGATGGTTCAATTAAAGTTGACCCTAAATAAGAGTATTATTAATTTTAAGGATATCGGTGGTAAGATATCATCAGCTAATTTGAAAGCTGTTTAGCAAAAAGTGGTGAAGCATTGGAGAAGAGATGACCAATACTTCGCCATTTTATTGCATACTGGATCGGAGGAGGTCTGTATGGATAACGTTGTTGAAATTAAGAACATCACCAAAAAATTTGGCAGCTATAAGGCTAATGACAATATCTCTTTGCAATTAAAAAAGGGTGAAATACTAGCTCTTTTAGGAGAAAACGGTGCTGGAAAGTCAACTTTGATGGGGATGCTGTCTGGCCTGCTTGAACCGACTTCGGGGGAGATTTTGATTAATGGGCATAAAGCTGTAATGAATAATCCCCGGGATGCAAAGAAACTTGGTATTGGAATGGTTCATCAGCATTTTATGCTGATTCCAGCTTTTTCGGTACTTGAAAATATTATTCTAGGCGATGAGCCGACTAAAGGTTCATTTATTGATTACAAAAAAGCAGCTACTGAAATTCAGAAACTTGCACAGAAATACCATCTTGATATCAATTTAAATGCGAAGGTTCGCGATATTACTGTAGGAATGCAACAGCGTGTAGAAATTATGAAAGCCTTGTATCGCAAAGCCAATATTTTTATATTTGATGAACCGACTGCTGCGTTGACACCACAGGAAATTGATCAGTTGATCAAGATTTTGCGAGCTTTAGCAGCTGAAGGTAAAGCGGTAATTTTTATCACTCATAAGTTAAAGGAAATCAAGGAAGTAGCTGACCGTTGTGTTGTTATTCGGATGGGTAAGGTTATTGATACAGTTAAAGTCAGTGAGACGAAGGAAGAAACGCTTGCTGAAATGATGGTTGGCCGCAAAGTTAACTTAGCGCTTGATAAGAAAACTGTACCCCAGGATAAGCTAGTGCTTGAAGTTAAGAATTTGGAAGTTGACGCACATAAGCGCCGCAAGGTTTCAGATTTTAATCTAACCATTCATGAAGGTGAGATCGTAGGAATTGCCGGAGTTGATGGAAATGGACAAAGTGAGCTGATCGAGGCAATTACTGGGTTGAGAAAAGTCAGAGCGGGCAGTATCAAAGTTGATGGCAAAGAACTTCAAAACTACTCTGCAAGAAAGATTTCAGAAGCTGGTGTGGGCTGCATCCCGGAAGATCGGCAAAATGTGGGCTTGATCTTACCGTTAACAATTGCTGAAAATTTGGCGTTAAAAGATTATTATCATGAACCTATCAGCAAATACGGTCTTTTGAACTATAAATTGATTAATCAAAATGGAAGAAAGCTGATTAAAGATTTTGATATTCGTTCGCAAAGTGAAAAAGAACTTGTAGGTGATCTTTCCGGTGGTAATCAGCAAAAAGTAATCGTAGCCCGTGAAATTGCAAAGGAACCTAAGCTTTTAATTGCTGCTAATCCTACTCGTGGGGTTGATATTGGTGCTATCGAGTATATCCATGAAAAAATTATGGAACAGCGAAATGCTGGGCGTGCAGTTTTACTTGTCAGTTTTGAACTTGACGAAATTTTAAAGTTATCTGATCGTATCATTGTAATTCATGAAGGCAAAGTAGTTGGACAAATTGATCCGCAAAATACGTCCAGCGAAGAATTAGGGTTGATGATGGCTGGCAAAACACCAGTTTCTACAGGAATAGAGAGGTAATAAGGCGTGCTCAGTAAATCATTTAAGGGAATATCCAATGCATTGATTTCGATTTTTGCCGGCTTTATAGTTGGTGCAATCGTAATGTTGTCTTTTGGGTATGATCCATTACAAAATTATCAAAATTTGTTAGTAGGAGCTTTTGGAGATATCTATTCCATAGGTGAAACTTTACGTAACATGATCTCGCTTATCTTGACAGCATTAGGATTTGCAGTAGCAAGCAAAGCTGGGTTCTTTAACATTGGTGGACCAGGACAGTATTTAGTGGGGTGGTTTAGCACGATTGCCTTTACCCTTAACTTTTCACACTTACCCGGATTTTTGCTGATTACAGGCGGACTGCTTTGCGGAGCAGTTGCTGGTGGAATCTGGTCGATGATTGCTGGTGTTTTACGCGCATACTTTGGCACCAGTGAAGTAATTACTACAATTATGTTGAATTATATCGCGCTGTATTTCGTTAACTTTGCTGTAAAGAACTGGTTAGCAGCAAAGGGGAGTGATTCTTCGCCTAATATTGTCAGAAAAGCGAGTTTAAATACTAATTTTCTGCAGGAAATTACACATAACTCAACTTTTAATTGGGGATTTTTTATTGCATTGATCGTCGTCGCACTAATCTGGTTTTATTTTAATAAAACCCGTTCTGGTTTTGAAACTAAAACAGTAGGGCTTAATGAGTCTGCGTCCAAATATGCGGGCGTAAATGTAAAAAGAACTATTGTAATTGCGATGCTTATTTCGGGGCTGCTTGCTGGGCTTGGCGGAGCAATAGATGGTTTGGGAAATTTTCAGAATATTTCTGTTTCAAACAATCTTCCAAGCGTTGGGTTTAATGGTATGGCAGTTGCTTTACTTGCAGCCGAAAACCCGATTGGGATCGTCTTTTCAGCCTTGCTTTTTTCAGCCTTGCAGATTGGCGGATTGAGTATCTCCGTTTATTCGAATACTCCAAGTGAGATTGTTGATATTGTAATTGCAGCAATTATCTTCTTTGTTTCGATCAAATATGTCTTTGAATTATTATTGAAAAAACGCTGGTTTGCTAAAAAACGGGTAAGCGAAAAGGAAGGTGCAGATAAATGAGTTTAACAACAATTTTAATGACAGTCTTTTCGACTACCTTAATTTATGCCGCTCCTTTAATTTTTACTGCTCTTGGAGGTACTTTTTCAGAACGCAGTGGGATAGTGAATGTTGGGTTGGAAGGTATGATGATTGTCGGGGCTTTCAGCAGTACGGTCTTTAACCTTTCATTTGCCAACGTTTTAGGAAATGCGACTCCTTGGATTTCTTTGCTTGTCGGTGCTGTTTTTGGGCTGCTCTTTTCAATCTTGCATGCAGTAGCTACAGTTACTTTTAGAGCTAATCATATTATCAGCGGGACAGTTTTAAATTTGATGGCACCAGCATTATGCGTCTTTTTAACCCGTATTATTTATAACGGAAAAGGGCAGACACCTGTCATTGACCAGAGTATGGGCAGTTTCACTTTCCCAGGTTTGTCACAGCTTCCATTTGTAGGAAAGGTTCTTTTTTCACGGACTTCTCTAGTTGCCTTTGTCGCTGTTTTTATAGGAATTTTAAGCTGGTATATTCTTTATCGCACGAATATCGGGTTAAGACTGCGTTCAGTCGGTGAAAATCCTACTGCTGCTGATACATTGGGAATTAATGTAGGCAAGTATAGATACTTGGGTGTTTTAATATCAGGATTTTTGGGCGGAATCGGAGGCGCTGTAATGGCACAATCGATTACTTTGAATTTTTCCGCAAGCACGATTTCGGGGCAAGGTTTTATGTCACTTGCTGCGATGATTTTTGGTAAGTGGAATCCCTTAGGTGCGACAGGCGCCGCAATCTTTTTTGGGTTAGCTCAGAGTTTGCCGATAATTGGCGGTTACGTTCCTGTTTTATCGCAGGTTAATTCAGTTTGGTTCCAGATCGCCCCTTATGCTATTACTATTATTGTATTGGTCTTTTTCTTGGGTAAAGCTGTTGCGCCTGCTGCAGACGGCCAGAATTATATTAAAGGAAAGTAAGTAATAAAGTTTATTATTTTTATTCTTATCAAGCTCTAAACATTTAAATATACAGCTAAGGGCCCGTGACGAAATCAATCTTCCGTCACGGGCCCTTAGTTTATTCATCCAGCATACGCAAAGAATCATGTGGATTGTATTTGAAAGCTTTTTTAATATAAAATTATTATTTTTCTGCAGCTGATTTGAATTTGAAACGTATTGAATTCAAATATATAGCCACCAGAGCTTAATGAAACAGTGTGAAGTAGCCAATTACGATAACCCCTAATACAATACGATACCAGCCAAATACTTTAAAATCATTTTTCTTAACATAATTAAGCAAGAAGCGAATTGAAAGGTATGCAATTACAAAGGAAACAATAACACCAACTGCTAAAACAATTCCCTGTGACCCAATAAGTGTACCGCCGTGTGTGAAGTATTTGTAGAGCTTTAGCAATGAAGCACCGAACATTGTTGGGATGGCCAAGAAAAATGAAAATTCAGCAGCAACAAAACGAGAAGTACCAATCATAATCCCGCCTAAAATTGTGGCACCTGAACGAGAAGTACCAGGAACCAATGATAATATCTGAAACAAACCGATAGTAATTGCTGTTTTATATGTAAGAGCATCCAGATCATCATATGTCGGTGTCAACTTTTTGTTGCGGTTTTCAATTACAATGAAGAGTATTCCATAAATAATTAAAGCCATTGAAACAACAAACCAGTTCATAAGATGTTCATCCATCCAATCATTTAATGGTAAGCCTATCAAGATTGAAGGGATTACAGCAACAATTACCTTTTTCCACAGTGTCCAAGTTTTTTTCTTTTCAACCGTGCTTTTGCGTGGAGACCAGGGATTTAACTTATGGAAGTAGATGACAACGACAGCCATAATTGCTCCTAACTGGATTACTACATTGAACATATCAACAAACTGTTTTGACTGTTCCAGTTGGATGAATTCATCTACAAGTACTAAATGACCCGTTGAACTAATAGGCAAAAACTCAGTTATACCTTCAACTATTCCTAAGATAATTGCCTTAATAATGTCAAACATAAAATTTTCTCCTTTGTAAATAATGGTTTTACTGTATCATGATACTTCATTTAGCTGTATTAAACAATTTATGGCAAGTCTTTTAAAGAGAATATTTATAAATTACTTGAAAAGTTGAAGCATGTAAGACTGTATTTGAAAAAACTGATTCGTTGGATAAAAAATTGTAAGTTAAGTGTTTTTATTTAGAAGGATGTAAAAAATAAGTAATAAAAAACGAAACATGAACTTAAAAGAGGGATTAAGCCAAATAATTTGACTCAATCCCTCCGTACCATTTTCGGTTTTTGTATTACTGTGTTTTAGCAGACAACTCTTCCCGTCTCATCACGAATTACACATAAATAAACTATACTTGCAGTTTGCTGTCAGTGTTCAAGGTCTTCAGCTTATATCATCTAAGTTCGATAACAAAATAATGTTTTATTATTTAATTAAGATATTATTTTGTAACTGTTAATTCAACGTTTCCTAGAGTATGGTCAAACTTGGCAGTCCAATTACCAACAGCTAATTTAGGCGGCAAAACGAATGTCCCAGTAGAAACCATTTGTCCTGTTTGAAGTGGTGTTCCTTGTTCCTCAAGTTTTTTAACCAGCCAGTGAAGAGAATTCAGCGGATTATTCAAGACTTCAGATGAAACACCTTCTTTAAGTTTCTTGCCATTATAGAGTAGTTCGCAATTAACATGTGCGAGTTCTTCAGTAGTCTTGAAGACTTCAGTGGTCGGTTTTTCATTTCCATAAAGAACAAGGCCACCGACAGCTGCATCAGACATCACCAAGTACTTGGATAATGTCGGGAACCAATCTTTAAAGCGCGAGTCCGGAACTTCCAAACCAGCGGCAACAGTTGTCTTTTGCATTAATTCAAGAAGAGAATCAGTGCTTTTAAGTTCTTTGACCGCTTTAAATTCAAGTTCAACTTCAACAAGCGGCTCCATTAGGTTTGAGAGACTGACACTGGTCGGAGCATGGAGAAAGCGGCTTGTAACTTGTGCTCCATAAAGCGGAGAAGTAGAAGCAAACATTTTTTGAGTTTCCTCACTTGTAAGAGAGACTTTGTAACCACCGACTTTTTCTTTTTTGAGATCTGTTAGCCGTCTTTGAACTCGATATGCTGTTTCATCGTCGTTTACGGCCCCCTGCCAATCAGAAACGAGAAGCGGTGTACGAGTAGTGTAAGCATGAAAAAGTTTTTGTGCAAAGTTTTCTTGTTCTTTTGTCAGAGATGTAGTTTCTTTAGTTTGTGTTTGATTCATTGTTAACCCCTCCATTTTTTGAGAGCGGTTCCTAAATGCATGTCCATGCTGGTGAGGAACCGCTAAAACTGTACTTCAACTTTAAAATCTGAATATTGCCATCGTCGCTTTTAATACCACTTTCATCGCCTTGCATGGTTTCCTCACCTACCTTTTTATTAAATCTAAACAAAAAACGCCCTTTAACCATCTATCTGGTCAAAGGGCGTTAAAACGCGGTACCACCTTTAAATTGCACCTACTATGAAAAAGATGCCTCTTACAAACTCTTTATAAGAATTTGCACACTCGATAATGGGAGTCCCCAGCAGAATCTAATATCGCTTTGATTTCGAACTGCAGCTCAAAGGTGATTTTCTTTTACGTTCGTTCGCTCACCTTTCCATTATCGGAGAGTCCCTAAAACCGCGTACGTAAAATACTTTCCTAATCAACGCTTCTCATTTAAATTTAATTTGTTATCGGTATATTAACGCTAATTTAGCGAGCAGTCAAGGGCCTTTTTAAATTACTTTTAAAAATAACTTACTTTAACTTAATCATTCTAACACCGTTTTAATATTAGCAAATTCACGAATTCCCAAATCGCTTAATTCGCGGCCATAACCAGATCTTTTAACACCGCCGAATGGAAATTCCGGGTTAGAAGATAAAGGCTGATTAAGTGCCACCTGGCCAGTTTCAACTTTAGTAGCTAATTTCTGTGCATGTTTTGGATCACTTGAGTAAACTGCCCCGCCAAGTCCATATTGTGAATGGTTTGCGATTTTTAAAATCTCCTCTTCAGTTTCGGCCTTGTAAATTTGTGCAACCGGACCAAAAAGCTCAGTATCATACATCGGATTGGCAGAGGACATACCTGTGATGATCAGAGGATTAAAGAAGGCACCAGGGCCTTCTACAGGAGTGGGATCACCCCAAATAACTTTAGATCCTCCGGCAATAACTTTACTTACTTGTTCTTGTAAATTCTTTTGTGCAGTTTTTGAAGAAAGGGGAGCCAGCGTTGTCGTTTCGTCTAATGGATCTCCCAGCTTTTTCTTCTTAAACTCTTCGATAATTCCAGCAAGAAATTTATTATAGATTCTACTTTGGACAATATATCTTTTAGCTGCAGTGCAGACTTGCCCAGAATTATTCAGGCGTGCCGAAACAGCACCTTTGACGGCGGTTTCAAGGTCAGCATCATTTAAAACGATGCAAACATCGGTGCCGCCAAGTTCCATTGTAGATTTCTTCAGATTTTTACCAGCTTCTGCAGCAATAATCGCACCAGCCTTTTCAGAACCGGTTAAGGCAACACCTTGAACACGATCATCAGCAATGACTTTATTGACTTGATCGTAATTGATGAACAGATTCTTAAATGCACCTTCTGGAAGGCCAGCAGTTTTGCAGGCATCTTCAAAAGCTTGTGCGCATTCTGGAACAATGCTGGCATGTTTTAATAATACTGGGTTTCCTAAGATAAAATTAGGTGCGAAGACCCGCATGATCTGTGTGTAAGGAAAATTCCAAGGTTCAACAGCAAGAATCGTACCAATTGAATTAAATTCGGTATGCGCTTTTTTTCCAGCTACACTTTTATACGTTTGGTTTTTAAGGTTTTTTTCACCGTTATTGACATAATAATTTGCAAAGGCTGCATTTTTTTCAACTTCTCCGCGAGCTTCAGAGATTCTTTTGCCCATGTTTGTTGTCATGAAACGAGCATATTTATCAATGTTATTTGTAAATTCGTTTGCAAGTTTTGCTAACAGCTCTGCTCTTTTTGAAATCGGCTCTGTCTTTGCCTGACGATAAAAAGCATCAGCTTTTTTTAAGGCAGCCTCCAATTCTTCATTGGATGTTTCGGCAAATTCTCGGATCAGTTCACCGTTATAAGGGTTAATTGCTTTATAAGACACTTAAAAGACTCCTTTCTGTTACAGCCCTAATTATAGAAGTAATTGCCAGCGGATGAAAATAAAAAGATTGACTTAAGAAAGAGGTTTGAAAGCAAGTGCTTCATAAGGCCGTAGTTTAAGTTTTTTTGGCAATTGTTCATTGTATTTAAAAGGATAGTTGCCAAGCAATAATGATACCTGACCCTGCAGTTTTTTCGGTATTTCGATACTTGTTTCTTTTTCATAAAAATTAGCTAAAACAATTATTTGCTGCTCATTTAAAAAGCGCCGGTAGGCAAAAACTTGAGGATGTTCAGCAAAAAGTGCTTCGAAATGTCCAATTGCAATTAGTTCTTCAGTTTTGCGCAACTGAATAAGTTTTTGGTAAAATTCAAATATTTCACCGTGTGCAAGTTCACGCTCAACATTTATTTTAGCTTGATTTGTCGGCATCAGCCACGGTTTTGTAGTTGAAAAGCCGGCATACTTGGTTGCATTCCACTGCATAGGCGTTCGACTATTATCACGTGATTTTAAAGAAACGGCTTTAAAAGCTTCTTGTTCGGAATAACCCTTTTTTAAAAGGGCATTGTAAGCATTTTTAGTTTCCACATCATTATAACTAGAAATTTCAGAATAGGAAGGATTCGGCATTCCGAGCTCTTCTCCCTGATAAATATAGGGAGTTCCCCGCAGCAAATGGAGAACCAGAGCAAGCATTTCTGCTGACTTTTCGCGGTACTCGTGCACATTGCCGAAGCGGTTTAATGCACGTGGTTGATCGTGATTATTCCAAAAAAGAGCGTTCCAGCCCCCGTGTCTGTCAAGTTCAGTTTGCCATTCGAAAAGAAGTTTCTTTAATGCAGCAAAATCAAAGGGGATAGTCTTCCACTTATTACCATTCTTATAGTCGACTTTTAAGTGATGAAAGGTAAAAACCATTGAGAGTTCATGATTCTGCGGTTGTGTATATGCAATCGAATTATTGACCGTTGTAGAAGACATTTCTCCTACAGTAATAATGCTGGAGTCCCGTCCAAAACTGTTTTGGTTGAGTTCTTTCAGGTAAGTATGGACAACCGGAGTATCGGTATATAGTTTTTTTTCTTGCTGAGGATCTGTTGAATTACGCAAATTTGTGTCTTTGCCGGTCACATTGATTACATCGAAGCGGAAGCCTTTAACACCCTTATTGCGCCAAAAGTTCACGATTTGTGCTGCTTCTTTACGGACATCGGGGTTATGCCAATCCAAGTCGGCTTGAGTGGGATCGTAGAGATGGAGATAGTAGTCTGAGCTGTTACCGAACTTTTTCCAAGCAGAACCACCAAATTTAGACTGCCAATTTGTTGGTACACTGCCATCTTTTTTTGAAGGCCTGATGTAAAAGTAAGCACGGTATTTAGGATCTCCAGCAAGAGCTTTTTGAAACCAGGGATGGGAGGTTGAACAATGGTTCAGAACCATATCTAACATGACATCAACATGAATTTCCTTTAACCGCTGTTCCAGTTCTTTAAAATCAGCCATTGTTCCAAAACGTGGATCTATTTTGTAATAGTCTGCAATATCGTAGCCATTATCATTTTGGGGAGAAACAAAAAAGGGATTGAACCAGATCATGTCAACGTTTAGCTTTTCAATATAGGGAATTTTTTGAATAATTCCTCGCAGATCTCCAATGCCGTCACCGTTACTGTCATAAAAAGATTTAGGATAGATCTGATAAATTACCTTTTGTCCCAGTTTGCGATAGTAATCTGTTGTATTCATAAACATTACTTTCCTTTCGTGTTTGTTAAAATTCTTTTCCGTCTTGCAAAGTCTGTAAATTTGAACTTATCTGGACGATGGTAAGAAGCGGTAATTTGAAAAAGAGTTGTATCTGCCAAATAAGTATAACTTCTGACAACAACCACTAGATCTGCGGTGGCTAACTTCAGTTTTTTTCTAACTTCTTCAGGAGGATTTTCGACTGTAATTTCCTTAGTTGCATAAGAAATATCGAAACTGAGGTTTTCTTCAAGATATGCGTAAACAGAGTCTGCGGCAGCTTTTTCAGGAAGTTCATCTAGTGGAGGAGAAAGAAGATAGTCACGATCTAAAACCTCGGGTTCACCATTAATCAAGCGCAGTCTTTCAAGGTAAAAAGCCGGTTGTTGAGGCTGAATAACACCATTTGTCAAAAAATCAGGAACGACAGTTTTTGTTAATTTAAGGACAATGGTCTTTGCATTCATTCCAAGCATTTTATTCAATTCCTTAAAGCTTGTAATTCCAGAAATGGGAAATGTAAAGCGTTGAATATCCAAAACCATTGAGCCTTTTCCTTTTATTTTTTGAATCAGCCCTAGCTCATTCAGCTGCTCAAGCGATTTCCGGATCGTTTCACGTGAAGTGCCATATAACTCGCAGAGTTTGTGTTCACTAGGTAAAAAAGTTTGTGCAGCGTAAATTTTATGCTGAATTTTTATTGCAATATCGTGTGCGATTATATTTTGTTTATTGAAGGTACTCAATGATTTGCACATCCTTTAGAAATCTTTTTTCTTAATATATCATATTGTTCCTGTATATACATGATTATAGAGGAACAAGACTATTGATATTACAGCTCATAACGATAATTGAAAACTAATGTCTAAAAACACTACTTGTGCATTGTTTTCCTGGTTTTGTATCCATTTATAGTTCTGCTGTTCTTAATTAAAAGCGCATATACAAGAAAAATTTGGGTATTTTTGAGTATCAGCGCTGCAAAGCTGTAGACTAATTTTACGCTTGTAACGGTTGATAGCCGTCTAAAAGACAACATGTTTTTCTGCTATTTACTAGAAGCAGAATTTAAAAAGGCTATTAAATTGACTTTATGTATATACACGTTTTATCATTAGTTTGAATTAAATGAAAGCGATTTAACTTGGTCTTGTAATTTTAGGAGGGATTTTAATGTTTGGGTTTAGCAAAAAAAAGTCCGACACAATAGAGGTGCTTTCTCCAGCAACTGGACAGGTTGTTGCTCTGTCCGATGTGGATGATGCGGTATTTTCAACTGGTAATATGGGTAAGGGCTTTGGATTGGAGCCAACAGAAGATGAGATTTTGTCGCCTGTAACGGGAAAAGTAACTTTGGTGGCCGAAACAAAACATGCTTTAGGAATTGAAACGGCAGAAGGGGTGGATATTTTAGTACACATGGGGATTGACACCGTCGAATTAAAAGGCAAACCCTTCGAAATCAATGTTGCAGTTGGTCAAAAGGTTAAAGCAGGCCAAAAGGTCGCTACTATGGATGTTAAACAAATTCAAGAAGACAAACTTAAAGCAACAATTATGGTAGTAGCAACCAATACGGCTGATATGGTTGATAAGGTTGAGATGGAAGTGAATAAGAAGTGTTCGGCGGGTAACGTTATTGGGAAGATTAAGTTGAAGAAAGAGGAGTGACAACTATGGCAAAGAAAGATTATTCTGGGTTGGCAAAGAAGATTATTAGCGATGTTGGAGGAGAGAAAAATATCGATAATCTTATTCATTGTATTACCCGATTACGTTTTTATCTGAAAGATGAAAGCGTTGCTAAGGATGAAGATCTGAAAAAGACCACCGGTGTAATTGATGTCATCAAAGCATCTGGCCAGTATCAAGTTGTAATCGGTAATGAGGTTGGTAATGTATACGATGCTGTGGTGCAGGAACTCGGACCGCAATTTGCTGCTAAAATCGATGATGGTGCTACAACTACGGCTTCAGCAACAGATAAACAAAAAGGAAATCCTGTAACGAGAGGGATTAATAACCTGATTGGTGTTATTACGGGTTCTATGACACCGGTAATTGGTGTGATTGCAGCAGCTGGGATTATTAAGGGGATATTGGCATTATTAACTTTACCGCAGTTAGGCTCTTTGCTGGATGTTAAAAGCACACTTTATCTGACAATCAGTGCTATAGCAGATTCGGCCTTTTTCTTTCTTCCGATTCTAGTCGGGTTTTCTGCAGCCCGTTATATGAAGGGCGATCCTGTCATTACGGCTGTAATCGGTGGAGTGTTAACATATCCCCAGATTATAACATGGGGAACTAATTTTAAGACCATGTTCTCTATTGGAGGATTTGATTTTCAATTTTTGAACTACACATATTCGATTTTTCCGATGATTCTTGCAGCATGGTTTGCTAAAGAAATCGGCGGCTGGCTCAAAAAAAATCTTCCCAGTTATCTGCAAATGATCTTCACACCATTAATCACAGTTTTAGTTGTTAGTGTAATCACGTTAGTTCTAACAGGCCCAATAATTCAAGGAGCTGCTAATGGAATAGCTGATTTTATTAATTGGCTCGTTCATGTTTCAGGTTGGCTTGGGGGCCTCGTAATCGGCGGTTTCTACCAAATTTTGGTTATTTTTGGTCTGCATTGGGGCGTTGTACCTTTGGTTGCACAACAGATTTCTGGTAGCGGTGAAAGTGCACTTAATGCAATTATTTCGGGAACAATGGTTTCACAAGGGGCCGCAGTTTTGGCAGTGGCTATTAAGTCAAAGAAGGAAAATCTGAAAGGCTTGGGTTTTGCTGCTGCAATTTCAGCATTTTGCGGTGTCACAGAACCTGCAATTTATGGTGTTAACTTGCGTTATCGTAGAGTTTTCATTTCAGGATTAATCGGGTCTGCCGTGTCAGGCTTTATTACCGGACTTATGCATGGTAATATGTTCGGTTTTACGGGTTCGCTGATTGGTTTTTCATCATTCTTTGATCCCAAAAATCCTGCTCAGCTTACCAGCTTTTACGCTTTCTTACTTTCAAGTCTAGCAGCGATTATTGTCAGCTTCTTGGTAACTTGGTTCTGGGGATACAATGACAAGATGGTAATGAGCGAAAAAGTCGAAAAGAAAGAAAATCCAAGCAAAAAAAATGCTGTCAAAGCATAATAAAAGTTGAGGATTTATAGTGTTGTCTTTGTTTCACATGAAACTAAAATTCACTTATTTAATAATATAATATGCAATCTTTAAAAGTTTACAGTGAGACAGTAATGAAGATGTATTTTCGTTGCTGTTTTATTTTTGTTTATGCAAGTTTTTTACCGTTATCTTCTACTGAAAAAATTGAAAGCAAGGTAAATTACTGCAGTTTTTTGCAAAATAAGGGTCACAATAGACAGATATAGTAGCTGAAAATCTGAGTGTAAAAGATTGTGAATTTATTCATAAACAATGGCACGATGGTTCGTGACTAAGTGTTGGTTAATAGGTATTGTAAATGCTTACATTTGGTACCTATAATAATAGTGTAGAAAAGAAGGAGGTATTCCAATGGAAGCAAAAGTTTCTAAAAAGAAAACACTGAAGACTCGTATTCAAAAACTGGGAACGAGTCTTAGTGGAATGATTATGCCGAACATTGCTGCGATCATTGCTTGGGGCCTGATTACCGCTGTTTTTATGGCTGCCGGATGGTTTCCAAACAAACAAATTGCAACATTGATTGATCCGATGCTTAATTATATGATCCCTCTATTAATAGCATATGTCGGAGGGCGGATGGTATATGAAGAACGAGGAGCAGTCGTTGGTGCGATCGCGGTAATGGGTGTGATTGTCGGAGCAAAGGTTCCGATGTTCTTAGGTGCGATGATCATGGGCCCATTGGGTGGATGGTGCATCAAAAAGTTTGACCAAATGTTTCAAGATAAGATCAAATCTGGATTTGAAATGATTTATAACAACTTTTCAAGTGGAATTCTTGGAATGATTTTAGCAATTTTTGGTGTTTTTGTTATCAACCCTTTGGTAACGGCGGGTAGCATGGTAATGAGCAAGGGCGTTGATTGGATTATTTCAATTCATATGCTGCCGTTAGCAAACATTATTATCGAACCTGCAAAGGTGCTTTTCTTAAATAATGCAATTGGAAACGGAATTTTAGTTCCATTAGGAATTCAACAGGCGTCGCAAGCAGGCAAATCTGTTTTGTTCTTGCTTGAATCTAATCCAGGTCCTGGTTTAGGAATTTTGTTAGCATTTATTCTCTTTGGTAAGGGTGCTGCAAAAGCTTCTGCTCCAGGGGCAGCCTTAATTGAATTCTTTGGTGGGATTCACGAAATTTATTTTCCATATGTATTAATGAAGCCTGCATTAATCTTTGCTGCAATGGCCGGCGGCGTCAGTGGAACATTTACATTCTCACTTTTAAACACTGGTGTTAAAGCCGCAGCATCGCCAGGTTCAATTATTGCAATTTTGTTAATGACGCCTAAAGGAAATTATCTTCGTATTCTCGCGGGAGTATTTGTTGCAGCAGTAGTTTCATTTATCGTTGCAGCAATAATTTTGAAAACTGACAAATCAGATGGTAAAGCTGAAGATGAGCTGGCTAAAAAGCAGGCGCAAATGAGCCAGATGAAAGCTGAATCAAAAGGTGGTACAGCATCTATCGATGGACAGAATGCTGAAAAAGCAGTTCAAAAATATGCTGATGTTAAAAAAATTATCTTTGCTTGTGACGCTGGTATGGGCTCATCTGCAATGGGAGCATCTTTACTGCGTGATAAAGTTAAAAAAGCAGGAATTAAGGATATGCCCGTTACAAACACGGCTATCAGCCGCTTAAAGGATGAAGATGGCTTGCTGGTAATTACCCAAGAAGAGTTAGCTGACCGCGCATTACAGAAGACACCGAATGCAATGCATATTGCAGTAGACAACTTTTTAAGCAGTCCTAAATATGATGAAGTAGTATTAAACCTTAAAGCACTTACACAATTAGAACCTGAAAAACAACTTCAACAGAAAAAAGAAGCAGGTGCTGATAGCAGTAATCATCCAGTGGATATTGATTATAGTGCAGTTGAAGAGGTTGACTTTATTCACCATGATCAGCGAGTGGGTTCAGCTACAATGGCGGCTTCCTTGTTTAAAGATCGGTTGAAGAAAGCTGGAAAGAAAGTTCCAGTTAAAAACCTTGGAATAAACGAACTAGAAGATAGCAAAAAACATTTAGTAATCGTAACTAATGAAGCAGAGAAAAATCTGAAATTACGTTATACTGAGGTACAGATAGTAGCTGTAAAGAACTTGCTTGAAGATGAAGAATACAGTTATATTGTCGAACACTTAGCGTAAAAGAGGATGATTTAGTTGATCTTGCTATCAGACCGCCAAAAAAAGATATTGAGTAAAATTTGTGAAAGCCCGGAAGGTGTCCAGATGGCTGAACTTGAAGATGCATTAAAGATCAGCCGCAGAACAGTTTACCGCGAATTTTCAGAACTAAAGCTGTATCTTAGCCAGCACGGTCTAAAGATTCAAAATCACGAAACGCTGTATCTTTTAGAAGGCTCGACAGCTGATAAAGCAAGGCTTGAAATGGAACTTCATGGCCAAAAAGAAAAAGTTATTTTAACAACAAAACAGCGGCAAGCAGCAATTGTTTGTTTGCTTTTGTTGCGAAGTGAACCAATTAAAATTTTTTCACTCGCAGTTTCTCTAGGTGTTAGCGAAGGGACAATTCAAAGAGACCTGAAAAGAGTCTCTAGGGCTTTGGCTGGATATGGGATTAAGTTAGACGCAAAAAAAGCAGTTGGTATACAGATAGTCGGAGAAGAAGCGCAGCGCAGGCTGATACTCTGCGGTACTTTGACAAATGAAATTAATGAATATGAGTTTTTCGAGTACTTGAATGTAAAACAAGATAATCAAACACAAAGTTTTTTCTTGAATCTATTACCAAAAAGCGTTTTGCAAAAATGTGTGACAGCACTCGAAAAGGCACGGATAACTTATCGCATGAGATCTGATATGCAAGAGATGCAGTTAGTTCTAATGATTGCAATTTCACTTATTAGAATGAAAAAGGTTGTTATTAAAAAATATAATGCAGCAGAGCAGGATAAAATTTTCCAATACAGACAACAGGTGCTTGAGATTTTTACAAAATTCAGCAATGAAGTAAAAGAAAGAATAACGACGAGTGAGGTAGACTTTATTGCGGCTCAACTACAAGGATTGGATTATCATTTTGGTGTCAGCGGCTGGGCTGATAACTATGATCTGCGGATCTCATACAGTATCAAGCAGCTGATTCAGCTGATTTCAACTGAAATTCACTGGAACTTTGGCTTGGATCAGGACCTTTTCTCCAGACTTGTTAGACACATGACTTTGCTGTTGCATCGTGAATCAGCACGGCTGCCCAACACTCGTATTGAGATCTTGAATAGCGTGGGGCAGCGATATCCAAAACTTTATGCGGCTGTTAAGAAAGCACTTAAAGAAATCTTTGTAAATTATTCGTTTTCAGAAACTGAGTCGCAGTTGATTTTACTGTATTTTGCAAACAGTTATTCGAGCAGCAGTGCAAAAAGACAATTAAGGGCACTAATTGTCTGTCCTAACGGTATCGGAACTGCGAGTATCCTGAAAGGCCGACTTCATAAAGAGATCCCGATTATTGGAGAAATCAAAATTGCAAAAGTCTCACAACTTAATGGGATCGATCCTGCTGAATACGACTTGATTCTTTCAACTCTTAATCTGCCAGGATTTGACTGGAAGTACCAAGTTGTCAGTCCGTTATTATTAGATGATGAACTGGAAAGAATTAAAAATTTGATTTCAAAGTATGACATGGGTAAAAAACAGCAGCTGCAAAATATTCAAAAACAATCTTCTGATCCTGAACAAGGACAAAAACGGTTGCATAAGATGCTCAGCAGGTTAAGAGAAAGTAGCGCTTTGCTGGACAGAATAACCGTTGAAAAAATTGAAGTTGAAAGCGATTTGGATACTGTGTTAGCAAAAATTTTAGAGAGGATTCCTCAAACAGTTGTTACAGATCGCGTTAGAGTTAAACAAGAAATGATCAAAAGAGCAGCTGTTGCACCTGTCGGGATTCCTGATACAGAAATTGCATTGGTGCATACTACTGACAAGTGCGTAAAGTTTCCTTTCTTTTCAGTTTATGAGTTAACAAAACCGCTTGAAATGCTCGCAATGGATCAATCACCGATTGAGGTTGTTAGGATAATGTTAATGGTCGGTCCGTCGCCGATGGATGATTTTCAAAATGACTTAATGGGGCTGATAAGCAGCACTATTGTAATGAACAGCAGCAACACACGTATTTTTGAAGATGGCACGCAACAACAGATTAAGAATTTAATTGCAACACAATTTATGGAACAAATTGACTTTAAAAGAGAGGGATGAGAAGGTATGGAATTACAAAAAGAGATGGTTCTTCTTGGTCAGCATGTAGCAACTAAGGAAGAAGCAATTAGATTGGCAGGAAAACTGTTAGTTGATAATGGTTACGTTGAGAATGGGTATATTGATTCAATGCTTGCACGCAACAATGATGTTTCAACGTATATGGGGAATTTCATTGCAATACCGCATGGGACGGAAGATGGTAAAAGATTTATTAAAAAAACAGGTATTTCGATTGTTCAGGTTCCAATGGGCGTGGATTTTTCTGAAGATGAAGGAACAGAAAACATTGTAACAGTTGTCTTTGGAATTGCCGGTTTGAATGGAGAACATTTGAATATCTTGTCGCAAATCGCACTTTTTTGCAGCGATGTTAATAATGTAGTTAAGTTAGCAGACGCACAGTCCGAAGAAGAGATCATTAATTTATTGAAAGAGGTTGGTAAATAATGAAAGCTGTACATTTTGGAGCAGGAAATATTGGTCGCGGTTTTATCGGTGAAACTTTAGCTGAAAATGATTTCGAGATTACATTTGTTGATGTCAATGAAAAAATTATTGATGCGTTGAACGAAAGACATGGCTATACAATTCAGCTGGCAGATGAAACACAAAAGAAGATTAACGTTGACAATGTCAGCGGGATCAACAATGGAAAAGATCCGGAAAAAGTTGTTGCTGCATTGAAGGAAGCGGACATCGTAACCACGGCAATCGGCCCTAAGATTTTGAAGTTTATTGCACCTTTAATTGCTCAGGGTATCCAAGCACGAAAAGCAGACAGCAATAAACATAAGGTAGATGTAATTGCTTGTGAGAACATGATTGGCGGCAGTCAATCATTGAAAAAAGAGGTTTATTCACATCTCGAGCCAGCAGACAAGGAATATGCTGACCAAACGATTGGGTTCCCTAACGCAGCTGTCGATCGGATCGTACCACTGCAAAAGCATGAAGACCCGCTATTTGTTTCAGTAGAACCATTCAAAGAATGGGTTGTTGACGAAAGCCAAATGGCAGCACCAGAATTGAAGTTAAAAAAGGTTCACTATGCTCCGGATCTGGAACCGTTCATTGAAAGAAAGCTTTTTTCAGTTAATACTGGGCACGCAACTGTGGCATATACTGGCAAGCATAAGGGTTATGACAATATTGGCGATGCCATTGCGGATCCTGAGGTTTTGCAGCAGCTTAAAAGAGTTTTGAAAGAAACAGGAGATCTGTTGATCGCCAAGTGGAAATTTGAACGTAAGGATCATGAGGCTTATCAAAAGAAGATTATCGGCAGGTTCGAAAATAAGTATCTTTCTGATGAAATTGCACGTGTGGGCAGAACACCAATTCGCAAGCTGGGTTATGATGAACGGTTCATTCGCCCGATTCGTGAAGCTAAGGAACGCGATTTGAGTTATAAGGCGCTTCTTGAAACTGTTGGGATGATCTATACTTTTGATGAACCTAAAGATGATGAAAGCCAAGAATTGCAAAAGTTGCTCAAAGAAGAATCTCTTAATGAGGTTATCCGCAAGACTACTGGCTTGAAGGACGAGAAGTTAATCAAAGATATTGAAGCATCGTATAAAAAAGCTGTTGAAACAAAATAATTTTAAGAATTTATAAAGAGCTGTGCTAATTATGTTTTTAGTACAGCTCTTTTGTACGCTCTTGCAGTTGCCATATTAACGTGTTTCAATAGTCAGCTTTTTCCGCTTAACCATAAATTATTCATAGTTAAATTCAGGTTATGTTCGTAATTTGCAGTCAATGCACAAATCCTAACGACTATTAGCACACTCTCTGTTTTGTGTCTAGAAAGATAGTATTGGTTTGCATAATAATCACCAACATTTTTTTCGCCATTTTTATAATTGGTATAGTCCTTATTGATATGATTTTGGCTTTGTGAATCGTATATACCATTTTGAGATAATTTAATTGACATGAGCATGAAAATGTCTTATATTTTTTGTTAGTAAGATAAATTATTTTATTTTTTGATATAGACCAATTTTGTAAAATTAATATTTTTTTATAATAAATGTGTAGAAAGGCTGGTTTTATTATGTGTGGTATAGTCGGAGTTACAGGCAACCAGAACGCTGTTGAGATTCTCTTGAAGGGGTTAGAGAGGCTTGAATATCGGGGTTATGACTCTGCTGGTATCTATGTTAATGATCAAGATGGCAAGGAGTACCTTGTTAAAGAAAAAGGGCGTATTTCTGACTTACGTAAAGAGATCTCAAATGATGTTCATGGCTCAACTGGAATCGGACACACGCGCTGGGCAACTCATGGTGCTCCCAGCAAAGCTAATGCACATCCGCACATATCAGCTGATGGTCGCTACTATCTTGTACATAATGGTGTAATCGGCAACTTTGCTCAATTGAAAGAAGAATATCTGCAAGATGTAACTTTTAAAAGCGACACAGATACGGAAGTAGTCGTTCAACTGGTAGCAAAATTTGCACAGCAGGGTTTGAAAACAAAGACAGCTTTTAAAAAAGTATTGGGTTTAATTGATGAAAGTTCTTCGTATTCCTTTTTATTAGTTGATCATAGAGAGCCTGATACACTTTATGTAGCTAAGAATAAGAGCCCATTGCTGATTGGCGTCGGTCAAGGTTTTAACGTTGTCTGCAGTGATGCACTTGCAATGCTTGATCAGACTCATGACTTTATTGAGTTGACAGATGGAGAAATTGTCATAGTTAAACCTAACAGTATTAGAATTGAAGACCCTCAAGGAAATGTTGTTGAACGCAAGCCGTTTCATGTTAGTACAGATGCTTCAGAAGCTGACAAGGGGGCATATCCGTACTATATGTTGAAGGAGATTGATGAGCAGCCAGGTGTAATGCGCTCATTAATCAAACATTATGTTGCTGAAGACGGCAGTATCAAAATAGCTAAAGATTTGCTGGCAAAATTAAACGGAGCAGATCGGCTTTATATTGTTGCTGCTGGAACGAGTTACCATGCAGGACTTGTGGGCAAAGAGATTTTTGAAAGACTCACAAAGATTCCGACAGAAGTCCATGTAGCTTCGGAATTTGCATACAATCCACCACTGCTCTCTAAAAAACCTTTCTTCATTTTTCTGACACAAAGTGGAGAAACAGCTGATAGCAGACAAGTACTTTCACTAGTTAATCAATGGGGTTATCAAAGTTTAACGATTACAAATGTGGAAAATTCTACATTATCACGTGAAGCAACTTACACATTGCTACTTTACGCTGGGCCAGAAATTGCCGTTGCTTCAACAAAGGCATATACTGGACAAATCGCTTTGGAAGCTTTACTGGCCAAAGCGATGGGTACACAGCAAGGTCTTACTGCAGCTGCAGGTTTTAATGTTTCTCAGGAATTGACAAAAGTAGCCAATGGGATGCAAGAACTGGTTGATGAAAAAACACAGTTTGAAAAGCTTGCCACTGCTGCGTTGTCTACCACGCGCAATGCTTTTTATATTGGTCGTGCAATCGATTATGATATTGCACAAGAGGCTGCACTTAAACTTAAGGAAGTTTCTTATGTACAAACAGAAGGATTTGCTTCAGGTGAATTAAAGCACGGAACAATTGCCTTGATTGAAAAAGATACTCCAGTGGTTGCAATCATCACAGATGAAAAGACAGCTAAACATACACGCAGCAACGCTCAAGAAGTTTTAGCTCGTGGGGCTAATGTGATTTACATTGTTAGCCGTGCGCTTTCAGAAGAAGGAGACCAAATTATTTTACCTGATGTTCATCCGCTGTTGACTCCATTATTGGCGATTGTACCTTGCCAATTGTTAGCGTATTACACCAGTTTACAGCGTGGATACGACGTTGATAAGCCGCGTAATTTGGCTAAAAGTGTGACAGTGGAATAGAGTTTAAACAGTTATTTTAAGTCTTAATTTAGATTTGAAATTGTTATTAAAATATAAAAAGACTGACTATTGAAACACGCTAATGCGCATATTGCAGATTAAAATAGAGGAGCTGGGTCAAAAGACAACTTTTGACCCAGCTCCTCTTATTGTGAAACTGAATTTTTGTTATAAGAAATAGTTATTACAATGTCACAGTTTGACTATAATTTTCTTACTGGAATAAAGTAATTAATTGTAAACAAAAATTCAGGAGGTCAATAACTATGAAATATACACCAGAACAATTATTGCATGATCCGTTTTTGAATAAAGGAACCGCCTTTACTCGCTCAGAAAGAGATCAGTATAGCTTAAACGGCCTATTACCACCTGCTATTCAGACATTAGAGCAGCAAGTCAAACAAGCCTATGCACAATATCAAAGTAAGGAAACTGCTTTAGAGAAGCGGATCTTCTTGATGAACATCTTTAATGAAAATCATATTCTTTTTTACAAACTTTTTTCGCAACATGTTTATGAATTTATGCCAATTGTTTATGATCCAACAATTGCTGACACTATCGAAAACTACAGCGCATTATTCACTGACCCGCAAAATGCGACCTATTTATCAATCGATGATCAGGATCATATTGAAGATGCACTACGTCAAAGTGCAGATGGACGTGATATCCGTTTGATTGTTGTGACTGATGGTGAAGGTATCTTAGGAATTGGAGATTGGGGAACCCAAGGGGTCGATATCGCTGTTGGAAAATTAATGGTTTATTCTGCAGCAGCAGGAATAGATCCTAGTCAGGTATTGCCGGTTGTTTTAGATGCAGGAACAAACAATAAAAAAATTCTTGACGATGATCTTTATTTAGGAGTTCGTCATGAAAGAATTTATGGTAAAAAATATAATTCTTTTGTAGATCGCTTTGTTGCAATTGCAGAAAAAATGTTTCCTAATTTGTATCTTCATTTTGAAGATTTTGGCAGAAGCAATGCTGCCAATATTTTAAATCGTTATAAGGAACAATATACAGTTTTTAATGATGATATCCAAGGAACCGGAATTATTGTTTTAGCAGGGATTCTTGGCGCATTAAATATTTCACATGAAAAAATCAGTGATCAAATTTATATGTGTTTTGGTGCGGGAACTGCCGGTGCAGGAATTGCCAGTCGGATTTGCGAAGAATTTGTGCAGCAAGGAATGACAATACAAGAAGCTAAAAAACATTTTTACCTTGTAGATAAGCAGGGTCTATTGTTTGATGATATGGATGATTTAACACCAGAGCAAAAGCCATTTGCACGTAAACGAAGTGAGTTTGCCAACGCAGAGAAACTTACTAATCTTGAAGCTGCTGTGAAGGCAATCCATCCTACTATTTTAGTTGGTACTTCAACTGTTCCAGGGTCTTTCACTGAGAATGTTATAAAAGAAATGGCTGCACATACTGAACGTCCAATTATTTTCCCGCTATCTAACCCTACCAAGCTGGCCGAAGCTAAAGCTGAAGATCTGATTTGCTGGACTAAAGGGAAAGCTCTAGTAGCTACAGGGATTCCTGCAGAACCGGTTGTCTATGATGGTGTTTCATATGAAATCGGCCAGGCTAATAATGCCTTGGTTTATCCTGGTCTTGGATTAGGTACAATTGCTGCAACAGCACGTTTATTAACAGATGGAATGATCTCTGCGGCAGCGCATAGCCTTGGCGGGATCGTTGATTCTACTCAACCAGGTGCTGCTGTTTTACCACCAGTTTCTAAGCTGAGTTCTTTCAGCCAGACTGTTGCGATTGCAACAGCTAAAGAAGCAGTTGCTGAAAAGTTAAACCGCACAAAAATTGCTGATGTAGAAAAGGCGATTGCAGATATTAAATGGACACCAGAATATCATGCAATATTAGCTGATGTAAAAGTTGCAAAGAGGGGCGAATAAAACAATGGCTGCATTATTTACCTCCATTCAAAGTATTTTGACGATTGTTTTGATCATTGCTTTGGGTTATCTTTTACGTAAAAAAGGCTGGTTTGATGATAATTTTGGTGGTACGATTTCCAAGTTGTTAATGAAAGTTGCGCTGCCTGCTTCTATTTTTACCAGTGTTTTGAAGCGCCTTACATTAAGCAAACTTCTTGGGTTATCTTCTGGTTTAATTTATGGGTTCGGCGGCGTTATTCTTGGCTACATTGTGGCTTTTATACTTGTAAAGCTGCTTAAAGTAAGGCCCGGTCGACGTGGAACGTTTATTAATATGTTTGTTAATGCAAATACTATTTTTATTGGTTTACCGCTGAACTTAGCGCTTTTTGGCGACAAAGCGATGGCTTATTTCTTAATGTATTACGTCGTTAACACAGTTTCTACTTGGACATTAGGTGCCTTTTTAATGTCTTGGGATGATCCTACTAAGACAAGTGGAACAAGCAGTAAAAGCAGTTTCAATTGGAAGAAACTATTGCCGCCGCCACTAGTAGGTTTCTTAGTAGCATTGGTCTTCTTGGTCCTACCAGTGCATGTTATGCAAGTTAGCTGGCTGGCATTTTTAATCAATGCACTAACTTATGTAGGCAGCCTTGTGACACCATTATCATTAATTTACATTGGGATCGTGCTATGCAATGCCGGACTTTCTTCTATTAGGTTTGATCGAGATACGATTGTGGCCTTAGTGGGCCGTTTTGCGATTGCACCTGCTTTGATTGCAATGCTGATCTTTTTAGGGATGCATCACGGATTCGGTATTCCAAGTCTGGAAGCACAGACCCTGATTGTTCAAGCATCTGCTCCTGGTCTTGCGGTCTTGCCGATTTTGGCGAATGAAGGTCATGGAGATGTAGAATATGCTACTAATGTAGTTACTACTTCAACCGTTCTATTTGCAGTTGTATTGCCAGTTGTGATGGTATTGATTCAAAACTTTTAAAATAATCAAGCAAGTATAACAAACACTGAGGATTACAGCTAGTTGTGTAATCTCCAGTGTTTTTTATTTTATTGTAAAATAACTATAATTTACGATGCAAAATTAAAATCAGTTAAAAAATAGGTTTTCCACGATATTTAGTGGTCGGCTTAATTGATTTTAGGCATTATAGTAGTATATTTGAAATGAGTACGTTTAAAGTTCTTATTTAATTATGAGTTGAAAGTAATTAATTATTAGTAATTTAAGGGGGAGTTTGCATGAGCATCG
The DNA here is from genome assembly GCF_001436275.1 of Liquorilactobacillus oeni DSM 19972. Classification (GTDB taxonomy): domain Bacteria; phylum Bacillota; class Bacilli; order Lactobacillales; family Lactobacillaceae; genus Liquorilactobacillus; species Liquorilactobacillus oeni. The sequence goes on from NZ_AZEH01000020.1 coordinate 386,116, forward strand.
TTTCATTGGCGCGCTTCCAGTTTGCAATGACGACGATTTATCACTTTTTCTTTGTTCCTTTTTCCATTGGGTTAGCAGTGATTGTTGCAGTTATGGAAACAGCATATGTTGTGACTAAGAAAAAGGAATACCTTAAAATGGCAAAATTTTGGGGTAACATTTTCCTGCTAAGTTTTGCAGTAGGAGTTGTAACTGGTATTATTCAGGAGTTTCAGTTCGGAATGAACTGGTCGGATTACTCTCGTTTTGTAGGAGATATTTTCGGAGCTCCGCTTGCTTTAGAAGCTTTATTAGCATTTTTTATGGAATCAACCTTTTTGGGACTCTGGATTTTTACATGGGAAATGGTTAGCCCTAAGCTGCATGTTGTTTTTATTTGGCTAGTTACTTTTGCTTCCATACTTTCCGCTTTTTGGATACTGGCTGCCAACAGCTTTATGCAGCATCCAGTGGGATATACCATTAAAAACGGACATGCTGTTATGACAAACTTTAAGGCGTTATTGGCTAATTTTCAATTATGGTATGAATTCAGTCATGTAATTGCGGGCGCAGTCGTTACAGGTGGTGCTGTGGTTGCAGGTTTAGCTGCTTTTCGTTTGTTGAAAAAGAAAATCAAAAATCCTGAGTTTTACAAACGGTCGTTAAAAGTTGGCTTGATTGTAACATTGTTTGGTTCGATTGCTGTTATAACTGCCGGTGATTTGCAAATGAAGGCACTTGTTAATGAACAACCGATGAAGTTTGCGGCAACTGAGGGAATTTACAAAGATACAGGCGATCCTGCTGCTTGGACGCTTATTGCATGGGCAAACGAAAATCAACATAAGCGTATCTGGGGAATTGATGTTCCTTATGTACTTAGTATACTGGCTTATGATAAGCCATCTGGTGCAATTAAAGGTTTAGATAGTGTAAACAAACAACTGGTCAAAAAATATGGTCAGCGGAATTATTATCCTCCAGTTAACGCTGTTTTTTGGAGTTTTAGAATTATGGCTGGCTTTGGAATGCTGATGCTGTTAGTTTCTTTAATCGGTTTGATTCTTATTCGCAAGAAGAGGCAGCTTCTTTATAAGCAAAGTTGGATGCTGTGGATTTTAGGTTTATGTACGTTTGCGCCGTTTTTAGCTAATACTGCTGGTTGGCTTGTTACGGAATTAGGACGCTATCCTTGGACAGTTTATGGACTGTTTACTATTAAGCAGAGTGTTTCGCCAAATGTTTCAGTGGCTTCACTCTTGGTTTCAAATATTATCTATTTTCTTCTCTTTACAGGACTCGCTATCACAATGGTTTCATTGATTGTCCGTGAATTAAGAAAGGGACCTGATTACGACGAGGATCACAGCAATAAAGAACAAAAAGATTCAGAAGTTGATCCGTTTGACAAGGGGGCGCTTGAATAGTGAGTACTTTACAGGTTTTATGGTTTGTTTTAATTGGAGTACTTTTTTCGGGTTTTTTCTTTTTGGAAGGTTTTGATTTTGGTGTTGGAATGTCCATTCAGACACTAGCACATAACGAAGATGAACGAGATCAGCTGGTATCAACCATCGGCCCAGTCTGGGATGGTAATGAAGTCTGGTTAATAACAGCCGGAGGAGCAATGTTTGCTTCTTTCCCATTTTGGTATTCGACACTTTTTAGCGGCTATTACTTGATTTTGTTCACTATTTTAGCCGGCCTAATTATTCGGGGTGTTTCTTTTGAGTTTCGTAGCAAGGTCCCTAGTTCTCAAAAACAACTTTGGAATTGGGCTCTTTCACTTGGCAGTCTGATAGTTCCTTTCTTTTTTGGCATTATGTTTATCAGTATGATCCAAGGAATGCCGATTAATGCCAGAGGAGATATGACAGCAGGGTTTGGGGATTATTTTAATCTCTTCTCGATTGTTGGCGGCGTAGCGTTGACTTTGATGAGTTACTTGCATGGGCTGAATTATATTGCTTTAAAGACGACAGGACCTATTCGGGAAAGAGCCAAGAATTATGCCCGCTTTTTATATGGTATTTTTTACCTAGGTTTAATTGCTTTTGCAATTCTTCTTTATTTTAAAACTGATTTCTTTGCTTTGCATTTGAAGGCAACGTTGACTTTTGTTATTTTGATCGTCCTTTTAACTTTGATCGCAAATATTGCAGTTATGAAAGAGCATGAACTGGGGGCCTTCTTGGCAAGTGGAGGCAGCTTTATTGCTTTAGTAGCACTGCTGTTCACTGGATTGTTTCCACGAGTAATGATCAGCTCCTTAAGTGCTAAATATGATCTCTTGGTTACAAATGCTTCTTCAAGTCCATACACACTTAAGATTATGTCTTATATAGCGTTGACATTCCTGCCTTTTGTCCTTGCTTATATCGCGTGGACTTATTATATTTTCAGAAAACGCATTAAGCATAATGCTGCGTTGGAGAGCAGATATTGATAGATAAGAAATTACTATCCTTGCCTGGGATTAGGAAAATACTAACCCTTTTGGCAGGGATAGCTTTTATACAAGGAAGCGCGATTGTTGGGCAGGCGTGTTTTCTGGCAACGACAATTGTTGAGTTGTGGAATGGTGAAAAACTTATTGGACAGCTAAAATGGGTTATTTTATTTTTTGGATGTTTTGCTTTACGCCATTTTATGGTTTTTTACCGCGATAAAATTCTTGACAGGTTTGCAGCAAAACAATCAACTGATATACGCAAACAGCTTTTAGGCAAGATTTTTCGGGTTGGTCCGCAAGTTATTCAAGCAAATGGGACCGGTAACGTGACTACAATGGTATTAGAAGGAGTTGACAAAGTCGAAAATTATCTTCACTTGATTTTGGCAAAAACAGTTAATTTGATGATTGTTCCTTGGATTATTTTAACTGTAATTTGGTTTTTTGATTGGGAATCTGGTGTTTTTTTGCTGGCGATTTTTCCGTTGATCATTATTTTTATGATCGTTTTGGGATATGCTGCTCAGGCTAAGGCTGACAAACAATATAAGACATATCAGATACTTTCGAATCATTTTGTAGATTCACTGCGTGGAATCGATACCTTGAAATTTTTTGGCTTAAGCAAACGGTATGGTAAGAGTATTTTTAAAACCAGCGAACGCTTTCGTAAAGCAACTATGAATACTCTTAAAATTGCAATTTTATCAACCTTTGCCCTTGACTTTTTTACTACGCTTTCAATTGCCGTTGTTGCTGTTTTATTAGGATTAAGGTTATTAAATGGGCAAATTCAATTTTTCCCGGCTTTAACGGTTTTAGTGTTGAGTCCTGAGTATTTTTTACCGATTCGTGATTTTTCAGGAGACTACCATGCTACTTTGGATGGTAAAAATGCAATGAATGCAATTCAAAAAATACTGGCTTTGAAAGAACCAAAGGTTCGTCAAATCGAGATTCCGCGTTGGCAGCACTCCAGTACATTTAAACTTAAGAAGGCAATTTTTTCCTACGATAAAAACCATCGGGCATTAGATGATGTTTCCTTAAGCGCTGTAGGCTATCAAAAAATAGGAATTATCGGCTTAAGCGGTTCTGGTAAGTCAACCTTGATTAATCTCCTAAGCGGCTTTTTACAGCCAGATGAGGCTGAAATCTCTTTTGAAGGGGAAAGGGCAGCATCTTTTACACAAAATGATTGGCAAAATCAGCTAATTTATCTTCCGCAGAATCCGTATATTTTTAAAGCTACTCTGCGGGAAAATATTACATTTTATAACCCTGCTGCAACAAAAGAACAGATCAGCCAAGCTATTGAAGTAGTGGGACTCAAAAAGCTGGTTGCAGAATTACCGCAAGGATTAGAAACGATAATTGGAGAAAGTGCTAGGGAATTAAGCGGTGGGCAGAGTCAAAGAATCGCCTTGGCACGTGCTTTTCTTGATGAGTCTAGGAAAGTTCTGCTTTTTGATGAGCCGACAGCCCATTTGGATATCGAAACTGAAGTTGAATTAAAAGAGCGTATGCTGCCGCTGATGGATCAACACCTTGTTTTCTTTGCTACGCACCGGCTTCATTGGATGCAGCAAATGGATAAAATCATTGTGATAGATAAGGGAAAAATTGTTGAATCCGGCACATTGGCCGAATTAAAACGGAAAAATGGTGCATTTGTAAGGCTAAGCAGTTCTTTGAGGAGAATTTGAGATGAAGATATTTAAGTTATTCAAGGAAGATACGTGGATAAAACCATTTTGGGGTAAGTACCGCAAATCATTATTCTTAGCCTTAGTGCTGGGCTTTTTGACGTTCATTTGCGGAGGAGCTTTAATGTTTAATTCTGGTTATCTGATCAGCCGTTCTGCAGCTCATCCTGAGAATATTTTATTAGTCTATGTACCAATAGTTTTGACTCGTGCTTTTGGGATTGGAAGGCCGGTTTTTCGCTATTTAGAACGTCTGACGAGTCACAACTGGGTGCTAAAATTAACTTCCGAGTTGCGCCTTAAATTGTATCATGTGATCGAAAAAGATGCTGTTTTCTTTAAAAGCAAGTATCAGACAGGAGACATTCTGGGGCTCTTAGCAGAAGACATCGGACATCTTCAAAACTTGTATTTAAGGACTATTTTTCCGACTGTGATCGCGTGGCTGTTGTATGTTTTCATTATTTTAGCACTTGGGTATTTTTCCTTATGGTTTGCGCTGGTAATGCTGCTACTGTTGGGAACACTTGTTTTTGTTTTTCCTCTGATTTCAATGATAGTTAATGGTGCCAAACAAGAAAGGCAAAAAAGCTTACGAAATGAATTGTATGCAGGGCTCACAGACAATATTCTGGGTGTTTCGGACTGGATTTTCAGTCAAAGAGGAACTGAGTACAATGAGCTCCACGCTGCAGCACAAAGTGAGCTTTTAAAAATCAAATATGAGATCCAAAATAACGATCATAAACGTGACTTTGCAGTTCAGCTAATGTTCGGTATATTAACGATTGTCTTGGTGGTTTGGACAAGCTCTATATTTCCCGGAGCTCATGGTGGAGCTGCTAATTGGATTGCAGCTTTTGTCCTGTCTGTTTTTCCTTTGATCGACGCTTTTGCGCCGTTAGGGCAAGCTGCACAAGAAACTAATACGTATCAAGATTCGTTATCACGATTGAATTCTTTACCCAAAGAAAGAGATGTTGAACAAAAAAAAGACGTAAAATTAACTGCACCGTATGAGTTTAAGATTACGCGCCTTAATTTTCATTATGCGGATGCGCAACAATTAGTACTAAAAGATTTGAATTTAACGATCAAAAACGGCGAACGTTTAGCGATTCTTGGGCGCAGCGGTTCAGGAAAAAGTACGTTAGCACGGCTTTTACGTGGTGATTTGCAGTGTTCAAGCGGCAATCTTACTTTAAATGGCATTCCCCCTGCAAAATTAGGAGATGATATCTGCCATTATATCGGAGTAATTCATCAGACACCTTACTTGTTTCATACTACTATTAGCAATAATTTGCGCGTAGGAAATGAGGCTGCATCTGCAAAACAGATGTGGTCTGTTCTTGAGCGCGTAGGGTTAAAGGACCTTGTTTCAAGGATGCCAGACGGCTTAGAAACGATTGTTGACGAGGCGGGGTTACGTTTTTCAGGGGGTGAGCGTCATCGTCTGGCGCTTGCTAGAATATTATTGCAGGATGTTCCGATTGTTATTTTGGACGAACCCACAGTAAGTCTTGACCCCTTAACGGAACAAGACCTCATTGAAATGTTTGTAAAGCAGCTTGAAGGAAAAACTTTGATCTGGATTACTCATCATCTTCAAGGACTTTCTTTAATGGACAAAGTCATTTTTATTGAAGATGGTCGTTTGACGATGAGCGGCTCACCGCAAGAGTTAGCACATACAAATCAGCATTATCAAAGATTGCTTGAAATTGATCACGGAATTTTACACTAAAAGCTGCGTTTTGACATAATCTCAGTAATTTTTTTAATTTGTTTTTGTGCGGGCGAAGCAGGCAGCTCTGTAATTAGCAAAAGAGCCCTTTTAGTATAGTTATGTGCTAGTTGAGTAGCTTTTTGTACCCCGCCGTATTTACGGACAAGCTGACCAACCTTTTTTACTTCAACAGCTGTTACTTGTCGCTCTTTTTGCAGCAGGTTATCGAAGTCTTGAGGATGTTCTGCATAGGAAAAAAGAAGGGGAGAGGTATAGACGCCTTCTGCTAGATCCTCAAGAACAGGTTTTTTCAATGTTCCTGAAGTTGAAGTATAGTCAAGGATATCATCAAAAATTTGGAAAGCAATTCCAATGTTCTCACCTATTTGGGCAGCAATTTCCTGAATCTCGGGAGATTGTTTGCTAAAATAAGCTCCTTCAAGACAAGCCAGCTTGAAGAGCTCTGCGGTTTTTCCTTTTACATTATGTAGATAGTCTGTAATTGTTTGGGCACGAAAGTAACGGGCGTGCATTTGGCTTAACTCGCCAATAAGCAGCTTTTGCATTGCAGTGGCATTATAGTGCATTAAGGAAGTGCCATTCATAGTTTCACTCAACAGTTCAAAAAAAACTGTAAATAAAAGATCGCCCGCATATACAGCAACATCTTTGCCATATTTAGATTGAATTGTTATCTCTCCGTGCCGCAAAGGAGAGTCATCAATGATATCATCATGAATCAGGGTTGCTTTATGTAGGATTTCAAGCGTTGCAGCAACTTTGATTAGCTGTTCGTTATCTTGACTTGGGTGCTCTCCTAATTCTGCAAAGAGAAGAAAGAGGCCAGGACGCAACATCTTGCCTTGATCATTTGCACAAGCATTCAGCAGTTCTTGAATATCAGTATTATCGCTTTGCAGACGTTCAGAAATTAGTTGCGTTACTGCTTGAAGTTTTGGGACGACTGTTGGATAATGTTTCCATATCTCTAGCATGTTAGAATCCTTTCCGGTAACCTTTGAGCATAATATGTTCTACACTATATTAAACCATAAATTACCGTTTAGCTATAAATAAAGAAATGAGGTGGTTGGATTGACAGTTCCTGTTTTTCTAGAGCTGGTTGAGATGAAGGCTAAAACAGCAAGTGTACTTCCCTTTTTGTTGGGGGTCTGTTTCAGCTGGTATAATTACCGCTCTTTAAATTTAGGGATACTTTTAGCTTTTTTTATTGCAATGTTTATTTTTAATATGGCAGTTGATATTCTTGATAATTATAATGACTATCATCATGCCATAGACGAACACAATTATAAACAAAAAACAAATATTATTGGGCGGGAAAACCTTTCAGTCCGGGGGGTTTTTTGGTTAATGAGCAGTATGATTGCTATCTCTGCTTTAATTGGTCTTATCCTAGTATATTATACTGGTTGGCCTTTATTGGTAATGGGAATTATTTGTTATTTGGTGGGGATCTTTTATTCGTCTGGACCGCGTCCCTTATCGAGTTTGCCCTTAGGAGAGTTTTTTTCCGGCCCAATAATGGGTTTTTTAATTACGTTGATCTGTGTTTACATCAATACTTATCAGATCTTTCCATGGAATCTAGCTTCTTTGGGTAAGGTTTTACTGATATCATTACCTAATACATTGTGGATTTCAAATCTAATGTTGGCAAATAATATTTGTGATTTGGAAGAGGATGAAAACAATGAACGATACACACTTGTCCACTATCTTGGGAAAAAGCATTCTTTAAAATTATTTGTTATAATGAATGTAGTGGCTGTAGCTGCTTTAGTTTGCGCAGTACTGGTTAAGATTGCCCCATGGACGATGTTAATATCTTTAATAGCATTACCGTTTATTGTCAAGCAGGTTAAGCAATTTTTAAGCAAACAGGTAAAAAAAGAGACTTTTATCTGCGCTGTTAAGATACTTGCTGTAGGAGCAGCAAGCCAGACACTGGCATTCTTATTATACATGCCTTTCGTTTAGCTCTAAAAATATTTACAAGGAGATGTAGTAAAGTGAAGGAAATAGTTATTTTAGGTGCGGGTTACGCTGGTTTAAGAGCATTGCATTATTTACAAGCAGCTAAGGGTGATTTTCATATCACTTTAGTTGATCGCAATGATTATCATTATGAAGCAACTGATCTGCATGAAGTTGCTGCTGGGACACAACCTAAAGAAAAGATTACATACCCGATTAGAGATGTAGTAAAAGATTCTGTCACGACTTTTGTGCAGGCAACTGTGGAAAAGATTGACCGTGAAAGTCAAAAAATTGAGTTGGAAAATGGTAATGAAATTTCATACGATTATCTGGTTGTTTCTTTAGGCTTCCGTTCTGAATCATTTGGAATCCCCGGGGTAGAGGAAAATGCATTGGAAATGGTTGATGTGCCTTCTGCTGAAAAGGTTTACCAGCACATCGTTTCACAAATGAAAGATTATGCAAAGACAAAAAAAGCAGCTGATTTAAAAATTGTTGTTTGCGGCGCTGGGTTTACTGGGATCGAGTTATTAGGCGCACTTTCTGATAAGCGTGCAGCCTTTGCAAAAATTGCCGGTGTTGATCAAGAAAGAATCGAGCTTTTCTGTGTCGAAGCAGTAACCCGTTTACTGCCAATGTTTGATGAGAAACTTGCTGATTATGGAATTACAAGTTTGAGAAACTGGGGAGTTAAGTTTCTGACCGGTAAACCAATCAAAGCAATCAAACCAGGAATTGTTGTTTATCAAAATGATAAGGACACTGGAGCTACAAGAGAGCTTTTGGCAAATACTATTATTTGGACTACTGGTGTTAGCGGCAGCCACGTAATGGACGTTTCTAATTTTTCGCAAAAACGTGGACGCGTAATGGTCAAGGGAAATCTAACAGATCCAGATTATTCAAACGTTTATATTGTGGGAGATGTTTCCGCTGTAATGAATAAAGAAAATAACCGTCCGTACCCGACAACTGCTCAGATTGCTCTTAGGATGGGCGAATATGCAGCCAAAAACATTTTAGCAAATCTTAATGGCGAAAAAATGGATGAATTTACATTTAAGTCACTTGGCTCGGTTGCATCAATCGGCAATACACATGCGTTTGGAGTAGTAGGAAATTCTTCTGTCAAAGGTTTCCCAGCATCATTTCTTAAGAAAATTATTATGGATAGATCGTTGTTTGAAACTGGTGGAGTCAAGGAAGTCCTTTCTAAGGGACGGTTTGACTTGTACCATTAATATTAATTAATTTATTAAGTTTAAAAGAGATTGTGTTACAGGCGTTTGTACACAGTCTCTTTTTGTGTATTTGTTTTTGCGGAAAAACAAAAAACTATATTACTATTTTGCTTAATAGTGAGCAAAATGTCAACCTTTAAAAGAATTAAAAAAATAAAATCCTTATATAACAGATAGTTATAGGTTAAGGATATCATGTTTTACAATTAAATATTGTGCAAAACTTAATTTGTGGGAGAAAAAGGGACTAAATCAAAAGTTAGCTTTTGACTTAGTCCTTCTGTTTTGAAATATGCAAGAATAGTCAGTTTTTTCCGCTTAACCGCAAATTACTCGTAGTCAAATTCAACCTATGTTCGTAATTTGTAGCTAATGCTCAAAGTCCAACGACTATTGGCATACTCTTTTTCCCGTAATAGCAGCATTAACGTATTTCAGTTTAACCATGGACTTCTATTCTATAGCCAATCCAAAGTTGTGCCCTAATTGCTGCTCAAGGATTTTTAAATGCAGCTTCTGTGAAAAACTGTAAAGCTAGTCTTTTTTATAAATGTTAATCAGGCCCTGGGTCCCTTGATTGCCAAGTCCCTTTACATCTACCATAACTTCGTATAAACGTTTTGCAGTAGCTGTTGCACGCAAATCAAGACCCATACGATCAGCTTCTTCAAGTGCAATTCGCAGATCTTTTAGAAAATGACGTGCAAAAAAGCCTGGTGTAAAGTCATCTTTTAAAATGCGGGGAACATAATTTGACATACTCCAGTTAGCTGCACCTCCAGCTGAAAGAGTGGCTAGGATCTTTTCTTCATCAAGACCCGCATGTTGTGCATAAAGGAGCATTTCTGTTAGACCGGTCATTGTTCCCGCAATCATAATCTGGTTGACCATTTTTGCATGTTGTCCATTGCCGGCTTTTCCAAAATAATTTGTTTTTTTGCTTATAGATTTGAACAGCGGTAATAATTTTTGGTAGCTTTTTTCCTCGCCACCTACCATGATTGTCAACTCAGCATTTTTGGCACCGATGTCACCTCCTGAAACAGGGGCATCGAGAGCGTGAAAATGATGTTCAGCTGCATAAGTTGAAATTTTTTCTGCTAGGCTGGGTTTGCTAGTGGTCATATCAACAGTAATACCGTCTCGTGATAGGCCGTTAAAAATACCATTTTTACCAAAGTAGACTTTTTCTACATCTTGTGGAAAACCTACCATTGTGAAGACTACATCGCTTTTTTCAGCTACCTCTTCGGGAGTTGGGGCCCAGACAGCTCCTTTAGCAACAAGCTTATCTGTTTTGCTCTTTGTTCGATTAAAGACGGTTAGTGAATGACCTGCATCCAAAAAATGGCCAGCAATAGCTGCCCCCATAACGCCAGTTCCAATAAAGCCGATTTTCATAACAAACACCCTTTCTCACTTAAAATTATATCAGTTTGATAAGACTGACTCCAATGATCATAATAACGATTCCGCATAGCTGTGTAAATTCAAACGGTCTCTTCGGTGATTCAAACAAGCCAAAATAATCGACCAGAAGACTTCCAAGAATCATTCCAAGCAAAACAATCATAGTAACCAGTCCAGTACCAAGGAGAGGGACCAAAAATGAATTGCCAGTAACGAAAACTGCTCCTAACAAGCCGCCGCTCCAAGCCCACCAAGGGAAATGAGCCTTTATTAAACGTGGAAATGCTTGTTTACTGTTGCTGCAGATAACAAGACACCAGAGGCAAAATGAACCAACGAAAAATGAAACAAAAGCAGCATTTATAGCTGAGTGTAGTATTGTTCCTAGATGTCCATTAATAGCCGTTTGTGTTGCGCTAAGGGCGCCTGTTAATATCCCGAAGAACCGCCAAAGCCACTGGTGATCCGGGCGGGAATGCAGTTTAGCCTGCAGTTTATCTCTATGCAGGATTTCAGGTAAAGCAATGGTGAAAAAGACACCTAAAACAACAATCAAAGCACCGCATATTCGTAATAACGTTAAGGGATGGTGCTGGGAAAAGAAGAGACCGAAGTTATCAATTATCAGGCTTGCGATAATCTGACCAAGGATAGGCATGATGACAGTCTGTACACCGCCTAAGTGAGGAAATAGCAAGATGTTGCCGGTCAAAAAAATTACCCCCAAAAGACCACCGCTCCAAAGCCATAAAGGTTGAGAGCTGAATAAATTTGCGGGAGGGATTAATGAACTATGATTAGCAGTGGCTATTACCCCAAGAAAAAGGGTCCCAGTTGTGAATGAAATAGCAGAAGCCAAAAAAGAGGAGCTGATTGCTTTTCGCAAGCGTGAGTTGATAGCTGTTTGCAATGGCAAAAAGATTCCAATAATAACTCCTAAAGTAATTGAAAGCATAGCAAGATCTCCTTAACTAAGTAATTTGGCGAAAATAAAATGTACTATAAGGAAAAATAGCAATTGAGTTTTCAATAGTTTATGAAAAACAAGAAACGACTTTAAAATAGTATTGAAAACACAATTAACTATACATGAACGAGGCAGACTCTACAAATAACTAAGCTTTCAGTTATGCAGAGAACTGTTTTTTGCATTATCCAATAGCCAAAATACAGGCTTAATTCAAAAAGTGTTCTAAACAAGGCCAAATAACTGCCTTTGATATAATACATTTTTGGCTACAATTATAATTCTATGAAGACTGAGAGAAGAAAGCTCCTGCTCTTATTGAATTTTCAGGATAGTTTGAAAAGTCAGCTGCTTACTATGAATATCGATAAGGCAAGTAAAGGGTTACAAGTTCAGCATTACAAGACTGATCTTTGATGAACTTTCAAGTTAAAGTATTAAAAACAATGGATAAAAAGAACTTGACAAAGATTTTATTTAGATTACAATGATTGCCATAGACTTTTAATTAGATGACAAACATGTTGAAGAACAGAGACGAATTTCTACTTCTCAGAGAACTTCCGGTTGGTGTGAGGAAGCGAAGCAGTAATTCTGAAGATGGGTTCTGAATGGCACTGGTGATCTTTTAGCCAGCGACGAGTTGCGCACGTTACTGCGGCAGGGTTCATAGCTTTTTTATGAACCTGTTGAGGCAGTCCTTGTAAGAGCGCTGCAAATTAAGGTGGTAACACGATCGCATTCGTCCTTTTTGGGTGGATGCTTTTTTTGTGTCTCAAGTCTGAACTTCAACATGTTGCTTCAAAGTATTAAGAGGGGGAGAAGCAGAGAATATAAAGTAGAGATAGGCAGAAATTAATTGTGGAAAAGAATGAAAATCGGCTATTAATTAAAGGAGAAATTATCATGAAGAAAAAACGCAATCTTATTATCGGTTTAGTTGTTGTTGTAATTATAGCGATCGCTGGTTATTTTAGTTTTGGCGGGGCAAAAACCAGTAAAAGCGAAACGGTCACTGTAGGTTTGATGTCAGGTTCAAAACAGGATGATGCTATTTGGAAGAAGGTTGCTGAAACTGCTAAAGACAAGTACAACATTACTTTAAAGTTCAAGAAATTTACTGATTATTCACAACCTAATAAAGCTTTGACCAGCGGCAGCGTTGATCTTAACGCCTTTCAGCATTATGCATTTTTAGATGCTTGGAACAAAGCAAATAAGACAAACATTGTGGCAATCGGCAAAACATTCATTACTCCGATTCGTCTTTACTCAAACAAGATAAAGAAAGTTAGTCAGATTTCAGATGGGGCTACAATTGCAATTCCGAATGATGCTACTAATGAATCCCGTGCACTTTTTGTTTTGAAGAATGCTGGATTAATCACATTAAAACCAGATACAAAATTGGCAACAGTCAAGTCGATTGCTAAGAATCCAAAGAATCTTAAGATAAAAGAACTTGATGCTAGTCAAACAGCACGTTCATTATCAGATGTCACAGCAGCTGTAATCAATGGAAACTACGCACAGTCTGCTGGAATTGATTATAAATCAGCTATTTATGTTGAGCCGGTAAATAAAGATTCTGAACAATGGATTAATATAATTGCAGCCAACAAAAAGGACAAAGATAAGAAAGTCTATAAAGAAGTAGTGAAAGCATTCCAGACAGAGACAACTAAAAAGGCTATTAAAAAAGCGTATGGAACTTCTGAACTGGCTGCTTGGGATATCAAGCTTAACTAGTTTTCAGCTGATTAACAGGATAACAGCTTCATAATGAAATTTAGTCTTGTGTTTATTTTTAAGAGGTTATGGGGTGCAAAATGTCAGAAAATATTATTGAATTAGACAATATAAATGTTACTTTTCAGCAAAAAGATCGTAAAATCGAAGCGGTAAAAAATGTTTCTCTTCATATTAAAAGGGGTGACATTTACGGGGTCGTCGGCTATTCTGGAGCGGGGAAGTCAACACTAGTACGTGTAGTTAATTTATTGCAAGTACCGACTGCCGGCAAAGTCAAAGTTAATGGAGACGTCTTTTACAGTAATGAGGCTGGCAAAGAGACGATTATTGATAACTCAAAATTAAGAGAAAAAAGACGCAAAATCGGAATGATTTTTCAACGATTTAATTTGTTAAGCGAACAAACTGCACTCGAAAACGTTGAGTTTGCTTTAAAACATAGTAACTTAAAGGAAAGGGAAATTAATGAAAAAGCACTGAATCTGCTTAAATTGGTAGGATTAGAGAATCGTGCGAAATCATATCCTGCGCAATTATCCGGCGGAGAGCAGCAGCGTGTGGCAATTGCCCGTGCTTTAGCGAATGATCCTGAAATTTTAATTTCTGATGAGGCAACCTCAGCTCTTGATCCTAAAAACACGATTCAGATTTTGAACCTTCTTAAGGACTTAAATACAAGGCTGGGTCTGACTGTTATTCTGATTACACATGAAATGGATGCAGTAAAAAGAGTTGCTAAACATGTTGCGGTTATGGAGCAAGGTCAGATTATTGAAAAAGGTACTTTGCACGAAATCTTTACACAGCCTAAGAAAAAACTTACAAAAGAGTTTGTGGGCGGTTCATTAGAAGCAATTGCAGCACTTAAAACGTATCATTTGGCTAAGCTGAATGAAAATGAAAAAATCGTCCAGTTGATTTTTACTGGTAATTTGATTAGCGAACCAATCACAATCAAGTTATACAAAGAATTCAATGTAGAAGCTAATATTATCTATAGTAACATCGAGGTTTTGGGCGCGACACCTGTAGGTACTCTTTTTGTGATTATCAAAGGTGCTCCAGAAGAGCGTAAAAATGCAGTTGTCTTTCTTGAAGAAAAGGGAATAGTTGTGCACAATGTTGAAGAGGGGGAACTCTCAAATGATTGAATTCTTTGAAAAGTATTTTCCAAATGTGATTTACCAAGGTTGGACTGGTGACGGCGGCTGGCTGCCTGCAATTGGCGAAACAATTTATATGACCTTTTGGTCCGCATTATTCGGTGGAATACTGGGTCTGATTTTTGGAATCGGGTTAGTTTTGACAGATTCAAATGGAATTTTAAGGAACAAAACAGCATTTAATTTCTTTGACAAGATCGTTTCGTTTTTTAGAGCGATTCCCTTCATTATCCTGTTGGCGTTCATTGCACCCGTAACACAGAAAATAGTTGGAACTCAGATCGGAACAACAGCAGCACTTGTTCCTCTTTCCTTAGGAGTTTTTCCTTTTTATGCACGGCAGGTTCAGGTTGCTTTGGAAAGTGTAGACAATGGGATAGTGGAGGCGGCACAATCTTTAGGTGCAACTTACACTGATATTGTTTTTGATGTTTACCTTAAAGAAGCTCGTTCCGAATTGGTACGTGTAACGACGGTTACTTTGATCAGTCTGATCGGTTTAACTGCGATGGCAGGAGCAATCGGTGCAGGCGGCTTGGGTAATATGGCAATTGCATATGGATATAATCGTTTTGCTAATGATACTACAACTGTTGCAACTTTACTGGTATTGATTTTTGTACTTGTTGTTCAAGTAACCGGTGACTTTTTGGCACACGTCTTGAACCATAAGAAAAAATAGTCACTTGATTGTATTGTAATGATAATAAATTTTATATACTTGAAAGATGATGAATTATGGAAGAAAAAGAGCGTCTGCAAGTTTTAAGAAAATTAATCGAAATTAATTCTGTCAATGGTAATGAGCTGGAAGTTTCGCAATACCTTGCAGCTTTATTAAAAGAACACGGGATTTCAAGTAAAGTTGACTCATTTGATAATGGGCGGGCAAACTTGATTGCCGAAATTGGCGGAAAAGAAGATCCGCGGGTACTATGCTTTACCGGGCATCAAGATACAGTTGCGGTTTCAGATGAAAAAAGCTGGGAATATCCGCCGTTTGCTGCACGAGTTGTCGGGGATCGGATTTATGGCCGCGGCGCCGCAGACATGAAAAGCGGTTTAGCTGCAGAAGTCATTGCTTTGATTGAATTAGTCGAAGAAAAAAAGAAATTGCGTGGAACAGTACGTTTTGTCGCAACTGCTGGAGAAGAATATGGCACACCAGGGGCATACAGACTTGATTCTCAGGGAATTACCAAGGATATTACTGCAATGATTGTGGGGGAACCTACAAGCGGCAGGATAGTTTATGCTCACTCTGGAAGTCTTAATTATCAGATAAAGAGTTATGGAAAGGCAGTTCATAGTTCGACTCCTGCAAGTGGTATTAATGCAATTAACGGTTTGGTTGCTTACATTAATGCAGAGGCAGCTCTTTTTGACAAGGTACCGCTGGATCCGTTTTTAGGAAGTGTAAAACACAGCGTGACATTGATTGAAGGTGGAGACCAGGTTAACATAATACCTGCGTATGCTTCACTTTTCGGGAATGTACGTCCTACCGAAAAATTTGGCAACGAAGAAGTGATAGCGTTAATAAAGAATAAAATTGCAGAGTTGAATAAGCAGAACGCAGCAAAGCTAGAATTTAAATTAGTGCATAATTTTTATCCAGTGGAAACTGTGCCAGAAGATAAGTTTGTCAAAAATGCTTTAAAAATAGCACAAAATAATTATTCTGATCGAACTGTCCAATTGGAAACAATTAACGGAGCCACCGATGCCAGTGTATTTATTCGCAGTAATCATGGTATGGCTGTCATTGTTTTGGGACCTGATAACTGGAAGATATCTCATCAAAAAAACGAATATACAACTTTAAGCAGCTACATGGCAACAATTGAAACTTATAAGCAGATTGCACTTGAATTTTTTGAATAGTATTTTCCCTAATATATCTTTACGGTATTGATTGACCATAAGTTTTATATTTTATATAAAGAAAGGCTCTAGGACTTTTTTACTTAAGTCCCGGAGCCTTTCTTTAAAAGGATAAACGTGCATTTGGTATAGGTTCATTAAAGAAATGTACCTGCACTATTTTATTATTCAATTTCAATGTGATTCTTAGAAGCAGAACTATCCTTGAGCTTTGGCAGATCAACTTCTAAGACACCATCTGTATATTTTGCTTTGATATTTTCCTTATCAACACTTGGCAGGTTGTATTGGCGGCTGAAACGACCATAACTGCGTTCGCTTGTAATAATATTTCCTTCTTTATCACTTTCATCTTTGAAGGAATCACGTTTTGCACTAATGAGAAGTGTACCGTCTGTATATTCAAGTGTGATATCTTTTTTATTCACGCCAGGGACATCAACTTTAACCGTATAATTCTTATCAGTTTCCTTGACATCCGTTTTTAAATCACGACTAAAGGAAACATCTGAGCCGAAGAATGAACGACCAAGATCATTAAAAAAGTCATCTGGTTTCATCCACCTGTTGAAACGATTTGATAATTCATTAGCCATATTCAAAAACTTCCTTTCTTTTATTTCTTACAACTCTATGATAGCTCTGTGACGATGAAATGCAAGAAAAACAAACTGATGTTCTTAAATTTAAGTTGACGATTTTAAAGTAACATGGTAAGCTTAAGTTTCTATTATACGGTGAGGCGTCTGCTACGGAAAGCAGGCGCCATTTTTGTATTTATGTCAACTGATTAAGCGTTCAGCTTTGTATTTATTATGTTTAATAATTTTACCCAGGTTATCATAAATTAAAAAATTAAAATGTAGATTAATATAAATTAATCTGTAATAAATAGGGAAAACTAACTATATTGTCGCTTATACTTTGTTTTTAAAATAAAATAAAAAAAGATTGAATTTAATCTTAATTTAACTTAAAATTAATCTCAGCACTTATTTTATAAGGTTTTTGATGAAAAAGGGGATGTTTTTATTGAAATTGGGAAAAAAGCTAGGAGTGGGGATAGTAACGGCGGCATGCACCCTTGCACTAGTAGCGTGTGGTAAGAGTTCAGCTGGTACTAACGGTAGTTTAGCTGACAAGCAGGTAGTTAACTGGAGTGAGCCTTCAGAGTTGCCAACGATGGATATTTCCACAGCTACCGATACTATTAGTTTTGACATGTTGAATAATACTGGTGAAGGTCTTTATCGACTCGGTAAAAATAGTAAGATAGAACCAGGGATTGCCAAAGCGACAAAGGTTTCTAGTGATGGGTTAACATATACTTTTACTCTGCGCAAAGATGCTAAATGGAGTAATGGTGAAAAATTAACGGCAAAAGACTTTGTATATTCATGGCAAAGGACTGTCAAGCCTTCTACTGGATCACAGTACGCATATCTTTTCAGTGGAATAAAGAACGCAGATGCAATTACTGCTGGTAAAAAGAGTGCCGATACTTTGGGAATCAAAGCAGATGGAAACTATAAGCTGGTTGTAACGCTTGATAAAAAGATTCCTTATTTTAAATTATTAATGGGCTTCCCGTCATTCTTCCCTCAAAACAAGAGTGTAGTTGATAAATACGGCAGCAAATACGGAA
The DNA here is from genome assembly GCF_001436275.1 of Liquorilactobacillus oeni DSM 19972. Taxonomy (GTDB): domain Bacteria; phylum Bacillota; class Bacilli; order Lactobacillales; family Lactobacillaceae; genus Liquorilactobacillus; species Liquorilactobacillus oeni. The sequence continues at coordinate 404,048 of NZ_AZEH01000020.1, forward strand.
CTGCTTCTAAGTATATGGTTTATAGCGGACCGTTTGAAATGACTGGGTGGACAGGTTCAAACTTAAGCTGGTCGTTAAAGAAAAACAATGATTACTGGGATAAAAAGAACGTAAAATTATCACAGATGAATTTCAAGGTTAATAAGAGTACTACCACGGGTTACAACCTATACCAAAGTAACAAATTGGATGAAACACTTTTAGGTTCTGAACAAGCTAAACAGTTGTCTAACTCAAAAGAATTTACATCACGTAATGAAGCAAGGACCAATTACCTAGAGTTCAACCAAACACAAAAAGTGTTCCAGAATATAAAAATTCGTCAAGCAATTTCTCTTGCTATTAACCGTAAACAGCTTGTTAAAAAAGTGTTGGGTGACGGTTCGATTGTAAGTACAGGGATTGTTTCGAAAAACTTAGCTTCTTATGATGGAAAAGACTTTGCTGATTCAGCTGCGACAACTTATGGAGTCAATTCTGATAAAGCTGAAGCTAAAAAGCTTTGGCAACAGGGACTTAAAGAGTTGGGGACAGATAAGGTCAGTTTTACACTGCTGGCTGATGATACCGATACTGCAAAAGATGTTTCTGAGTACCTGCAAAGTCAGATTGAAGAAAACTTGCCGGGCGCACAGGTTACTGTTTCTAATGTGCCTTTTAAAACACGATTGAGTAAATCTGAAAATGGTGATTTTGATGTAGTACTTTCCGGCTGGGGTGCTGATTTCTCTGATCCGATTAGTTTCTTAGACTTGTTTACTTCAGATAATTCATACAACAATGGTAAATGGAAGAACGCACAATATGACAAGTTGATTGCAGCATCTAAGTCCACTGACGCTGGTTCTACAAGCAAACGTTGGAGCGACTTGGTAGCAGCATCTAAGCTAATCTCAAAGGATCAAGGGGTGGCGCCGCTTTATCAGTTATCACAAGCGACTCTTGTTAAGTCAAAGGTTAAGGGTGTTATCTTTAACTCGGCAGGTGTTAACTACAACTTTAAAGATACTTATGTAGCAAAATAAGTGTATTCTAGTTTTAGGATATGCGTATAGAAGTGGAAATATAAAAAGGCTGTGCCGAAAGCGTTACTTTCGGCACAGCCTTTTTTACTCTCTTTCAGTTTCCATATTAACGTGATTCAATAGTCAGTCTTTTCCGCTTAAGCACGAATTACTCATAGTCAAATTTAGACTAAATGCGTAATTCAGTAGTTAATACTCAAAGCCCAATGACTATTGGCACACTTTTCAGCTTTTTTGAAAGGATAAAATTGAAACCGATTACGACTAATGATACACTAATGATACACAAATGTTATTAGTTAGGAGCGAGAATTATGACGCGGCGAGAAAGGGTCATTGACTACTTAACCAAGCATAATATCGACAGTTCGACTGTAGGTTTAACAACTGAGCAGCTTGCCGAAAGTCTCAATATTTATCGATCAAATGCCAGCAAAGAGTTGAATCAGCTTGTCCGTGACGGAATAATTTTAAAAGGAACTGGTCGTCCAGTGCGTTATTGGATTAAAAGGACAACTTATAGCGGGCTTCTTTTTACGGAAAAAACTCCGCATGATAGCAACATAGGATTTGCTGCTAAAAATAGTATTGACATTAAAAATAAGACTACGCAAATAGTCAGACGTAAAGACGAAAATATTTTTGACAATATGGTTGGAAGCCATGATAGTTTAAAAAATCAGGTTGAACAGGCTAAAGCGGCTCTTTTGTATCCTCCTCATGGATTAAATACCCTTATTATCGGTCCGACCGGGTCAGGGAAAACCTATTTTGCTAATACAATGTATCGTTTTGCCTTGGGAGAAGACATTATTGCTAAAAAGGGATTTGTGACTTTTAACTGTGCAGATTATGCACACAATCCACAGCTCTTAATGTCTCATCTCTTCGGGTATGTGAAAGGGGCGTTTACGGGTGCCAATGAGGATAAAGATGGTTTGATTCAGGAAGCAGATGGAGGAATGCTTTTTCTTGATGAAGTCCATCGTTTGCCGCCTGAAGGACAAGAAATGGTTTTTTATTTTATGGATCATGGAATATACAGCCGTTTAGGGGAAAATGCTAAAACTCATCATGCAAATGTACGATTGATATGTGCCACTACTGAAAATCCAGAAAGTTCTTTGCTGCAGACCTTTGTACGGCGTATCCCTATTATTATTCAATTGCCTGCTTTTGAACAAAGAACTGCGCAAGAAAAACTGCAGCTGCTTGAAAGATTATTGACACTTGAAGCAAATCGTATTCATAAAAATATCAGGTTGAATGAAGACGTAGTTCAAGCTTTATTGGGCAGTGTCACTTATGGTAATGTCGGACAGCTTAAGTCTAATATTCAGCTTGTTTGTGCCCAAGGTTTCTTGAACAGTATGCAAAATAAGGATGAAATTAACTTGGAGTTTGGTCAACTGCCGCCAAATATTAAAGATGGTTTATCACATCTGGCAAGTAATCGACAAGAGCTGGGTAAATTAACCCGCTTGCTGGAAACGACAATGGTAATCAAACCAGATGCTAAAAAGGGGCTGCCGGCCGTTGATAGTTATGAATTGCCGTATAATCTTTACGACATTATTGGCGACAAAGCTGCACTTTTAAAGGGAGAAGGATTAGACCAATCTTCCATTAACAACTTTATCATGACGGATATTAATCTCCATTTAAAATCTTTTTATCAAAGAGATAAGTTAGGCAAGGTTGATAACCGTTTGAATGAAATTGTGGACCAGGAAATTATTGATCTGACTAAAAAAATTCGGGAAATACTGCAAAAAGAAGAAGGATATCAAGTCAGGGATAACTTTATCTATGCAATGAGTTTGCATATCAGCTCATTTATTAAACGGGTGCAATCAGGGAAACCTTTGAGAAAAATATCGAGCGACTTGATTTCAATGGTACAAGATTTTCCAGATGAGTGGAAATTAGCTGTTAAAGTCAAAAATTTGATTGCTGAACACTATCAGTTTCCAATTCCTGAATCCGAAACCTATTACATGGCGATTTTGCTTGTCTCAGTTCATTCCGATTCTCAAAAAGGAAATGTAGGAATTGTAGTTGCTGCACATGGAAAAAGTACGGCTTCGTCAATGGCTCAAGTTGTCTCGCAGCTTTTATCTGTTGATAATATTGCTTCTTATGATATGCCTTTAGAGATGAATCCAAGTGTTGCTCTTAACGGTATTGCGGAACAGGTAAAAAAGATCGACCGGGGAAATGGAGTTTTACTGTTGGTTGACATGGGTTCTTTGAGCACTTTCAGCAACAAGCTGACCGAAAAAACCGGTGTCAATGTTAAAACAATTGATATGGTTACGACTGCGATGGTCTTAGAAGCGGCGCGCAAGACAACGCTGTTTGACAGTAATTTGGAAATTGTCTACCGTGAGCTGCGTGAATTTGTTGGTTATTCGCGTAGTGCCAAGTTACAAGGAAATACGGGTAAAGCAACTCATAGTGAAAAGCAACATGATGTGCGAAAAAAAGCAATTATTGCAGTCTGTTCTACAGGAGAAGGGACCGCACGCAAGATCAAAGGAATTTTAGATAATGTTTTGATTAATAACCTAATAGATGATATTACAGTAATTCCAATTTCTGTTGTAAAAATGAATGAGCAAATTAAAAACATTCAAAAGGATTACAGAGTAGTTGCAACAACTGGAATTGTTAAGCCTAACATTGCAGTGCCGTTTGTTTCACTGAAGAATTTACTGCAAGGCGGAGGAGAAAGTTTTGTGAATCTTATTGAAGAGCTTAATAGTGAAAGGGTCTCTACGGAAACAGTCTTGGAGCAGCCTGAAAATTTGACTGAAAATGTAGCACAGCAATACCTGGAACAGTATTTTACCTACTTGAATCCTAAGAAAATTGTCAGGGTACTTTGGAATTATTGCAATTTTATCAAGCAGAACTCAAGCTTTAAAATGACAAATACTTTTCAAATTAATTTGATTATGCATCTTGCAGGGGCGATAGAGCGTTGTTTGACGCAGACTCCGATGACCGCTGAGCAGTCTGAAATTCAAAGCATTAAAAAAGATCCTTTCTATCATATTGTCAAGCAGGCTAACGAAATTTTACAGGGAACATTGAATATTTTATTGCCAGAAAGCGAATTATATTATATTTTACGCTTATTTGATACAGAACAAATAAAAGTTGATACACAAAATAGTAATACACTAAAAAAATAGTGTATTACTATTTTTTTAACATCAAAAACGCCATAAAAAAGGGATTAACTGTTGATACACTACAGTTGGCATAGAAATTGCTAGTTAACAGTTGTAGGTCTTAGTTCATTTGACGGCCGCAAAAGGCTAAGATGGCAGATGAGGCAGGTGCCGAATTTGCGCTGTACACTACGTAATGATTTTAAAATTTTGGAGGTACAAGAACTTTTTGAGGATCGAGGTGATTATGCGTGGCGATGAACGTGCGTTTGCTCAGAATTGACAGCCGCCTGCTGCATGGGCAGGTAGCAACAAATTGGGCGAAGATAACCAAAGTCGAACGGATTTTGGTTGCTTCCGACGGAGTTGCCCGCGATAGAATTAGAAAAACTTTGATTGTTCAAGCTGCACCGCCGGGAATTAAAGTTAACATTGTCACGATTGCTAAGATGATCCGAATCTATCATGATCTGAGATTCAGCACTTTTAACGTAATGATTTTAGTTGAGAATCCAATAGACGCCAAAAAACTGATTGCTGGTGGAATCGAGGTCAGATCGGTCAACATTGGAGCTATTAGTTTTGATAATTCACGTAAAATGATTACTGACACAATCGCGGTGAATCAAGAAGACGCGGCAGCGTTTAAATGGATGCATGAGCGGCAGATCAAACTGGATGTGCGGAAAGTATCTGGTGATAGTTCCAAAGACTTGTGGAAATATTTGGATAGCAAAGAATTCTAATTTTCGTTCGATTGTCTATTTATAAGTTTTTGTACTGAAGAAAAATATATTTTTAGGAGGTATTGAGATGGTAGGAATTATCCTAGCGAGTCACGGTGGCTTTGCTGAAGGCATTTTTCAATCTGGTGCTATGATCTTTGGCGAACAAAAAGACGTTAAAGCTGTCACATTGATGCCAAATGAAGGCCCAGATGATGTCAGGGCTAAGATGGAGAAGGCAATTTCATCTTTTGACAGCCAAGACGAAGTGCTATTCCTGATAGATTTATGGGGTGGAACACCGTTTAACCAAGCAAATAGTTTATTGGAAGCGCATAAAGATAAATGGGCAATTGTTGCTGGAATGAATCTGCCGATGGTAATTGAAGCATATTCGTCACGGATGTCGATGAATTCAGCACAGAAAATTGCAGCCCATATAATTGAGACTGCTAAAGATGGGGTCAGGGTTAAACCTGAAAGCTTGCAGCCTAAGGGAACAAAAGCTTCTGGACAGCATCATGATGAACAACCAAAGGGGACTTTGCCGCCAGGTACAGTAGTTGGTGACGGTAAGATCAAATTTGTATTGGCACGTGTTGATTCCCGTTTATTGCATGGTCAAGTTGCAACTTCATGGGCGAAATCAGTACAGCCTAACCGAATAATTGTTGTTTCAGATGCTGTTTCTAAAGATGAATTACGTAAGAACCTGATTGTTCAGGCATCTCCTCCAAGTATTAAAGCAAATGTTATTCCGCTTAAGAAGTTGATTGAAATTTCTAAAGACCCGCGTTTTGGAAAAACAAAAGCTTTGTTGCTTTTTGAAAATCCCGAGGATGTGCTGCGTGTAGTTGAAGAAGGCGTTGATATTAAAGAAGTCAACTTAGGTTCGATGGCACATTCAGTTGGTAAAGTAGTTGTTAATAAGGTGCTTTCAATGAACGAAACAGATGTTGAAGCCTTTGAAAAACTCAAAAAATTAGGAATCAAGGTTGATGTTCGCAAGGTTCCAAATGATTCAAGCGGTAACATTGATGAACTTATTAGAAAAGCTAAAACAGAACTTGCTGCTGTCGGCAGTAAATAGAATTTTTTATTCTAGCATTAAAAAAGGAGGATTATCATGTCTGCTATATCAATGATTCTAGTAGTAGTCGTCGCATTCTTTGCGGGGATGGAAGGTATTTTGGATGAATTTCAATTCCATCAACCTTTGATAGCATGTACTTTAATCGGTCTTGTAACCGGTAACTTGATACCGTGTGTTATCTTAGGTGGACAATTGCAATTTATTGCTTTAGGTTGGGCAAACATTGGGGCCGCTGTAGCTCCTGATGCTGCTTTAGCATCTATTGCATCAGCAATTATTTTAGTTCAAGGTGGCCAAGGCGTTAAAGGTGTTGGGACAGCGATTGCGGTTGCGATTCCTTTAGCTGTAGCGGGTTTGTTTTTAACCATGGTTGCTCGTACACTGGCTGTACCGATCGTTCATATTATGGATAAAGCTGCAGAAGAAGGTAGTTTTCGTAAAATTGAAATTTGGCAGGTAATTGGAATTTGTATGCAGGGACTGCGTATTGCAATTCCTGCTGCTGCACTGCTGTTTATTCCAAGTACAGCTGTAAGAGGCCTCTTGGAGTCAATGCCCGCTTGGTTGTCAGATGGAATGACAATCGGTGGTGGAATGGTTGTAGCCGTTGGGTATGCGATGGTTATTAATATGATGGCCAGTCGTGAAGTTTGGCCGTTCTTTGCAATTGGATTTGTTGTTGCTGCATTAACAGATCTAACTTTGATCGCTTTGGGTGCATTGGGGATTTCATTTGGTCTTATCTATCTTGAACTTAAAAAAGGCGGCAGCAATAATAACGGAAATGGAAGCGGCGGTAATACAGGTGATCCGCTGGATGATGTTTTAAACGATTACTAAAAATGAAGGAGGAATAATCAGATGGCAGAAGAAAAAGTACATTTAACCAAAAGAGACCGTTTAGCCGTTGCTTGGCGTTCTACTTTCCTTCAAGGCTCTTGGAACTACGAACGTATGCAAAATGGCGGCTGGTGTTATGCATTGATTCCAGCTATTAAAAAATTGTATAAAACAAAAGAAGATCGTGCATCTGCTTTGAAACGCCACATGGAATTTTTCAACACGCATCCATATCTGGCTTCACCAGTAATGGGGGTTACGTTGGCACTGGAAGAAGAACGTGCTAATGGTGCTCCGATTGATGATACGGCTATCCAGGGTGTTAAAGTTGGTATGATGGGGCCTTTAGCAGGTGTCGGTGATCCAGTGTTCTGGTTTACAGTTAGACCGATCCTGGGAGCTTTGGGAGCTTCACTAGCAATGTCCGGTAATGTTTTAGGACCAATAATCTTCTTTATTGCTTGGAACCTTATCCGTTGGGGCTTCATGTGGTATACACAAGAATTCGGCTATCGTGCTGGTTCTAAGATTACGGAAGACCTTTCTGGCGGACTACTACAGTATGTTACAAGTCTTGCGTCTATTATGGGGATGTTTGTCTTAGGGTCGTTGATTCAAAGGTGGGTGACGATCAAGTTTACCCCGACTGTCTCCTCTGTTAAGCTTGCAAAAGGAGCATATATTGAATGGAATAAGCTGCCAAGCGGGGCTAATGGAATTAAAGAAGCCTTAATCCAACAAAAGGACGGATTATCTTTAACGGCTCGTAAAGTTACTACTTTACAGGATAACTTGGATTCGTTGATTCCAGGATTAGCAGCCTTATTATTGACATTCTTATGCATGTGGTTACTGAAGAAGAAGGTTTCACCGATTGTTATTATTTTGGGAATCTTTGTAGTCGGTGTACTGGGACATGTAATCGGTATTCTTTAAGTTATAGTTTTTGAAGTTTGGCACAGTCCTATTCAAATTTAACAGAATAGGGCTGTTTTTTGATATAATGTACTTAATTGGCAAAGGGGGTAGAATGACAGTGGTTCAATCAATAAACTCAAAAGTTGATTTAGCAATAGATGCAACTTCTTTTATGGGACTAGCAGACTACGGTAAAATAATGATCGGCAACAAAGGATTTGAATTTTATAATTCACACGATTTAAACAAGTATATTCAAATTCCGTGGGATGAAGTCGATTATGTGGTAGCCTCGGTTATGTTTAAAGGGCACTGGATCCCTCGCTATGCCATCAGAACAAAGAAGAATGGGATGTATACTTTTGCATCTAAGGATCCTAAGAAAGTATTGCGAGCTATGCGCAAGTATGTTGAGTCTGACCACATGGTACGATCATTAACTTTTTTTCAAGTCATTAAACGTGGGTTAAAAGGCCGTTTTAAGAAAAAAAAGTAAAAAAGCAATTTTTTCAAAGGCGGTACGGTATTTTCGTGCCGCCTATTTTTTATAAGCTTTTCTTTTGAGGTAAGTAAAAAGGAGTTTATTTTTTTAAAATTATGGTTGACTTCTATATTTATTGAGCGTATATTAATTTATGTTGTTTATTTGAGTTCAAGAGTTGCTGCTTTCTTAATTAAAAAAAGTTGTTGACATTGTTTCAGATAGATGATATGATAATTAAGTTGTGTTAAGCAACAAAGTAGACCTTTGAAAACTGAACAAAGTTTCGACAAATC
>NZ_AZEH01000021.1 GCF_001436275.1 Liquorilactobacillus oeni DSM 19972
CACCGCAGAACGGGCCGCGGTTCAACGCGTCATCATGGACATGAACGCCTCCTATCAGGCATTCGTGCACGAACTATTCCCTAACGCCGAACTCATTATTGATCGGTTCCACATTATTCAATTAATGGGCCGGACGATGGCTACCATTCGCACTCAATGTTTAAAGCAACTCGACAAGCATTCGCGGGAATATAAAGTACTGAAATCACTATGGCGCCTATTCCACAAGGCCAACCCTGACGCACAAAAGAGCCGCTACCTCTTCGGCCTGAATGAGTACTCGACCGAACAGAACGCTATTGATATTGGAACCGATACGTTTCCGGCCTTCAAAACAGCTTATGAAACCTACATCGATCTCCACGATGCTTTGATGGGGCGTCACGCTGATGAACTCAAGAATATCATCACTAACTATCAGCCTAACGGCACGCCCCTAGATACGGCCATGCATACCCTACGAAAGAATCTTAATGGAGTAATTAACGCCGCCAAATCGTCCTACTCTAACGGACCGATAGAGGGCATCAACCGTAAGATCAAGGAGCTCAAACGTGCTTGTTATGGCTTCTCCAATCAGGCCAATATGTTCACACGCGTCTACCAGCTGATTGCCTAGATTATCTACCACAATAACGTCACGATGGTAGGCTTATTTGTTATGCCTTCAAGTACGATATTCAGACAACACACCAGATTAAACGCCGCAACTAATAAAACAACAAAAAAGATCTCCCACACGAGGAGATCTCCAAAGGATAGAAACTATCCTTCAACACCATTTGACAAACTTCCTT
>NZ_AZEH01000022.1 GCF_001436275.1 Liquorilactobacillus oeni DSM 19972
TCATTAACATAATCAGCAAATATTTTTAAAAGTTCTTCGGTTTGTTCAACTGATAAATTATCAGCCTGAAAGTATTTTTCTAATAAAGCACCCTTTTGAATTAAGCGTCGAGAACGGGCTTTACGAGCTTGACGCTTTTCATAGTATTTAGATTGACGAAGTTGAAAATCTTCTCGCTCTATTTTCTGCTTTAATCTAGCTTTTTGTTCAACTAGATTTTTATATTGATTAGCCATAACATAACCTCATTATTTAAAACTGTTTAGGTGACTGATTTTCATTTAAGAAGTCAGCTATTTTTTTAGATAATTCTTTAATATTATCGTTAGACAAATTAGCATAATCTAAATTTGATTGACTGATAATTTGTTTACCAAGTCTTTGTTCAATTTTATTTTTTTCGT
>NZ_AZEH01000023.1 GCF_001436275.1 Liquorilactobacillus oeni DSM 19972
TTTAGCACAATAACACAACCAACTTTAGTTGTTGTGTGTAAGTGCGCATTGACCTCATTTCACTCGGTCTTCTGATTCCTATTTAATTACATTTAGTGTACTATTTTATCTTAGATTTTTCAACTTTTATAATTGACCACATAATGGAATTATGATATTATAAATAATAATTATATTAAATTGAACTAGGAGGTTGTCTTATGGCTCAAACATCAATTCAAAAACAAGAAGCTAAGTTAAAAGCTCTTAATCAGAAAATAAAGAACGAAAAAAATAAAATTGAACAAAGACTTGGTAAACAAATTATCAGTCAATCAAAT
>NZ_AZEH01000024.1 GCF_001436275.1 Liquorilactobacillus oeni DSM 19972
GGCTATTATCGTAAGGATACCCTTGCTTAGAATACGAATGGACGATTTGATGTCGTCTAAGTAAGTTTTCAACATCATAGCTCGTATATTGTGAACCCATATCTGAATGAAAATATGCTGGCTTTTTATAATGTTCAAGTGCTTGGTTAACTGTATCTACTACTAGTTTGGCATTCATCTGGCGTCCTATTTTATATGCGAGTATCTTATGAGCCTTTGGCTCATATACTGAACTAAGATATACCCAAGTTCCAGGTCGTAGCTCAAGATAAGTAATATCAGCCCGCCAAGCATTAGCTTTTGGTTTGTTTTTAATCAGATTGGGACGTTGTAAATAATCGACATGAGTACCAGGCTTTTTAAAACGTCGATGCATGAGAGAATGAATCTTGATTTCTTGCATTAGTCGAAAAATCCGCTTGACACCAACTATAATCCCCAGTCTATTTAATGCTAGTTTGATTCTTGGATAACCATAAGCGCGATAGTTTTCTTCCCAGATTTTTCGAATGATTTCTTTTAAATAATGGTCAACACGATCGTGTTGACTAGGTTGATATTTCAACCAATGGTAATAGGTATTACGAGCTAATCTTAAAGTTGAAAGTATTAAGGATAGGCGGTGAAAGGGTAACTGGCTCTTAACAAAAATAAGTGCTTCAACTCGCCCTAGCGCTTTCCCAGTAACACCGCCGCAGCTTTTAAAATTTCCAATTCCTCCTTGAGACGTTGGTTTTCTTTTTGTAATTTTTTAAATTCTTTAGAAGTAACTTCAGTTCCATCATCAAGTTCAACAGATTTTGCATCTTTAATCCAGTTATGAATTGATGCAGGAGACACTGCATATTCTTCTGAAAGAGAACGAACTGATCTCTTTTCCTCGGTGTGCATTTTAATAATACTCGCTTTAAAATCATCAGTATATCGTTTCATATAAAAACTCCTATCTTGGTCATTTTATTATGGCACAAACGTCTAAGTATTTGTGTACCAAATACTAGGATAGGAGCA
>NZ_AZEH01000025.1 GCF_001436275.1 Liquorilactobacillus oeni DSM 19972
GGGTGGTTTATTGTTTCGCACACTAGCGAGCTCAACTAGGTCTAAAGACAATAAAAAAAAACTGAGCCAAAACATAAGTTTTGACTCAGACCTTTTGTTTAATCTGCAATATGCGCATTAACATGCTCTAATAGCTCATACTGGATTATTTAATACAAATTGAATCCAAAAATACATGTCCTTCGAAGTTATCAAACCGCTTTGACGCATATTCAATTTGCTTTTTTTGTTCAGTACTCTCCCAATTCTTAATATCATTCATTAGACATTCATTTGAGTCATACGACTTAAAAAACAAATTCTTTTTATCTGATCTATTTTCATTCAACACCCATTTATTTACGTACGTAGAATTTTTTAACTCTTTTGGAACCCACATCGTAAAATCTGTGTTATTTCTTAATATCCATTTCATAATTAATCATCCACCTTAATTTTGATGCCACTGTTCAACTGCGTTCTTATTAGTAATGAAGCAAAATTGCTGTTTAGCTGCTTAAAATCTTCAGCTGCAATCTCAGCTTTAACTTAAGAATCCTGTGTGGTTCATCAATTACGGCGATAACTCTATGTCCGCTTTAATGAGCCATTTTAGAAAGAATAAAGGAAACTATTAATACAACTATCACTGCGCCTATAATTGAAGGGATGATAGCCATTCCTGCGAGACTCGGCCCCCAAGAACCTAAAATTGCTTGCCCGACAGATGCTCCGACTAAACCGGCAATAATGTTACCGATCCACCCCATTGCTGCACCTTTGTTAGTAATTGCTCCTGCAATGACACCGATAATGGCACCTACAATTAAAACCCATAACCAATACATATTTTATTTCCCCCTAAGGCCCCTTACAGGCCAGTAATTTTGTAGCCGTTTCTAACACTATTTCAATAATGCCTCTAAAAATTGATACTTAATAACAAACTTAAAAAAAATAAGCCAATCCTTAACCTGTTCCACCACCTTCTAAATCAGCTTTTGTATAATCGTTGTCACCCTTAAGCTCATAGAAACCGGCCCTCCCAGTAAATAAAAATATTAAGCTTGGTTTAATTTGCCAACTTTTGGTTCAAGCTTACATGTAAGAGTAGCATTTACAATTACAACTGTCAAAGATCTTGTTTGCAGTTTTAAAATTATAAACGTTTTTTTGAAGTACTTCATGTAAAATCTGTTTCTCAAAAAAGACACAAAAAAACAGTCCAGCAAGATAAAGTTTAAGCTTTTTACACTTTTCTTTTCATCTTTTTTCGATCTAACTAACTCTATCTTTAACAATCTTGGAGTTTTCCAACATCACTATTGACTTCATTAATTATCTCGCTGGACTGCTGTAAAATAAGGGATTTCCCAAACTCTAACCTCTTTTCTAACTGCCTTGCGACAGCTCTTTTTGTTCGGCTAACATACAAGTACATCGCCGAACCTTCGATTATAGCGTTTGCTATAATCCCTTACACTTTGTAGTATACAGTATTTTGAATTTTTTGCAAGCGTTTGCAACTACTAATAAAATGCCCATTTTTAAAATTACTTATTGACATATCACCTCTTCTATAGCATACTATGAGCAACTTTTAAAGAGAGGATGAATCATATTATGAAATTTACTTTTAACATCTGGCAAAGCTGGCGTAGCTGAAAGTAAGTTTACCATTTGCGTAGACTTGCTTTAATTCTTTGGTTTTAAAGAGAGTCTATGCTGGTATGATGATTCCTGAACGACAGAGATCTATCTAACCGCGTAGTCTGCACACTATGCGGTTTTTTGTTATTTCATTTTATCCATACACTCTCTTCTTGCAATTATTAACTAGTAAAAGGAGAACATAAAAATGACAACTACAATAAAAAAAGGTTACTTTGGTGAATTTGGCGGACAATTTGTCCCCGCACAAGTAAAAAAAGCGTTAAATGAACTTGAAAAGACATATTTCAAATACAAGGATGACAAAGCTTTCAAAGACGAATTAGCATACTACCTTCACGATTATTCGGGCCGCAAAACGCCTCTTTACTACGCTGAAAGTCTGACCAAATACCTTGGGGGCGCCAAAATATATTTAAAGCGCGAAGATTTAAACCACTTAGGTGCTCATAAACTGAATAATGTTTTAGGCCAAATACTACTTGCCAAACGTCAAGGCAAAAAAAAAGTTGTTGCTGAAACCGGCGCTGGGCAACATGGTGTCGCAACAGCGGCAGCAGCAGCTAAGTTTGGGATGAAATGTGATATTTTCATGGGCGCTGAGGACACTGCACGGCAAAGACTGAACGTTTTCAGAATGGAATTGATGGGAGCAACAGTACACTCTGTTACAGCAGGAACAGCAACCTTAAAAAATGCAGTTGATGCGGCTTTAAATTATTTTGCTGAGCATCTTGATGACACTTTCTATGTCCTTGGTTCTGCAGTTGGTCCTTATCCTTATCCAATGATTGTTAAAGATTTTCAAAGTGTAATCAGTAAGGAAGCCCGCGAGCAAATTCTTAGCAAAGAGGGACGTTTGCCAGATGCAGTCCTTGCCTGCGTCGGCGGCGGTTCGAATGCGATCGGAATGTTTGCAGAGTTTATTGCTGACAAAAATGTTCGCCTGATTGGAGCTGAAGCAGCTGGCAAGGGCGTTAATTCTCCAGAAAATGCTGCAACGATGACTAATGGCACAATTGGAATTTCTGATGGTATGAAAACTTATGTTCTGCAGGACGAAAAGGGAAATGTTTTGCCAGCATATTCAATTTCGGCTGGACTTGATTATCCAGGTGTTGGCCCTGAACACGCATTTCTCAAGGATTCTCACCGTGCTGAATACGTACCAATCACAGATAAAGAAGCAGTAGCTGCTTTTGAACTTCTTTCCAAAACTGAAGGAATTATCCCTGCATTAGAAAGTGCCCATGCTCTTGCAGAAGCAATTAAGCTGGTCCCGACAATGGATAAAGAACAGCTCGTTATCGTTAATGTTTCTGGACGCGGTGACAAAGATGTCGAACAGGTTGCACGTTTCATGAAAAAATTATGATTAGCAAGATTCCTGAGATATTTCAATACGCAATATTGTAAATTAGTATCAAGTGCGAATTACTCGTAGCACAGAAAAAGACTGACTATTGAAACATGTCAATGTGCTTATTGCAGATTAAAATAAAGTGGCTGGGTCAAAAGTGAAATTTTAGCCTAGTTACTCTACTTATTCCGGATAAACGTGTGACATAAGTCAAAATTTTCCGTCTAACCTCGAATTACTCATAGCAAATTATTCGCTATGAGTAATTTCTTGTTAGTACTCAAATTTTACCGACTTATGTCACACTCTCTTTATTACCTGCCAATATTCAAACTTTTCAACCTGCTCAAAAGATTTTAAAATACTGCGTACAACAATTTTCCAACCTTACGAACAGAGTATCTTTTCCTTATTTGCTATTGCATAATCCTTTAGTTGTGCATCTCAAACTAAAGTTCACGTAAAAAACGTTTAGCAACCCAGTAATACCATTTTGCGGCTGGCAATAACCCTGCATCATCAACTTTCAAATCAGAATGATGCCAGTCAGAGCTTGCATTACTGCCAATAAAAGCAAAAACACTGGGGACTCGCTGGCTGAAGTATGAAAAGTCTTCGCCGGCATTAGAAGGCTGAGGAAAAACTAATTTTAAATGTTTTTTTGTCTCGTCAGCCGCGATGCGCGTCAACTCCTCATCATTATTGACGACATCAGGACCGGCTATCCACTCGACAGACGCACGTACTCCAAAAGAAGCAGCTTGTCCAGCAACTATTTCTTTAAAGCGTTCCTGAGCTGTTTGCCTTGCACTCTTGGAAAAAGTACGTACGGTCCCTTCAAACCACGCTTCTTCAGGTAAAACATTCCATGTATTGCCTCCTGCAATATGCGTAACTGAGACAACTGCGGATTGTTGGGGATCTTCACTTCGACTCACAATTGACTGCAAAGCACTGACCGTAGTTGCCAATACCAGAATTGAATCTCTGCCCAGTTGTGGCATTGCTGCGTGAGTGCCGATTCCGTGAAAGACTACTTTAAATTGATCTACTGCTGCCATCAAACCGCCAGGTAGAATACCGATTTCACCGGCATTCAAGTCTGGTTTATTGTGAAACCCGATAATAGCATCCATGTCCTTTATTCCGCCTGCTGCCTCAACTTCTTGTGCACCTGAATGGGTTTCTTCAGCCGGCTGAAAGATAAGCCTCGCGGTTCCGCCTAAAGAATCTTTTTCAGCGGCTAAAAGTACGGCTGCACCCAACAATGCCGCCATGTGAAAATCATGTCCGCAAGCGTGCATTACTCCAGTATTTTGCGAAGCAAACGGTAGGTGTGTTGTTTCTTCAATAGGCAGCGCATCAATATCCGAGCGTAAACCGACTATCGGCTGCCCCTTTCCAATTTCAGCAATTACTCCTGTGTTCAGGCTGCTGGGCGTAATAATCCGATACCCAAGTTTTTTTAACTCCTGTGTTAAAAACTTAGTTGTTGTGAATTCTTGATCTGAGATTTCAGGATGCTGATGCAAAAAATGTCGCTTTTGAATTATTTCTTTTTCAAGTTGTGTATCTATAACCATGTTTGTCTGCTCCTTACGTTAACGTATTTTTATGTCAACGAATTAATAAATTGATCAATTCGTTTTGAAGTTTGTCCAGCTAATAACTCTCTAGCGTCCCCTTGATCAAGAATTTCTCCTCTTTCAAGAAAAACGGCATTATCAGCAATTTGACGTGCAAATTCCATCTCATGCGTTACCAGTACCATAGTGATTCTCTCTTGGGCCAGGCCAGCAATAGTATGCAGCACACTTCCAACTAACTCAGGATCTAATGCTGAGGTAGGTTCATCTAATAAAACGACACGCGGCTTAACTGCGATTGCACGTGCGATAGATACTCGCTGCTGCTGACCCCCAGATAATTTTACCGGGTACTGGTCAGCTGCCTCACTCAGCCCAACTTTATTCAGAATTGATACAGCCTGTTCGTCAGCACTTTTTTTATCAGCCAGCCCGCTATAAATCAAGGGATTAGCCACATTTTCTTTAACAGTTAAATTTTTAAACAGATTAAACTGTTGAAAGACCATGGAGGAATTCTTTCTTAAGTCACGGATAGTTTTAATATCAATTTTTCCTGCTCTTGCGCTTACGTCTGCAACCTTAATAGAACCTGCAGTGGGTAATTGCAAGAGATTTAAAGTACGCAGCAGGGTAGTTTTTCCAGAACCGCTGGGCCCGATAAAGACAGTCACAGTTCCAGCTTCAATCTTTAAATTAATGTGTTTCAAAATCTGTTTCTTTCCCAAATTGACCGAAAGATCTTTCAACTCGATTAGCGCCATCTAAATCCCTCCGATATGGTTTGCCTAAAGCCCGTTCTGCTAACCCTTGCAGCCAAGTGTAAATAATGATTAATATCCAGTATAAGATACCGACTGCTAGGTAAGTCTCAAAGTATCTAAAAGATTCTCCTGCTAACATCTTTCCTTCTCCGAATAGTTCAGTCAGTCCCAAAGTAAAAGCCAACGAGGTCTCTTTTAGTAAACTGACAAAAGTGTTACCAGTTGCAGGTAAAGCATTTAAAGCTGCTTGTGGAAAAATCACATGTCTAAATAATGTAAAGCGAGGAATATTCAATGATTGCCCTGCTTCTATCTGCCCCACATCGACAGAAGCAAAAGCAGCTCGAAAAATTTCAGCCAGATAAGCAGATTCCTTAAATCCCAGACCCGCAATAGCTGCTAATAAAGCAGGTACTCCACGCAATGACGGAAAAAGCTGCGGAAGGCCATAGTAAATTAAAAATAACTGTACTAAAGTCGGCATTCCGCGAAAAAGAGAAACATAGATATTAGCAAACCATTTTAAAAAAGGAAAAGCTGTCAGTTGCAATGAAGTGATAATCATTCCAAGCAAAACTGCCAAAAGCATTGCAAAAACTGCCATCACTAAAGTAATAGGAAGATATGCAGGCAATTGCAGAAATATTTTGATAAAATACTGCCAACTAAAATTCACTTATCATCAGCCCCTTTGCTTTTTTGTAATAATCAACTTCTTTAAACGGTTATTTTTTAATTCAGTTAACGCTTCTACATCCAAAACTTTCAGTAAGTAGACTGTTTCGTGATCCGCATATTTTCTTACCCGCTCAAATGGCTGAAAACCTAGAGTTTGGTATGCTTGCTGCAGCCATGGATGCTCACTTGCAGTTCCTAACGTAACCGCTGAAGCATGCAGTTCTTGTTGAATATACTTGGAAATTACTTCTTCTATAATTTTTTTAGCATACCCTCGCCGCGTAAAAGCCGGTGAAGTCGCTATCCAGCCTAAATGAGGCAATTGAAAGGGGCCTGGATTTGCAGACCACGGTAGCCGAACTGAAATTGTCGTTACTAATCTGCCGCCAATCCAATAGCCAAAGACTGGGGTAGTTTTTAAATGAGCTATGACTTTCTCTTCTTCAACAGCTGCCGCAGTAAAATGAATTCCTAAGATCTCATCACTTTGGTAAGCTTGATGCAGTAAAGTTGTTAATTCAGCAGCATTTACTGCCCTTATTTTCTCAAGATGCATCTTCAGCACTTCCTTTAAACTAAAATGATTTCCAGCTGTTTAAGAAAAAAGCTTTTGCATTTATACACAGATTGTATAAGGCAAAAGCTTTCAAACAGAGCTGTGCTAACTTTTGAAAGAGATTAATTCCAACTAATAATCAGACACTGCTGTAAACAGGTTTAAATATCATTACAACTGATGAATGGAACTGCTCATTACCAATTTTCCGCACTATTTTAAATTTTGAGTGATATCGTACCCAAAATACTTATTGGAAAGTTTTGCAATCGTTCCATCTTGCTTTAATTTGGCAATCTCACTATTAAATTTTTCTTCCAGTTTCTTGCCCCTCACATCCTTAGTAAAAGGAAATGCAATCTTTACCGTGGCAGCATTTCCATTAAGGATCTTCCAGTTATATCCTTTTTTCTTGATGAGAGCAGCTAAATTATTACGTGTGTTTATTACCCCATCGACGTGTCCAACTAGCAAAGCCTGATAAATATCATCACGTCCTTCAAAAGTTTTAATATTAATTTTTGAATCGTATGCTTTTAAATTTTCAGTATTATTAGAAGCAACTGCGCCCGCCACCGTTTTTCCTTCTAGATCCTTCAGAGTTTTATAACTTGTCTTTTTTGCAACTGCTACAGTTGTCTCTTCAGTATTATAAGGATTAGAAAAACGATATTTTTCAGTCCTTTCAGTAGTAATGGCAACATCATTCGCGATTGTATCAATTTTGCCGTTATCTAATTGACCAAATAAACCGTCAAAATCTCCAGTAATCCAATTTGATTTATAGCCCAGCTTCTTAGCAATTATATTTGCTAAATCAACATCAAAACCTACCAGCTTCCCATCTTTTTTATAAGCAGTTGGAAAACTGGTTCCTGTTGCTGCAAACGTAAGTACTTTTTTATTTTCATTAGTTGAACTAGTTCCTTGAGTTTTCCCCAACTGAACTGTCGTCAAAAAAATCAATATTGCAGCAATAATTACTCCAGCTCCGATTAATAAACCTTTTCTTTTCATATTTTTTCCTCATTATTAGTTTAATATTCCGCCACTGTAAAATATATTCCTACGTTATTTGCCCAATTGTTGTTTCAACTCGCTGACCATCCATTTGGGATTCGTGAACTTCGAGCAAAAATTAATCCATTCAGGTCCTGAAACCATAACCTGCAGGTGTAATTGCTCCAACAGCTTTTTGCGACTAAGCGGACACTTTGGAGAACCTTCAGGAAAAGAAACCTGAACTGATTCAAAATTCCCTGACTTAAGTTTCACCGTAAGCTTTGTTGGGCGTGCAGCTGAATCAGATGTTTCAAGATCGTTCTTATGACTCACACAAGGCTGCCACTTCACAAAATTTTTTGATACTTTAGGACATTCAAAAAGTTCGTCACTAACATCGCCACTTCTAAAAACCTGCCAGATAATGTATTCAATTGAAAACTTGCCTTCCTTGCCTGTCATCGGCAACCGATATCGCAGCGCATGGTCTCCTCCGCTTGGAAAATGGACATTTACAGTTTGACAATCTTTTGTTCGAATTCCCCTTTGATAAAGAATTTTAGCTGCATCATAGCCTGACATTGCTGCTGAACAAAAAGGGTGTTGTTTAAACCACAAACCTGGTTGGCTGATCTCCGCGGGATGCAACCATAACTTACACATTTCTTGGGCTGAAAAATCTATTCCTGCGATCGTTTTAAACCAGCCGCGCGTATTGCTGAAAGGATCCTCGTTAGCCTTAAATCCGTTTTCAACAAGTACATAAGCGCTAACAGCATCTCGTGCAGCCATCCCAGCATTAAATGGTTTACCATCGCTTCCTGCTTGAATCTCAAGCCCGCTTGTTTGAGTTGCAGCTAGTGAAAGCAGACTGCACATTTGTTTTACCGTTACTTTTTTGTATACTCCAACTGCTGCTGCAGCTGCCAAGGTTCCGATCATCCCAGTAGTATGCCATCCTCGCAAAGCAAGTTGCGGATTCAACAATTTACCAAATTTACCAGCTAACTCGACACCCTGGATAAAGGCCCACAAAAAATCTTTTAATTTATCGTCAGGTGCAGTTATGGAAAATAATGCTGACATAATTACAGCACTAGGATGGCCGCGAAAGTGTGCTTGAGTATCAAATCAAGAAAATGAGCTGTAAATCCATTTACAAAGGCAGCTCTTTCCGGTGTTAAAGCATCGTTAGATATTATGGGCAGCCTCTCATTTTGTCTCTTATAAAAACTCAGTAATTGCTGTACCTCTTTCAACTTTTCAGCACGCCGTAACACAGTTAAATAGTTTATTAGTGCATCCTGCGCATAATTAGTGAACCAACCATTTTCAATTTTGTTCAGTAAAGTTTCTGCAAGCAGACTAGTATTTGTTTCCTGAAAAGAACTATTCAAATCGGTTTCGATCATTTGGTTCCTCCCAAATGCTCAAATCTGGTCCTTTAGGAATGATTCTTTTTAAATCACTGATTGGTGTATGATCTACCTGATAGAAACGCTTCTTAATTGCATCGAAATCAGTATTGTTTTTAAATGCCGGCAAAGAGTAAAGATCTTTTGCATAATTCCAAAGGTTAGGATAGTCAACTAAACGTTTTTTATTTACGTAGTATTTTTGGTAAAAAACTGTGTCAAAGCGGACTAAAGTTACAAATAAACGGATGTCCGAGTCAGTAATCTGATTGCCAAAAAGATATCGTTGATTATTCAAACGTTCTTCCAACCAATCCAGCCGGTTAAATACTCGGTCATAATATTTTTCATAATCGGCTTGAGAGCGTGCCAATCCTGCTTCATTAACTGCAGCATTTATATCCGTATAAAGAATTTTGTTTAGTGCATCAATATCTGCTTGAAGATCTTCTGGATAAACATCTGGTGCTTGAGGAGCCTGGTACTCTTTCCATGCAATTGCCAGTTCATCAATCAAGGTATTGTAATTATTGTTGATTACCTTGCCAGTTTCAACATCTACAAGTGCTGGTACAGTCGTACGAATCTTATATGTCGGATCCGCTTGCAGGTAGCTTTCAGACAAAGCCTTGATATGCAGAACCGGATCTTCATTATTTTCGTCCAGTGTAAAGAACCAATCACCGACAACACCCGCTGGACGCAAAGGGTCTACGACCCCTTTTGAAATTACTTCATCCAGCCCCAGAAGATCAATTGCGATTGCAATCCTTGTAGCCCAAGGGCAGTGCTTAGACCAAATCAAACGGTATTTTCCAGGTTTTACAGCAAGCGTGCCATCCGTAAAAAGCTGATTAAATTGTGGTGCTTGACTTAACTCGTATTTTTTTCGTTCATTAAAATTGGATTTAACTGGCTGATTATCATAGTTTTTCTGCTTTTGATCAGCCCGAGGGTTGGCTACTCGGCTTTTCGAAAAGTCTATCGGGCAAGCAGAAAGTTTTTCTGTAACATCAATTTTTGTTAATTCACTAGCTAAAACAGTTTCTTTTATTTTAGTCATTGTTTATTCCCCGCATTCATAAATGTAAAGTGGTTTAACGTTCACAACATTTCACGACAAGTAAAGTAATATTTACATATCGCTTTTAAATAGTGTTGATAAAAAAGTGTGTACCGCTAAAAATTATTATCTACATTCGGGTACTTCTCCGTCCGGCTCCCCGCCATAGTGCCAGCCATTTATTGACTTTATGCTGTCTTAATCTGCACATCTTCAATCTCCTCCAAATAAAAAACCCCGCAGTCGTTTTAGACTACGAGGCGATTTCATCGCGGTACCACTCGTCATTCAAATACTGAGTTCCCTCAATATTTCTTATTGGATCTTTCAGCTTCAAGCTTATTATCTCTGCACTTTAACGGGCACTGCCGCCAACTGCTTATTTTTCAACTCACAGCTGGAAAACCTCAGAAAAGACCATCTTCAAGTGTATTTCATTGGCTAATCTCAGCTAGTAAGCCTCTCTGTTTATGAAAAAAACACTTTACTCATCTTTTGATAAATATTTTTCAATACAATAATTTAATGCCGTTTAGTTTGGGACTGGATTAAAACTTATGTTTTGGCCCAGCTTCTTTATATTCAGTTTCAATAGTCAGCCCTTTTCGTTTATATATGACAAACAAAAAGCCCCTTACAAACTATTACAGCTTGTAAGGGACGAAAAAAATCGCGGTACCACCCTTAATTCGTGTCAACCAAACAAGTTGACACCTCAACAGTACATCTTAATACTTGGGAAATTAACGGTTCCTACCGAACACTCAGCTTCCACCGAATGATTCTTTTTCAAAGTTCATCTTCGCTCTTACATTCAATATCCATTTTCAGCTTTCCTGGATTCTCTACAAAAAAACGTAAAAACTACTCTTCTTTTCATAAGATGATTAATATTTGATTAATAATGTTAAGTGAATTCTAATCTGATTTCATGACCTTGTCAACAGTTTTTTGAAATAATTTCAAGACAATTAATATCATCAAAAGATGCCTAGAAAGAAAAATATTTGCGTTAAATAAAAACACTACATATGCACAACCACCCTTAACCAAGACATTCAGCAAATTTCACTTTTTAATACGCACACTGCTTAACAGATTTCAAAAATTTTTAGTAGTTCAATTCAAAAAAATATACCGCTAAAGTTGTTTCAAACACTGTTATTAAAAACTTTAATTGTAAAACCAACTTCATATAGTTAAAAAATCATAAGCACAAACTATAGTAAAATTAAGTTCACTCAATTCAATTCTTTGCTAACCAAGAACTCTCCTTCAACCCCTATCCTATAATTGGTATATGTGTTAAATTATTGCACATAGAAAAAAATTCTTTTAAAAAAGAGGTTATTAAGCTAATGCGAGTTGAAAAAGATTCAATTGGTACAGTAAATATTCCAGATGAAGCTTACTATGGAATTCATTCTAAAAGAGCACAATTAAATTTTCCTATCACAGATGAAAAAGTCCATCCGTTACTGCTGAAAAGTTTACTCTTAGTAAAAATAGCCTGTGCACAGGCTAACTATGGAGCAGATAATCTTTCCTATAAAAAGTATCAGGCAATCACTACTGCCGCAAAACAAGTCTATGCTAATTTTACTGATTACCAAGCTGAATTTATTGTACCTGCAATCCAGGGCGGAGCAGGTACCAGTACCAACATGAATGTTAACGAAGTTGTTGCTAATCGTGCTTTGGAATTAATGGGTCATGCTAAGGGTGATTACCATTTCTTACACCCTAATGATGATGTCAACCGTGGTCAATCAACCAATGACGTTTATCCAACCGGTGCCCACCTAGCATTACTGAAACTCAATCAAACATTAATTACAGAGATAGATCAACTTGTTACTCTTCTCAGCAATCTTGCTGTAAAACATCAAAAAACTCTTAAGTTAGGAAGAACTCAGCTGGAAGATGCTGTTCCAACTACCTATGGTGCTGCTTTCAGTGCATACAAAAATCTTTTTAGCCGTGCTTTGCAACGTATCAAACAAGCAAATGAAGCTTTGTTTGCGATTCCGCTTGGAGGAACTGCGATTGGCACGGGACTTACCGCTGTGCCTCAATATATTACAAAAGTAGTTCCTTTTTTAGCTAAACTAACGGGATTAGACTTAAAACAAGCTGATAATTTACCGGATGCAGTACAAAACACTGACTGTTTTTTAATGACAGCAGATGCATATAAAAATCTTGCAGTTGGTCTTTCAAAAATGTCTAATGACTTGAGATTGCTTGGGAGCGGTCCACGAGCTGGTCTTGGAGAACTGGCTTTGCCTAAAGTGCAAGCTGGTTCTTCAATTATGCCGGGTAAAATCAATCCCGTAATTCCTGAAGTTATCAATCAAATTGCTTTTCAAGTCATTGGTTACAACAGCACCATCACTATGTGCAGTGAAGCCGGTCAATTAGAACTAAATGCTTTTGAGCCAGTAATGTTCCACGATCTCTTTGATGCCGCGCAATTACTGCAAAAAGGAATCAGGACTCTCAGCGACAGGTGCCTCAAAGATCTTAAAGTCAATACAAAGCGCTGTGTACAATTAACTGAAAGTTCAGCAGAGATTGCCACAATCTTAGCTCCCAAATTAGGTTATGTACGTGCAACTTCACTTGTCAAAACCGCTCTTGAACAAAATACTTCCATCCGGGCACTTCTAAAAGAACAGCTCAAGTTATCGCCAGCTGAAATCGAAAAATTACTTGCTCCTCAAACTTTGTTAGGCAGTTTAAATAATATTAAAAAAGTACAGCCCACAAGTTCTGCTCTTTAATTAGTTGTTGGCTTATTTGTTTTTTCAATTAAATCTTGCACTTGAAAAGATGCAATATTATTGAACATTGAAAAGCATGCTACTTTAAAAAGATATCATCTCAAAATGAGCTATATCCCAACTAACTTTAAGGGATATAGCTCGGTTTTTAAAAACATATTGGTAGCTTGTTACTAAGAAATCTTTGCAGCAAAAAAATCTTTGCAGCAAAAAAATCTTTCGCTATACCCTGTTTCTTAATTATAGCCATTAAGTTTTTATCCTTGGGAGACTTGCTACTCTATTGCTAAAATCAACCAGTTTGCTCAAATTCATTTTTTATCAATCAATAATCTTGCTGGCAAAACAAGCAGTAGCAGTGTCATTAAAACCATGCAGCCTAACCCAATCCAAAATCCTGAACTAATTGCCGAACTCAAAAGACCAGCTAATGACCTAAAAATTGGTTTAAGTATCTGCCGAATTTCCAAGGGGAGCTTTAATAAAATCTTTGCTAAAAATCCAGAATTTAAATAATAGTTTCATGTTTAAGAACACCTATCATTGATGAAGGTGTTTGCTGCCATTTAAAATTATTCAACCAATTTTGAAGATGATTAGTCACAATTGTCATGGCAATTGTTGGTAAGGCCGTCATCCCAATTGTTTTAAAAAATTGAGCAGCTCCTGTAACTGCCCCGATTTAATCTTGTTTAAAGTTACTTTGAGCTAAGGATGAAAATGTTGGAATGCAAGCTCCCATTTCAATGCCGACAACCATTAAGCCCAATAAGATTATCGAACTGTTAGTTGAAATCGTTAACTTGGTTAATGGATAATTGCCAGCAATGCTTAACAAGCCACCTAAAATGGTAATTACCTTATATCGTTTAGTTTTTTCAACTACAATTCACTAACATTGAAATTATCATTGCAATCATCATAGGTGTTAAGAAACTGCTTGCAGGTTGCGATGAATGATGGTGAACTGTTCTTAAATATAACGGAACAAACGTTAAAATGACTGCTAACACGCCATTCGCCAAAACTTGGGCCGAAAACACTCGTAACAATTCCCATAGAACCAAGAATTCCTATATATTTAGTCTGCTTAGTTGGTGAAAACAATAGTCCAACCGCAGCCAATGAATTAGAAATTAACACACCACCGCCAATTTCTTAAATTGCTCTACCGCTAATCAATACCCAAATGTTGGAGGCAGCTGCAGCTAACAATGAACCAATCAGAAATGTAAAAATTCCAAATAAATAAATTTTTTTAAAACCATAAATATCTGATAATTTACCCAGTAATGGAATCGCAATCGCCATTGTTAAGAAATAAATTGTAATTGACCAAGTATAATACTATTCTCCTTGAAGAGCTGAAATAATCTTAGGCATGGCAGTCGAAACAACCAATAAGTCCAAACTTGATGCCAAGATTGCTAGACTTAGTCCGAATAGAATGCTAAAACGCTGTTTTGGTTTCATTGAGAAGCTCCTTTGACTTGTTAAACCGACCAGTTGGTTTAATTTTTGCAAAATAAAAATAAATTCTAAAAAAATATCTATTTATCACTTTTGCTAATTATAAAAGTAAAATGTCGTTTCAATATTTGATCAGCTGTTGGCAAACCAATACTTTCTGAAGCATAACTAATCATTACTCCTTCAACCAGATCCATAATCACTTGAGCTAACTCAGACATTTGACCAGCAAGATCAAATCTTACTAATTGCTTAATGATAGCTGAAAGAATTTGCTTTTCTGATTTTTAACGTAAAATTTTTACACTCTCTAGTCTCTGAGTTGCTTCTGTGATAAAAATCAGAAGGTTTATAATTTCTTCCCGTTTTTCTGCAGACTTAATCAGCTTGAGCAAATAATTTCAATAAGCCTCTAAAAAGGCCCCCATCGAAGAAACAGTTTGGCAAAAAAGCCTTGAGTCCCAATCTGATATGCTCACGACAAATAATCTTGAACTGTCTGTTCATATAAATCATCTTTGGATTTAAAATAATGGTAAATAGCTCCCTTGGACATCCCTGACTCTGCTACAATTTAATTCATCGAAATACCATTATAACCATGCTTGATAAAAGCAGTTAATGCAACTTCAAGAATCTTTTTACGACTATTTTGCATATCAATCTCCTTATAAACCAACTGGTCGGTTCTTGATAGTTATAATCGCATAAATAAAATTTTCGATACCAGAAAAATCACAACTTCTAAATACCTTGTGAATTTTCAAAAGTAAAAGTTTCAGCATAATTAAAAAACCCTGCTTCTGGAATATAAAAACGCCCTAAAGAACTTAATCTTTAAAGGACGTAAATTTTACTATGCTTTTCTAATTTATCAATACTCATTATTTTTTTAAATATGATAACGGTTTGTTAACCTCAACTTTAGTTCCATAGTACTTATCTTTAAGGGGTGCCTGAATAGACTTCTTCATCGTATACCAGATCTCAGCAGCATGCTGCGAAGAAGAAATTCCAGTATTACAATAACCATTGTGTTCATAAAAACGGATCCGTGATTGCAAGCAGGTTAACACTATACTTTTGCGACCTTTTGTCCGGGCTGTTTCTTCCAATGCCGCCAGAAGATGACTGCCGATATGCTTTCTTCGCCATTGAGGGGCAACTGCAATTGTTAGGATCATCTGATTACCGCCGAATGGCAAATTGTCAACTGCCCGTTCATACATCCAGTCTGAAAGCTCGCTTTCTTGCACTGCAGGTCCGCAGACAAAACCGATTGCAGCGCTATTTTCACGTGCTACTAAAAATGTTCCCGCAAAATGAGCAATTCTGTCCAAATACTGAATACGAGTACCCGCCTCAGCGGCAGAAAAACCAGCTTGTTCAATTGCGATAATTTGGTCTATGTCTTTAGGGGTAACTGTAGTGATCTCCATTATCGTCTATCTTCTCTTTTCTGACTAATTAAGAGCAAAAAATTATTATTTCAGGCTTCCTACAAAGCTGTCAAAAAACTGCTGCATTTTAGGATCAGCTGCTGCCAGCATTTCCGGATGCCACTGAACTGCAAGAATCTGATCACTGTCTTTGCTTTCCAGCCCTTCCATTACACCGTCTTTGGCAAATGCAGCTGCTTTCAATCCCGCAGCAATATTGCGAACAGCTTGATGATGACGACTGTTAACCAACTGACGCGAACCATACAGTCTGTTCAAACGTGTGCCGCTTTCAAATTCCACGTAATGTGTCGGCTCTGCGGTTGGAGCAGCTTGAAAATGCTTAATTAGATGCTCAGTTTGATTGCCATATTCACTTTCCAGATCCTGGTAAACTGTTCCGCCCAGTGCAATGTTGATTACCTGCATCCCACGGCAAATTCCCAGCATTTTTTTGCCGGCAACCAATGCTCTTTTTACCAAAGCCAATTCTAAGCGATCACGTTTAATATCGCTAAAGCCCATCTTAACATGGGGTTCTTCCCCATAAAAAGCGGGTAAAACGTCCGGTCCACCGGTAAAGAAGAAACCATCGCAAACACTTAAATAATAATCTAAGGACCCGATTGCCTGACTTGGAATCATGAGTGGAGTGCCGCCTGCTTTAATGATTCCGTTTATATCAGCCTCATTAACGTAATAACGAGGCGTTCCTTTAATACTGGCAATCCCTGCTGGAATCCCAACTATGACATTTTCACTCATAAAATTCCACCCATTCTCTCTAAAATTTGCATATTTTATTAATTGTATCTTAATAATAGCAAATTCTCATATTTTTTAAAGGTCAATTCAAATCGCCCCCTTATAAAAGATTTTAATCAGTTTAAAATTCATAATTGCAAACAGACTTGCAGCAAGTTCAAAATATCATCTTTATTTTTATTAAATTATCCTCAAAAGTATTTGAAGCACCAGCTCATACCATGGTAACAATTTTAGACTTGAATAATTAATTATTGACAGATTCTAATTAAACAACTACTCTAAAATTAACATCGATAGTTGATAAGTTTGAGAGGAGCTTCTGCGATGATTTACGAACACTATTCATTAATGTGTAATTGCTGTTCATGTTGTGAAATGCACAACATGTTCTTTGAATTGCCGTTCGTGAAGCAGAATCACTCTATTTGCTAGAAAAATTTTTATTTTTCGTAGTAGAGCCTTCAGTCACGAATAGACTGGAGGCTCTTTTTATTTACTTGATAATGTTATTTTTAATTGTAGGGGGAGTATCATGAAAAAGGGATTATTAGCACTAGCCGGTGTTGCTTTAACAACTGCAGTGTTCCTGACAGCTTGCGGAAAAAGTAGCTCTTCAAGCAGCAGTTCGAAGCAAATCTTAAATGTAGCATCTAATGCCGAAATGGCAACACTCAACACTATTAAATATAGTGACACTACCAGTCTGGAGGCTTTGCAGAATTCGTTCGAAGGCTTATATCGTTTCAATTCAAAAAATAAGCCGGTGCTTGCTGGAGCAGCCAACGTTTCTGTCAGCAAGGATCAAAAAACTTACACATTTAATTTACGTAAAAATGCCAAGTGGTCAAATGGTGATGCTGTAACCGCTGAAGACTACGTATATGCTTGGCGCAAGATGGTTGATCCAAAATCAGCATCGCCTAATTCCCAGCGCTTTCAACCAATTAAAAACGGCACTCAAATTGCAGCCGGCAAATTAGCACCTAAAGAGCTTGGCATCAAGGCTCTCGGAAATTATAAACTCCAAATCACTTTGGAATCTCCTATCAGTTATTTCTCAGAACTGATGACCGGAGCACCTTTTTATCCGCAAGACAAAAAGGTTGCTGAAAAATATGGCAGCAACTACGGTACTACTTCAGCAAAAGCTGTTTACAATGGTCCCTTTACGGTTGCCAACTGGACAGGTACTAATCTCAAATGGAATTACGTGAAAAACAAAGATTATTGGGATAAGAAAAATGTTAAACTCAATAAGGTTAACGTGCAAGTCGTGAAAGATGCTGCCACCGGCGGAAATCTCTACAAGACTAACAAACTCGACTATGTAATGTTGACAACTGATTATATTAAACAATATGAACGTACAGCCGGCTATCATTCCAAACCGATTCCGTTAATCGGTTCTCTGTCGTTTAACGTTCACCGTAGTACAACTGCAAACGTTCATTTCCGCAAAGCGATTGCAATGGGCTTCGATAAAAAAACATTGGTTAACAACGTCCTGCATGTCGGCTCCTCGTTAAATGGAATTGTACCGAAGAATTTTGCTTATAATTCTAAAACAGGCGATGATTATCGGCAAAATGCTGGTAACATGCTGAGTTACAACTTGAAAGAAGCACGGCAGCAATGGGCCGAAGCCAAGAAAGAACTCGGCAAAAATAAAATTACGATTCAATTGCTGACCTCTGATACGACAGATTCCAAACAGATTGGCGCATACCTGCAAAGCAAACTGGAAACCAATTTGCCCGGCTTAACTGTGGAACTGCGCTCGATTCCGTTGAAGTCCCGCTTAGCAGCAACTACTGCCTATAACTACGATATCGTTTACGGTACTTGGCAGCCGGACTATGCCGATCCGGTCAACTTCATCAGCGATGGCGGACAGTATCATTTAGATGATGACTACAATAACAGCAACTTCCGCAACCTGTTGAATCAAGCAGCTACTACCTACGCAACTAATCCTACAAAACGTTGGGATACTTTGATCCAAGCAGAGAAGCAGTTGCTGCAAAAAGATGCATTCACTGCTCCTGTCTATCAAGGTGGTATGTCATACCTGCTGAAAAACAAGGTTAAGGGCTTGCAGATTTCACCTTATGGGACAGTGCTGTTTTACCGTAATGTGGAGATTAAGTAGAAACTATTTCTAACCGCTCAGCGAATTAACATAAAGTTAGTAAAACTGCTCCTATCCTAGTATTTGGTACACAAATGTCTAAATATTTGTGTACCAAATACTAGGATAGGAGTTTTTATATGAAACGATATACTGATGATTTTAAAGCGAGCATTATCAAAATGTACACCGAGGAAAAGAGATCTGTGCGTTCTCTTTCAGAAGAATATGCAGTGTCTCCTGCATCAATTCATAACTGGATTAAAGATGCAAAATCTGTTGAACTTGATGATGGAACTGAAGTTACTTCTAAAGAATTTAAAAAATTACAAAAAGAGAACCAACGTCTCAAGGAGGAATTGGAGATTTTAAAAGCTGAGGCGGTGTTACTGGGAAAGCATTAGGGCGAGTTAAAACTCTTGTTTTCGTTAAGATTCAGTTATCCTATCACCGCCTATCCTTAATACTTTCAACTTTAAGATTAGCTCGCAGCACCTATTACCATTGGTTGAACTATCGACCTAGTCAACACGATCGTGTTGACCGTCATTTAAAAGAAATCATTCGAAAAATTTGGGAAGAAAACTATCGCGCTTATGGTTATCCAAGAATCAAACTAGCATTAAGTAGACTGGAAATTATAGTTGGTGTCAAACGAATTTTTCGGCTAATGCAAGAAATGAAGATTCACTCTCTCATGCATCGACGTTTTAAAAAAACTGGTACTCATGTTGATTATTTACAACGTCCCAATCTGATTAAAAACAAGCCAAAAGCTAGTACTTGGCGAGCTAATATTACTTATCTTGAGCTACGACCTGGAACTTAGGTATATCTTAGTTCAGTGTATGAGCCAAAGGCTCATAAGATACTCGCATATAAAATAGGACGACAGATGAATGTCAAACTAGTAGTAGACACAGTTAACTAAGCACTTGAACATCATAAAAGGCCAGCATATTTTCATTCAGATATGGGTTCACAATATACGAGCTGTGATGTTGAAAACTTGCTTAGACGACATCAAATCTTCCATTCATATTCTAAGCAAGGATATCCTTACGATAATAGCCCAATAGAAGCTTTTCACTCATTATTAAAACGAGAATTTGTTTTTCAAACGCACTTCTCAAGCTTTGAGGACTTAATTCTCAGAATCTCAAATTATATTAATTGGTTCAACACTGAAAGAATCAGAACAAGTGTCTAGAAAAACATGTACCAAATATTGACTTAGGAGCACCATGCCAATTGTAGTTTTTCTAACTTTGTTTGTCTCATAATAAAAATAGCCCACTGATCTTCTCAATATAAGTAAGGCCTTACCATTCAAAGCCTACTGTCTTTTAAATATTCTTGTATTTAAAAATCTCAAAATGATTATACTTAACTTAAAGTATAGCTTTCCCCTTAAATAACCACACTTCTTTCTTTGATTTGTATATTATTACTGCCCACTTATATGAGATAAAATTACCATTGCTAAAATTAGGTAATATTATCTTTTTAAAGTGAACCAACAAATTTCACTTCTTTTTTTAATAACCAAAAAAACCGTCATACTTAATTAAACTAACAAAATTAACTTCTTTAACTGGATTATTAATTAAAATCTCACTTTTAACCGTTCCTAAAACATTTCAGTGTATATTAGATCTAAACAACTAGATTGTGTGCAGTGCTTATTTCTTCTAAAGCACGCATATGAACCAATAATATTCATAATTTTACGCCATTTTCAAAAACAATATTGAGAGGATTAGATAATCGTGAATAACACGTCATTAATTACAGCATATCCGCAAGTCAAAGATCTCATGGATGAAAAACCAATTTTTTGGCGAAATCCAGATTATGGTCAGCCTGCTGATCTGCCGTTTTCCAAAGCAGATATTTTTGATGCAGTTGCAAGATGGGAAAGATTTGCTCCTTATTTGGAGAAAGTTTTCCCTGAAACAGCAGCAGCTCATGGAGTTATCGAGTCCCCGCTGATCAGACTTGATCAGCTGCAAGACAGTTGGTCTGAAGTAACCGACCAGAAGCTGCCTGGCAGATTATTTTTAAAAGCTGATAGTCAATTACCTATTTCAGGATCCATTAAATCACGCGGAGGCATTTATGAAGTTTTAAAATTTGCTGAACACGTTGCAATGGCCAAATCAGACCTTGTCTATCAAGACAATTATCAAGTGTTGGCAAGTGAAAAATACCGGAATATATTTTCAAGCTATGGCGTCATTGTTGCTTCTACTGGAAACCTTGCACTGAGCGTCGGCATTGCAGCAGCCTCATTCGGGTTCAAAACCACTGTTTACATGTCCCACGATGCTCGTCAGTGGAAAAAAGACAAATTACGGAACCATGGTGTCACTGTTAAAGAATTCAACACTGATTTTTCCAATGTAATTACTCAAGCAAGAAAAGACAGCTTAGCGGATCCTAGTATCCATTTCGTAGACGACGAAGGCTCTAGTGATTTGTTCTTAGGCTATGCTGTTGCGGCAGTGGGTTTACAGAAACAATTGAAGGAACAGCATGTTAAAATCGATCACGAACATCCGGTCGTAGTTTACTTGCCGGCAGGTGTCGGCGGCAGCCCAAGTGGAGTCACATTCGGTTTGAAGACAATCGTCGGGCCTTATATTCATGCGATCTTCTGCGAACCTGTTCATGTACCTTCAGTAACCTTGGGAATGATGACTAAGCTGAATAATAAAATCTGCGTTCAAGACATCGGTTTAGACGGACTGACAGCAGCAGATGGATTAGCGGTCAGCCGACCATCCAGGTTAGCCGGTAAAGTAATGCGTACACTATTATTCGGCAGTGTCACATTTAAAGATAGCGAAATATATCGTTTTGCTGCAAAGTTAATGGATACACATCAGATTACAGTTGAGCCTTCAGCCGCTGCTGGTTTTACCGCAATCACACCATTGATTAACAACATTCCGGTATTCAATAATGAGAACACCACGCATATTGTATGGGCAACTGGTGGTAATATGATGCCGGAAAGCGAACGCGTGGCAAATTACAATAAAGGAAAAGTATTACTATAAGAAAGTAGTCCAAAGTACTGTTATTAACTGGTTCTCCATCCTAAATTAACAATATACTGGATCATAAGTACCGATAATAAATAGGGGCTGAGTCAAAAGTTAACTTTTGACTCAGCCCCACTGTTTTAATCTGCAATATGCACATTAACGTATTTCAATAGTCAGCCCATTTCGTTTACGTTTAACGACTATTGGTACACTTCCTATTTTAAATAATATATTTTTTATTCGATGATTTTAAAGTCTTTTGTTAGATTTTGTTCAAGTCTTTCAGAAATCTTTGCTAATTCGGCAACGTTAGCAGTGAAAGTTTCCATTGTTGCTAAAACTTCTTCTGAATTAGCTGAAACTTCTTCTGCCCCTGCAGAATTTTCTTCTGTTGAAGCTGAAATATTCTCCAAATCCCCTAATACTGTATTTTGAATTCCTTCGATGCTTAAACTTGCTTTTTCAATATGGCGAATCCCGTCGAGTATATCCAAACCTTTGGAATAAACGGTTTGTGATGATTCAATTGCATTTTTAATAAGTTTTGCTTGCTTTTCGCCACCAGCAAGTGAAGTAGAAGTTTGTGCAACCATCTGTGCAGACTGTTTTTGAATCGTTTTAATAATGTCCTTAATTTCTTTAGTAGACTCCTTAGTCTCATCCGAAAGTTTTCTGATTTCAGCAGCAACCACGGCAAACCCTTTTCCTGCTTCACCTGCACTAGCTGCCTCAATTGAGGCATTCAATGCCAATAAATTCGTTTGATGTGAAATTTCATTAATAACACCAATAATTTTATTCACGTTTTGAATATTATCATTCATTTTCTCAGCACCACTCATTAATTCTCCCATTTTAGCTAATTCAGCATGCCAATTAGAATTAACTTCACCTGTAAGCGCAATATTTTCTTGATTCATGCTGCTTGATTCTTGTGACTTGTTACTCATTTCTTTCACGTTGCCGTGCATTACTTGAATCGTATCAGTAAGTTCACGCATTTGGGTCACGCCTTTTTGTGTTTCATCGGCTTGTGATCCTGTAACTTCAGCGATTCCTGTGATTGTTTTGGCAACTTCTTCAGTAGCACTGCTTGTTTGCTGCGATAATTCAAATAACGATTTTGACATTGTAGCAACTTTTTTTCCTTCTTTTTGAACTCCTTGAATCAAATTTCCTACTGAATCGATCATACTGTTATATTCAAAAGCTAAGCGTTGCGGCTCAATTCCATGCTTATGCGGATGCACAAAATGATTAACTTTTCTTTCAAAGAAATTTTTGGCCTTTAAGCGCTCCGGATTAATTTTTTCAAATTTTCCTTTTCCAGCTTCTGCAAAGAAGAAACTAAGCATATTAACAATTCGTTTAATTACACGTACAAAAGCAAAAGTCATTAAAAGTGAAAATATCAACATTATCACTAATATGACAATCGAAGATTTAACCAAGGAGTGCAGTTCCGGAGTTAGTTCATCACTTTTAAATTGAGCAAGAACAACTGTCCCACTCTCTTTTCCACCTTGATCATAGTAAACTTTTTCAATGGGAGAAGTGCCAGCTACTGTGATATTCCCAGATTTTTTCGAAGTTTTTTTAATTTTTTTAAAAGCCATAGTTTTAGCTATACTTTTGCCGATCATTTTTTTATCTTTTGCGGCAATCACAACACCATTATTTGATACCAACATCGCATTTCCCGTTCTACCAACATTCAAATGATTAAGAACCTCTTGTGCATCATCATATAAAACCACAAATGAAAGTACCCCTACTTGCCCTTTTGAATTGCGGACAGCTTTAGAAATGCTAATAACATTACTTTTTGAAGTGCTATCATAATACATTTTGGACCAGTAGACGTGGCCCATATTCTTAATTGCACCTTTATACCACGACTGTGTAGTAGGATCAAAGGCACTTGAAGTCTTATATGTTGCAGCATATTTGCCATCAGATGTTGCAAAAATTGTATTATACAGCGCGTCATTTTCTTTTTCTGCTGTTGTGATCTTCTTTTTAATATCATGCAATACAAATTGTTTTTTAAAAAGATTTTCTGCGCTCAGCGTTGTCAACGCTTTTCTAACCGAAACATCCATACAATCACGTGTATCCAATACCGTTTTAACAGCACTTTCGCGTGTGTTAGCCGATCTTTGCAATAAAAGATTCTTGGTGCTGTGATATGCGCTAAGCAGCATCACAACAATTGGGATCAATGCAAGTATGAGTAACATTGCTGCAACTGCCTTACCCACACTTTTGTTTCTTCGTTCCATAAAATATAAACTCCCTTACTTATTTTTCCGCCTTTTTTCTCCACGAAAAAAGGACAATACCTGTTTATATCGGACAAAACAATATAGAGTTAATAGGTATCAAAATTTTTTATTTTATTCTATAAATTATCATGCTCATTTAGATGAACAAAATAGTTTGTATTGAAAGCTCTTGCAATATTAGTATATTAAACGAATCATAAAGTAATGTCTTTAATTACAAAGGCATTTATTTGTTTAATCCAACTCGGCTATGAAATTAAATATAAGCTAATAATATAAATAATTTTAAAATTAAAAAGAAACGGCAAAAAATTTCACAGTTTCCTTCATTATTAGCTAAACAAGAATGATGCGGTAAAAGCTATCTGTTCTAACACTGAACTCAAAAATCAAAACTGTGCAGTCGATACTTTTGCAAACAGTTCTTGTTGCAGCATGTTCATCAACTCGGCTTTTGGTTGAACCCATTCTGGATTAGTTGCATTATTCAGTGCAAAGCGAATAGAGATCAAAGAAAGTTCGCCATAAAATTGTGCAAGAAAATCAATGGAAAATTTTTTATTCAGCTTTTGCTGTTCTAGGTAGTTTCTACAGTTCTACGAGAGGAACTGATGTCGTTGTCAGCTACATTCAACAAAAAACGTAACTTTGGTCATTTTTACCAAACAAACAGCCGACTTAATTAAAAAATTACGAAATTACAGCCATGGTACAACTTCGTTTAAAAGCAGCGGCATCTATGCCATCCAAGAAACAGATATGATTTTAATGGTCATTCAAAAAAATGAAATTTTCCTTTTGAAAAAGATCATCCTTGATAGCGACACGAATGCTTTTATCAGTGTCCAAACTACTGGCTTCACTAGTGGCAACTACATTCGTAGATTTTAGACTAAATAAAGTTTACTGCTTATTGTAATTTAGAGTTGCACCTTTTAAAGAACAAACAGCTAGAAAATATTAAACCTTTAGTGATATGTTATGAGTAGATGTTATTCTTTCACACTAAAGTTGCCCTATTGCAATAAACAATTCTCTTTTAGTCAGTCTGTGAAAGCAGCATCTCAAATTAAAACAAGGCAGGTCAGTGTAATGCTTCTAAAAAACAAAAAGATTCTGATAGTTGGCGGTACATCAGGATTCGGAAAACAAGTAGCGCTTCAAAGTTTAGCCTTAGGAGCAAAAGTCAGCATAATTGGAAGAAGCAAAAACAAACTTAAATATTTTGTCAATGAACAAAAAAGTAAAAGCTATGCTTTACAAGGAACCGTACTTGATGCTTCTGAACAGGATCAATTAACTGCCTTTTTTTCAAAAAATAACTTTTATGATCACATTATCTCAACACTAGGCGGTGCGATGGGCGGCGGCTTTCTTGATAGTCAGCTTGCAGATATCCGTAAAGCGATTGAAGATAAGTTCTTTGTAAACCTACAATTAGCACAAGCAGCTGTGCCTTTTATAAATGCTGGCGGCTCGATCACCTTCACTTCTGGAACTGGCGGTCATCCCAGCAATGCTTCCGGAGCTATCGTTGGTAATCAGGCAATCAATACACTAGTCAAGGGCTTAGCACTTGAAATGAAGAGTGAGCGAAAACGGGCTAATGCTGTTGCCCCTACTTGGAGTCCCACAGGCCTTTGGCGCAACCTAACAAATGAGCAGCTTGTCCAACGGGAAAAAGAAGTTGCAGCACAGACTCCACTTGGCCGAACTGCGCATATTAACGAAGTAGCTTCAGCTTATGTCTACCTGATGTCGAATGATTTTATAACCGGACAGGTCTTAAACGTTGATGGAGGTGTCAGTGCTTCCTAGCATCATTTATCTACTTTTCACACCTGTCTTTTAATCATTTCTGTTTTTTACTGGCTTATTTCTCCAAATTTTCTCCCAAGTATGCTATGTTGAAGTTAAATATAGTCGTTTTTTTACATTTTGGCTAATGTCTTGTTATCTGAAATACTAAAAAGGGAGGGAAGAACAATGAAATCAATTCTAACTATTTTGCAGCGGCAGTATGACTTAATTGAAAAAGAATTGATCCGCTAT
Organism: Liquorilactobacillus oeni DSM 19972; assembly: GCF_001436275.1. Classification (GTDB taxonomy): domain Bacteria; phylum Bacillota; class Bacilli; order Lactobacillales; family Lactobacillaceae; genus Liquorilactobacillus; species Liquorilactobacillus oeni. The sequence goes on from NZ_AZEH01000025.1 coordinate 26,050, forward strand.
CAAAATAATCCTTATGATGCAGACCGGACCCATGACTTACGCGTTGCTATCCGTACTTTACGCGGCCTATTCAAATTCTTAAAGCGAGACTTACCACCTGATATCTTCGCTGACATTGATAAAAGTCTCAGTAAAGCAGCCAAAATTTTCAATGACTTGCGAGAATTCGACGTGTTGATCGCTAAATCCAGTGAATTTGCCTATAATCATCCCGAAAAAAGAACCGATTACCGCCACTTCTTCCAAAATTTTCGTACCAAACGAAAAAAAGTGATGCGCAAAACTTTGACAAAGACAGTCCAAAAGAAACTAACAACCAACCTTACCAAAGTCAAAGATCAGCTGGGAATCCTTGATTTTGATGAAGAAACCGATTGGAACAAATATATCTACCAAGAATTAAAACGGCGAAAAAAGAAGTTGACAAAATTCTATGATGATCTGGACTTTAAGGATTACACTCGTGTACACCACATTCGTAAAAAAGCAAAGACTTTAAGGTATTCAGCAACTTACTTTATGGATTTCGCTCCTAAAAAAGCAAAAAAAGTTAGAAAAAAAGCAAAAAAAATTCAGGATGTCTGTGGCAACATTACTGACGCACACGTAAATTACGGCTTGTTATATGATTTTGCAGCACAAAGTGACAACCAGAATGATAAAAACCTGCTGCTGCGTATTGCCCAAGCCCAACAGAAAGTTTATAACCCGGATAAAAAAGAAGATTAACTCTGAGAGATGACGTACTTTGAACGTTAATTGCAGATTAAAACAAAAAAGGGCTGGGTCAAAAGTGAAATTTTAACCTAGTTCCTCTATTTATTCCGGATAAACGTGTTCCATAAGTCAAAATTTTCCGTCTACCCTCGAATTACTCATAGCAAATTACTCGCTATGTTCGTAATTTCTTGTTAGTACTCAAATTTTACCGACTTATGTCACACTCTCTCTTTTGTACTCTCTTGTGATTTCCATATTAACGCGTTTCAGTGATCAATCTTTTCTGCTTAGCCGTGAATTACTCATAGTCAAATTCGGACTATGTTCGTAATTCACGGTTAATATTCAAAACCTAACGACTGTTGGCACACTCCCTTATTATTCTATAAATAAAAGTTCAAGTTTACCTTATTTAGTAACAAATTGTTCAGAAACGTATTCTGCATACAGTTTATGGTTACTCAGCAGCTCTTGATGTGTCCCTGAGCCGGTCACTTCACCCTGTTCAATAAAGTAGATCTTGTCGGCATCTACAATCGTTGACAAACGATGTGCAATTACTAATGTCGTCCGATTTTGCATCAACTGTTCAAGCGCACGCTGCACCATTGCTTCAGATTCCGAATCCAAACTCGCTGTTGCTTCATCCAGCATCAAAATTTTAGGATCACGTAAAAAAGCCCGTGCAATCGCTAAACGTTGGCGCTGTCCACCTGAAACCTTCACTCCGCGTTCTCCGACCTGTGTATTTAGTTTTTCAGGCATCTTATCAACAAACTTATCCGCATAGGCCAATTGCAAAACTTCCCACAAGCGTTCATCTGTAAACTTTTTTTCCAATCCATACGTCAAATTATCACGAATTGTACCAGCCATAATTGAAGAATCTTGTGATACAAAACCGATTTGCGAGCGCCATGAACTAAGTGAAACATCTTCAATATTGCGGCTGCCAATACTGATAGTACCTCCGGTAGGTTCGTAAAAACGTTCAAGCAGTTGAAAGATCGTTGATTTTCCGCCACCAGAAGGACCGGCAAAAGCTACAATCGTGTTAGGCTTTGCTTCAAATGAGATATTATGCAGAATCGGCTTGCCTGCTTCATATTCAAAATCAACATGATCAGCTGTCAAGACTGATCCTTCAACGTCAGTATCTTCTCCTTTATCGAATTCTTCAACGGGTTCGTCCAACAGGGTAATCAACCGCTGTGTTGCACCTTGTGTTTTAGCAAAAGTTGAACCAAATGTACCAATACTTACTAAAGCCGGCATAATTTGAAATAAATACATAATAAAACTAAACAGCGTGCCCATTGATGATTCGCCTTTAGCAACACGCAGCGAACCGACAACTAGGATCAGGGCAAACAACCCCATCATCACCATCGTCATAATTGGCCCCATCACACCATCAACAATGGCTTCGCGCCGGCCAAATTTAAACAAGTTCTGTATTTGAACAATACCCTGTTTCAAAACATGCTGTTCAGCACCCGAAGACTTCACTAACCGCATTTCAGCAAGAGTTTCTTGAGATTCGCCACTAAAATCTGCCATAGCGTCTTGTGTACCTCGGCCTATTTTTGAAGCAAAAAGCATGACCGGTGTTACCAGTAATGCGGTGATTGGCACTGCGATGAATATCCAAATTGCCATGTGCCAATCAGTGGTAAACATTAAAATCACCGCGCCTACCATTGAAATCATGCTAGTCAAAAAATTAGGCAGTGTATTGGCAACCAGCGTTTTTACCTGTGAAGTATCGTTTGTCAAACGTGAAGTCGTTTCTCCAGACTTTACATTGTCAAAATACGGCATTTTAAAGATAACCAGTTTGTCCCAAACAATTTCCCGCAAATTACGTACTAGCTGCTCGCCAGCCACACCCGTCAAAAAATTTCCAATAGCTGAAATGACAGCTCCTCCAATAAAGAGAATCAAGACCAGGGCAATAATTTTTCCATCAAGGTGGACATTTTGTAGATTCTGAGCTCCAAATGTATTAATCAGCTTTCCCGAATACTTTGGAGTCAATAAGTTAAAGACCACACCGATAATTGAGAAAAATAAACCTGGTATCATCCACTTATATTGCGGGCGTGCTATTTTTATAATCTTCCAAAGCCCTGCAGCATTTGCTTTGGACTGCACTTTATCCTCCTTGGCGATTATCTGGTGCGTTTCAAGTGTTCTATCTGCCATTGATCCTTCTCCTTTGTCTTATTTCAAGTTATACAAGCAAAAACTTTCACTTTTCGTAAAAGACAGTCACTAATTCTTATCCACCTGCATTGAATCATATTTTTTATAAACGTTCATCATCATTAGGATGAAAATCATGCTTGTGTTCTTGCATCTTTTGAAAACGCCAAAATTTATTTTCATGAATTTTATGCATTCTCGCAGGATCAATGAAACGATCAAAGTGAAATTGCAGGTGTTTATCCATTTTACTGCGCACTTCAGCAAGATATTCATCCGATGTCACATGTTTATTCAATTTACGCAAGCTTTTACCAAATTGCTCGCGTTCATCATTGTCAAACACATCAAACAACGCTGTCTGAAAATCAGTTTGTTTGCGTTCTAACGACTCTAATTGTTTCCGGCCCTTGGAAGTAATTTTTGCGCGGACTACCCGCGCATCTTCCTCATCTTTAATACGTTGAATATAACCTTGCGCCTCTAACTTTTTTATAATTTGTGTAACCGATGCAGGCCGTATCGCTAAAATATCAGCGATGGCCCCTGCCGTTAACTCGTTGTCGGTTTCTGCCAAAACGCGTAATAAACGGCGGCGGTTGTCTGGGCGCTGATTATTATGGCGGCCATAAAGGCTGCGTGCCGCAAACCAGATTGCAGGCTGGCGTGCCAAAGTTGTCAATTCGTCAAAAATTTCTTTGTTATCCATTTTTTACACCCCATTAATTAAATTCACCATTTTAGTTAGTTTTATATTTTTTAACAAACTAAACTTTACAGGAACTAATTAGTTTTGTCAACATCAAACTAAATATTTTTGAAGGTCCACAGTAGTTATTAAATTACTGCTGTAAAAATCTCGTTTAAACAACTTACGCTTTAATTTTTCTAAGAAATGTTTTATTATGTAGATGAATAATATTGTAAAAAAATTCACAAGGAGGTATCTTATATGTCGGAACGCAGTTATGATTTTTTAATGCCAAGTGTTAATTTTTTTGGACCGGGTGTTATTACCAAGGTTGGTAGCAGAGCAAAAATGCTCGGAATGAAGAAGCCGGTCATTGTTACTGAAAGGTTTCTTGAACAACTAAAGGATGGTCCAGTCGAACAGACTATCAATTCTTTAAAAGCTGCTGGCGTTGATTACGTTATTTATAATGGTGTTGAGCCTAATCCAAAAATTCACAATATCAAAGAAGTTAAAAAGTTATACGAAAATTCAGGCGCTGATTCCATCATTACTGTTGGTGGCGGTTCATCGCATGATACCGGTAAAGGTGCTGGAATTATTTTAACTAATGGCGCTGACATTACTAAGCTGGCTGGGATCGAAACCTTAGATAAACCGCTTCCGCCATTAATAGCCGTTAATACCACTGCAGGGACTGGATCAGAATTAACTCGGCACGCAGTTATTACCAATGAAGAAACTCATTTAAAGTTTGTTGTTGTTTCATGGAGAAACATACCGCTTGTTTCATTCAATGATCCGACTCTAATGCTGGATGTTCCCAAGTCGGTAACTGCTGCGACTGGTATGGATGCCTTTGTTCAATCAGTTGAACCCTACGTTTCTGTTGATCGTAATCCAATTACTGACTCGCAATGTATTGAAGCCATAAAGTTAATTGAAACATCTCTGCGGCAAGCAGTTGCTAATGGTCATAATCTTGAAGCTCGTACTAAAATGGTTGAAGCTGAAATGCTTGCTGGAATGGCATTCAACAATGCTAATTTAGGTTACGTTCATGCAATGGCTCATCAACTTGGCGGTCAATATGATGCCCCCCATGGTGTCTGCTGTGCCCTGCTCTTACCTTATGTTGAAAAGTATAATATTATTGCCTGCCCTGAAAGATTTGCTGAATTAGCAGAAATTATGGGTGAAAACACTACCGGTTTATCAACCCGCGATGCTGCAATGCTTTCCATCAAAGCCATGAAACAGCTTTCTGAAGATGTCGGTATTCCAAAAACCATTAAAGAAATCGGTGCTAAACCGGAAGACTTTGAATTAATGGCAGAAAATGCCTTAAAAGACGGAAATGCATTTTCCAATCCTCGTAAAGGAACTAAAAAAGACATTATTAAAATTTTCCAAGCAGCCTATAATGGGGATATCTAGCCTGCAATGTAAGGAAACTTTTATAAAAAAATCAAAGTGGACTTTTTAAAACAATTAAAGCTGATCTCTTTAATTGCAAACAAGCAGTTCTAAGAAAACAAATACACCTTTTAGATGGCATTATTCAAGTAATATTCTGGATAAAGCCATCTTTTTTATTGTATTAATCAGCTTACTAATTAAAACGACTAATTTCATTTTTTAATTGGTCGGGCTGGAAAAATATAAAAGGACCAGGTCAAAATGTAACTTTTGACCCAGTCCCTCCGTTTTAACCTGAACTATGCAAATAACGTGTTTCAATAGTCAGTCTTTTTTGTTTACCCATGAAGTTACTCATAGTCAAGCTCAACTATGTCTGTAACTCACAGTTAATACTCAAAACCTAGCGACCATCGGTACACCCCTCCTTTTTTCTATCTTACAGTTTCCGTAAATGGTAAACATTTTAAGCTTTTTTACCGTTCCGTAATACTATTGATTATTTTAGCAGCTGGCTCATTTTAGCTTGTTTACGTTTTTCCAAGCGAGCTAAAAACGGCATAATCAGACCGGCCCCAAACAATACAAAAACGGAAAAGAGATTCATCAGCAGCTGCTGAGCATAAGCTGCAGTTCCAAATTTTACATCCTGAGGAATAAAACTCATCAGTGCACAAAGAAAAGAAAAAACGAAGCACCAGCTGCCTACTGCAATCGCAACAGCTTTATTTTTAATAAAGACAAATGAAGAATTAAACTTGTCGGCTTGCAGCCTAACAGCAATGAAAGCTAGAAAGACCCAGCAATTTTTAAACGGAAAAACAATGCCGTTTAAATTCAGCAACCAATTAAAAATCGAATTGATGTCAGGTAATGTTCCGCTCATCAATAATAAAAAGAGGCATAGTCCGCTGGTCAAGAGATAGCTGTTTAGAGGCCGGCCGTTTTTATTACGTTTACTCATCCATTGCGGCATAAAACTGGCCGCGGTATCTCCGGCGATTACCCAACTCGCCGCATCCAATAAAACTGCCAGCTGAGCCATCATATAAATCGCTTGAACAATAGAAAAAATGTACAGTAAAAAGTTGCCTAACCCTATCTGCTGACCCAGTAATTGAAAAGCATAATATGAACCGTTCATTTTAAGGTCGTGTGGCAAATCATTAGCATTGAAGAAAATTGCTAAGGAAAGAGTACCGAAAACTGTCAAAAAAGCAGTCATAAGCGCAACAAGCCACATTGCTTTAGGAAAATCCTTTTTCGGATTACGCATGCGGATCAAATAGGGAGCAACGAGCTCAGCACCGCAGACTGCAAACATTAACAGCCCAGTTGTCGAAAAATATTGCAGGCTGAGATGTGGAACAAAAGAACTTAAATTAAAGGGCTGGGTAGCAATCTGTCCTCCATGAGTAAGGGAATAAACGGTCATGACAACAAACAAAACAGTCATCAAGAACATTGCCCCGCCACCGATCGTTGCCATTACTTCCATTGAATGTTTAAAAAAATTCTGCAGTAGAATAAAAATCAAAATAATGATAAAAGTCAGCAACCCAAAGGTAAAATTTGACATCTGTTTTCCCAAGGAATTATTGCCTGTAATCAGCCAGCCAAATGAAATAATAACTGAATTTGCAACATCAACAATGTATGGCAGACTAGCTGCCCAATACATCCAGGCTGTCCAGTAGCCTAAAGTATCAGTTGTACTGTGGCGTACCCAAGAAGAAAGTCCTCCTTCTTCTTTGTCAGTAAAAGTAGCTCCCAACTGACTGACCGACATTTCATAAGGAATCACGAAAGCAACAACCATAAATATCCAGGTAAAAACAACTGACAATCCTTGGTTTTGTAAGGGATAAAGAATATCATCAAAGCCGATAATTGTTACAAAATCCAAAAAGGCGATTATCGGCCAACTAATATAATGCTTTTTGTTAGGTAAAGAATCCATGTTGTTTTGTTAACTCCTTCTAAAAGATAAAGGTTTATTTGGTCTTTTAATTCCTTAGATTAGGCGGTTTACAAAACAGCAGCAAAAATAATTTCATTTTTCTGCTTCCTTATTTTTACGATTCATAATAATAATATGTATAAAAAACTATTTACAAAAATTATTGCCTGCAATTTGCGTTACTGTGTTGTTAGAAATCAAGTTTAAAAATGAAGATCTGTTGTCAATCAGCTAATATTCTTTGTTCGTTATGTATCAAAAAATCTTTGCAGAATATTTTTTTAAACCAGATTTACTTTACCAAGTTGGAAAAATTTATTACTGAATCAATATTAGCTTTATCCTTGGTTGTAATCACATAAAACTTATGTTTAATAGGAAAAGAAGGAGCATCTAATGACCTCAGAGGTGTACTCTTTCTTAGCGCTTAAAAAAGTATCCGGCAAAATTGAAATCCCAATATTCTCAGAGATTCCCTCCTTGATATTATCATATTGTTGCATACGGATAAAATTCCCAATGCCAATATTATTACTTTACAGCCATTTCTCTAAAATCTCCCCTGTATCCAAACCCTTCTCACAGATAATAAACTTCTCCTTTTTCAAACTGTTAATTGAGAGATTCTTTCCCTTAGTTAAAGGACTATCCTCATCAGATACTAGAAAAAGATTCTCATAACCAACTTCACCAACTATAAAAAAGTGCTGGTCACCCACATACCTCTGTGGTAAAGGTGAAAAAATAATATCCACTAACCGGGTCTCTAAACCTTTAAAAGCATCTGCAGTATTGGTTATTGAAAAAAATGAATATTAGGGTGCTGAAAGCGAAAGTCACACGCAACAGTTGCAAGTAAGTATCAATAGAAGTAGTTCCAATTCTAATTAATTTCTTCAAAAGTGAACTTTTCGGTTTCAGTACATCTGAACATTTTTTACATAAATGCAAGATGTTCTCTGCATAACTCAACAAGATATAACCCGAGTCAGTTGGAACATATTCTCCATGTATTTTTTTAATTAATTTTACTTTAAATTTTTCTTCTAAGCTTTGGACATGCGACATCACTATTGCTGGATAACACGCAGTTTCTTAGCAGTTAATGAGTAACTTTTATACTTAGCTAATGCAATTGGTGACCTCGTTGTTTTAGGAAATCAGTGATATTTTTGATCCTGTAACAAAGCAAAAGTTTAAATAACGTTATACGTTAAAAATTATGTGGTAAAAGCTGAAAGTCTTTAAACATTCATGAGACATTAGTTATATCGTGAAAGCCGGACTATGATTGTAATTTGCAGTTAATGCTCAGAGTCTAACGACTATTGGCACACTCCCCCTATTCTATTTAGTTAATTTTAATCTGAACTTTTCCCTACTGGCATCCACAAAGGGTGTTAAGTATGACCTAGTTTTCAAAATCAAAATAAATTATGTCTCATCCTTTTAATCACTAACAAGTAAAAAGTATTAACATTTAGAAATAAGCATGAATAAATAAACTTAACGCTAAACCTAATGCAGCAATTCCAATCACTAATTTAATCAAATAATCTGGTATCCAGCGAACAATTTGAGGACCGATCAAACCGCCAATTAAGAATCCGACTCCTAATGGCAGTATTAATACCCAATGAATCTTAGTCTGCAATAAATAAACTATCGTTGAAACACAGTTGGCTGCACCCAATGCCAGATTTTTTTGCGCATTATACTCCGCGAAGGGAGCATTACTGATCACTGAAAGCATTGATAACATCAAAACCCCACCGGCTGCACCAAAATAACCGCTATAAATACCTACTAATAAAACACCAATCCAAGCTCCCACTGTTTTTAAAGTCACCTTAGATATTTTGGAAGTCGTATTAACCTGAATATGACGTGGTACCAATACTAGGATACCTGCAGCCAAGATAAAAAAGGGCACTACTTTTTGAAAAGTTGCTTCAGGAATAGCAAATAACAATAGCGCACCAATAATGCAACCAATAATAGTTAATGGTAAAAGCATGCACAAGTCACGAGTATGCCCCTTTAATTCTCGATGTGATGCTAACGCGGATCCTACACCAGTAAAAATTAGACCGGCAGTATTAGTCACATTAGCTGTTACCGGCGGCAACCCTAGAACCAATAAAGCAGGATAAGATACTAAAGAAGCCAATCCGCCTACAGTGCTAACTACCCCTGCAATGATACCAACTAGTAATAAAAACAAACTCATCATTAATAAATTCACGCCATCACTTTCTTCCTATACATTAGGTTCAGACTACCATGTGCATTTTTTTATAGTCAAATAACCATGATTTAATAAAAAATAATTATAGAATTCTTGACCAGCTTTTTATTAATTATAACCACACGCTTGCAATAACTATTACGAATAAAACCTTTTTTCACTTAATTATCGTATTAAAAACTACTATGTTTAAAATATTTCTTCAAAACAATGCTTAAAAATGCGGACTTTTATGCTCAAGTAAGGCTATTTACTATCTCAGTATTTGAATCGGTACATCAAGTTGCATGTTTATTAGATATTGATATCATGGGTAACCCTATCCCGATAAAAAACAAAAAAATAAGGGCCAGCTCCTCTTAAAAGAAACTGGACCATATTTATTTTTACTTTATTTAAGTTTAAAATTTTTAGGACAACTTATATTGTCATCCCAAAATAGTAGGACAACCTATAAAATACCTTCCAGTAAGCCAAAGTATATTGTTAAGATTAGTAGATCAGCAGAGCCGCCTAAACTTAAATTCTTTTTAAGAAAAAACTCGTTTAACTCGGCAAGCTTAGCTCTTCCTTCTTTTTTACAACTTCCGCCTAACAAAAGGTATTCGTCTGCCTGCTCATGTACCCGCTTAACAATAGTATTTGTCCCTGCACGTTTTATTAGATTGCTGTCATTCGAACAACTGACAATGATCATGAAAGTATCCAAAAGCCTTTGATTATGTGTTCCCTTACTTTGTCGTAAAAATGGCAGGGCAACATTCATCACAGTTGGGTACCCATCTTCAGCTTCTCCTCGAATTCCACTTTCACCATACTTTAAATACTGTTGTTCACCTGCTGTAAGTTCATTTACCGGCTTAAATTGTATTTTTGCGAAATCTTTTTTCACCAGCCCATGCACCATTTTTTTTTCAACTTCAACGATTTTATCCAAGTTTAAATTACCACAACTTAATACATAGCCAGTTGCAGTTACTAAAATTCCTAAAGAAAAAATTGCGCCTTTGTGTGTATTAATTCCCTTGGTAGCAAGCAGCATAGTATGTTCTGCAGTAATTCCATATGCACGAACCTTGGTGAACAATTCGCTAAAATCTCTAGCAGTATAGTTCCAGCCAGCCGTAAAAGCTTGGGCAAAATAAGACTCCAAGCTGATTGCACTGTCTATGAAATTAAAAACATTCATATCAGGATGAGGACCCGAACTAAGGGGATCAACTAAACCCGGTTTAGGCAAAACCGTTACTTCATAAAGCAATGCCTTAGTCGCTATCCTGACAATTTCATCCCGATTATCATCAAGACCCTTTGATTTTACTTGATCCAATCGTTCCATAGTCATTACCTTCGCTTTGTCCAAACTTTTTCCAATAGATTTCGCTAACCTTTTTCTGCAGTTCAGCAACTGAATGTTTTCGAGACCGGGAGCATTCTTTCGCTGGCCTTTCACAAACCAGACAAGTTCGCGGTTTTATTTTTACATCTGAGCGTGACAGCGCCTTTGCGCTGCTTATTTCCGAATTTAGAACATCAGCATCAAATAGCCGCCCTGAGGGGTAGTTATCTTCAAACTTAACAGCTGCTTCTTTTATCAGCTTGGGTGCAGTATCAACAACCAAGAAGGATTCGCTGCCTGTTCGAAGCCTTAACCTTATTTCCTTAACAGGTTTATCTGCAATTATCATGATGCTCTTTTTCAAAAAAGCATACCCATCTTCAAATAATTGATTAATCCGTGCGTTATTTTTAATGGGTCCCGGAATATTTAACTTAGTTGCAATTAAAGTCTTTTGCGGGAATTGACGTAATAATTCTTTTTGAATTTCACTTCGTCTATCACGCCAGCTTAAAACAGCCAAGATATTCTGTTCAAAACCATCTTCAAAGATTGATCTCAACAGTAGAACCCCCAAACACATCCTTAATAATATCAAAAATCCTTATTTCTTAACTTCTTTAATCGCGTCAATAATAGTACCATCACGATACTCAACTAAAGCAACGGTTTTATCGGTATATTCAATTGGGTTAGGAGTACCAACTAATTTTGCAGCCATTTTTTGAAGCTCTTCAATCGAATAAATTTTAACTCCCGGTAATTTGCTGAGTTTAGCAATCAAATCTTTACGTTTAGGATTAATTGCAATCCCTACTTCTGTAACCAGCACATCAACCGAATCTCCCGGGGTTACGACGGTAGTCACATCAGGAACTACAGTAGCCAGTCTTCCACGTACCAGCGGAGCACTGATGATAGTCAATTTAGCAGTAGCAGCATCTTGATGTCCGCCCACAGCTCCGCGAATAACACCGTCAGAACCAGACATAACATTGACATTAAACTTAGTATCAATCTCTAAAGCAGATAAAATCACAACATCAAGCTGATCAACCATTGCACCTTTGTTATACGGGTCAGCATACCACGAAGCATCTATCTCCTGCTGCTTATTATTAGTATGCATCGATTCAGCAGCACCTTTGTCAAAGTCTTGCACATCCATAACTTTGGCAATTAATCCTTCATTAAGCAAGTCTGTGGTTGGCTTAGTAATCCCTCCAAGTGCAAACGAGGCCTTAATGTTATTGTCGATCATTGATTGCCTCAGGTATCGTGTTACTGCGAGTGCGGCACCGCCAGAACCTGTTTGAAATGAAAAACCATTTTTAAAGTAAGGCGAATTAACAATAACTTTATTTACAGTTTTAGCAATCTTAAGTTCTTTAGGATCTTTAGTAAAGCGGGTCGCTCCAGAACCTATTTTATCCGGGTCCCCAACTTTATCAACTTTAACTACATAGTCAACTTGAGTTTGTTTAATTGAAGCTGGAGTATTTGGATATGGGACCAAATTGTCAGTTAACAAAACAACCTTGTTCGCATACTGTGCGTCCATCAGAGCATAACCCAGTGAACCAAAAACAGCGTTACCTTCCATACCATTTGCATTTCCAAGCTTATCAGCATTCGGGACCCCAAGAAAAGCTACATCAATTTTAATTGCGCCTTCCTCAATAGCACGTGCTCGACCGCCATGTGAACGAAAAACAACCGGATTTTTCAGGCCACCGTGTGAAACAAATTCGCCTAATTCACCACGCATACCAGAACTGGTAATGGCAGTGATAGTTCCCTTTTTAATAGCCTCAATAACTAAATTATTCATCACACCAGTAAGTGAAGAAGGAGCCAAAGTAAGTTCCTTAATTCCGGAATCAATAATAATTCTCATTACTTGATTGAAAACAAAATCTCCATTACGAAAATGATGGTGAAATGAAATCGTCATCCCATTTTTAACATTATCCTTAACCACTTTCTCAAGAGATTCAACAAGTTTGCCTTCACCAGTTGTAGTTCTTACCTTTGGCGCTACTCTTTGAATTTCGGGATTGCCGATTTCTGTACTTTTGTAGGGCCTTAAGTTTAACTTATTCATAATATTTTCCGGTAACTCACGTTCTACACTATTTTTCAATATAGTCACCTTCCTCATTTAATAAGTGAGCAGCTTTAGCTAACTGTACTACTCTTTGTGCACGAAGAACTACTGGACGATCAACCATTTGACCATTCATTGAAATGACCCCTGAGCCTTTTTCATTCGCTTCTTTAATAGCGTCCATTACATTAAGAGCATTTTCAATCTCTTTGCGGGTAGGCTCGTAAACTTTATTAACCATTTCAATTTGCCGTGGGTTAACAAGCGATTTGCCATCAAATCCAAGTTGATGGATATGTTTAGTTTCCCGATAAAAGCCTTCTGGGTCGTCCATATTAGTAAATACTGTATCAAATGCAGCTATTCCTGCAGCACGTGCAGCATGAAGAACCATATTTCTCGCAAACTCTAATTCAGCACCATCGGGATAGCGATGTGTTTTCATATCAGTAGTATAATCTTCCGCTGATAGCGCTAACCCAATCATTCGTTTAGAAGCACATGCAATTTCGTAAGCATTCAACACGCCCTTTGCGCTCTCAATTGCAGCCATTAAATGAATAGAGCCGGCAGGAACTCCGAATTCTTTCTCTGCTTTTTCAACTAGTTGTTCTAATTTTTTAATCATGTTCGCATTTTCAGTCTTAGGCAACCGTATAACGTCAACTTTGGCCTTTACCATCGCTTTAATATCATTTTCATAGTATGGTGTATCTAACCCGTTTATCCGTACTACTAATTCAGCATTACCATAATCCACTGTAGATAACGCCTCATAAACTAAGGTACGTGCTGCATCTTTTTCCGTCATTGAAACAGCGTCTTCTAGGTCAAACATAATTGAATCTGCACCATAAATACCGGCATCTTTTACCATAGCCGGGTTGTTCCCAGGCACAAACATCATAGTTCTACGCAAGCGTTCTTCTTCATTAACCATATTAGAGCACCTCCCATTCAGGACTATCAGCAATTTCCAAAGCTCGTTGGCTTGCAGTAATAGTACGTGCTTTAATGACACAGTCTAAAGCACCCTTATCAACAGCTGTGACTTTTGCATTTTCAATATTAAATGATTTCAAAACTGAGGTAATAACTTTTCTAATTTGATCACCAAATTGTTTTTCAACATCTGATTTCAAAGTAACCTGGATTCCTTCAGTTCCTTTGCTTAACATTATTTGAATATCTGAAGATTCCAAGGTTCCTGCAATTGCTGTACGTTTAATTTCCATTAATATTTATTCCCCTTTCAATTCTTGCATGCAATTCAGCAAAATTATCCTCTATAAATTTATACGTAGTTTGCGGTACAAAGTTACATATCGCTTTAACATTGTTAGCAGCAATCATCTTCCTTACTTTAGTTGCCGTAATAACACTGCCGGTATCATCTTTTTGCCTAGCAGCTTCTACGACAGTTACACGAGGGGGCAGTTCATCTTTTAATACTTTATTATAGATACCTGTCGTTTTAGAAAACGGCTCAGTACCAATATATCTTTTTTTAATATTTAATTCAGAAGCAATTTTATTTCTAAATATTCTTGCATCTATAGTAGTCTGATATTTAATCTTATCTTCCTTATCAGGCAGAAAATAAGAAGGAAAAGTAAGATAACTTACCATATAACTGCCCCCGTCAACTACGATAACATTCTTCAAATCAGCAACTCCTCGAGTTACCAATTTAAATCTTTCGCTAGTTGAAAAAAGTGAAACGTCATTATTTACCACAAATACATAAACAAGATCATTTTCTCTGGCTGCTCTTTCAACTAAGTAACGATGCCCCTTAGTAAAAGGATTAGCATTCATGACAATCGCTGCCACTGTTTTATGAACTTGATTCGTTACCCGTGGAACATGAGAGAGATATGTTTCAATATTAGCTGCTCCTGATTCAAGTATGGCTCCTTTTTTTGAATAAGCTAATTCGTTAAAACCAATATATTGAAAACTCTTTTCGTATTTTCGTTTTGTGAACACAAAAACATGAAAAATACCCTTTTGCGCTAATTTGTTAATCAGCTCGGAAACAATAGTGTTAAAGCTTGATCCTGGGACTGTGTCCTCATTACAAACTCCGATATATTTTAAAACATTTCCAGCAATCGAACCAGTTCCAAGTAATTTTGAACTTTTATAGATCCCAATAGTTTCATCAATCTTTTCAACTTCTTGTTCACTAAAATCAGAAATACCTAGTGATTTCAAAAAGTCTTCCCACTTCCGCCTAACGCTTGTTTTTTTCAAATTAAGTTTAACAATTTGAAAACTGATATTTTTCACATCCTTTCTTAATTCAACTAAATATTCTGAAGCAACATAATAATCGGTACAACAATTACAAATAATATGGAAGTCGAAACAACAATGTTCGTCGCAAATTTCACATCACTATGATACGTATCTGCCAAAATGGGCAAAACCGCTAAAGACGGGGTAGCTGCTTGAATAATCAAAGTTTGATGAAAAATGTCATTGATTTGAAAACCAGCATGAATTCCAATCATAATAAGTACTGCCATAATAATAGGAGAAACAATAAAACGTCCAATCAATGTAGTAATGACATTTACATCAAATTTCATATTAAAAATGCCAAACGACCGTAACATAATCCCAATATAAATAAGTGATAAGGGTGTCACTAAGTTGCCAACATCTGTCAAAGCTGTAGTCGCAAAAGTTGCCTTAGACAAAACATTTTTTAACGGCTCAAAGTAAATAAAAGGAAGTGCGAAAATAAATCCCCACAACGGCGTTGGAATCAGGTGATGCCAATCAAACTTGGCATTACCTCCATTTGCTACAGTAGGATCATTGCCTGCAATTACCCAAACACCTAATGTCCAAATAATAACAGTGTTAACAATATAATAAACTAATAAATACGGAACTGAAATTTCACCAAACAAAGCCACATTTAACGGCATGCCAATAAAAACTGTATTAGCCCCGTTAATCGCCGTCATCATCAAACCACGCCGCGCTTTTGGTACTCGTGTCATTTTTACAAATATCCATGCAAGAAGATAGCCAATCAAGATTGAAAGGATTGTATAGATCAACCCTTCTGAAAGTACTGCTAATCGACTTGGAACAAAAAACTTGTTCATGGCACTAAAAATTGAGCAGGGAAGCGCAATTTTCATAATTAACTTTGATAATGCCCCTGAAAATTTTTTATCAAACCAGCCTTTAAACTCACCATAGTAACCAACTGCAATCATTAAAATAATCGCGATAACACTTTGAATTGACGTAACAAATACATCCATGGTACCAGCCTCCTTGAGATTAAGGAAAATTGTTCAAAAGTCTTCAAATATGATAGTTATGATAGTTTCGGGCTTGTTGGCTTAATTCCTAAATCCCTTTTATTTTATTATTTTTTTTGATAGCTTTTTGTAATAGCTTGTGTGACAGTATCTACAACCCCTGGATCAAAAACGCCGGGAATTATTTTTTCTTTGGTAGGATTCTCTACCATCTCTGCTAATGCCTTGGCAACAGTTTTCTCTACTTCAAAATCAACTTTTTTTAAACCGCTATGAAGCAAACCTTTAAATAAACCTGGGAAAACAAGAATATTATTAACTTGATTTGGGTATTGGCTTGAACCGGTAGCAACAATCTCTGCTCCAGCATCAAGCGCAACTTGGGGATCAATTTCAGGAACCGGATTAGCTAGAGCAAATATGATTGCTCCAGCTGCCATTTTTTTTACTTGTGCAGCTGACAACACATTTGCATCTGACAAACCAATGAATACATCTTGACCAGCAATTACGTTTTCGAGCTTTTTTCCCTTTACATCATAATTAATCTCAGCAGCTAATTTTTTCTGATACTCATTATAATCAGCAGAATCTGCTCGTATGACTCCCTTAACATCTACCAAAGTAATTTTATTAATCCCAGCATTTTTCAGCAAAGCAGCCGTTGCAAGACCCGCGGCCCCCACTCCATTAACTACTACCTTCAAATCAGTCAAAGGTTTATCAGCTACTTTAGCTGCATTAATCAGTCCTGCAAGAACTACTATTGCGGTTCCTTCTTGATCATCATGGTAAACAGGAATATTGATTTCCTTGCTTAGCTTTTCTTCAATTTCAAAGCATTTAGGTGCAGCAATATCTTCTAAATGAATTCCAGCAAAAGATTTTGAAATATTTTTGATTGTTTCAACAAACTCATCTGCTGTAACCTGTTCCACTGCCAGTGGCAGTGCATTAACTCCAGAAAAGTCTTTATACAATAAAGACTTGCCTTCGACTACCGGTAATCCACCAGCAGGTCCGATATTTCCAAGCCCAAGAACTGCTGAACCATCTGTAACAACCGCAATCAGCTTACCGCTTAAGGTCAGCCTTTTTTTCATTTCTGGATGCTGCTCAATTTCTTTCGAAAGGTTAGCCACTCCAGGTGTATACGCTTTACTCAAATCACTGCGGTTTTTAACAGCCATCTGTGGGGCAATCCCCAAAACACCAATATGTTTTTCATGAAGTCCCAGAATCTCCTCTTTATTCATTAATCGTTTCTCCTCCAATATTCATGTGTAAAAAATAACAATTGCTATCAACTGAATATACTACACTATTTTTTAAATTTATCAAATATTAATTTGTTTTTTTAATTTTTTAAAATAAATAAGCGCTTTATATTGGAAATTTAAATTATTATTTTATTTTTGTAATAGCTAATGCTCTAAAATTCACAAATATAGCTGATATTAAAATATATTGAGTTACCTTTAAATGCTATACTTAAATAAAAGAATGGGGGTAGTAACGATGGACAGTCTATCTTATCAGGAAAAGTTGGCTCGAATTGCCCAAGATTACTATTTATCAAAAATGACAATTTCACAGTTAACCAAAAAATACCAGATCAGCCGTTATCTAATTAGCAGATATCTGGATGATGCACTCTCTTCAGGGATAGTTAACATTGAAATTAAGTCTCCAACTGCTAGAAATTTTCAACTTGAATCTGTTTTCAAAAAAAAATTTGCAATAGCTCATATTTACATTTTAAAAAATGAAAACAACCCTAGCAGTGACGGCTCCAACATTATTAAATACGCAGCGGAGCAAATTCAAACAATTATTAATCAGTCCAATATAGTCGGGCTATCCTGGGGAGGAACAGTTTTCAACATCATTGATCATTTTCATAGTGATGTAAAACCTAAATTAACATTTACACAATTTATGGGGGAAAATATGAAATACAATTCTCTCGCAGGTTCAACCCGAATGACTGAAAGGGCAGCTAATAAGCTGGGAGCACAGTATGTAACCATGCCTGCACCCCTTTATATCACTAATAATACTATCAGAAAGGAGCTTCCTGAAGAACCCGCACTACGTAAAACTTTTAAAATGGCCCATAAGATGGATATGTTATTTTGCGGTCTTGGAACGTTTTCTTCAATCAATTCAATTCCAGCCTGGAAACAAAGCAAAAGTTTGATTTTTCCAGACGTTGACCCTTCTAAGATTGCCGGAATGCTTTTCGGGCGTCCTTACGATATTAATGGTAATTTTTTAATACCCACAAAGGACACAACTTTAAGTATTGATCTGCAGTCAATTATGGCTACGCCGAGAAAATTCGGTATACTAAAAAGCCGGTTCAAAACCAATGCAGCGCTTGGCGCTTTGCGCGGCAATATATTAACCGACTTAATAATGGATGAAAGCATTGCTCAGAGAATTCTTTCAGCTGATAAAGAGATGTAGTTAAACTTTTTTCAAAAAATTGAACATTATGTTATTATACGCGGCTGCTTGTTCAGCCATAACAATGTGTCCGCAATTATCAATTACCCTCGCTTCTCCCATAGGCGCTAAGGCTACTGCTGCTTCTGCAAAGTCTGGATTAAAGTAAGGGGATTGTCTGCCCGCAATAATTAGAAGCGGTACCTTTAAACAACTGATAATATCACGCCAATCTTGAAAAGAATGGTCTACCAAAAATAAATAGTTAAGCTGTCTATCATAAGGATGGGCTGCATTAACTTTTTTTATCTTAGAAAAAAGTTCATCGTCAATCCGAGTGAAGGTTGCATGCCTAAAAGACATCATAAGTTCCTCAGGGAAGTTATCCCATGTTAAATTTTTAAAGCCATAAGGCCAATCCGGAGTAGAAATCATTTTAGGGCTTTGGTCAACGTCAATAATTGCTTTAACTTCTTTATAGCCGTATAAAGAAATATAGGCAAAGATTGTGGCTGCCCCCATTGAATTTCCTATAAAGATTACATTATCAGCTTTCAGGTATTCAAGTAATTCATGGATATCAATTGCATGACGGGAAATTCTTAATCCCCTTGTTGTATGTTGGGATTCCCCTTGGTTTCTTGCATCCACATTAATGACACGGTACCCTGCATTTATTAGGGCTGTTACTTGGCTACTCCAAATTAAGCGGCTGCCGCCAATTCCACTTAGAAGTATCACTGGCTGCTGCTCCTTTTTTCCATAATCATCGAATGCAATTTTAATATCGTCAGAGGTTTTAAAAAACATTTTTTAACCTTCTTTTAAATTTTTTATGTTTTAATTACACTGAATATTGAACAAGTATAAATAAAAACTATTATTTTATTCAAAATAACTCTTTTAAGTTTGCAAAAACTAAGGCCCTTACTTAAGTAATATACCTCTTTTTGCTGGTAATTGAATCTTCAAGTAATTTAATAATAGTGAAATTTATCCAAGCTTATCCGTTTTGGTCATAAACACAATGTGTACGTTTGGCAAATTCAATTAGTTCAAAGTTAAATTTTTACTTCTTGTAAAACAAAACACAGTAAAAAATCTGCACATAAAATAAGGTCCAACCCTTTTAAAAAGAGCTGAACCTTATTTGTTTTATTATATTTGGGTTTAAAGTTTTTCTTTCTTAACAACTTTCAACTGATTATCCAGGTCATAAACAACTGGCTGGCCGGTGGTCATTTCAACACCCATGATATCTTCATCTGAGATACCTTCGATGTACTTTGTAAGAGCACGCAATGAGTTACCATGTGCTGCGATAATGACGTTCTTGCCGTCTAATAATTTAGGAGCAATTTGGTCTTCCCAGAATGGATCTCAAAAGAGCTCACAAAGCCTATCATACCGCTATTTTTCATTAAATATTGAGTTGACAACTTGGACCAGTTTTCGTCAAAATAATGGTACAAAACGTTATGAAAAGGAACTTTAGCACACTAAAATTAATCATGTCTTCATTTCAAGCATTTGGAAGGGAAGACTACATTACACATCAGAGATGAATTGAAAAACATACCCTATTTGCCCTAAATGCCCTGCGTATGTTTCTGTATTGTATGTAAATAGATATTTTTTAAATTATTTATCAATATTTTTTAAGCATAATCAGCCTCTACCCGTATTTTCTTGAATTTATTATAGTGACTAAAAATTTACCTCCATGTTGTATTACCAGGATATTATTGTTATTTGTATGATACCTTTACAAATTAGATAAAATTATTTGTATTCGTATGCTCTCCTACGAAAATATTGTTATGCCAAGAATTATTGTAAAACTATTTCTTTAGATACAATTTTTTTGGTTTATGTTATGGAAATTGTGGAATAAAAAGAAAGCTTCAGCTTTCTTGACTGAAACTAACTCAATAATTTAATTTTCACTCTTTTTCGATAACACATCCCTTACTTCGTTTGGTAAGATTCCCATGAAATAATTTTCAATGTTATCCCAGAACCATTTTGAATAGTTGATGATTCTTTTCTTAACACTTGGCTCGGGCTGCTCTTTCATAAATAGATATTTAAGCATCTCAACACTAGTATAGTGCTTGAGTTGAACATCCTGTAATATATTATTTTGATAAAATTTACCTTGTTTAATTGCTTTTTCCAATGGATAAACTGAGTTCATTCTCAAATAGATCTGCGGATTATTCCCCCCAATTATTTGGTAATTTAACATTTTCCTTGCTTCACCAATACCTAAAGCAGCAATTTTTGCATCAATATCATCCCCCCGTGAGCGAAAATAGAACGAAATGACTTTATTAGTTTCCTTAACAAAGTTATCATCAGGTTTTAAAATATTCGTTATTGAACCCATTATAAATCTTGAAAACACATCTCCATCCTGGTAAATGATGTACCTTTGTTTGTTTTCACTGCTATTAGTTCTTTCTGCAATAAACTTGATATCTTTAATTTTTCCAAACTCGAACGCTGAGTTAATGATCGCCTGGGCAAAAGCACGGGCCTCAAACTTATCTGAAATCTTCAAAGATCTCATAAAGTGATCCCCAAGACCATCGATCGTAAACTGACTTCCAGTAATCTTTTGTTTATTAATAAAATTTTCAAATGAGTTAAGTATAATCTTGTAATGGGATAGTAGATTTTCAATAGTAATATTATTGTTCAATGCAACTTCAACACCTGAGGTATAAGCAAATTTTTCAAATAAATTTTTATGCTCAAGTTTTTTACGTTCATCTACATTAAACAACGCAAATTTGAAACTTGGGAATGACATTCTTTTATAATATTTTTCCCAAATTCCACTCAGATTTACTTGATAAACAGCCGCATATGTGTTGCTTTTTAAATCCACTTCTTTGGAAAAATATTTACCAAGTCTTGACTTAATGAGAGTTACTTCAAGTTCTGATGTAACAAAAATCAAGTCATTACCAAAAAGGCTTCTAGGACGTGCAACAAAAGGCGAATATCCCAATTTATTTGGTGAAGAAAAGTCTTTCTCAATCATCAGAAGTACTGTTTTTACCTTATTGTCAAGAGAATCTTCATCACGTTTGTTTTGTACAAAAATATATTTGAAATCTTCGGGACTAATAATTAGATTACGATTGTTACCCTTTTCTTTATATACTGATAGGATTTTCCGCATCACTTCAAGTATCTGATCCTTTCTAATCGCTGACATACCATGAAGCTGCCTGACTTCATTCATATCGCGAGAAAGAAAGTCAATCATTCCAAAGCCATGAGGAACCTTACTTTTATCTCGGGCAGCACGACCAATTTCCTGAATATAATCAACAACATTTCCAGTTGGAGCATAATGGTAAACATTAGTTATATCAGGAATATCTATTCCCATTCCAAATGCTTTCGTAGCTAAAATAAATTGAAGTTCACCAGATTTGTATTCTGATAACACTTCGTCTTTTTCTTCTTTCTGGAGAGTTCCAAAGTATTTACCAGTTTTTTTTGCAATTTCTGGTTCATTTTGAACGACAAAATTATAAAAATCTATTAACAATCTCACGGTTGGAAAGTATAGAAGAGACTTTTGCTTTTTCTTCATCGCCATTTTCAAGTGTTTTAACGCAAGTGTGTTCTTCGTTTTGCGATAGTCTCTACCTTCAGCATCTAAATCTTTTTCACTACTTCTAACACTCATCAATAAATCATCACGACGAACATCTCCGAAGTAAGAAATCGGGCTTATCATATTTAAGCTATTACGAGTATCCAAATACATATCTTCTCGCCCACCATAAATTGCAGTGGCAGTAAATGTTACAATTGGAAATTTATACTTTTTTCGTAATTTAGCAAGATATATACCTAAATACCAATAGTCAGCTCGGAATGATTTTCCCCAGGTCGTTACGATGTGTGCTTCATCAATAATAACTACACCAATACTTCTATCACCAATTAGCATTTTTATATCACTTCTAGCTTGTAATGTTTCTGGAGATAAATAAAGTATATCCACTTCTTGACTTTGAACCTTCGCTAAGATTTTTTCTTTCTCAAATGGTGGTGTATTTCCATTAATTGTTGCAGATGTATTTACACCTTTTCTCCTCATGTTATCAACTTGATCATTCATCAAACCAATCAGTGGAGAAATTACAAGTGTTAGTGGTTTATCATTAAAATATTTTTCTGCTAAATATAATGCTGGAATCTGAAACATGACAGATTTACCTGCACCGGTTGATGCAGTTATATAAACATCACGGAACGATTCGCCATGCATAGCATTTTCAGCTTGTATCACAATATCATCAATAATCTGTGCTTGTGAAATATTAATTGTTTCCTTTAAGTGGCTCTCAATATTTTTATAAAACTTTATTTCACGGTAACTGTCATAACCATAGATGTCTTTTAATATTTTGATATATTCATCTTCGTTCTCGATAATTTGACGTCTTATGGATAAAGTTGAAAAATAAAAATTAACTTCAGAAAAAGCTGAAATAATATTTAGTCTTTCGAGATATTTATTTGGGAGTGTATCTGCTGCCCCTGAAAAAAATAATACAATATTCGGTTTACTAGATTTAGTTAGAATTTCTGATTCAAGGTCCAAAAAGGGAATTTCATCATCAGAAAGTTCAATACGTTGAATATTTTCTAATGGATATTCAACAGAATAGTCTACATTTATAGGAGATGCTTCATAATATGGAACAATTTCAATTTTTTCTTCAAATTCAGGATATGTCACATAATAGTTACCAGTTTGTTTTGAATAATCAATCTGGCCATAGAAAAATGAAACATTTTCAAGCAATTTTTCCTGTTCAGGTTCCAACTCATTATCTTCTTGATAATAAAGATAATGATAAATATTATCTACATTCGAAAGTGTTCTCCTATATGGATACTGCTTGTCGTATAAATTATTCGCAAGAACAAACACTGGCATTTTATTAATGATCAGCTGTTCCTTAAAAAATTGATATTCTTCGATGGTCATCCATTTATAAGGTTCATCAAATGTTCTGTTGTCGATCACTTCATCAACAACTTGTTCTCGAATAACATCAAGATTTAACTTGTCATAATAGTCAATATCAAAAGTAAAATATTTACTTGAGACGGGTAACACTTCTTTGTCAAATCCCATCAATACTACAATGCTATTTCTACGAGACCTTATCAACTCTTTTATTTTATTTTCAATCATGATAGAAACCCATCAACCTTTCAATAACATTTGGATGTCGTAATTTTCTAATAGCCTTCGATTCTATTTGTCTAATTCTTTCCCTAGTGACTCCTTGAACTTCACCTATTTCTTCAAGAGTATGTTTTACTCCATCAATTAATCCAAATCTGAGCAATAATATTGTCTCTTCCCTATTGGTTAAATGTTCTTTAAATATATTTTTCAATTCTTGCTTTAATGCTTCTTCTTCAGCAGATTCCTCTGGGGTTTTATTATTTTTGTCAGGAATAAAATCACATAGGTAACTTTTCTCCTCATTTCCAATTGGAATATCTAGGCTGGTTAAATTTGCCATATTTCGATATAACTTTAAGTTTCTAAGTTCTTTTTTCGATATTTCTAAGTCATCAGCTAATTCATCATCAGTAGCAGTCCTACTATTTTCATTCCAAAATTGTGCTTCGATTTTAGTAAACCTTATGATTCTTTCTCTCATGTGTACAGGAACACGAATCGTTGTACTGCAGTCAGCAATACTTCTCGTAATTCCTTGCCTAATCCACCATGTTGCATAAGTTGAAAATTGATTGCCTAAACTAATATCAAATTTTTCAGCTGCTTTCATCAAACCTTGTATCCCAGCCTGTGCCATATCGTTTACATCAAATGCGGGAGTAGATAATTTTGCATACCGATTTACAATTTTCCAAACTAATCTTTCATTTGCCTTTGCAAGATCATCTAATACGGTCCTTTTTTTCTCAAAATCAATATCATCATTATGTAAGTCAATTAGGTATTCAAAGTTTTTACTTTTATCTACAACATCTTGTAAAAAAGACAATTCTGCGTTGAATTTTTCATCGTCTAAGACCTCATCGAGACAGTCTAAATCTAAATCATCAAGAAAATCAAAGTCCCCTAAATCCATTTCATTATGTACATCGTTAATTATAGAATAACCGGAGGAATCTAAGTGTGTCCTAACTTTTTTTTGAAGATCAGAATTAATATTTTCTACTTCAAACCACTTATCAAGGTTACTTTGTTTTAATTCCTTTTTAGGGCCAATCATTATAAAAAGTTTATCTAATTTTTTCTTTAAATAATATTTTGAATACTCTATGGTAATATTCAAATCCCCAAGTTCTTTATATACTGCATCTTTTTCATCCGCACTGATTGAATAATCATGGAAGAGACTATCTATAACTCTACTCTTAATCTTACTACCGAACATCAGGTTATCATTGATGTATTCAATTATAGTTTCCAAATTTTGTGTCATTGCTAATCCTCCTCCCCGTAGTAATTGCAATATCTTGTCAATCATTAATTTTACTTATATCATTCGCTACAAAACAACAACCATACATATCTTGATTAGTAAATGCTAATAACATTAGTCGGTAAATCTAAAAAGCTTACACATATACATTTGCACAAGAAAAATGATTTTTTCTATTTTGTATGTAGTCAAAATTTAATTTTTGTTTTCGCTGATAATTTTTTTCAATTCAGAAAAGGAAAGTATCTCATTTTTATGTCGGTGTACCATTCGGTGACAATTAGAACACAAAGGAATTAAATCTTTAAAAGGATCTACAATGATTTCTTCTTCAGTACTAAACAATGGCTTAATGTGATGAATTTCTATATAGTCCGCACCTAAATTCCCATAAACCTTACTAAAATTAAACCCACAAGCCGCACAACTTAGTCCATGATACTCAAATAGCCTTTCGCCTATTCTCAGGACTACGCTCATATTTAGTTGTATATATAAATTTCTTTTTACCCTCGTATATCACCGATTCTAGTGGGTTAAAAGAAAAGTCTCCAATTAAATTTTCAATTTTATTAGCAATGTTTGAAGGTACCTTACGTATGCTCTGGATGTTACCATTAATTCCTAAATCATTTAACTGTCCCCAATTTATTATTGAAGAAATATATTGTATTTTCTGAAGAGTGAACCATGGTGGAGTATTGCCAAAATCCATTGTAGAGCTTGAAAATTCTGAGTCATCAATGTGATAATTAGTTACATTAGTTTCCAAGACACTTGCCTTTACAATTAATCCTTGTGTTGGCTTAGCTTCATAAATATAAACAACATCCCCCCACGTTTACCATTTTAGTTTTTCCTTGCTTCCAGTGTATTTTCTCTAAGGCTTCAAAACTTTCTCGTGCCCTATAATATTTAGGATTAGATGGAAAAATAAAGAACTTCATTGTTACATCTCCCTTTAAGCAGATAATTATCCTCAAAGCTAAATATTAACTCACTATTTTAATATCATAATAACATTTAGCATCACAGAGAAGTGTACACTTTGACCATCATCTTTATTTATTCAACTTCAAGAACTTGCTTTTTTATGGCACTTGATAATACACCTTTCCATCTTTAAGTAAGAGATTAGTTTCTTGTGTAAATAAATCCATGGATACTTCTTGTGGTTCAAAGCTTTTTAAGTTTTGCTGATACTGAATTATTTTTTCTACATCTGAATCTATTTTTTCATATTGCCATTTCTCGTTGAATTTAGCCGCTAAACCAAAGATCATACCTTCAATACCTTGCTTAGAATATCGATGATTGTCTAAATCTACGTTGTACTCATCTCGTTTCTTTTCATGCCATCCTTTTATAACTTCAAAAAGTTGATTAGCTTTTTCTAAATATTCATTATAGATGTCAAAGTATCCTTACCCTACCCCATTTTTATTACTAAATAACAATGACAAACGACCAATTTCTCTAAGAATTGACAATAAACATTGTTGAAAAAATAGCACCCCCTTTTAATTCACCTACTTTTTTTAAGTAACCATTAATTCTATCTTTATCTGGGCTCGCCACTAAAGAATTAATTTCATCGTTGACTTGTTCCATTAGTTCTGTTGCTTTATCACGATAGTTCATTAAGGTATTTCTGTGTATAGTTCTAGTCTCAACATCATTTAAAATTTCAACACTAAATCTAGCACAGTCTTTTAGATTCATAATTAGTGAACGAATCCTACTTTTAAATTCACGTTACTGAAACTCTTTAATTTCAGTAATTGAATTATTTAAATAATTCATTTTGGAACTGATTTCAGTCATATAATATTGACCAACAACCATTGAAACAGCATTCATTACATTAGCCGTTGATAACATTTTTGATGGCTTTGCCTCTTTTAATAAGGCTTGACCTTTAATTTTTCCATTTTTCCCCTGGACAAAACCTCGAAGATAATCACCATCTCCATGGGCTTTAACTAAAGTTTCTCCTTTTTGTATAACAACTTCATAAAGCCCATTTTTACTATTTCCAATAGAAACATTCTTAGTAATTAACTCAGCAAACTTTGGAGATAATGAAATGGGTTCATCTAAAACTGCACTATCTGTAATTTCATGTAACTGTTTATTCAATATATCTTTATCCGTTTTAGAAATAAATTTAAGCTCATTTTTGTTTTCTAAGTCTTCGTTATTCTTCTTCATCCAAAAAACCATAGTAACGCCCCTTTTTAATCCCCAAAATTCTTCTAAAAAATAAATATTTGCGATAACTGTTCACAGATATTTACTACTATTACATAATTCTAATTTTAGAATAATGAGTTCTTTAAATTATTTCAACTTATTTCATTATATAAAGTAAATAAATTTAACAACGATAGTTGATTTATATTTCTTAGAGCATATTAAACATGCACTGTTGTAGATTGGAAACAGCGTAAGTTAGAAAAAGTTTTTGATTTTTCAATTTCTACAAACTCTCTATCTCGTGTACATTTGAACTATGATGAAGGTGAGATTAAGACTGTCCATTATGGGGACATTCTTGTAAAATATGGGCCAATTCTAGATATTAGTAGGGACAAAATTTCTTTTATAACAGATGGCGCACTGGATAAATATAGAAACAGTTTATTGGAGAATGGGGACATTATTTTTACTGATGCTGTGGAAGACGAAACGGTTGGAAAAGCTGTTGAAGTTAATGGTATAAAAGACAATTATGTTGTATCAGGACTTCATACAATCGTAGCTAGACCAAAAGAAAAAATGGTTGTTTTTTTTTGCGGGATATTACATTAATTCAGATACATATCATAGACAACTTTTGCCTTTAATGCAGGGAACCAAAATTTCTTCAATTAGTAAAAGTAATCTTCAAAAAACGATAGTTTCATATCCAAAAAGCACAAATGAATAGTCTAAAATCGGTATCTTCTTCAAGCAACTCGACGATACTATTACCCTTCATCAACAAAAGCTTTTTCTCTTAAAGCAATTTAAAAAAGGATTTCTACAAAAGTTGTTTATCTAAATATGGTTTCAAATTCAACTCCTCTCCTAGATAATTAATCAAACAGCTGTTAAAGCTGTTAAAAAATTTAGGAGGGTATTCTTTTATGGTTTCAAAAAAATCTTCGCAACTTTTTTTCAGATACTTTGCAGATTGGATAAATGTATACAAAGTAAATGCTGTGCGCGAGGTGACATTAAACAAATATTACATGAGTTTACAATGGTTAAGAAAATTAGCACCTAAACTTAAAGTTAGCGAACTCAACAGGCGCACATATCAGCAGTTAATTAATGACTACGCAATTGAACACGAGAAACAAACTACGATGGATTTTCATCACCAAATCAAAAGTGCGATTTTAGATGCACTAGATGAGGGTATAATTAAACAAAATCCAACACGGAAAATCACTATTAAAGGCAAAACTCCAAGAAAGAAGAAAGTTAAATATTTAAGCCAGACTGATTTACAATTGCTTTTGCGACAACTCCAACTTGGAAAAGAATTAAATTGGGACTGGTTTATCTTACTTATTGCCAAAACAGGTATTCGTTTTGCTGAAGGATTAGCTTTGACACCAAATGACTTTGACTTTGGTACTCAGATGCTAACAATTAATAAAACTTGGAACTACCGTACCGCAGAAGGAAAGTTTCAGCCAACGAAAAATATTTCCTCAATTAGGAAGATACAATTAGATTGGCAAACCGCAATGCAATTTTCACAAATGATTAAAAATCATAACGGACAACAGCTAATTTTTGTTAACGGAAGGTTCTTTAATTCGACAATAAATCATCTTTTAGAAATACTATGTAAACAAACACATATTCCAGTAATTTCTATACATGGGTTAAGGCATACACATGCATCATTATTATTATTTGCAGGGGTTTCAATCGCTACAGTTGCTCAAAGATTAGGGCACTCTAGCATGACTACGACTCAGGAGACTTATCTGCATATCATTACAGAGCTTGAAGCTCAAGACAGTCAAAAAATTATGCAACAGATGGCAACATTAATATGATAAAAAAGCTCGGGTGACTAAAACCGGTTCTACAATATTGGGTGTTGATGGAAGTTCATCAACACCCAATTTTCATGTACAATAAAAGGACAAGTCCTCAAATGCACCACCCTATACCGACCAAAGTAAAAGTAAAGGCAAGTGAGAAAACATGTCCCAAGAACATTCTATCGAAAATATCTACCACTAATTAAAAACATGATGGCAAATAACTATTCAAACGACCCACTAAAAGGGGTCAATAGGAAAATCAAACAAATTAAACGTACCGCATATGGATATAGAAACTGGTCACATTTTTACACTCGAATTAGAATTGAATTTACGATTAAAATAAAAAAAAGAAAACCAATTCGAAAATAAATTGATTTTCTCATAAAGATTTCTCATCAACAGCGGTTGACAAAGAGCCTAAAAAAGCCATGGTCCCTTTGAGGGAAGCCATGGCTTTTGTTATTTATTATCGTTTGTTATTAAAGCTTTTCTTTCTTAACAACTTTCAACTGATCATCCAGGTCATAAACAACTGGCTGGCCGGTGGTCATTTCAACACCCATGATATCTTCATCTGAGATACCTTCGATGTACTTTGTAAGAGCACGCAATGAGTTACCATGTGCTGCGATAATGACGTTCTTGCCGTCTAATAATTTAGGAGCAATTTGGTCTTCCCAGAATGGAATTACACGTTCCAAAGTAACTTTCAGGTTTTCGCCGCCTGGAATTGCACGTGGATCAAGATCTGCGTAACGACGATCCTTTGCTGCAGAGCCTTCATCATCAGCACTCAATAATGGGGGTAAAACATCGTAAGAACGACGCCAGATGTGAACCTGTTCGTCACCATACTTTTCAGCAGCCTTTGCTTTATTCTTAGCCTGCAATGCGCCATAATGACGTTCGTTCAAGCGCCAAGTCTTTACTTCAGGAACCCAAAGTTGACCTGATTCTTCCAAAGCATAGTGCAGAGTCTTGATAGCACGCGTCAAAACAGATGTATAAGCTTGGTCAAATTCAAGACCTGCTTCTTTAATCTTACGTCCTGCTTCTTTAGCTTCTTCTACACCTTTTTCACTTAAATCAACATCTACCCAGCCAGTGAAAAGGTTTTTCAAGTTCCATTCACTTTGTCCGTGACGAATAAAAACTAATTTTGTCATAGTTAGCGAAAACCTCTTTCATATTTGATTTGTTTACACCACATATTTTACACTGAAACACAAAAAATTCATAGTGAAACTAAAAGCAAATTACGAAAAGCTTGCTTAAGTTCATAATCTGTAAACCAAGCCATACTCTCTTTAGTTTTGAATAGCAGCACACAGCGCATCCGCAGCCTTTTCAATATTAGCCGGAGTAGTTGCCAAGTTAACTCGGATAAAGCCTTTGCCGACGGGTCCGAATTCTTCGCCGAAATCTACCGCCAGCCTTGCGCGGTGTTTAATTACCCATTCTAGTTTTTCCGGCGGAATAACCTGTGAAAGATCAATCCAAGCGAGATAGGTTCCTTCCAGGTCATAGACCGTAATCTGTGGAAATGCAGTCGTCAACCGCTTTTTCAAATATTCATAGTTATGTTTAATTACCGAAAACATCCCGGCTAGCCACTTCGCTCCATGCCTATAAGCTGCCTCGCTTGCAACCTTTCCAAGCAGGCTGCCAGCTGGATCATGCAATCTCTCAATACAATGATCATAGCGTTCCCGCAATTGCGGATTGGGAATAATAACGTGGCTGTTCTGCAGTGCTGCTAAATTAAATGTCTTTGAAGCAGAATCAAGCATTATTACATTATCCCGATAATAGCCATTCTTAATAGATAATGCAGACACAAAAGGCCGCTGTCCGACTATCAAGTCATGATGGATCTCATCTGAGATCAACAGCACCTTTTCTTGCCGGCAGATCTCCAGTAAATCTTCAAGTTCGCTACTGCCCCAAACACGTCCGACCGGATTATGCGGAGAACACAGCAGCAGGAGTTTAACATTTTTTTCCTTCATCTTTGCTTGAATATCAGCCAGGTCCATCTCATAATGCGTTCCATTTCTTTTAAGGTTGGAAACAACCGGCTGCCGCTCGTTGCTGACAATCACATTCATAAAAGGCCCATAAACAGGCTGAAGAAGCATGACGGCATCTCCTGGTTCACTCAGACAGCTGACCAAAACACTAAGAGACTGCACTACCCCTGTCCCAAAGCGCATCCAGTCGCGTTCCAATTCAGTCCCGTAACGAGATTTTTGCCACTTGAAGTATGCTTCATAATAACTGTCGGGAGTAAGAGAATATCCGTAAGCCCCATGTGCGATTCTTTCTTGCAGTGCAGTCGTCACTGCGTCTGGAACTTTAAATTCTGTGTCCGCAACCCATAAAGGCAAAAGGTCATTTGAACCAAACTTATCTTTCATCCCATCCCATTTTACAGAAGCGCTTTGACGCCGCTCAACCGCATATTTTTCAACAAATTCTGTTAATTCCATTTTAAAAATTCCCCTTATGATTTCAGTTTTTCTTTAATATTTTTAAGACGATTATTGTGTGTTCTGATAGGCTTTACCCCTAAAATGTCTAATAAAAATGTAAAGATCGGAATACCGACAATCAGTCCCCACACACCGAAAAGTTCTTCTGAAATAAAGAGTACCACAAAAGTATAAAAGATCGGCAGCTCAGTTTTATTAGACATTAATTTAGGATTCAAAACATAAGCTTCAATTGAATGAATTACAAAAAGCATAATAACAATGTAAACCACATAACGCACTCCGCCTACTGAATAACCAATAATGCTCATTGGGATTGCCGAGATAATTACACCCGCCACCGGAATCAGACTCATAACAAAAATCAATAGCGAGAGGCTGAATAGCTGCGGCATCTGTAAAATTGCCAGACAGATCGTTGTCAGTACTGTGTTGACAATCGCAATAATAAACTGCGTTTCAATCACAATTCCAAAAGTATTTACAAACTTTTCTGCAAAGAAATAAATATCTTGGAAAAACCATGCATTGGGGCCGCTCAAGAAGCTCTTTGAGAAACTGGACATCCTATTTCTTTCGATCGTAAAGAAAAAGCTTAAAATTAAAGATAAAACAAACGTAATTCCCATCGTACCTACGCTTGTCACATACTTCAACAACAGTGTCACTCCGTTTTTCATTTGTGCCACAATTGTTGAATCACTGATCATGTTGCTGACATATTTCAAAATCGCATTTCCATCAACAGAAGGTTGCTGATAAAAGCGAACAAGATACCGAACCATCGCTTCTGTCTGAACAAAAAGCTTTGGCAGATAAAAAGTGATTGCAAAATATAGGATTCCAATTATCAGCAAGTATACTATAGTCACAATCATAGGAGCAGGAATTTTAATATGCTTCCTGATAAAAGTGGTTAAGCTGATAACTAAAAACGTAAAAATAAACGTCAGTAAAATTAAGCTCATCATACTGCGCATCAGATACAACACAAAGATCACGACTAACAGCACAACCGTGCGCCTAAGCTTAATATTTGCCAAAAATTTTCCCCAAACTCCCAAAACCAACACACCCCGTCTTTTTTCTATTGTCCTAACTAAAAATAACATAAAAAACCTGAACGTTTCAGCTAAACGGTAAAATTTACAAAAAATAAATTTTTGTGTCGCAAGGTTCGTGCACTTATTCATCTACTTTGTGCGTTTAAAATACCTTTTTATGAGCTTTCCCGCACTTTAAGAACTGATTCTGTCAGTTTTTTATAAGCATTTTGCTTTTTATAATTTATCAAATACAAAACCCCCATGACCCCGATTTTATAAAAAGACTGGGTGATACTGGTAAGACGCGGATGTACAATCTCGCATAAATCTGTCCCATCAATCGTAACTATTGCTAAATCTTCAGGCACTTTCAAGCCAAATTCACCAGCTTGATTCATGAGCCCAATACCGACTAAGTCGCTTCCCGCAATAACTGCTGTAACTTCAGGCTGTGTGCCATATTGCTTCATGGCATTTACGCCATCATCATAAGTAAATAATCCATTAACTATCCATTCTGGATCGCAGGTCAAGTTATGTTTTGCTAAAGCTTTTTTATACCCGCTGATTCTATTTTTTGCTGTAAGCGAAACAGTGTCCAGCCCCGCAAAACCTATTTTTTTATGCCCTTTTTCAATCAAATAATCAGCAGCCAGGTAACCAATCATTGAGTTATCAGAATCTATGTACGGCATTCCTTGATTATTAGAAATTGACAGAAAAATATATGGAATTTGAGATTGAATCAGCAAAGTTTGAGATTCCTGTGAAAGATCCAAAGCCAATAGCAATATTCCCTTCACTGACCTTTCAGTGATTGTTTTAATTGCTTCGTATTGGCGCTTAGGGTCGTTCTCACCAGCATAAATGATGATAACATTCAACCCATGCTTGTAAGCTTCCTCATGAATACCATCAATTATTTGCATCGAAAAGTTAGTTTTAGTCGCCGTGATGACAACAGCCAAGACCTTGCTTGACCTGGTAACAAGTTCAACTGCTGCAGTGTTTTTACTATAACCCAATTCTTTCGCTATTCTTTTCACTTTCCTGATCGTACTTTTAGAATTGAATTCAGTTTTATTTGACAAAATTCGTGAGACAGTAGCAATTGAAACGTTTGCTTGCTTAGCAATATCTTTGATAGTTACCCCCATAACCTTTTCCCCCCAAAAAATCCATCGTAGTATCATTGTAACACATAGTTACCGTTTTTTAAGTAAACGATTACTAAGCCGTCAATAAGCCATTGCAAACGTTTTCTTTTTGTGATAGTCTTTAGTTGTTGAAGTGAGTAAATCTTTTAGAGGAGGGGTAAGTATGGTGTCAGAATCAGGTGAAGCCCGTGTTATTCCTGGCAATAACGAAAGCGTTCACAAAAAAGAAAAAAGTAAAATAGGAAAAAGCAGCGAACTTCCAAAGTTGAGGTTATCAACATTGTTTGCTATGACATTCGGTTTTTTCGGTGTTAACATGGCCTTTTCTTTGCAGTCTTCACAATTAGGACGAATTTTTCAAACAATTGGAGCTGATCCTAATAAATTAGGGTTTTTCTTCATTTTGCCGCCACTGGCTGGCATGATAATTCAACCTATCATCGGTAAATATTCTGATCGTACATGGAATCGTTTTGGTCGCCGGATGCCCTACTTATTGCTTGGTGCGCCTGCTGCAGCTATTGTTTTAGTATTGCTGCCAAACGCTGGATCGTTCGGATTCGGATATGCATCTTTTGCGGCTCTATGTTTCGGTGCCATCGCGACGCTCTTTATGGATTTGACATCTAACGTTTGTATGCAGCCTTTCAGGATGATTATTGGTGATATGGTTAATGAGAATCAGAAAGACTTGGCTTGGTCATGGCAACAATCCTTTTCTAACTTAGGCGGTGTCTTGGCTACAATGATTCCGTTTGTTTTAACAGTTTTGGGCATTTCAAATACCGCCCCAAAGGGTGAAGTTCCCCTGACAGTAAAGATTGCTTTTTATGTCGCCGCTGTAGTTTTGCTAGCCTCATCGGCATTAACTATTCTCAAGGTTCGCGAATACGATCCGGAAACATACGCAAAATACCATAATATTGATTTAGCCAGTCAACAAAAAAAAGCTCCCAGTTTAGTGCAGTTATTAAAAAACGCTCCAAGCACTTTTTGGGAAACCTCAATTGTTCAATTCTTTTCTTGGTTTGCAATCTTATATTTATGGACATATTCAACTGGAGCTATTTCACTAAATGTTTGGCATACCAGTGACCCCTCTTCTGCTGGATATCAAGCTGCCGGCAACTGGTATGGCGTTTTAACCTGTATTATGTCCGTTGCTGCCGTCCTTTGGGGAATTCTGGTTCAAGCTAGGACTAAACCAAATACTAGGAAATTCTGGTATTCATTAGGCCTTTCAACTGGCGCAATTGGCTACTTCATGATCTATTTTATCCATAATAAATGGGTAATGATTATTCCTTTTTGTTTAATCGGTATTGCCTACTTAGCCATAAATACACAGCCTTTTTCTCTTTTAACTGAGGCTTTAAACGGTCAGCATGAAGGATCTTATCTAGGATTATTTAATTGCAGTATCTGTCTGCCGCAGATTTGCGCTTCAGTTGCTAGTTTTTGGATTTTTCCATTAGTGGGCCACTCAATGCCGGCAATGTTTTTAGTAGGCGGAATTTCGCTATTATTGGCAGCAATCAGTGTCAAATTTGTACACTCAAAATTTAAAAAATAGTATAAACTATACTTAATATGGAGGTTATTTTCAAAATGAAGAATAATAACTGGTTTCAAGACTCGGTAGTCTATCAAATTTACCCTATGAGTTTTCAAGACAGCAACAACGATGGAATTGGTGATTTAAACGGGATTACTCAGCGCCTGCCATACTTAAAGAAACTTGGAGTTGACGTTCTTTGGCTGAACCCGATTTACAAGTCTCCTAATAGAGATAACGGCTATGATATTGCAGATTATAAGCAAATCAATTCTACCTATGGCACAATTAACGATTTTGATAATCTTTTAAAGGAAACACACAAACACGGAATGAAATTATTAATGGACTTGGTTGTTAACCATACCTCTGACCAGCACGTATGGTTCCAAGAAAGTAAAAAAGCTAAAGATAACAAGTATACTGATTACTATATCTGGCGTGACCCGGTTGATGGCCATGAACCCAATAATTGGAATGCTGCTTTCGGAGGCTCAGCATGGACATATGTGCCTGCTAGAAAACAGTATTACCTTCATCTCTTTGCTCCCGGCCAGCCTGATCTGAACTGGGATAATCCAGAAGTTCGCGAGGCTGTTTGGGACATTATGAGGTTTTGGCTGGATAAAGGTGTCGACGGTTTTAGAATGGACGTTATCAATTTGATTTCTAAGCCGCAAGGACTTCCTGATATCCCAGGAACCGCCACTGCCGGAACAACTTTAGGTTTTGTTGCTGACGGGCCTCGGCTAAATGAGTTCTTAAGACAGATGAACGATGAGGTTCTTTCACACTATGACGTCATGACAGTTGGTGAAATGCCGGGTTCAACTCCAAAAGATGCTATTAAATACACAGGATTTGAGAGTCATGAACTTAACATGGTTTTTCAGTTCGAGCATGTCTCACTAAGTCCTAATCCTGATGTTCGCCTCGATAAGTGGAACGATGAGCCTGTCAAACTACCAGAATTAAAGAAAGCCTTAAATCGTTGGCAAAAAGCACTTGATGGTAAAGGCTGGAATAGTCTATATTGGAATAACCATGATCAACCACGAGCCGTATCACGCTTTGGCAATGATAGTGCTGAATTCAAGGTTCGTTCAGCCGAAATGTTGGGAACCACGCTGCATATGATGCAAGGAACACCTTTTGTTTTTGAGGGTGAAGAACTGGGGATGACCAATGCTCATTACACTAGCTTAGACCAGTATGAAGATTTGGAATCAATCAATGCCTATCATGAATTAGTCGAGCAAAAGAAAATCGTTGATGGCAAAAAAATGTTAAACTATCTGGCAAATATGTCTCGCGATAACGGTCGGACTCCAATGCAATGGAACGCGGATAAAAATGGCGGCTTTTCAGCTGTTAATCCTTGGTTTGCGTTAAACCCTAATTATAAGGAATTAAACGTTGAGGAAGAATTAGACGATAAAGAGTCCGTCTTTTACTACTATCAAAAGTTGATCAAGCTGCGTCATGAAAGTGACATCATCAAATATGGACATTTTGAAGAAATTGACCCTCAAGATGCTGAAGTGTACGCTTACAAACGGAATTACAAAGGTAAGACTTTGCTGGTTATCAGCAACTTCACCGATAAAACAGTATCTCGAGATTATGATCAAGCGAATGCTGACAAGCTATTAATTTCTAATTATGGAAACGATACAGGTACAAAATTCAGAGCGTATGAAACAAGAGCATATTTGTTTGAATAATTTAAATGGGTGATAACAGGCCCTTTAAGCAACTATGATTTAATTCGACAGTAGCTGCTTTGCAAAAATAAGAAGACTGTAGGTCAGTAATAAAAACATAGCAACAAAGAAGTTGGGAAAAAATAAAGTATTATAAAAAAGTTAACTATTTTAACCAGCTTTAACATTTGGGGAAATTTCTGTATTGGACAGAAATTTCTCCATTTTTGTTCATTCGTATCGTTTAACAAATAGTCCTTCTATCACAGCTATTCTTTGGGGTGTTAGGGTTTCATTTCAGGCTTCAACATTAGGTCTTTTTGTTGGTTTAATCACTAGTATGTTACATTGCTTTAAAAATATGTAAAGTGACCTTAAACGTTTCAGCTAATTAAAAAACTTAAAAATTTATTCAAAAATAACAGTATGAAAACTGCTAAAAAATTAGCAAAGTTTATCTGCCTAAGCATTTTTCGAACATTTATAAAAGTTCCAAAATCCATAAGAAGATACTATAAGCAAAGTAGCGTTCCTGCATATGCCCACAGTCCACAAGCCTTTGTATTGATGCTGCTGAATATTTTATAATAAAAAAGCATTCACAAATTAATGTAAACACTTTCTTTTTGCATATTTTAGCATCAAATTTTGGCTTCAATTATTTAACACATTTCTTTATAGCGCCCTATTAGTATATCAATGTCGCTGAAAACTTCAGATATCAGTAAATATTATTGAATCAGCCTTCCATTCATTTCCTGTTTCATATACATTGCTTTTTAAATCTACTGCCAAGCCAACAGCAGACACTACTATTTATACCAGTATAACACTGGAAATTTTACAGCTTTAATCTACCTAGAAAAAATTCTGGATTTTCGCAACAACTACTACATTAACTTGCTCAGTAATTTTCTTGTAACTTCTTTCAAAAAGTTGTCTTCATTAAAATAACCAACACAGTTACACTCTTCAGACTTAAACCTACCAGTAGTGTTCATCAGGGTTGAACTAATAACATATGGGTTATAAGAACGCTCAACTATAACTTTTTTATCATCAAGCACTATAAAAAATTCTACTCCAAAGTCCCTTAATTCTTTCCTAAACGCTTTGAAAGCTTAAAAAATTATTTTTCATTTTAAAATATTTTGAACTAGCGTTAAAGTTCATATGTGTTCTATAAAGTACTTGTTGTTAATACTATACTCTAAATTCAGCTATCATATTCCTTCAATAACTCACGCAGCATCTGCAAGTTTTCTTTAATCTGCTTGCCAATGTCGGTATCTGCAACCGTCTGTCTTTTAATTTCCTGATTAACAACACGTTTGGTAGAAATAATATCCCGTCCATTTTTGATCGCATCTTCTCTTGAGGTAAAGGGATGATGTGTAACCAGCTGTACCCCATAAGAATTATAAAGCAAAGTATAGCCACCAATTCCAGTTGTAGGTTGATACGCCTTTGAATACCCGCCATCAATTACAATCATTTTTTTATTGGCCAAAATCGGCTGTTGTCCCTTTTTAACAGGTGTATGTCCATTAATCACGTAACCCGTTTCTGGGTCTAAAGAAAATTCAGACATCAGCTTACGGCAGAACCATTCTTCTTTACGCAATGCAAAGTAAGCATTTTTACGCTCAGTGTGTGTGTGCGGTTCTGCCACAAAATAACGCGCAAATGTTGTCATTGCATGTTTTCCAAAAAGCGGCGAAAGCGGTCCTTGCCAGAGATACCATGTCATATCGGTTGCAAAATCATCAGTTATTTCAGGATGTGCATAGGCCTTACGCAATTCTTTTTCACAAAAATCAAGTAAAGAACGTCCCTTAAATTCCTTTCCTTGGTAATTAAAGCTTTGGAATTTCCCATCTTTTTCTACAGGAATACAACCATGAAAAAGCAAGTTGCCGTTATAGCATTTATACATACTACCCTTGCGCATCAAAAAATCTAGATGACGGCGTAATTTTGCTGCATGCATGAAAGAATATAATAATGAACGGGTAATCTCTAACTCTTCAGCATTTAATTCATAAGGGTTTTGTGGATCTACTGTTGCAAAACAAGTATTTATAAGGGGATACTTGTTGCCCTCTAATAAAACTTCTTTTTTCTTCCAATCAATTTTTTCAAGCAGCGGCAGATCCTGAAGTTTAAACTCAGGCCTGCGCTGGCATAATTGTCCTTCAAGTTTAAATTGTATAATTGTTACTGCTTGGTGAATCTGGGTAATCTGTTTCTTCTCATCTGGAAGAATAAAGGAAGCATCTTCAACTGTTTTAGGCCGAAATGCAGCAATGTCTTTATAGTTTTTTTCTGCAAACATCGAAAGATGCCGCAGATTAATCCCATAAGCATCTTCGATGATAGATAGATTATTATAACGAGCACAGATCCGCAGTAGGTTCATCAAACACAAAGCAGATCCTGAGGCCGCACCCAGCCACAAAACATCGTGGTTCCCCCACTGAATATCAAGAGAATGATAGGCCATTAAAGTTTCCATTATCTTGTCCGGCGCAGGACCTCTGTCATAAATATCGCCAATTACATGCAGATGATCTACAACTAGGCGTTGAATCGTATAGCACGTTGCCGTAATGAACTTATCAGCTTGCTCGAGATCGACCAGATTCCGCAAGATCTTATTATAGTAGTTGCGTTTGTCAGGTTCCTGCTGATCATTATACAGTAATTCTTCAGTAATATAGACAAAGTTGGGATTCATCGCTTTTCTGACTTTGGATCTCGTATACTTTGTAGCAGTAATCTTCAACAACTCTATTAAACGTGCAATTGTATCCAAATACCATTGGGCAAGGCCGTCTTTTTCTTTTATATTTTCTTTTTGAAACGTAATTTTATCTTCTGGATAGTAAATCAAGGTGGCAAATCCTTGGATGTTTTTAGGAGTCAGTCTGCCCCCTAAATTTTCAATAATTTTTTGCTTAATGTTGCCGGAACCGTTTCTCAGGATATGATCAAAAGCATTATATTCACCATGCAGATCGCTGACAAAATGCTCGGTTGCTTTTGGTAAATTTAAAATTGCCTCTAAGTTGGTAATTTCAGTGATCACATCTTGCTTTGAGGGAAATTTTTCCCGCAATAATTCCTGTGTATACGACATACTTGAAATCTCCCTTGGCATATATTAACATTAAATTGTTAGCGGTACCGTAAACATTGGTACACGTTAAATATACACCATTGACAAAAAAATACCAATACATTCAAAATGAGGATTTTTGCTTATCAAAACTTACTACAGCTTAACTATAAGCAATAATAATTAATTATACCAATATATAATTATTTGTTCTTATATAATTGTAAAGCGCTTTATTAAGTGATAATGTATACCTATAATTCAACTAGATTTAAAAGGAGGATTTTCTCATGGACAATACAGTGATCGAAAAAACGGAGGCACGCGCAGGCAAAAATACCGAATGGCGGCTTTCAAATTCTGCAAATGGTCATTTTTTAGATGTTATTTTCAATAAAGATATTGAAGAAGCTATGAAACGCCAACGCAACTTTTCTTTTAACCGTTTTGAATCCGAACAGCTTAATAATTTACGGTCACTAGTAGAAGGATTGGATCATAATTACAAACTAGTTTTAGACAAAAAGACAATCGGTTCAGATTATATGCCGCTTGCAGGTAGTGATGCAAAGCCTTTATTAACAGCACTTCCAGAATAGTTTTTTAGGCTGACAATAGTTCAAGAACCAAGTATAAATAAGCAGTGAAACCCAAAACAAGTTTTCTTTTTTGGGTTTCACTGCTTATTTTCAGTTTACCTGTTTTAACCATTTTTATGTCCATTTATACTAGCAACATCCGCTGGTACATTTTCCAAAAGCAACCGATATTCTTCTTTAAAAGCCGTTTTGTAAGCGCTGTCTATAGAAAAATGTTATTATCATGGTAATTATAGGCGCTGTCTGTATCTCGGCTATGTTTCACATTAAGGAGTGAAAATTAATCATGAATATCTTAATATGTACTGAAAACCTGATAATGGATGGTGTTAAACGAGTTGCAACTGTAGTCGGCAATGAACTAGCAAAAAAACATCAGGTCTTTTATTATTCGTTATCAACGCTCGATTCATTTTTCCACTTGGAAGCGCCACTATTGTATGCTCTTCATCCCATAAACACCGGAAAAAGCTTCCGTGCTGATCATCCTCTGGAAAAATTTGCGCAACAGATTAGTGACTTGATTGCCACTATAAAAGAAAAACAAATTGATGTTGCTGTCCTTAACGCTGGACTTTTTACCAGTTTTGCTCCTTTGCTAAAACAGCATCTGCCTAAAGTAAAACTGATTTCTTGGATGCACAACAACTATGAGACTTACCATGACAGTTATTATAAGGACATGCTTCCAGAATTTATCGCAGGCTTAAATACCGTAGATGCACTTGTCGTTTTAACTGAGCATGATCTGAAAAAGTTCTCCCAGCATAATAATCAGACTTTAAAGATTTATAACCCTGTAACTCTGAGCGCAAAAAAACATTCAAATTTAACAAAACCAATCATTGCAGTAGTCTGCCGCCTAGACATTCAGCATAAAGGGATAGATCTTCTTTTGAAAGTGGGGAAGCGTTTGCCGCAGCCTTGGCAGATAAGAATTGCAGGAAACGGGCCAGAAAAAGAAAAAGTACAAACCATTATCAAGCAAGAACAGCTTTCGCATAAAGTAATTCTTACTGGTGCGCTGACTGATCAGGAATTGCAAGAACATTATCAAAATGCCTCAATTTTTGCAATGGCCTCTAGATGGGAAGGTCTTCCATTGGTAATTGGGGAAGCCATGGATTGCGGCTTGCCAATTATTAGTATGTGGAACACTGGTGCACAAGAGTACCTCCAAGGTGGAAAATTTGGAATACTGACTTCTGATCATGATGTGACAGAATTCTTTGTCAAATTATCTCCTTTATTGAAAAATATTGTCTTGCGGCAGCACTGGAGTAAAATTGCTACTCAGCGAGCTGAATCATTTCAGCTGCCTTTGATAATCAAACAATGGGAGGCACTTTTACAAAAACTGGTCTTTCAATAAAATAACCATTTAAAACTATTAACTGTCTGAGTCATTGAAACAGGTATTTTATGAACTTCAACAATCAAAACGGCTCAAGTTAATAACTGCACTTCCATCAGTACCTCTGTTTTAATCTGCAATGTACGCGTTAACATGTTTCAATAGTCAGCTTAACCGCGAATTACTCATAGTCAAAATTCAGACTGTGTTCATAATTTGCAGTTAATGCTCAAAACCTAACGACTACTGGCCCACTTTCATGTTTCCTGATTTTTTGCGTATTCTATATTAATATGTTTAATCTGCTTTTCTACTTGGAAACGACCTATTCAAAAATTCCGAATATCTGCAAACTGTTTCAATTGGATGTTCTTAAATTAAGTCGCACACAATCATTTTCTAAGCAATTACTGTAAATTGCTTTAAATCAATGTTCTTA
This sequence comes from Liquorilactobacillus oeni DSM 19972, assembly GCF_001436275.1. GTDB lineage: Bacteria > Bacillota > Bacilli > Lactobacillales > Lactobacillaceae > Liquorilactobacillus > Liquorilactobacillus oeni. Next base: position 68,483 of record NZ_AZEH01000025.1, read on the forward strand.
AAAATCCTCTTTAACCTGAAACTTTGCTATCTCAAGCATTTACAGCTTTTTCAGCCTTATTTTTCCTTTTACACAATATATTGCGCCTAAATTCCATCGGTGCTACTATATATTGTGCAAAAGGAGGAAACCTTATGAATAATACAATTAATCTAAAAAAAATTACGCTCAGTAACAGCTTTATCAATACTGTAAGCAGCACCATTACACCCCACTGGGGAAAACTGGGCTGGGTAACTTATAAAAGAACTTATGCGCGCTGGCTTCCTGAAGCACAACGAACTGAGGATTGGTCGGAAACCGTCAAAAGAGTTGTTGAGGGGAACATTAATCTTGATCCGCGCTTGAAATCACCTACTTCAGCTGATTCCGTTTATCATGAGCTTACTGCAGAAGCACAAGACCTTTATAAGCTGATCTACGGCTTAGCAGCAACGCCTTCCGGCCGAAACCTCTGGATCTCAGGAACCGATTATCAGTATAGAAATGGTGATGCACTTAATAACTGCTGGTTTATTGCCATTCGTCCTCAAGCATACGGGGATAGCCACATTGTTCCTGCATACCTTAATAAGAAGCAAAAGACAGTTTCAATGCCATTTGCTTTTATGTTTGACCAACTGATGAAAGGCGGCGGTGTCGGCTTTTCTGTTGTTAAAAAAAATATTGCACAGATTCCTAAGGTTGATCGTAAAGTTGATCTCACAATTTTGATTAGTAAAAAAAGTAAATCATACAATGATTCATTAAACCTAGGAGCACTGGATCGTGATGCTTGGAATGCAAAGAATAATACTGAACAAGCTTATTGCTATAAGGTTCCCGATACAAGAGAGGGCTGGGTCTTAGCACTTGCCTGCTTGATTGATTTTCACTTTGTATCAGATACACTTCCCAAAACCAACCGTGTTGTTTTAGATATGACAGCTGTCCGGCCCCAAGGCAGCAGAATTAACGGGTTCGGGGGAACTGCTTCAGGTCCCATGCCGCTGATTGAAATGCTTCAGGATGTCAACCAGGTTTTAAATGCTGCTCAAGGAGCCAAGCTTACAGCAGTTGATTGTACAGACATCGGTAATTTAATCGGTAAAGCTGTTGTTGCCGGAAATGTACGCAGGTCGGCTGAATTAGCTTTAGGTAGCGCTGATGATCATGCCTTTATCACAATGAAACAGGATAAAGAAAAACTTTATCATCACCGTTGGGCTTCAAATAACAGCGTTGCAGTCGACTCTAAGTTTAAAGATTATGCACCGATTGCAGATTCATTAATTCATAATGGAGAACCCGGCATCGTCAACCTTGAACTGTCACAGAACTATGGCAGAAGCATTGATGGTCTTCAACCTGGTATTGATAATGATGTTGAGGGTACTAATCCTTGCGGAGAGATCTCACTCAGCAACGGAGAGCCTTGCAATCTGTTCGAAGTCTTTCCTTATATCGCACAAAAACAAGGTTGGAAACTTGAAAAAGTCTTTGGCTTGGCAGCGCGTTACGCAAAGCGAGTAACCTTTAGTAAATATGATTGGGAAATCTCACGGAATGTAATTCAGCATAACAGACGAATTGGCATTTCCATGTCTGGGATTCAAGATTGGCTTTTAACCGAATTCGGCAAAAGAGTCGTTACAGGTTTCAAAGAATTTACAGATAAACAGACAGGAGCTGTACTAAAAAAGCCGCTTTATAACTCGGCTGCCATTACCCGTGTAAACCAGTTTTACCAAGCAGTTAAACAAGAAGATCTGCAATATTCAGCAAAACTCGGCTGCCAGCCTTCATGTAAATTAACCACTGTTAAGCCTTCCGGAACAGTTGCAAAATTAGCAGGAATGTCAGAAGGAATGCATTTCCATTATGCAGGTTACCTGATTCAACGTATTAGATTTCAAAATAATGATCCGCTTCTGCCTGCTTTAAAAGCCTGCGGATATCACATAGAACCTGATGTTTATACTAAAAATACAATGTGTGTTGAATTTCCGCTTAAAGCAGTCAATGCAGACGATCCGCATTTTGCCTCTGCAGGAAATGTTTCAATTGCAGAACAATTTGCAACCCAAGCATTTCTGCAAACTTACTGGTCTGATAATGCAGTCAGCTGCACCATCACCTTTCAGCCGCAGGAAACAAAACAGATCGCCAAGCTTCTTTACCAATACCGCTTTATTACTAAGTCGACTTCCATGCTGCCTTATAGCGGTGGAGAATTTAAACAGGCGCCTAAAGAACCGATCAATAAGGAAGTTTATGAAAAAATGCAAAACCGGATAACCGGAGATGTTGCACGCGTTTTTGCGCAGCAAAATAATAACCATGATCAAAAGGATGCAACGCTAGTGGCACAAAGCGATTGTGCCAGTGGAGCTTGTCCTGTTAGGTAAAATCAGCAAAAAAGGGAGTAAGGATAAATGTTTAAAAAAATCAGCAAATTTTTATTAGTATTATTCAGTTTAGGTGCGCTGTTCAGCTATGAAAATTCCAACCCAGTTCATGCTGCAGCTTCGGCAAAGAAGATCGCAGTTACATACCAGCTTAAAAACAGTAATCGCACCTTTGCGCATAAAAAAATAACGCTCAAAGCGCATTCGTCTGTATTGAGCGGCTTGAAAAAATCATGGCATGTCCAAGAAAAAAAGGGTTTTGTTACTAAGATTGATAAGCACAGTCAAAACGCTAAAAAAAGTAAGTACTGGACATATTCTGTAAACGGCAAGGCAGCCACAAAGGGAGCCTCAAGTGAGAAATTGGCTAACCATGATAAAGTTGTTTTTAATCTCAGTACAGAAAAATGAAACGGCCAAGGTGCCTTCATTCGAGTCAAAAAGCTGATCTGCACAAGATCACTCTGATTGCTCTGCTCAGTGCGCTTTGCGTAGCCACCAGAATCATTAAAGTACCTGTGCCGAATGTTCAGCCTGTCACCGATATTTTAATAATGACTACAATATTTTTGGGGCTCAGTTACAGCTTACCGCTTGCTGTTACTACGATACTTCTTTCAAACCTGATTCTGGGATTCGGCTTTTGGACATTCCCTCAAATAACTGCTTATATACTGGTTGTTATGACAATTGCACTGCTGGAAAAATTACTCCCAGTAAAAAACAATGTTATGCTGCAAACATTCTTAAGTGTCCTGATGGGTTTTGAATACGGCTTGATCGTCAGTTTGGGAATGTCAGTTTTTGGCGGTCTGTCATTTTTTTGGGCATATTATCTCAATGGAATACTCTTTGATACCTACCATGCGCTGGGCAACTTTTTCTTTTATCCTTTACTGTACCAGCCTTTGAAAAAGTTGACGGCACATTATCTGGCTACAAAATAAAGGAGACTGATTTTTTGAAAATTTATACTAAAGTCGGTGATAAGGGTCAGACTAAACAAGTTTCAGGTAAAATGGTTCCAAAATACGACCCGCAAATTACTGCTCTTGGAGATCTGGATGAACTGCAGGCATGGTTAGGCTTTACGGTTACTCTGCTTTCGCCTAACTGTCAAAAGTTACTTTCTGAGTTGCAAAACGTACAAAAAAAACTATACTTTCTGCAAGCAGACATCTGCATTAAGCACCATGCTGCAATTACTGCTGCGGACACGGCAGACTTGGAAAAAAAGATTGATCACTTTATGAATACAGTACCGCAAATCCATGAGTTTATCCTTCCTGGAGGAAAGCAAACGGGTGCAGCCCTTCAATACGGTCGGACACTGGCACGTCGTGCTGAAAGAAGTGCCGTATCACTTAATAAAAAACAAGAATTGTCTCCTGCTCTTATGAGTTACTTGAATAGGTTATCAGATTATTTGTTTGCAATGGCACGCTATGCAAATTATTTGGATAAAGCGGCAGAAGTTGTCAGCAAATTATAACTAATTTGTTCACAAGATGAATTAAAGAGTATGTGTTAATAGCCATTAGGCTTTGAGCAGCTGGTTAAGTGAAGAAAGCCGATCATTGAAACACGTTAATGCATATATTACAGACTAAAAGAGAGCTTGAATCAAAATTGTAACTTTTGACTCAAGCTCTCTTTTTTATTCAGTACCTGTGCTGGCACCCCGCGACAGCTGTTTTTTCATCTGACGATGATGGGTCATTAAATCAGTGTATCGCGTATATTATGTTTTGCTTGATAATGAAAAACTTTTGCTTAATTGCCACATTTTTTAGCTGTTAATCGGTTTTATCTATTTTTGTATCAAAAAACGTGGTAGCATTTAAAAAATAGTAAATATTGAAAAAAGCAGCTGCATGATGGTATTCCGCTTTTTACATTTCACTATAATCAGATAATTATAAAAGAAAGAAGGCTTTTCAATGCCAACAATTTTTATTAAACAAGCTCACTTGCGGGATGTTCCTGCAATCGTTAAACTAATCGGCTTAGGCAAAAAGCTACTGGCCGCTGATGGAATTCCCCAATGGCAAGGCAATTACCCTGATCCTGCTATAGTAAAAACCGATGTACAAAAAGGTTATACCTACCTGTTGCTTGTTGACAACCAGATTGCCGGAGCAGCAACCCTTTTTCAAGAAGAGGATCCCAATTACTACAAGATCTATCAGGGCACATGGCAGAAAAATCCAAGTTCAAATAAAAATTATGCTACAATTCACAGAATCACAATTAATCCGCAGTATCACGGCCAGCACTTAGCGGACTTTTTCTTCAGCGGTTTATTCAGTGCAGCATACAGACTTGGTTTCAATGAAATTAGGATTGACACCCATGAAACAAACAAAAGAATGCAGCATCTTATAAAAAAATCTGGTTTTTCTTATTCGGGCATCGTGTATATGAATGATGATTCCAAAGATCAGCGTAATGTCTACCAGCTCTTTTTGAAATAATACTTGCGGCGCTATTCCAGCAGGTTCCGTTTTTTTACTGTATTAGCTTTTCAGCTTTCGGATATACTTATAAGCCTGTTCGCCTGCTTGGCGGCCAAAAACCACGGTTTCAGCAATCGAATTGCCGCCAATTCGATTATTACCGTGAAGTCCTCCGGCAACTTCTCCTCCGGCAAATAATCCTGCTATAGGTTCCCCAGCTTCAGTCAACACATGGGTCTTCGAATCGACCCTTACACCGCCCATTGTATAATGGACTGCTGGAGCGATATGAATTGCAAAAAACGGTTTTTGAGAAATTTTCCTGTCCATTCCTGTCTTTCTTCCAAAGTCAGGGTCTTTTTTTGCAGGCACATAAGTATTCCAACTAACCACCGTTTTTTCTAAACTATCAGAATCAGCTTTAATGTTTGCAGCCAACTGAGCCAGCGAATCCCCGTGAATAACCAAACCAATATGGTCATAAAAGTCGATCGCTTTAACATGCTGCCGAATTTCGCTGTCTAAAATCAAATAGGCTTTTTTCTCAGGCAGCTTATTAATCGCCTTCGTTACATTCTTGCGTGTATCCAGTTCGTTGACAAACCTTTTTCCCGTTGCATCAACTAAAATTGCACCTTCACCTCGAACAGCTTCCCCGATTAAAAACGGGTGCTCTGTATCTTGCTGCACAGTCGGATGAACTTGAATCTGATTCATATCCACCAAATCAGCACCGGCTTGGACTGCTAAGTTAATACCATCGCCAGTTGCTCCCGGCTGATTAGTGGTTTTATAAGCTGTTAAGTCAGGACGGTACTGCTTTATGATCTCTTTGCTGGCACCAAAACCACCCGTTGCAAGAATAACTGCACCAGCACTGATAGTCCTTTTATTTCCATTGGGCAGAATTGCTTTAACACCAGTCACCGCAACACCAGTTTTCTTCAGTTCGTCGGCATATATATTATTGAAAACTGGTATCTTTTTCTTTTCAATCTGTTTAAGCAGACCGGTAATCAAAAAACCGCCAATCGGTGCCATACTGCTGGGACGATGAGTTCGTTTGATTTTCATCCCGCCGGTAATAGTAATGTCATCTAAGCAGATTTTGTGAGCAGCCAGCCAATCTACCGCCAAAGCACCATGCGACGTGAAGTAACGCAACAGTTCTCTATTATTCAGCTTGCCCCCTCCGCAAAAGGTGTCTTCATAAAAATCTTCGTAACTATCTACGATATGATGCTGCAATTGAACAGCAGTTTCTGCTGCGTTCATTCCAGAAGAAGCACGCGTTGTATTTCCGCCCAATTTCTCCATTTTTTCTAGAACAACAGGATTCAAGCCGAGTTCTTTTGCTTGAATTGCGGCTGTTAAACCCGTTGCCCCAGAACCGATTACAATCAAGTCATAGTTTTCCTTTAAGTTCTCAATATCTGCCGGATGAAAAGTATATTTTTGTGCCATTTTCTTCCTTCTTTGCTTTTTATTGATTTTGATCACTATTTGTCATTTTCAGCGGATCAACCCATTCATCAAACTGGCTTGCTGTTACTTTGCCGGATTTTAACGCGGCTTTGCGCAAGGTACTGCCGTTTTTTTGCGCTTCTTGTGCTATTTTTGCACTGTCATGATACCCGATATGCGGTGATAGTGCTGTTACTGTCATGAGCGAGTTATCAACCAGCTCTTTCATCCTGGAAGCGTTAATTGTCAGTCCATGAATCATCTTCTCAGTAAAACCGTTAAGAGTTCCGGTTAACAGGTTCGCTGATTCTAAGAAAGCAGCAATCAATACAGGTTTGTAGACGTTCATTTCGAAATTGCCTTGCGATGAAGCCAAGTCAACTACAACGTCATTGCCCATTACCCTTACAGCTGCCATAGTAATTGCCTCAGCTTGAGTCGGATTAACTTTTCCAGGCATAATAGACGAACCTGGTTCATTGGCTGGAATATTTAATTCACCATATCCTGCACGCGGTCCGCTTGCTAAAAAGCGCACGTCATTTGCAATCTTCATTAAATCTGCTGCCAACGTCTTCATAGCACCATGAACAACATTTAATCCCGAATGAGCCGCCAAACCTGCAAATTTATTTGTATCCGCGGTAAAGTTCAACCCGTATACTCGGCTCATACTTTCAGCTACCTTCTCGGCAAAATGAGGAGCAGCATTCAGTCCTGTTCCAACAGCAGTTCCTCCTATTGCCAGTTCGAGCAATGTGCTCTCAAGGCTCTTCAGATAAGAAAAATCATGTTCCAGCATGCTGACCCAGCCGCTGACTTCCTGTCCAAAAGTTAACGGAGTTGCATCCTGCAGATGAGTACGCCCGATTTTAACCACCCGCCAATATTCATTTTGCTTTAACTTTAACTCAGCAATTAAACTCAGCAGAGACTTTTTCAACTTTTGAACAGCCGCGCTGGCAGTGATATTCATTGCTGTGGGAAAGATATCGTTTGAACTTTGACCATGATTGACATCATCATTAGGCAAGATTTTGATACCAGCATCAATTTGAGCAGCCTTATGTGCAATTACTTCGTTAACATTCATATTTGTTTGAGTTCCAGAACCAGTCTGATAGACTTTTAACGGAAAGTCCTTACAGAGTTCATCATCGGAAAGCTCCAGCAAGGAAACAATTGCTTTTATGATCAGGCCACCCTTTTCTTTACTAAGAACGCCTTCTTCCACATTGGCTCGGGCAGCAGCCCTTTTGATTTGTAGCAGAGCCTTTATAATAGGCAGCGGCATAAATTGACCAGTTGGAAAATTATGCCGGCTCCGTTCAGTTTGGGGACCCCAAAGAGCGGTTTTTAGGATCTTAACCGACCCTAAAGTATCTTCTTCAACGCGATAATCTGACATATTGAAAAACCTCCTAAAAAGGTCTGAAATTAAGAAATTTCAGACTTAATAGACTTCTTCTATGAAGTGTATAATCAAACAATACTTCTAGTCAAACTCATCTTTCGTTATATTTCGCTATAGAAATAATTTTGCTGTGCTTTACATTAAACATTATGCCGGCTTAATACAAAAAACTGAATCAAATGTGTTCTTTGACCCAGCTTCTGCCCGATTTTTACATTCTTGCTTGCAGTGAAAATAAAAAATTCGTGTATCTCTGTCTTTTTTAACTTAAAGGTTATTATAATCATTCATATGAAAGCATCCAGCTTATACCAAATTTATCAGTCACCATTGCAAATAACTTTGCCCAAGATGTTTTCGCAAGCGGCATGTCAATCACACCATCCGTGCTGAGACTTTCAAAGAGATGTTCGGCTTCTTGGGCTTAATTACCAAAGTAATGTTATTCCCTTTAACAAGAGTCTTAGTTTGTTGAGGCACATCTGAGACAAGGACGCGGGTCCCGTCAATCATTAATTCCGAGTACATTATCAAATTTAAAAGATCCTCAGGTGGTTTTTGTTCACGAACAGACGGATCATCTCCAAAACGCAGTACGTTTTTTACGGAAGTATTAAAAACTTTTTCGTAAAACGAAATTACAGTCTCAGCTTGATTCGTGAAATTCAAATAAATTTCCATTTTAACTCCTCCTATGATTGAACCTGCCCTTTCAATTACTAGACATCCTCTTCAAGTTAAGCTTATAAAAGATCCAAGATTAGAGCAAATTTTATGTTTATATATTCCATCTTTATAAAAGAGTCCTAAATTTCAGCGGAAACTTACGTTATATACCGCTAAAATTCAGGACTCTTTAAATAATTTCAAAAGCTAATTTTCAGGCGAAACCAATATTTTAACTTGATTCTTTTCAGACGACAAGGTCTTAATTCCTTGTTCGACAACCTTGCTTAACGGAATCTTTTTGGTTACCAGTTTTGCGAATAATTCACGATGATTGTTCAACATTCCTAAGACTTCCGGATAGGAATTGTTATAGCAAAGAGTAGTTATAATATCTATACCCTGCATAATAACATCATTTGTCATATCTACCTTAAGTGGTTTCCCAAAAAGAGCCACAATCTGCAAAGTTCCAGTTCTTTTTGTCAGCTGCAATGCATTTTCAAATGTAGCTTGAACACCTGCTGCTTCAAAGGAAACATCAACCCCGTTAGGACATTCTTTTCCAACTTCTTCTAATACATCTACCTTGCTGGGATTCAAAATCCGCTTGAGCCCTAATTCTTTTGCTTTGTTCAAGCGCTCTTGCGAAACATCAATTACAAAGACACGGTTTGCCCCCGCAAGTTTTGCTAAAATTGCTGTTAACAATCCGATCGGTCCCGCACCTTCGACAGCAACATCTTCGCCAGCACGCAAGCCGCTCTTCTTGATAGCCTCAAATACTACAGCAGTCGGTTCAGCAAGTGCCCCTAGTTCATAAGGCATTCCTGCCGGCATTTTATGTGCAAAAAATGCATCCACATTAGCATATTCAGCGAAACCGCCATCATCTGAAAAACCCAGAAAATTTCCTGCACCGTCTTTTGCAACTGCATTATTACAAAAATTGTAAAATCCTTTGCGGCAGTTTTCACACTTGCCACATGCGATCAGCGGTTCTACCGCAACTGCATCGCCTACCTTCAGGTTATTAACATCGCTTCCAACTTTAACTACTTCCCCCGCAAACTCATGACCTAGTGTAATTGGAACTGTCTTTCCAGTTAACGGATGTGCAACAGTAGGAAGCCCCCAGCCTTCAAGATATGCATGCAGATCACTTCCGCAGATTCCGCAATACTTTACCTTGATTTGGACTTGGCCTTTCTTAGGTTCAGTAACGTCAACTTCTTCTACCCGAACATCTTTTTCCCCATAAATTCTTGCAGCTTTCATAACCAATACCTCCTGATAATCTGTCCTATTTTTTTACCAAAAACAAGTAATTTCACTTTTTATGTAAGCGTTTACCCGATTAGAGTATAGTCGCTAAATTTATATTTTTCAATAATTAATTTAAAAATATAAATTATCAAAAATGCCTTTTACTATTTTTGCTGTTGCAAGACAACCAAGATAAGCTAAGAAAAACATCCTGTGGTAACGAATATTTCGGTTAAAAAGGTATGCCAATAGCCTTTATACTTTGAGCATTAACTGTAAATTACTAATCTAGTCTGAATTTTACTATGAGTAATTTCGTGGTTAAGCAGAAAAAGTTGACCATTAAAGTACGTTAATTGGCAAATTTCAGGTTAAAAATAGGAACCGAGTCAATGACCCAGTTCCTATTTTTACAACTGTGTTTCAGTAAAAACAAGTTTCCTTAAATTGAAAATATTGTTGATTTGCTGCTTCAAACCTATAAGATCCTAAGACTTATAAAAAATCTACAAGTTTAAATTACTTTTTATCGTCATAACCATTCGGATGGGTTTCATGCCATTTCCAAGCGGTTTCAATAATCTTATGAATATCGTCAAATTGCGGTTTCCAACCTAAAATTTTGCGTGCCTTATCCGAAGCTGCAATCAGAGTATCAGGGTCTCCTCCCCTTCTTGGAGCAATCTGTGCTGGAATTTTCTTACCGGTAACTTCACGAGCAGCCTTTAGGATCTCCATGTTGGAAAATCCTGTTGAAGACCCCAAGTTAAAGGCTGCACTGTCATTTCCCTCCCGTAGATAATTTACTGCTAAAATGTGAGCATCTGCCAAATCAAATGGATGAACATAATCACGTACATTGGTCCCATCAGGTGTGTTGTAGTCGTCGCCAAAAATCTGAAGCTTTTCACGCTGCCCCGCCGCTACCTGCAATACAATCGGCAGCAGATGAGTCTCAGGATTATGGTCTTCTCCGATGCTGCCATCTGGTTTTGCCCCAGCAACATTGAAGTAGCGCAACGCAACGAATTTAATTCCGTTGGCAAGATCAGTCCAATGCATGATCTTTTCCATTGCCAGCTTACTTTCTCCATAAGGATTGATCGGTTTTTGCAGATCTGTTTCTTTAATCGGCATTGTCTCTGGAATACCATAAGTAGCTGCAGTGGACGAGAAGACAATCTTTTTAACACCGACTTCGTTCATAACCTCAAGCAGTTTTACCATCCCTGTTGTATTGTTATCAAAGTATTTGAGCGGTTTCTTCATTGATTCAGCAACTAAAGAGAAAGCTGCAAAGTGGATTACAGCATCGATCGTCGGGTTCTCAGCAAAAACTTTACGCATAAAATCTTGATCTGCGATATCTCCTTGGTAAAATTTTGCATCCTTACTAACCGCTGCACGGTGGCCTGTTACCAGACTATCGACAACAATAACTTCTGTTTTATTTTCAACTAATCGGTCAACTGTATGAGAGCCAATGTAGCCGGCGCCTCCAAGAACTAAAATTGACATGCTTATTCCTCCCATGATGTATGAATCTTTTAAATCCATACAGCAAACTTTAATTTCTCAATTAAATAACAGCAATACAGAAATTCAACTGTACCAACCTCCAATATTCTACCAGTAATTGAATCAATTTTGTCAAATAAAGGGCAATTGTAATATAAATCTCAATACACGCTGCCATTTTTAAACTTTTTAAGAGTACCAAATTCGTAGCTTATTGTTTATTCATACAAATTGTGCTTAACTAGAATTTAGAAATCATTAAGGGGTACGTCTATGTCAGAGCTAGTATATAAACAGATTATTTCCGATTTAAAACAAAAAATTTTTGCTGGTACTTATCCAGATCTTCGCCTTCCGGATGAGCGTTCGTTAAGCAACAGCTATAAGGTCAGCCGCAGCTCCGTTAAACGTGCTTTAAATCGGATGGCAAATGACGGCATGATCTTCAGGAAAAGGGGGGCAGGGACATTCATCAACCCACTTTATTTAAAAAACGAATCAGTTTTCAATTATGAAGAAAGTTCAAATCTGGGAGTCACAGATAATTTCAAAATGAATGGTAAGCGTCCCAAAACAAAGGTTCTCAAGTTTGAAGTGATTAAACCAACACAAGAGCTACAGCGAGATCTCTTCTTGTCTTCAGATGATTTTGTCTACGAAATCGTGCGGCTGAGACTCTTTGAAAAAAAACCGTTTATGATTGAAACAGGCTTTATTCCTATTAAAATAGTACCTGAACTCAGTCGTTCAATCATCAAAAAATCAATTTTCAACTATCTGCAAGAGATCCATCACCAAGCAGTCACCAAGTCATTTTTATCAGTTTTTGCGGAACCCTCTACTAAAAATGATCAGGAACTGCTACGGCTTAAACCTAATGAACCTGCTGGAATCATGGAAGGAATTTTCTTTTTAGATGATGGAACTCCCTTTGAATTTTCACACATGCGATTTCATTACAAATACTTGAAATTCAATTCTTTTGTGACCGTTAATTAAGAAATACAACGCTTCTTTTGCTGCGTTTGCAGTTATGGACAGTAACTCAACTTTAAATATTGTGTTTACCATCATAACAAGTATAATCCGGGAACTCGATCACAAAGCTGATATCAACTAATTTAAAAGCTGAAACTAAACCTTCTTTAATAACCTGAGCTGCTTCATTCAGGTCCGATATAGAAAAAGCTTCTTGCGGCACACAATGTACTTCAACTTGAAGATGCATCCCTGCTTTGAATACCAAAACTTTTTCAAACTTCCATTTTGAAGGAGTATTTTTCTTAACAGTTGAGTAAACCTTCTGCTTTACAGCATCGACGGTGATTGTTCCGCCTAAGATCTCTCTTACAGCTTGTTTCATATATCCGATCGGCTGGTTAACAAAAGTTATTACTAACGTGACAGTAATAAAGAAGTCTCCTGTATATAAAAGAAATGACAACGGCGACCCTTCTGGGATAAACATCAAGAAAATCGCTACCACACCTATGCCAGCAGAGAGCATCACATCAATCAGACTGTTTTTAGATTCCACGAATAATAATTCACTGGTATCATTTACTTTGGCGTTTCCGTGTCGGTACACTTCTAAAAGACAAAAACCCAAAATAACCATCACAATTGAGTAAATTAAAACAGGAATTGTTTTAATTTGAGTTCCTATTCCATTGAAAAAGTATTCATACGCCTTACAGCTCACGTTCCAGGCAGTAACTGTCATTAAACTAATTACTAATATTGATTTGAAAAAGATGTAAAGCGGTTCTAAAATAAATAGCCCCTTTGGAAAAGACTTAGTTCGTTTTTGACTTACCTGAGAGACATTTGCGGCAATTATTCCAGAAATTACCTCAACCAAAACAAAAGATGCATCCAAAAAAAGAGCTTGCAGATGTGTAAATGAAAAAACAATCAGACCGGTAACACTCATCAACAGGTTTATAAATATCCCAATTTTTAAGCTTTGCTGTTCTATCTTTTTTACGTTTGTGCTCAGCACTTCGTTTAAACCTCCCAATCATTATCAAGCAGCATTTCTTTCTTTTTGTTAAAACTCCTAGTTTGTTTTTTTATTTATGAAAAACTATCATATGTTTACAATGTACACGTGTCCATTAGTAGATATACGTTTATTATAAATAGATCTTTTCCTACGCAAAGCTCAATTCAGAGCAGATTGTATTATAATGGACAGATTAGGATAAATTGACCACCAGGAGGAAGATATGGGACTTGACAGACGACCAAGAAAAACGCGTCAGATTATTGAAAATAGCTTAGTTCAAATACTTCAGCAGAAACCTTTAACTAAGATAACTGTCGCAGAGATTGTGAAAAAAGCAGACATTTCAAGGAGCACTTTCTATCTGCACTATAATGACATCTATGACCTTTATGACAAAATTAATAATACTTTTTTAACAGGTTTGCTTGACAGTTTCGAAACTTATTATCCTTCTGTGACTGAAAGTTTTTTTGAACTTGCCCAGCGCTTGATTGATTATATTGAGCAAAATGAAAAGCTTTCAAAAATTTTTATTAATGAAAAAAACGTTGCAGTAATCGACAGACTCTGCAAGCTGCTGATTGATAAAATCTTGAATTTTGAAAAATTAGATAAAAATGATTCAGAAGGATATTATCTGGTCGTATGGTCAGTTAGAGGAACAGTCGGTGCCATTATTGACTGGCTCAATCACGGCATGGTCCTTCCAAAAAAAGAATTCGCGGATATCTTACGCAGAATATTAGATAAACTTTAATATCAGAAATTTCTTGCAGTCGGGCAAAAGACAGGTTATTGAAAGGTAGAGAAACGTGGAAGTGTACCAATAGTCACTAAACTTTGAGTATTAACTACGAAAACGGCTGACTATTGAAACATTAATATGGAATATGGCAATTGTGAGAGAGTACAAAAAAACTGGGTCAAAAGTTAACTTTTGACCCAGTTTTTTTGCTTCAATCTGTAATTCGCGCACTAACGTGTTTCATGTACCAATAAATCCTTAAATATTTTATTAAAGTAATTAGCCAAAATGACGCCAATCTCTATCTAATAATACCCGCGCCACAAAAAGCCCCAGGGGCAGAAAGATTATAATCATAACTGCTTTGGTCAACCACAATCCGCCTACACCAATAGCATCAAGCCCAATATTATAAACCGCCCGGTAAATGTAAAGTCCCGGGACCATAATAACTATTGAGGGAACTGTCAGTGATATTCGCGGATAACCATTGTAACGATTAATAAGCGAGGCAAGTATTCCAGCTACAAGAGCCCCGAAGAAAGCGGCAGCAGCAGGTGGCATTGAAGTCAGATCAACTAATTCCAGCCTTAGTGTATTAGCAACGGCTCCAATAGCTCCCGCTGTAGCAGCCATTCTCCACGAACTATTAAACATTATCGAAAAGCCGAAGACCCCTCCAAAACTTGCTGGCAGTCTAAGCAGCATTAACATTAAAGGCGAAAGGCCAAGGTCTAAGAAATTTTCTGGCCTAAAATGGACCAGCAACGCAACCAGCCAGCCGACCAATGCAGCAACAAGAGTTATCATAATTGCATATGCCAAGCGCTCTAATCCTGAACGCATATCTAATTTGGAAATATCAAGCATACTGGTAATAAAGGGAAATCCTGGGATTACAAAGAGCATAGCCCCAATGTATCCTGCTTCATGAGATGCCAATATTTGAAAATAGCTTTCAAATACTTTAAATATACAAAGATAGGCCAAACTAGCGACCGCCACACCGACTGCTACACTGATAAGTGTAGTTATGTGTTTACTATTTAATTTGCTACGTGCCCAATTGCCGCTTCCGGCTCCAATAAATGAGCAAAGCATCTCTGGAATGCCTCCACCTAGCAAAAAGATAAATGAACAACATGCAATTGCAGCAGCAAGGCCCTGAATGAGCGGTACATAGTTGCTCGGTTTTCTTTGAATATGATCAAGCTGCAAGTGGATCTGCTTTACAGTTAAATTAATTGAATCTTTTTCAAAGTTATTTACAAAACGTTCCATGTTGTCTAATTTATCAGTATTAACTCCTGTATTAGGCAATGATAAAACCTGTGTGCAACTGGTTACTTTATTAAAGCAGGTAAATTGCAGCGACATCAACCCGATATCTGCCGAACATGTTATTTTCAATGCACGAGCCACTTTATTCATTGCTTCTCTAACCCGCCATGCCCCTGTTCCGCAAGAAAGTATCAAGATCCCGACCCGTCCCACAATAGAAGCACGTTCTTTCAAACTGGCATCCTTTGCGAGCAGCTTTTCATCTGTAATAAAGTCTTTCCAATGAATTGTCATATGATGGTGCTTTGATATTCTATATCTTTGCATGACTTATATAATTCTCAGTCCTCTCATAAATAATTTTTTCAGCCTATTATAGAATAACATGCTTCTATGATTGTGTGACGAACAGAATAGATAATAATCTTATACAAAAACCGTCATTTCAAACTTCTAATGCTCCTTTTTTCCACCTTCCATGGGAGCCAGAGTATTCTGATAATCCACTGGTGCATTCGGATCGGTAGTGAAGTTCATAACTGATTTGAAAGCAGTCTGCAAATAGACTTGCATTACCGAAGGAATTGCCAATTCATTCATATCAACCGGACTTATCGTATTACGGATACTTTCCTCATCCCCTGCAATAACCTTTTGAACCCACTGCGGCTCCCGCAAGAGTTCACGGCCAAGCGCAACTAAGTCTGCTCCATCTGCTAAAACAGCATTTGCATCACTAGCCTTTTCTACCGATCCAACTCCGATCAGCGGCAAATGTTCCTTCGTAAGTTCAGCAAATTGTGACAAAATTGTTTGGGTGTTCGTTTTATCGTTTAGAGATGTTCGTTTATAACTCCCCATTGAAAGATGAACATAGTTGACCAGATCTTTAATCTGGTCTACAAAATACAATGAATCAGCCAGTCGAATCCCAGGTGTTTCAATCTCTTCTGGAGAAATGCGGTAACCGACGACAAATGGACGGGGAGACTTCTTTGCAATTTTCAAGGTCTCATTAATAACTGCCATCGAAAATCTCATCCGTTTTTGACGATTACCGCCCCAATCGTCATTTCGTTGATTTGAATTTGGAGAGAAAAATTGCTGCAGAAGATAAGTGTTTGCACCATGAAGTTCTACACCATCAAAGCCTGCGGTAATCGCTCTTTGAGTTGCTTGCCCAAAACTATCAATAATGTGTAAGATCTCCTTATTACTTAGTGCACGTGGAATTTCAGAATCAGCAGGATGGGAAGCTGCGATCGCACTGGCACTGACAGGCTCTTCACCTCTTAAAATCTTATGATTCGATTTACGGCCGGCATGAAAAATCTGCAGAATCGCTTTAGTACCATTTTGATGAATTGCGTTTGCTAATCTTTGAAGTCCCGGAATCATCTCATCACTAGCTACGGAAAGCTCTCCTTCAAATCCCTTGCCAGATTCAGTAACGTTGGCAACCCCTGTAATAACCATCCCAAGACCAGCCGCACGCGCAGCATAGTAGTTAACCTCATCGGTAGAAACCATTCCATTATAAAAACTAGTCATAGTGGTCATAGGTGACATCACAACTCTATTTTTCAAGGTTAATCCGGTTTTAAATTTAAAAGCGTTTAAAAATTGATAATCCACCATGATATTGCCTCCCAATATTACCCTTATTTAAAATACAATTTATAATAATTATTCACTTCAAAGTGGCGTTTTCACTAAAATATGAAGCGATAATCACAGAAAATATAACAAGAAGATGATTAATAATGTATTCATTGTTAACAGCTTTCCCTTATTAAACGAGGCATAGTTTTTAGCGCTCTTTTCGCTTCTGGTATTGGAAACAAGGGGAAAACCTGGTCCATATCAGAATAAGTAAATGTCTGTACAGCCCACTTGTGATGATCTGCATCAGAATTTAAAATATCATACGTTCTTGTAAATACATAAATATATGACAATTTGCTTGAACCGCCATATATTGGACTAACTAGTAGATCTTCGACTGATAAAGCACCTGCATATTTACTCCCGTGCATTTTCAAATCATGAGAGTGTGACATAAGTCGGTAAAACTTGAGTACTAACAAGAAATTACGAACATAGCGAGTAATTTGCTATGAGTAATTCGAGGGTAGACGGAAAATTTTGACTTATGGAACACGTTTATCCGGAATAAGTAGAGGAACTAGACTAAAATTTCATTTTTGACCCAGCCCCTTTTTTGTAATTTTTTTATTTCCGATGAATTAGTGCTTAAATCTGACCATTGAGAAATTAAAATTGTCATTTTGGGTGATAGCAGTTTTTTATCACACAGTTGCTGCATAAAAGCTAGCTGAACCCCGCCATGAACATAACAAACGTTTATTAATTTTAATATACTGCCTTATTAATTTTTTGTCTTGTTCAATTGACTGGCAGGTTATCGATGTAGTACCTGAATTCAATTAAAACACTAGATGTTTTTAATAAATTTTCACAACTATTAACTTCACTAAATTCAGCATCATGAATAAACACTTTGAAAATACTAAAAAATTGTTAAAATGAGTAATAACACAGCCTAAACCAAACAGCTGTTTGAATGGGGAGTCTATCTAACATGATTAAACACCGTTTATTTAAAGAAAATGATGCAGCTAAGGTTGCTGAACTAGTTGCTACTACAATGCTTACTACAAACATTAAGGACTATTCTAAAGAATATCTAGAAAACGATCTTAAAAATTTAACGGGCAAAGATTTTATTGAAAAGGCTAAATATTTTCACTGTTATGTTCTTGTTGATGATACTAAAGATAAAATTGTTGCTGTTGGTTCAATTGGCCCATATTGGGGCAAAAAAGACGAAAGCAGTTTATTCAATATTTTTGTTTTGCCAGAATATCAAAGACACGGTATTGGTAAAAAATTAATTGAGGTTCTGGAACAAGATGCTTATTTCAAACGCGCAAAACGGGTAGAAATACCAGCCTCAATCACTGGTCTGAAGTTTTACCAAAAAATGGGATATTCATTTAAGAACGGCAATGAGACTCTTGATGAAGAAGGTCTTTACCGTTTAGAAAAATTTACTGAACCTGAAAAATAACATGCATAACTTAAAAGCAATTTTATACAATGAAAAAATCAGCTCTTATTGTTTAATTAATAACATAGTATACAAAGGAGCTGATTTTTATCATGCAAACAAAATGTGTTTTAATAATAGATCCTGAATTACCATTGGGGTTAATTGCCAATACTGCAGCTATCTTAGGCTGTTCTTTGGGCAAAATTCATCCTGAAATAAACGGGGATGATTTATTAGATCAAGAAAAACATTCGTATCCTGGAATCGTAAAAATTCCTATTCCAGTCTTGAAAGCTGTCTCTTCAAAAGTCAAAGAAATTCAAATTGAAACTGAAAAAATTGAAGAAATAGAAGTAATTTCATTTGCAGATTGTGCACAAACGGCCAAAAACTATCAAGAATATGCTGAGAAAGTTCAAAATTCTAATCACGAGAACATTAAGCTTCTAGGAATTTGTTTATACAGCACCACAAAAAAGGTTAATCATTTTGCCGGCAGTCTGTCACTTTTGAGGTAACTTGCTGCTGGAAATTCTTAGGTGATACTCCAGTATATTGCTTAAATAACTTATCAAAATGGCTTTCATCATAGAATCCATTTTGAATAGCTATTTCTGCCATCGAACGCTTTCTATCTTTTAGCAGTTCTTTCTTTGCATTGTTGATCCTACAATTTATTAAATATTTCATAGGCGAAATGTGGTAGCATTGCTTGAAAAGCCTAATAAAATGGAACTTGCTAAGTTCTATTGTAGCTGCAAGTTCGGTTACAGATAATACTGAGTGATAATTAATTTTAATCTTATTCAATACTTTTTCCAAACGAAAATCAGAATTGGCAAACTCATCAATTCTTGAAAAAACTGAGAAAGAATCATTTAAAAAAATCGTCAATTCTTTTAACGCAAGGTGTTCAATCATTTGTGGATTTGAAACCAAATGACTGAATATCTTTTTTACTGCCTGTACTTGTTCTTGTGTTAACTTAGTTACCATTGGATGGGTAACTTGTGGCAACATTTTAGGATCAAGGAAAATCATTTTATATTTCTAATTCAAAACAGCCAGAGGTTGGCACCAGTGAACGTATTGTGCCGGAATCACTACTAGAGTGTTATTCCCAATCCGTCTTGTATGTCCCACATGTGCAATACAACTTCCTTCTTCAATCAAGCCGACAGAAATAGTGTCATGAAATTGAAAACGGGGCGTCTGTAACGAAAAACTGCATTCTTTAAAAATAATCTTGCCTCGGGAACCAATTCTAGAATACTTTACATTCATAAAATACCCCCCCTTTATCTTAACTGGATAATTAAGCCATAATGATTCTTAAGAATGTACAGTATAACCAATATTTATTTAAAAGCAATTCTTACTTTCCAATTACCTTGCATTTCTTAATTGGTCCCTTTAATAATTATTTACGTACTGCTATATTGCCGTTAAACAATATCCTAATTACTATAGCTTATCTGATTCCACAATCATAGTTTCTTTATTTATAATTGGTACGGTCCAGAAAATAAAAAAGTTGTTTTTTATCGTATATCCTTTATTATTAAGAGTGTAGTGTGAATACGTTATTCGATGAAAAAGCCACTTAAAAAGGAGCTTATATTATGACTACTGATACAATAGATTATCGCTCATCTTCATACCTTAAACAGGTTGATGCATTCTGGCGTGCAGCAAATTATGTTTCTGTAGGCCAATTATACCTCAAAGACAATCCGCTCTTGAAGCGTCCTCTAAAATCTGACGACGTTAAAGTCAAGCCTATTGGTCACTGGGGAACAATCGCGGGCCAGAATTTTATTTATGCCCACTTAAATCGTACCATTAATAAATATAATTTGAATATGTTCTATGTTGAAGGTCCCGGCCATGGCGGTCAGGTAATGGTTTCCAATTCATACTTGGATGGTAGTTACACTGAAATATATCCTGAGATTACTCAAGATGAAAACGGTATGAAAAAACTGTTCAAGCGCTTTTCTTTCCCTGGCGGAGTGGCTTCACATGCTGCTCCTGAAACTCCCGGTTCTATCCATGAAGGCGGCGAATTAGGGTACTCTATCTCCCATGGTGTTGGTGCTATCTTTGACAATCCTGACCTTATTTCTGCTGTGGTTGTCGGCGATGGTGAAGCTGAAACAGGACCCCTTGCAACTTCTTGGCAGTCGAATAAGTTCATTAATCCGATCAATGATGGAGCTGTTCTTCCCATTTTGAACCTCAACGGCTTTAAGATCTCTAATCCCACGATTCTTTCTCGCCAAAGTGATGAAGAATTACAAAAATATTTTGAAGGCATGGGCTGGCATCCCTTATTCGTTGAAGGAAAAGATCCTGCTAAAATGCACCCTCAAATGGCTGCTGTAGTGGACCAGGCAATTGAAGAGATCAAAGGCATTCAAGAATATGCCCGTAAAAACAATGATGCTTCTTTGCCGCAATGGCCAATGATTATTTTCCGTGCCCCTAAAGGATGGACTGGCCCTACAGAATGGGACAATAAACCTATTGAAGGATCTTTCCGTGCCCACCAGATTCCAATTCCTGTAGATCAAAATGATATGCAGCATGCTGATTCACTGGTTGCTTGGCTGAAGAGTTATCACCCGGAGCAACTATTTGATGAAAACGGGACTTTAAAACCAGAAATTGCTGCCATTGCTCCTAAAGGCACACATCGGATGGCTGCAAACCCGCATACCAACCCGGGAAGCCTGATCAAAGACCTGATTTTACCGGATTTTCGCAACTATGCTGTTGACGTAAGCAAACGCGGAAGAGTTTTTGCACAAGATATGACAGTCTTTGCAGAATACCTTAAAGACGTCATTAAGTTAAATGAAAAGAATAAAAATTTCAGGCTATTCGGTCCGGATGAAACGATGTCTAACAGACTCGCTCCGCTTTTTGAAGTTACGAAACGTCAGTGGCTTGAAAAAATCAAAGAACCTAATGACGAATTTCTTGCGAGTGCCGGCAGGGTCATCGACTCTCAGCTTTCAGAACATCAAGATGAAGGCTGGCTTGAAGGATATGTTTTAACTGGCCGACATGGCATTTTTGCCAGCTATGAAGCTTTCTTGCGTGTCGTTGATTCAATGCTGACACAGCACTTCAAATGGCTCCGTAAAGCAACGGATCAACCATGGCGCAGCGACATTCCTTCTTTAAACTTGATTGCATCCTCAACTGTCTTCCAGCAGGATCATAATGGGTATACTCATCAGGATCCGGGAATATTAGGTCATTTGGCAGATAAGAAACCAGCGTTTATTCGCGAGTATCTTCCTGCAGATGCCAATACACTTTTGGCTGTGATGGACAAAGTTTTGAATGACCGCCAGAAGATTAATCTGATTGTAACTTCCAAACATCCGCGGCAGCAATTCTATTCAGTCGCTGAAGCAAAAGAACTTGTCGATAATGGATTAAAGATCGTCGATTGGGCTTCAAACGACGACAATGCAGAACCGGATGTAGTTTTAGCCGCAGCTGGCACAGAACCTAATACAGAAAGCTTGGCTGCTATTCAATTACTGCATAAAACAATTCCAAACGTAAAGATTCGTTTTATTAACATTGTTGACCTTTTGAAACTGCGCAGCCAAAAAGAAGACCCCCGTGGTTTGAGTGATGTTGAATTCGATGCTTACTTTACTAAGAACAAACCAATTATTTTTGCTTTCCATGGCTATGAGGGTTTAATACGTGATCTTTTCTTCGATCGTCATAATCATAACCTGCATGTTCATGGTTATCGTGAAAATGGTGACATTACAACTCCATTTGACATGCGTGTTTTGAACCAGATGGATCGTTTTGACCTTGTTAAGTCAATCGTCCTTAATCTGCCTGATTCTGAAAAGTATGGACAGTTGATTGCTAAAATGGATGCGATTATCGCCAAACATCATCAATATATCAGAGATGAAGGAACCGACCTTCCTGAAGTTGAAAATTGGAAATGGCGAGATTTCAAATAAAAAGACTGCTGTTTCTTTGCATTTCAAAGAATATTTCCTTTTTAAACTTGAAATCGAAAAGTTTTTCACTTAAGATAGTAGAATAAACAATGAGAAAGATAAATGTTTGAAAGTGATTTTTTCAAGAGAAGTTGGAAATGGTGCGATCCGGCTAAAAATCGTTCAAGGATACTGCTTTCAAGTGTGGCTGGAATAATCTTTATGGTGAAAAAGCTGCCGGTGAGAATCGTTATCAATTACAGAGTGTAATCAATATTATTGATTAAAAATGGGTGGTACCACGCTAAAAGCGCCCCTGAATTAAATTTCAGGAGCGCTTTTTTTATCATTAATTATTCTTTTACTGGGAGGAATATCTTTAAAATGAAACCAAAAAGAAAACTTAACCGTGAGCTGACCTCACGCCACATGCAGATGATAGCCCTAGGTGGCACGATCGGCGTCGGCCTTTTTATGGGTTCCACATCTACGATAAAGTGGACAGGCCCTTCTGTTCTTTTGGCATATGCCTTAGCAGGGCTGGTCCTTTATCTTGTAATGCGCGCTTTAGGGGAAATGCTTTATGTTGATCCAAGTACTGCATCCTTTGCAAAATTTGCTTCAGAATATATTCATCCGCTTGCCGGGTATCTAACTGCGTGGAGTAATATTTTCCAATACTTAGTTGTCGGAATAAGTGAGGTCATTGCTGTCGGACAATACCTAAATTACTGGTGGCCGGGAATACCAGGCTGGGTCTCGGGTACTGCAATCGTAGTTACCCTTTGTGCCGCTAACCTTGCTTCTGTTAAAGCGTACGGCGAATTGGAATCTTGGTTTGCTCTCATCAAAGTTGTCACTATTATTTTTATGCTTATTTTAGGAGCCTTGGTTATTTTGCTTGGAGTCGGTAATCACGGACAACCGCTCGGTTTTTCAAATCTCTGGGCTCATGGCGGCTTCTTTACAGGCGGTTTTAAAGGTTTTATTTTTGCCCTTTCGATCGTAATTGCTTCTTACCAGGGAATTGAAGTAATTGGAATCACTGCAGGTGAAGCACAAAATCCGCAAACAACTATCGTTAAATCTATTAAATCAATAGTTGCGCGTATCTTAATCTTTTATATCGGCTCAATTTTTGTGATTGTTACAATCTACCCTTGGAATAAGTTGGCTCAAGTCGGATCCCCCTTCGTTGAAACTTTTTCGCGTGTTGGAATTACCGCAGCAGCAGGAATTATCAATTTTGTTTTAGTTACCGCTGCCATGTCAGGCTGTAATTCAGGAATTTTCAGTTCCAGCCGTATGCTCTACACACTAGGACTAAAAAAAGAAATTTCAGAAAAATTCATTAAAGTTTCGCGTCACGGTGTTCCTACCCTTCCTGTCTTATTAATCTCCACTGGAATTTTTTGCGGAATGCTTCTAAATGAACTTTTGCCGTATATTTTTAAAGGAAGCTCAAACGTCTTTGTCCTGGTTTATAGTTCCAGTGTTCTACCGGGGATGGTACCCTGGTTTGTTATTTTACTAAGCCAGCTGAAATTCAGAAAAATGCACCCAGAAAAGTTGATTAACCATCCTTTCAAACTACCTTTTTGTCCTTTGAGCAACTATTTTGCACTAACTGTTTTATTATTAACTCTTGTTTTTATGTTTTTTAATCCCGAAACCCGCATTTCAGTGCTGGTTGGCTTTGTATTTTTAATTATGATGTCATTAATCTACTGTGTAACCAGAAAGAAAAACTAGCTGATCTGCCTTTATGATTTTATAAAACATCAAAAAGGGGCTGGATCAAACCTTATGTTTTGGCTCAGCTTTTTTGTACTTCCTTGCAGTTACCATATTGACAGGTTTCAATAGTCAGTTCTTTTCCGTTTAGCCACGAATTACTACTCATAGTCAAATTCGAACTCTGTTCGTAATTCACAGTTAATGCTCAAAACCTAACGACTATTGGTACATTCTTTTTACTATATAATATAACGTCCTTATTTTCATATAATAAAAAAGAGTTTGCTTTTGTTTTTATAATTGCTTATTCTAAAAATATTAGAACTTATATCGGAGGTTAACAATGACAATTCTATACATTATCCGCCATGGACAAAGTGAAGCCAATGCTGCTGGTATCCTGCAAGGCAGCAAGATTGACACTCCGTTGAGTGCAAAAGGAAAGCAGCAAGCTCTTGAAGTTCAGCGAAGATTAACTGCTGCTTCACTTCATTTTGACCATGTCTTTGCAAGTCCTCTACTAAGAGCGGCTCAGACAGCTCAGCTAATTGCACCTCAATCTGTCACTACATTTGATTCGAGGCTGTGCGAATTCGATTATGGTGATTGGGACGGACAGTTGGAAACAGTAATCCATCAAAGATATGCGCGCTTTTTTGATGAAAAAATGAATCTGCTACCTGATTCTGAAAAAGTCTCTCATGGTGAAAGCTTTGAAGCTGTTACAAAAAGGCTGCATCACTTTTTCAACGAGTTGAATAAAAATTACCCTGAGCAAACTATTTTGGTTGCAAGCCATGGTTTTACGATCAAGCTGATGTTAAATGCAATCCTGGGTATCACTAATTTAGCAGGGCTTAATGAGCCTTCGAATGCAGGTTTAACAAAAATAGAACTGACACCAAATAGTCGGACACTAATATTCTTTAACCAGACCTTCTGAGTCTGTAAAACTGCAGCAGTTTTATTTTAAAATTACTTCTAAAATTTAACAAACATATAACGAACGTAGTTAAGTTGTTTGCTTGAAATCGGCTTAATATGCTATTATTCAACTAAATCGATTACCTATGTGCACAATAAAGTTGACGTCATAAAAAGTTTTTATTTTTTGTTGCCTAAAATTTTTTCACAATGTTTGAAACATAAGAGTATTTGTTAAGTGAAAATACTTTATTTGGTACATAGAAATCTTTTGGTATAGAGCCTCTCATAAACAAGGGCTGTTTTGCTTGATTAGTAATATTAAGAAGGGAATTTTGTCTGATGCAGCTGTTCAAGAAAAAATTATCCAGCCATAGCAAACTAACTGACTGTTCACTGTTATTTGTTGCATTTGTTTCTATTTTACTGACAACTGCTGGCCTAGAAGCAAGAGCTGATACCTCGGAAATTTCGAGCAATACATCTGGCAGTAGCGAAAGCAGCCCGGTTGGCACAATAGAAAAAAAGACTGCAACTGCTGACCAGCCTTCTAAGACAAGCGATATCCGCTCAGCATCAACTAATGCAGACACTGCAAAAGAAAGCTCAACTGAAGTTAGCAACGGTCAGCAAGAAGATACGCACTCAACTGCTTCGTCTTCTGCAGACACCGAGACCGCTGAAACAAGTTCGGCCACAAAAAGTTCAACAAGTTCAAGTTCTTCAGATGCTTCATCAAGTACTTCCACATCGGCCGACACTGATGGCAGTGATTCTTCCAGCACTAATGCCGAAACAACCTCAAAAAATGATAGTTCCAGTTCCAAGACAGATGTGCAAACTCAAGTTTCTGAGGATGACACGGTTACAAATGCTCAGAGTGCAGAATCCAGCAGCAGTTTTAAAAATGATAGTTCCTCTTCTAATAAAAACTCCGTGCCTACCAATAATTCTGCCGGCTCGAGTAAGCCTGTGCCTGCTGTAAGAGACTCAAAAACGGCACCTCTTAATCAGCAGCCTGAACAAGATTCATCGCCCGAAAAAAATCACCCCCAAGACAACAATTCTGTCCCATTTTTTAAGGGCTTAATCCTTTCTCTTAAAGATGAAAACGACAAAACAATTGCTATAGACAAAAAACAGCCTGCTTCTTCCAAAGACTTAACTTTTACTTTTGAAAAACAGCCTAGTAAAACAGCTCAAATTGATTACTTAAACCAAATGAAAAAAAGAGGTCTAATAAATTCTGGACACGCATGGACAATGCATGATAATTCTGAAGAAATTAAGTCTGCTCTTCAAATGATACTTTTTATCAGAGACTACTTTTTCAAATTAACAGTAACTAATAATTGGTTTCATACAATTGCTTCTCGTATCATTAAAGAAGCTGCTCTCCCTTATAAAACTACAGCAGCTTTTAACGACAGTGAAACAAAATACTCACAAAATACTTCTGGGCACCGCATTCAAAGAATGTATAATACAACAACTATAGTTCCCGAGCAGCTGCAAGAAATGATCGCATCCGCTGCCAATAATTCTTCAGTATATGATTTGCAGGTCAATACCGCACATAATATATATCGTTTAGATGGAATTACCGGGAAAAAACGAACAGGTTGGCAAGAAGTGAATGGAAAAATGCAGTACTACAGTGCCACAGGAAAAATGCAGACTGGCTTTCAAGCAATTGAAGACCATCAATATTATTTTGGACAAGATGGTTTCTTACAAAAGGGGATGAAGAAACTGGGTGAGGATTGGTATCTTTTTAATAAAAAAAATGGAATTATCCAAACCGGTTTTTATACTCTTAATTCTTCAAATCAGGTAGTTTATCTTGATAAAAACGGCAAGCTACAGCATGGCCTTAAAAAAATTGCAGATCATTTCTATCTTTTTGATAAAGATAGCGGGATCATGCAGACTGGTTTTCAATATCTTAAACTGCAAAGAAAAACTGTTTATTTTAATGAACAAGGTCAAATGCAATTTGGCCCCCAGCAAATTGATGGCCAATGGTACTTGTTTGATAAGCAATCGGGTGCAGTAAAGACTGGGCTGCGTTACATTCCTGAGGCTCAAAAAGTTGCTTATTTCAATGCTGCAGGACAGATGCAGTACGGTTCCCAAAAAATTAATGGACATTGGTATTATTTCAACGAAAGTAATGGAGCAATGCAGACTGGCTTTCAATATTTTCCCAAAGAAAGACTGCTTGCCTATTATAATAGAGCTGGCCAAAGAGACTATGCTTTGCAGCAGATCAATGAAACCTGGTATTTACTGCGTTCACAGTTTGAACTCTAACAACCTTGAGAATAATTATGCAGCCCTATTAATAAACAGACAAACAAACTGAGAATACTACAACATTTTAATATGGCTATTGCAAAATACAGAGGCTGGGTCAAAAAGTTATATTTTGACTCAGCCTCTGTATTAACCTGTAATATGCGAATTAACATACTTTCTTTTTTACAAGTATAATTCTCAAACTATTTTATTTTTTCAATCACGAACACCTATTTAAATTCACCTGCAATGACACTAACACTTACGCCCTGCTCTTTTGCCCGTTCAAGCACTTCACGAACATCCTGATCCGAAAAAGCTTTGGAATCGATTCCTTCGTTATCTAAAATTTTACGGGCCTGCTTGATTTCTTTTTTAGTGAACTGATTTTCAGACTCCGAATTGTCAGCTGCTCCTTGGCTGTTTGACAAAAGGGAATCAGCATCATCGCCTGTACTTGAACTGTCCGAATCAGTAACATGGTATCCCAGTCCAGACAAGATTCGATTATTGTATGCTTCTAATTTTTTTGCCTTGTTGTGGATACTATCATAGTAAGATTGATTAATATTACCATATCCTAAAATCACAGCCAATTTTGTATTGGAAGCAGTATATTCATAGTTTGTTGAAAGTATCTTTGCTCGTTGATAATTTTTCTCAAAAACTTCGAGTTCATGAAGAACTTCCTTTAACTCTGTTTCGTTCGAGGCAGCTCGCTGGACAAGAATCTGTGAGCCGTTCTCAATTTGTGTAACTTCGTGAAACTGGTGTTGCGCACGTGCATAATTTTTCTCTTTAATCAATTTTAAACCTGCACGATACTTAATAACCTGCATTAAATGCACATTAGCAGACTTATCGTTTGGCTTCTTCTTCAAAGCATCTCGGAAATAGTTTTCTGCTTGCAGATACTGTGCCTTTTTAATTGCTTTTTCTCCTGTATTAAAAGCACTGCGATAATACTGCATAGTTTCAATATGTTTTGTATAACCATAGCCAATGAAAATAACAGCAATTATCAGGGTAACAATCAGCCATGTTCGTCTACCCATTTAACAAATACCTCGCTTTCATGTCTATCAGAGGACATTATACCATTTTTTAGTATTCAAGAGTACTTTCTTCCCACTCGGCAAATTGCATTTTTCATTATATTTGACCGCTCATTCGCTCATCTTGTACACTTATTTTAAAAGAGCTATTAGTTGGGAGAAAAATATGGGAACTGGATCATTAACTGAGATTATTAACCAATACGGATATTGGGGGATCGCGGCATTAATAGCCCTCGAGAATATTTTTCCGCCGATACCTTCCGAAGTTATCCTGACTTTTTCAGGATTTATCACACTTTCAAGCAGACTCAGTGTTATTGGCAGTATCATTGCCGCAACAATAGGAGCTGTTTTGGGTGCGCTAGTGCTTTACGCAATCGGCAGGCTGCTTTCTACAGCCCGGCTTGAAAAACTGCTCGCTGGAAAGACTGGAAAAATATTACATTTGAAAGCCAGTGATGTTGAACGGGCTGCCGTTTTTTTTAATCGTCATGGTGGACAGGCAGTTTTTTTCGGCCGCTTCGTTCCTGTAATCCGCAGCCTGATTTCAATTCCAGCCGGTATGACAGGATATCCTCTGGGACGTTTTATCCTTTTTTCAACTTTAGGCACTCTGATTTGGAATGCCGTACTGATTATGGTCGGCCGTCTGGCTGGACATGCATGGCCGCACTTTGTTTCATTAATCGAAGTTTATGGAAAAATTTTGCTGCTGGTTGTATTGATAATTGGAATATTAGCCCTTTGGTGGCACCGGTATAGACGAAAAAAAGAAGATCATTAAAGCACCATGCATTTTAATAATTTTAAAAAATGGGGCTGGGTCAAAAGTTAACTTTGACTCAGCCCCTCTGTTTTAATCTGCAATTCGCACATTAATGTGTTTCAATAGTCAGTTTTTTTCCGTTTAACCACGAATTACTCATAGTCAAATTCAAACTATATTTGTAATTCGCTGTTAATACTCAAAGCTTAAAGTTCTTGTGTCACGCCCTCTCAGCCTAATTATAAATATAATCACGTGTTTTAGGCAAATTATTGCCGCTTGGCCCCTTGGAGATCAAATATTGAATTACATCAATATTTCCTGCCTCAAATGAAGCCGCACATGCTTGCAGATAAAGATCCCACATGCGTACAAACTTGCTGTCCATTTTTTCTGAGATCTTATCCCTATTCTGATCAAAATTGCGGTCCCAAATCTCCAATGTTTTTTGATAATGGCGTCTTAAAGTTTCCAAGTCAAAAACTTGCATCCCTGCAGCAACAATATGATTTAAGTTTTCAGTCATGCCAGGAATGTATCCGCCTGGGAAAATATACTGATTGATCCAGCCATTATATGCGCCGCCTTGTTGCCTTGTAATTCCGTGAATAAGCGCAACCCCGTCATCGCTAAGATAATCTGCAATTGTTTGAAAATAAACTTCAAGGTTATCTTCGCCAACATGTTCAAACATCCCGACACTTGTAATGTAGTCGAACGGCCCATGTTTAAGTTCACGATAATCCTCAAGGTAAACATGCGCATGCGCTTCTAGTCCTTCATCTTTGATCTTTTGCTGCACGAACTTATATTGTTCCTCGCTTAAAGTAATCCCTGCTACGTCAAGACCATATTCTTTAGCGGCTGTCAGCATCAATGTCCCCCAGCCGCAGCCAATGTCCAGCAGAGTCTTTCCTGGCTGTGGATTAAGCTTTTTGATAATATGATGGACCTTATTCAACTGAGCTTGTTCTAATGTATCAGTTTCATTTTCAAAATACGCACAAGAATAAGTCATTGTTGGATCAAGCCATAAACGATAGAAGTCGTTACCTAGATCATAATGGCTTTGAACATCATATTTACTGCTGCTTTCAGAGTGTGACTGTTTAGGCAGAAAGTGTTTCAATTTACTGTTATAAAAAAAACTGTCTTTAGCTTCGTATGCTGCCTTAACCAGTCTTTGAATTGAACCTTCAATTTCGATTCTGCCATCCATATAGGCTTCGCCTAAAGCAATTGAAGCATTACGTAACAACTGTTTTATAGGAACCGCTTCTTTAAAGGTAATAGTTACTTCAGGCTTGCCCTCTCCGTATTCTTCACTTTCTCCGTCCCAGTAATTAACTCTTACTGGAATACTGAATGACTTGCTCAGCATCTTTTTATAAAAAATTTTATCAAGCATTGCCAAAACGTCATCTGCCTTTCACTTATTTTTAGTCACTAAACATAAGTATTTTATCACTTTTTAACACCCTTTGTTTAAGCACCTGCTTAAAGTTGACTCTATCCGATAATAACCCTTTCTACAGGATACTTATAATCAAGTTGCTGTTCTTTTTTCGAAACAAACAACAGCAGCATATAAAGCATTCCTACTCTCCCCACAAACATCAAAATGATAATTACAAGTTTTCCTGTAATACTTAACGATTCCGTAATTCCTAAAGAAAGACCGGTTGTTCCAAAGGCAGAAGCTACCTCAAAGATTAATGCATTCAAGGACTGTTTCTCCGTTGCAGAAAGTACTAAAACTGCAAGGCCACACAATAAGAGTGACAGGTTGACTACCACAACTGCTTTTTGGATATCATCACGTCCAATTCTCCGCCCGAAAATATTAACATCTCGTCTTCCACGAATAAAAGCGAATAGATAGAGTAATAAAATCCCGATAGTAGTTGTCCGGACCCCTCCGCCTACTGAACTAGGACTTGCTCCGATAAACATCAGTAAGGAAAAAATCAAAAGGGTAACTGGACGAAAGTTGCTCAAAGAATCAAGCTGCAATCCTGCATTACGAGTTGAAGCGCTGTAGAACAGGGCAGTCATAATTTTTTCGCTTAACGGCCTGTCAGCAAAGTGGCCTTGCAATTCTGCTAAAAAGATAATGACAGCTCCTGCAATAAAAAAAATACCTGCAAAAAAGACAGCCAGTTTAACGAAAAGAGAAAAATGAAATTGTCCTCTTCCCTTGAATCGATATTTAAATACAAACCATTCACGCAGCTCAGCAAGAACCGGAAATCCGATTCCGCCTATGATAATCAATATAATTACGAAAAGCAAAAATACGTAATCATGCCGAAAGGGTCCCAAAGAACTGCCGGTCACATCAAATCCGGCGTTGGTAACCGCCGTAATCGCAGTATAAAAGCCTTCAAAAAGCGCATTTTCAAGATTATTCATACCATTTTTAAGATAAAAATATACTGAAAAAGCCGCTCCGAAAAAGACTTGCAATACCATCATTAACCCAAAAACTGAATAAACCAAACGAACTGTGCCGCTTATCCAAGGCTGGTTCATATCAACCTGTATCAACTGGCGCTGATGCAGTGAAATCCGGCGTTTAGTAAAAATCATCCCAACTGTTGCCAGCATCGTGACGCCCAGGCCACCGATTTGAAAAAGGATTTCCAACAAAATAATTCCATAGTTGTTATAGACTTCGTTAATAGGAACAGTTGTTAATCCGGTAACACTAATTGTTGAAACTGCCATAAAAAAAGTATCCAGAAGCGATGAATCCGCTCCTGGATTACGGAAAAAAGGAAGATTCAACAGACCAAAAGTTATCACTATTAGTCCTAGATAAGCTAGTACGATCATTTGGATGGGTGTTGTGTTTTCACGGATCTTCAACCAAACATGGCTTAATTTTTCCATTAAAGCAAAACTTCCTTTTTCCTGTTATATTAATCAGCAAATTTTAATTTTGAATAACTGATTACAACTTTTTGTTTTAACTCTAAAGCTGTACTTGACTGACTGTATTCATCGTCAAAATCTATAATCGCAGAGTTCCTAAGTTGTTTTTTGACGATTCCCTTAAAGTGATGACGATTAAAGACGAAAGAAACGTGCATATCTTTTCTAAATGGTTCGCCGATTTTACTAACCTCGATAATCTGTTTATCTCTAGCTCCCCTGTTCTTTGGTGTCTCACTCATAAGTTTTCCTCCTTAAAAAGCTGCCTCAACACAAAAACTATACTGTACCTTTATTCAGAAAATGCCGACAGAACTCTAATCCCTGCCGGCAGACTACACGTTAATTATAACGCTAATTGCTCTTTTATACTAACTAAACTGCGGCTACTTCTTATGATTAACGCAGCTTCAAATCAAATGTGCTCCATGGCTGCACCTTGTTCAAAAGGAAAAGATCTTCCGGTGCAATTCTGGCAACCAGGTTTCGCCGACCATCATTTGGAAAATCTCTAAGTGCAATTTGAAGTTCCCCATTATACTGGCCATAATTCTGATTAACGAGTAAAATATCGCCCCTCTTTATCATCTCTGCGTTATTTTGAGCTTTAATTGGCGTCGCAGCATACTTTGTCCGGGTGTTAAGATCCCGTATCAAGTATTCTGACTGATCTCCGCGATAAAGATGCAGATTTTCAAGTACAGCTTGTTTTTCTACTATGGAAATTCCTGTAACAAGCTCAACATGTAATTGCGGCTGGATAGCAAAGAAGGCAGCTGCACCTGCTTTTAATTCAGACTCGCTGGCAAATGCATTTCCAATCAAAATATCATCAATAAACCCAAAAGATTTAAGGTGCTCTATCTGTAATTCAATTGCTTTAAAACGATCTTCTTCCAAGGTTGGCAATCCGTCTTGCAAAGCCCAAGGACCGATTTTAGCAGAAGCTGAACTGACAAATGCAGCTGTGTGTAAGGAATACTTCTTAAATTGCGCTGAACATTCCGTAAAAAACTTTTCTCCCAACCCAGTGTAACGCTGCGGATAAAAATTATGACAGCCTAGTAAATTTAATCTATCAGGAGAATAAGACATTATATTCTCTAAATAGTTGGTTCCTGAACTCATGTTTATTTCAATTTTCAAGCCATACGGATTTCTTGTCATCAAAGCTTCTTCAAGCCCTGTAAACCCCAAATCCAGTCGAATACCGTCAACTCCTAAGTTGTGGAAAAACGATAAATCTGTATAACTGATTCCAAGCTGTCTAAATAACTTAGGATTAATGTCGATTAAAGTTTGAAATCCCAATTTTTTTGCATAGCTGATCATCTTCTCAAAGTTGTCAATTACCGCTTCCTGCTCGCCTTTAACCTCAAGCAAAGAAGTAAAAAGACGTTTATATCCTAAAGTATGTGCTTTTTCCAGATAAGCAAAAATTTCCTCAGTTTGCGCGCGTTCCGGGTAAACTGAAATTCCAAGACATCCCATAATACTAACCACCCTTTTATAAAATAACTATTTCTTCTTTATTTTAACAAAATCTGCTGGATACGAGTGCGTTTCCTGAAAAATTAGTTTTTAATATCGTGTTTGCCGCTACAAAAAATGGTAACGTTTTACTTTTTCTTTTAGTTCTGATACACTTATTTTGTTAATAAATGAAATATACAAGCTGGGGTGCCTTTTGGCTGAGAATTACCCATGGACCTGATCTGGACAATACCAGCGTAGGGAGCTTAAATTGGTTAATGTCTTTTGTGATCAATAGTAAGCTGCCAGCATACTCATGGAGTATGGTGGTTTTTTTATTCCGCATCCTTCTTTGTCTATTTCAAAAAAAGGAGAGATTTTATTATGCAAACTGTTGATAGAAATAAAAAAAGCTGGTCACTTCGAGACGTTATTTTTCTAGCTATTATCGCAATCTTTTTTGGAATCATTTACCAAGTTTGGAGCTATGCATACTATGGGCTTGCTGCAACTCCATTAAAACCCTATGCCAATGATTTAACTCTCGGAGTTTGGATCATGGCAGGGCCGCTTGCAGGCATCTTATTGCAAAAAGCCGGAGCAACTGTTGTTGGAGAACTGCTTGCAGCAGCTGTTGAAATGCTGCTTTTTTCAAGCTGGGGTGCTTCAACCTTACTTTCAGGATTTATTCAAGGAATCGGCAATGAACTCGGTTTTGCTGCTACCGGCTACAAAAATTGGGGAAGGACAGGGCTTCTTCTTTCCACAATCGGGGCTACAATCATTACATTTATCTGGGACTGGTTCCAAAGTGGTTACAGTGAGTATAATTTTGGTTTGCTGGCGACTCTTTTGATTATTCGTTTTATTTCGATCGGTTTTTTCGCAGGAATCCTTGTATACTGGATAAAACAGTTAGTTGAAAAAACGGGGCTGATCAAATAAATGGCTCAACTGGAAATTACTGATTTAAACTTTACCTATTCAAACCAGCAAGCTCTTCTATTTAACAATTTTAATTTTTCTTTGAAAGCTGGCAGCTTCAATCTTTTAGTCGGCCCCTCAGGAAGTGGGAAGTCTACCCTCTTTAAGCTGATGTCTGGTCTTTACCCGCAATATGGCGGCCAAAAAACAAACGGAGCAGTTTTACTGAATGGTCAAGATGTAAGTGAAGTCGTCCCCTTTGAACGTGCGCGTCATATTGCTCTTCTTTTTCAAAATCCGAGTAGACAATTTGCCATGCAGACTGTTGAAGAACAGCTTATCTTTGCACTAGAAAATTTACGGATACCAATCCAAGAAATTCCTCGGAGAATTACTGCAGTTTTAACTCAATTAAAACTTGCTTCTTTTAGAAAGAGAAAATTACTAACTCTTTCGGGAGGAGAACAGCAGCGGGTTGCACTTGCAACTGTACTGGCAATGGACAGTGATATCATCTTGTTAGACGAACCATTTGCTAATGTGGATAATGCAAACAGAACTGCTTTATTGCATGAATTAAAGTTATTACAGCAACAGCAACATAAAACAATTATGATTTCAGATCATGAAACAACAGGTTATATTGATAGAGCTGATCATGTATATCAGCTCAAAACACCGACTTCCAGTTTAAAGGAGTTGTCACTCAATATTTTGAAGGCACAGCCTCCAAAGACCTTCGTTCATACTGATCCAGCTATTATTAAAAGAAACGATAAGTTATCTTGGAAGAAATTATCACTAGCGGCCGGTAAAAAACAATTACTCGTAAAAAATAATTTTTCGCTTCAAGAAGGTACGCTGGGGCTGCTTTCAGGCGACAACGGCGTGGGCAAGTCGACATTATTTGCTGCTCTTTGCCATCAAAAACGATATACAGGTACTGTTTATTACCAAGGGAAAGCTTCTGAGAAGGTTCGTTTGCGCAAGTGGGCTAAAATCGTTGCAAATGTCTTTCAAAACAGTACTGATCAATTTGTTAAAATTCATGTGAATGAGGAAATCCAACTTTCACAGAAAAATTCGCTGCATCCTGAATACTGGAACCCTTCGAGAATTAAAAATGCCACTGAAAAGCTGCAGCTGCTGCAGCTAAAAGAACAGGTCTGCTATCAGCTTTCTGGCGGCCAGCAAAAAAAATTGCAGGTACTATCCATATTGATCATGAGCCAGCCGATCATGCTTTTGGACGAACCATTTGCCGGCCTTGATCCGCAGTCTTTACATGAAATACTGCTTTTGATAAAAGAGACTGTCACAGCACTGCATCTGAGCGTGCTTGTAATTTCGCACCAGCGGATCGGCGTTACCAGCTTCATGGATTATGAAGTTCACTTGGAAAATAAAATTTTGCAGCTTACGGGTGATCATAATGAAAGCTAAACAAAAAATAAATCCTGCAGTTTTATCTATCATTATGCTTGGAATCGGCCTTCAGATCGCTTTTTCCCAGAGCGTAATTTTAAATTTGATTGTGACTTTAGTCAGCCTTGCTTATCTTATCTATTGCAGGGTATCTCTCAAAGTTTTGTTTTTTACTCTCCTAGTTGCCCTTCCACTAGCATTCGGCAGCTGGTGGTCTTTTTTAGTATTTGGAACTGGTGATCGTCTCCACAATGCCTGGATTTATGGTACACGTGTCTATTCTTATCTCACTTTAGGTGCTGCCATTACTTTAACAGTACCCGTAAAAGAACTTTTGTTGAGTCTTTCATTGCACCTCAAGCTTTCGCCAACTTTTGTATACGGTCTGTTAGCCGCTTTTAATCTTTTTGAACGAATCAGATTTCAATTTAAGCATATTCAGTATTCAGCACAGATGCGCGGAAAAACTTACTATCCCTGGCAACCGGCGCTTTATCTAAGAATCATTATCGTGGCCCTCAACTGGTCAGGTGATTTGGCAGAAGCGATGACTTCGCAAGGCTTTTCTGAAGGTTATGAGCGAACCATGACATTTAACGATCGGCTGCCATTTTGGCAGTGGGTTCTTTGTCTGACTCTTATTTTAGCCTACTTTTGGGCTGCTTTTATTCTTCGGCCTTGGTAATTAGCTATCAAATATTTTTCAGTTATGTTTTTCTAGTAAGGAAGAAGTGTGCCTATAATTGTTAGATTTTGGGCATTAACTACGAAAATTATGAACATAGTCTGAATTTGACTATGAGTAATTCGTGAGTAAGCGGAAAAGACTGTCTATTGAAACACGCTAATATTGCAACTGCAAGAAAGTACAAAAAAGGAGCTGGGTCAAAAGTGAAATTTTAGCCTAGTTCCTCTACTTTTTCCGGATAAATGTGTTCCATAAGTCAAAATTTTCCGTCTAACCTCGAATTACTCATAGCAAATTACTCGCTATGTTCGTAATTTCTTGTTAGTACTCAAATTTTACCGACTTATGTCACACTCTCCTCCCTGTTTTAATATGGGTACATTGCCTTTTTCTTTTATTCTAATTATATTTTTCTAAAGACAATAGGATCTTATTAACCCCAAATTTCCTGTGCTGTTTCAAGTACAAGTTTGATTTTTGCCCATTGCTGGTCTTCGGTCAGCTTATTGCCCTCTTCTGTAGAAGCAAAACCGCATTGTGTACTCAATGCCAGATTTTCCAGAGGAATATATTTTGCTGCTTCTTTTATGCGGTCTATTAATACTTGTTTTTTTTCAAGCTTTGGATGCTTGCTGGTAACCAGGCCTAAGACAACCTCTTTTCCCTCTTGAACGGCAGTCAGCGGAGCAAAATCTCCTGAGCGATCATCATCGAACTCAAGGTAAAAGGCAGCCACATTTTCTTTTGCAAACAGATAGTCTGCAACTGGCGCATAACCGCCTGATGCAGCCCATGTTGAATGGTAGTTGCCCCGACAGACGTGGGTACTCAAACGCAGATCAGCAGGCAGATCTGTTAACGCCGCATTATTTAGTTCCAAGTAAAGTTTTTGCAAGCTTTCACGGTCGAAATCAGCATCAATTCTTTTTGCCCAGTAGTTATTGTCAACTATCATTCCCCAAGTACAATCATCAAGTTTAACATCGCGGCAGCCCAAGTCATACAGCGCCAATATCAAGTCACGATATGCCTTGCCAATATCTGCTATTAAGCTTTGTGTATCCGGATAATATTCTTTCAAAGCTTTTCTGTTTTTTTCTCCGCGTACTAACTCTGCGTACAGCTGAGCCGGTGCTGGAATACTTTGCCGTGCGGTGATCTCACTATCAGCAGCTACAAGACTTTGAAGAAATTCAAATGCCTTAACATCTGGATGCTGCGGGTTAAAAGTTATCTTTCCTTCTACCTGCGCAGAATCAGCCCGAGTTTCTTCATCATGAAAAAAGTATCCATGATCAGGAACAATATGTTTAACTCCGTTAAAACCCCAAAAAGTATCTAGGTGCCAGTAACTGCGTCTAAATTCTCCGTCTGTAACAACTTTCAATCCTGCATCTTTTTCTTTTTTTACTAAATTGCGAATTGATTCATCTTCAATTTTATGCAGTTTATCAAGCTGAATTTTACCTGCGGCAAAATCTTCACGGGTTTTTTTTAAGGCTGCCGGTCGTAAAAAACTGCCTACAATATCATAATGAAGTTTAGTTTTTAATAAATTTACCATAATTTAAACCTTCCTTTTTTGTAAAATTTTAAACTAACTAACAAATTTAGCATTGCTAAAACTGCGTACCACTTTCGCTTTTTGAATCACTCCCTTTAAATACAAAACAAAAAAGCCCCTTATCGGCCACTAATGACCAATAAGGGGCGAAGTCACTCGCGTTACCACCCTTTTTTACACCGGAAATTCCAATGCCTCAACGGTACAATAATACCCGGGAAGTTAACGATTCCTGCCGAACACTCGGCTTTCACCCAGTGTTTCTTTTTCAAAGCTCATCTTCATTATTAAGACCAATACCCGTTTGCACTATTTGTAGGTTCTCTTTGAAAGGCCTCAATAACTACTCTTCTTCTCATAAGTTAAATGATTTATTGAATTATGTTAATGATATATTAATACGAATATATTACTGTGTCAATTCAAAATTTAAAAGAGATCAGTAAAAAATTCCTTAACAGCACGTCCCATAATAACAAAAATGTTTGCCTTTTCTATTTTTTTTGTATTAGTTGCAGTCAGTTTTAATGCTGTATCTCCATTTAAATATGTGAGCGGCTGCTGTTTTGTCTGCAGTGAAATCGTACCGATTTTTTTGTTCTTGTTTAACGGTGCTTCAATCCCGCCGTTCTTATATAACTTTTTATTGCCTGTCAAAGTGGCTTTAAGATTTGAAGTTGACAAGTCTTTTTTCAGCCATACATTAGTTGCATTTTTTGTGACTGCTTTAACTTTCAACTTTTTACCATGATAAACCGGCAATTGATTTGCATTCTTAAAACTTTCATGTGCTTTAAGTGTTGTGTAAGTAAAGTTGTTATACACATATGACATCAGCTTTTGAGTTTGGACAAACCGTGAAAGATCTGTATCCCCGTTGTGCGGTGCACCTAACACAACTGTAATGATTCGGCGGCCATTTTTATTAACGGTAGCCGTAAAGTCCGCCCCAGCAGAATCAGACGTACCGGTTTTAAGGC
The DNA here is from genome assembly GCF_001436275.1 of Liquorilactobacillus oeni DSM 19972. GTDB lineage: Bacteria > Bacillota > Bacilli > Lactobacillales > Lactobacillaceae > Liquorilactobacillus > Liquorilactobacillus oeni. The sequence goes on from NZ_AZEH01000025.1 coordinate 107,512, forward strand.
CATCCACTGGCAAATCACTGTAAGCTTTAGCCAACCCTTTTAACATCCAATTCCAATTTTCCATCTCTGTTTCACTAGTCCCATTGTTGAACTTCATACGTGCAATACTAGTAGTTTTCAATATTTCAGGATAGTCAGCAAGAAGTTTTTGTGATACAAGTGCCATTGACTTTGCTGACATCTTATTTTCAGCATTTTCAGGTGCGTTCGGATACTTTCCATTTCCAATTTCATTATTGCCTAACCCAGAAACAGTGTAGATCTCAGCATCTTTAATTCCCCAACTCTTAAGTAAAGCACGCATCTTATCCACAAAAGCAACTTGTGACCCAGAAACGGCGTTGGCCAAAGTCATTACTGCACCATTGGCAGAATAGATTAAACTTGCTTGATACAGCTGCCTAACCGTATATGTATTTTCCTTTTTAAGAGGAACATTTGATAATGTTGTATTCTGACTAACCGCATATGAAGTATCGTCAACCGGGACTTTCTTATCCCATGAAAGTTTGCCTTGTTTAATAGCCTGCAGTACTAAATAAATCGAAATCAGCTTAGACATTGAAGCGATCGGCAATGCTTGATTTTCATTTTTCCCATAAATAATTTGTCCGCTTTTGGCATCAACTGCAATAGCTGCCTTGGTATCTAACTGCAGATCTCCTGCATTTGCTGTATCAGCATGCACATTTACAGCACCGATAGATCCAACCAAAGTTGCCGAAACTGTGGCTGTAGCCACTAAACCCAGCAAGAATTTTTTTATCTTTTTCAATAACATTTTTCTCTTTCCCTTCAAAATTTCACATCTATTATAGAATAGCGAAAAAAAACTAGCCTGACAATGACTAATCTTTATTTTTTGTCTTTTGTGAACGTATTAATTTAACTTCCTGATTTACCGGAAGGTGCATAATAAAACTTGTTAATTCCCTATTGGATTCCGCATAAAGATATCCGTGATGCAATTCCACAATACTAAGTGCGATAGCCAGCCCCAATCCGCTGCCACCTGTTTCCTTTGAACGCGAACTTTCCACCCTGTAAAAACGATCAAAGAGCTGCGACAAGGCTTTTTTTGGAATCTCCGAGCCATCATTTGCAACTTCCACTACAATTTCAGTTTCATTTGCGTATCTCGCTTTCAGATAAATATGTTTTCCTCCAACACCATACTTAAGTGCATTTGAAACTAAGTTATTAAAAACACGAACAAGCTTTTCAGCATCGGCTTCCATCATAATTTTCTTTTCATTGATTTCAGTATGGATTTCCATATTTTTTTTGCGAGCCTCAAGTTCAAATGAAACCGCAAGCTGTTCAAGAAGCTGCTTTAGGTCAATAGTGGTCAGCGATAAGGGCGTAGCAGGCTGGCGGACTTTTGTGTATTCAAATAAATCATCTACTAAAAGTTTCATTTGTTTTGCCTTTAAAAATGCGGTATGAGTGTATTTAAGCAATTCTTCCTTAGAATGATACTGCTTGTCTTCAATAAGTCCTAAATACCCGATAATCGAAGTTAACGGCGTTCTGATATCATGACTGACATTAGTTACCAGCTCATCTTTAGAACGCTCAATTCTCCGCTCATCTTCCATTGCCTTTAAAGTACTGTCAACAAGGGCGTTGACACTAGTAATTACCCGCTGCATATTGCCCTGCAGTTGAAAAGGAATCCTGTGGCCCAAATGGCCATTTGCAATATAGTGCAGTTCATAAATAACATGCTGCAACTGCATTTGACGATACCTGCGAATTAATCGCCAATAAACAATGAAGATATCTGCAATGAGCATTGCACACAGAAAAACCCATCCCCAACTCCAAAATTGGATATGGTTCGGCCCGAAAGCAAGTGACATTTTTATTTGAAAAATTCCATTTGCTAATGCAGGATTCGATTCGATCATTTGGTCCAGCAAAACATAAATCGATAAGTTCAACAAGAGAAGTAAAATAACTGTTACTATTCCCTCCCCAAACAGCTCACTTTTTTCACGCGCTGTGAGTTTCACTTAATTATCTCCATTTCCGTTTTAACTTTAGTGGGATTCTACCTTGTAGCCGACCCCCCAGACTGTTTGAATAACCTTTTCACCATCTGTTGCTTCTTCTATCTTGTCGCGCAGATGACTTACGTGAACCATTACAGTTTTAGCGGAAACTACTGACTCTTGCTGCCAGACTCTTTCAAAGATATCATCTGCAGAAAAGACCCTATTCGGATGGCTCGCTAATAAATATAAAATTCCGAACTCAAGCGCTGTCAGCTGAATAGATTTTCCAGTGACAGTTTCAACTTCATGGGAATCTTTCTTAATAACCAAAGACCCGACTTTCAATACATCAGGCACGTCATTCTTTACGTCATGCTGTGCCCGTCGTAAAAGTGACTTGACCCTTGCCATTACTTCAAGCGGATTAAACGGTTTGGTTACATAATCATCTGCGCCTTGAATCAGCCCTTGAATTTTATCCATATCATTTGTTTTAGCAGATAGCATTAGGACAGGCAGCTGAGAGTCCTTTCTGATTTCCTTGATTACCTCGATTCCATCCATTTGAGGCATCATAATATCAAGGATCATCAAGGCAATATCTGGATTAGTATTAATCTTTGTTAATGCTTCCTTGCCGTTGTATGCCTTTTCAACTTCGTATCCTTCATTCTTAATATAGATACTCAATAATTCTACGATATCTTTATCATCATCTACAACCAAAATTTTCATAGCATTTACTCCTTAAAAAATTTCTTTATTTCCTTTTCTCCATGCCATGTTTGTAAATTCTACACAGCACCGCGCATGCATCTTTTGCCGCACTTTATAGTATAATTGTACCAAACTACAAGCTTATCGTATCTAAAGAATTATTTAAAATCAAGACAGAACCTTCAAATTCAAAGCTTTTCATATTTTTTTCATATAAAAGTCATATTTAATTCCTTTTACCTTTCAATCCTCAATCTTCACTAACTATGTTATTATCTTCTATGGTAGTAATAACTTGATTTTCAAAAGCACGCAAAACATTTAGGAGGTAGGATGAACATGAAAAACACTAACATTCTTTACCAACATGGTACCTTAGCACTTTTGGTCCCTGGTTTATTAACCGGAACATTAAAAATGAAAAATCTATTGAGCCATGGTGATACAGGGATCGGAACAGGTGAGGGCCTGGATGGTGAATTAATAATCCTAAATGGAATTGCCTATCAAGCCGATAGTTTTGGAAAAGTTAATCCCATTTCTTCTGAATTCACAGTGCCCTTTGCAAATATTCATTATGCAGATTATAAAAAATTAACAACTATCGCTAACGCCTCCCCTGCAGACCTTGCAAAGGCAGCTTTGCAAGGCAAACCTAACTCTAATAACTTTTTTTCCGTTCTCGTTAAGGGTACTTTCAGCTATATGAAGACTCGTGCGGTTGCAAAATCAGAGCGTCCTTTCTCAACTTTGGCTGAGACAGCTAAAAATCAGAGCGTCTTCGAAACCAAAAATGTTGCTGGAACTTTGCTTAGTTATTATTCTCCTTCTCTTTTTCATGGAGCCGCGGTTGCAGGATATCATAGTCATTTTCTAGCGTCTGATCATTCGATCGGCGGTCATGTTTTAGACTTTAAGATTGACCAAGGAACACTGTCACTTCAACAATTTGATACTCTTGAACAGCATCTTCCAATTGACAATGAAGAATTTAATGCGCATGATTTCTCAAAAGATGACATTGCTAATACCATTTCTCAAGCAGAATAAATTTTTTCTATAGAAAAAACACTCATTGTTCTCGTGAAGAAACTCAAAAATAGGTTGTTCAGTTTCATAGTTACGCCCTTCTTTCATGTTAAGTCTGCCAAAGCAAGCTTTACGAAGCAGCTTAAAAAATTCATAGTATACAAATGATCTTCGCTAATCAGCCATAACCGGCAGCGAAGATCTTTTTTTATTCATATTTAAGTTTATATTGACATATTTATTCATTAAAAATGAGTTTAAATGACTTTTTATTAAAAAAGTATTGTAATCGAATTTAAAAACAGTTATAGTAAACTACAATAATTGAATTTTTATTCATAAATAATGAATTTAGAAGGTGAACAAATGCGTGTAGGTATTTTAGGTGCAACCGGCTATAGCGGTGCCGTCCTCTTTTCGTTGTTAACCCAGCATCCCCAAATTACAAAAATTGATCTTTATGGCCATGCAAACCGAGAGCCTGACCGACGACGTTCCCTTGTTGATGAAGTTCCAGCATATTCAAATATTCATGCCCAACTGCTTCCGTTTATACCGCAGACTATTATGGAAACAGATGACTGTCTTTTTTGCGCCACCCCGGCTGGCATCACCAAGGATCTTATGGAACCCTTTATTGCACAAAATTTTCCAGTAATCGATCTTTCAGGAGACTATCGTTTAAAAGACCCTTTGCAATACAAAAAGTGGTATCACAAAGAACCGCCAGCCGAACAGCTGCTAACAAAGGCGGATTACGGCTTGAGCGAATTTTTAAATCATCCAAAAAACTATATTGCAAATCCAGGATGTTATGCTACAGCTACTTTACTAGGGTTGGCTCCGCTGGTTTTAGAAAAATTGCTCGAACCAGATTCTATTATCGTTGATGCAAAATCGGGAGTTTCAGGTGCCGGTAAAAAACTGCAACCATCTAATCAATATACTTTTATAAACGAAAATGCATTCTTATACAAAATAAACGAACATCAACATATTCCTGAGATCATGCAGCAATTGCATAAGTGGGATCCTACAATCCCAACGATCCACTTCACTACAACGCTGATCCCTGTAACTCGCGGTATCATGGCAACAATTTATGCTAAAGCAGCCCCGCAAATATCTGTTGCAAAAATTCAGGAAGCATATTTACATTCCTATTCTCACAGTCCGTTTGTTCGTCTGCGAAACGAGACATTTCCGACCATTCAAGACGTCAAGGGTTCAAATTATTGTGATATCGGTTTTAATTATAATCCGCAAACTAATGTAGTCACGGTGGTTGCAGTGATCGATAATCTTTTAAAGGGCGCAGCTGGTCAAGCTGTTCAAAATTTCAACAAGTTATATGGCTTCGAAGAAACAACCGGGTTGCCAGCTCTACCAAGCTTTCCTTGAATAATAGTAAGGAGATAAATATGAAAGAAACAGGTAATTTTAAAGAAAAGAAATTTTCTTGGCCGACAGGTTTTTATAGTGATGGTGTTAACTGTGATCTGCGCAAAGGACGTCCGGACCTAGGATGGATTTTTTCAAAAACACCTGCACAGGCTGCAGGTGTTTATACTACAAACAAATTTTGTGCAGCACCGACCAAGAGTACTAAACAGCTTGTTTCAGATAAACATCTCCTTCAATGCGTACTGATGAACAGTGTAATTGCAAACTCCTTTACCGGACACAAAGGGCTTTTAGATGTTCAATCCGAGCAAGAAGCAGTTTCTGAAAAACTTGGAATTCCCTCTTCATTGGTTGGCGTCGCTTCTACGGGACTTATCGGTGCACCCTTGCCGCTTAAAAAGATTTTAACAGGAATCGATCAACTTAAGCTGACTAAAAACACCACAGCGACCCGCGCTATTATGACAACAGATCTTCAACCTAAACTCTGCTGTGTCACAGTAAACATTGCTGGAAAATCATGTACCATTACAGGCTTTGCCAAAGGTTCAGGAATGATCCATCCCAAAATGGCAACGATGTTGGCCTTTATCACAACTGATGTCGCAATAGAAGCTGCTACACTCCAAGCATTGTTGACTGAACTTACCTCCTCGACCTTCAACCAGATAACTGTCGATGGAGACACTTCAACAAATGATATGGTCCTTACATTAGCAAATGGTGCAAGTGAGACGGCCCTACTAACCTCAAAAAGTCCGGACTTTAACAATTTTAAGAAAGCATATCATCATGTTTTAAAATCTTTGGCACAACAGATCGCAGCAGATGGCGAAGGTGCAACCAAACTCGTAGAAGCAAATGTGAATGCAGCCAAAAACAAAGCAGAAGCACAGAAAGCTGCAAAAGCAATTGTAGGTTCTAATCTAGTTAAAGCAGCTTTTTTTGGAGCTGATCCAAACTGGGGAAGAATCATCAGCACTTTAGGTGCAACTCCTGTTGCATTTGATCCAGAAAATATCGATCTTTCTCTAAATAATCATCTTCTCGTTCAGCATAGCGAGCCGCTTGTTTTTAACAGAGAAGAAGTCAGCAAAAGTTTACAAAGTAAAAAAGTCATTATTGATTTGAACCTTCATGCAGGAGATGCAGCCGGACAAGCTTGGGGATGCGACTTAACATATGACTATGTCAAAATAAATGCTAGTTATAGTTCGTAATTAGGTAATCATTATCTAGAAAGGAGCCGAGGATGGAAAACCTGATTGTTATCAAAGTCGGCGGTAATACTCTTAATCAACTCCAACCTGATTTTTTTCGGCAATTGCAGTCTTGGCTGCGACAAAAGAAAAAAATTTTATTGTTACACGGAGGCGGTACAAAAATCAGTGAACTTTCACAAAAATTAAAGCTCGCTGTGCATAAAGCAAATGGTATTCGAATCACAGATGAAAAGATTCTTGAAGTTACCCGCCTGGTTCTTTTGGGTAATACCCAGCCTCAATTATTGCAGCAATTAGCATTACATTCCTTGCCGGCTTTAGGTTTAAATGCCGCTGATCAATTTCTGCTGCAGGGCGACTTTCTTGATAAACAACGATATGGTTTTGTGGGCAAAATCAAGCATGTCAATTTTAATCTGCTAGAAAAAATTTTAGCAAAACAAATTGGGGTTCTGGCACCGCTCGCGCTTACAAAAAGTGGTCAATGGCTCAATGTTAATGGCGACAGTGCAGCTGCAGAAATTGCCGGTCTTTTGAAGGCGGAAGAACTTTACCTGCTGACAGACGTTCCGGGAGTGATGAGTGCTGGACAAGTTTTACCGCTATTAAATCAAAAGAAAGCTGCAGATTTACAAAAAACAAATGTGATCACAACTGGTATGCAGCCAAAAATTCTAGCTGCATTTCACGCTATTGAGACAGGTGTTTCTCAAGTTAAAATAACCGACCATTTTTATAACTCTGGTACAAAGATCATACAGGAAGGGGTAAACAACAATGAACTCACTTTTTCCAACTTATAAAAGGTTCCCTTTTGAAATCGTCAAGGGCCAAGGCACCACACTTTTTGATGACTCTGGGAAAAAATATCTCGATTTTACAAGCGGTATTGGTGTCTGTAATCTTGGTTACACTGCACCTAATGTTAAACAAGCTGTGGCTTCCCAATTAGAGAAAGTTTGGCACACTTCAAATCTCTATGAAAGCAGTCTGCAAGAACATGTTGCGCAGCTGTTGGGAGCAGGCACAGATAAAAAAGTCTTCTTCTGTAATTCTGGAACTGAAGCCAATGAAGCTGCATTAAAATTAGCTCGCAAAGCAACCGGCAAAAAAAATATCTTAGCATTCGATCATTCATTCCATGGACGCACTTACGGCTCGCTTTCGGTTACAGGCAATTCAAAAATAAAAACTGGTTTTGGACCCTTTTTATCCGGAATCATCTTTGCGCCTTATAATGACACAACTGCATTAAACCAAATCACAAGTAATTTAGCGGCAGTTATTTTGGAAGTTATTCAAGGAGAAGGCGGCGTAATCAATGGTAACCCCCAGTGGTTAAAAGCTGTTGCCAAAAAATGCCGAAATGAAGGAGTACTGCTCATTATTGATGAAGTGCAAACTGGAATGGGCCGTACGGGAAAACTTTATTCTTATCAGCATTATGGACTTGATCCAGATATTGTAACTGTTGCCAAAGGCCTTGCTAATGGTATTCCCGTAGGTGCGATGATCGGTAAGGCTGAACTTGCTGAATCCTTTGGGCCAGGAGCTCATGGTACTACCTTTGGAGGAAATCCGCTGGCAATGGCAGCAGCAGAAGCGGTGCTGACCACCATTGATGCTGATTTTCTTGATGCAGTTCAGCAAAAGGCTAGTTTCTTTTGGTATTACTTGGAAAAAGAAATTGCACCACTCCAAGTTGTCGATTCTGTTTCTGGCAAAGGCCTCATGGTCGGAATCCATCTGAACAAAGAGCTTGAAATTTCGAATGTAATCACTGCTTTGCAGCAAGCTGGGCTTCTCACCCTTCCTTCACGTGGAAATACACTCCGTTTACTTCCACCGCTTGTGATTACTGGTTCTAAGTTATTGACTGGTTTGAAACTAATTAAAAATACATTGCAAAACATCACAGTTAATCAATAGGGAGCGAAAAAAATATGAATCATTTTTTGGGCAAATCATTTCTCAAAGAAAACGATTTTTCAGCAGCGGAACTCAATTATTTAATTGACTTCGCTATTCATTTAAAAAAACTAAAAAAAAATCATCTTCCGCATCAATATTTACTGGGGCAAAATATTGCCCTACTTTTCGAAAAGCCCTCAACTAGGACACGTTCCGCTTTTACCGTTGCCGCCAATGATCTGGGAGCGCATCCGGAATTCTTAGGCAAACAAGACATTCAATTCGGCACCAAAGAATCTGTTGCAGATACAGCAGCAGTCTTAGGGGGAATGTTTGATGGAATTGAATTCCGCGGTTTCAAACAAGAAACTGTAGCAAAACTGGCTGAAAAAAGTGGAGTCCCAGTCTGGAACGGTCTTACGGATGAGTGGCACCCGACCCAAATGATTGCTGACTTTATGACACTCAAAGAATCCTTTGGAAAACTAAAAGGACTTACTCTAACTTACATCGGTGACGGCAGAAATAACGTTGCCAACAGCCTCTTAGTTACTGGAGCAATTTTAGGAGTAAATATCCATATTGCCGCACCAAAAAAGTTGCAGCCGCAAGCTGAAATTCAAAAAATTGCGGCAAAAGAAGCTGAAAAAAGCGGAGCTCAAATAAAAATCACTGATGACCTTCTTGCTGCCGTAAAGAATGCAGATGCGTTATACACCGATGTGTGGATTTCAATGGGGGAAAAAGTTGATGTTGGTGAACGAATCAAATTATTGCTTCCGTTCCAAATCAATAAAAAGCTCCTGCAGCAGACTGGAAAAGCTAAAACAATTATCATGCATTGTTTACCAGCCTTGCATGACAATCATACAGTTATTGGTAAAAAATTAACTACACAGTATCAGTTAGCTGCTTTAGAAATTACTGATGAGGTTTTTAATGGACCTCAGTCAGTCGTCTTTCAAGAAGCTGAAAACCGGATGCATGCTATCAAAGCCATCATGGCAGCTACACTTGGTACTCTTTTTATTCCAGATTCTATCTTTGCTTAACTTATTATTTCCAGCAGCTGTAGGTGCTGTTCAAACACAAACGAGAATCGAGAGTGTGCCAATAGTCGTTGAGGCATTAACTGTGAATATAATTTGACTATGAGTAATTCACGTTTAAACGAAAAAGACTGACTATTGAAACAAATTAATTTGTATATTTCAGGCTAAACCAAAGGGGCTGGATCAAAAATTAACTTTTGACTCAGCCCCCTTTTAATTCCTAAAATTACTAAACTTTACGGTTAGGATTTAAGATATTATTAGGATCAAATGTTTTTTTGACCTTTTTTTGCAAGTCAACCAGATTTTGCCCTAACTGCGGCAAAACCCATGCGTCTTTCAAATCTCCAATTCCATGCTCAGCAGAAATAGTTCCGCCCAATGATTGCACGTAGGCAAAAATTTTCTTGATCGCTTCAGTAACGTCTGAAGGAATCGCTGTTAATTCACGCGGGATTGCAATATTAGGGTGGAAGTTGCCATCTCCTGCATGCCCGCCGAGAAAAGCCTTAACTGGTGTTTTAAAAGTCAATTGATCGACAAATTCTGCTAATTCAGGTAGCTTTGAAAGTGGAACAGCAACATCCTCAACCACTAAACGCCCATAAGCTGCTTCTGCCTGGTAGTAATCTTGGCGAATCTTAATGATCTTTTGGGCATAGTCTCTTTCATTTGTAACCGAAACGTGAAGAGCGTTGTTTTCATGCAATATTTTTTTGAGTGCTTCAATAGCACCAACAGGAGTCACATCAAGTTGAAAGATCAAGAGTGCTTCTGCCCCGCCTTTGCCAAGATCAGTTTTTTCAAGTTTATCTAAAGCTTCGATTGAGGTATTATTTAAAGCTTCCATTAGAGAAGGAGATAAACCGCTCGTCGAAATTTTTTCGACGGCGACGCTTAAACTTTTCATGCTAGAAAAAGTAGCAAGTCCAGTAGTTGGTGTTCCAAAAGGAATTGGTAAAATTCTGACAGTAGCTTCTACAATGATCCCAAGCGTTCCTTCAGATCCGACAAAAAGGTCAGTCAGATCATAGCCCACATTATCTTTAAAACATTTGCTGCCTGTTTCAACAAGTGTCCCATCTGCTAATACAACTTTTAGTCCGATCACAGATTGCTTAGTAGTACCATACTTCAAAGAACTCATTCCACCAGCATTAGTGGCAATATTGCCTCCGACAGAACTAATCGGTTTAGATCCAGGATCAGGAGCAAAAAAATAACCTTCTTTACGGACTTCTTCATCAAGATCACCATTCAAAACACCTGCTTGCACAATAGCGTATTGATCCGGAATACTGATCTCAACAATTTTGTTTAAAGCTGATAAATCAAGAACGAGCCCTTCTTGTTCTCCTGCAGAGCCATTCACAATGGATGTCCCTGCTCCAAAAGCTGTTACAGCAGCTCCGTGTTGGTTTGCAAAACGCAAGGTTGCCTGGACATCTGCAATACTTTCAGCATGTACAACAGCTGCAGGCAAATTACCAGTAATAATTTCTTGCGTATACCTATTTTGTCCGTATTTTTTTCTTACCGTCAATTCTCTTTCAATTTTTCCATCCGGTATAGTAAGCTTTTCAATTTTAATTGTCATCTTTTTGCTTCTTCCTGATTTGTTTTGAAGATAGCCGGGATTGGGTCAAAGCTTATCTTTTGACTCAGTTTTTTTGTACTCTCTTGCAGTTTCCATATTAACATGTTTCAATAGTCAGCCCTTTTCTGCTTAAAGTCTAACGACTATTGGCACACTCCCTTATCTTCATCAAAAATGTTTAATTTACATTTCATATTTTTAAATATATTATTTATTACTAAAAACTCTATTGCCTAAACGATAATAAACTGGCAACGCAACGAATGCTCCTGCCAATCCCTGCACAAAGTTCAAGGGAACTCCAATTAGGCCAGTCTGTAGAGTATACATCAGTGAGTCGCTAATCAGATATCCACCCACCATTACAACTACGCCCACTGTTAAGCCTAACCAAGAGGCATATTTCCCATTTTTTTCACTAAGCATCCCAGCTAAATAACCCTCTAAGCCGTGAATTATCAGTGAAAAGAACATATATTGCGGGAAGCCCGAAATCAGATCCAAGAAGAAGCCGCTGAATCCTCCCACAACCGCACCTGCATATCTTCCCAACAATAAAGCAGCAATAAAAATTCCAGCATCACATAAATTAATATTACCGTGTGTCATTGGGAGCGGAATCAAGAATACACGTGCAATCACTACATTAACAGCAATTAAGATTGCCAATAACGTAACCTGCTTTAATCTATCTTGTTTCATTTTTCTTCTTCCTTTCCTAGGTACTTCAGCAATAAAACTCATAATAAGCTAATTAAATTGTAATTTAATCATTATTCTAGCATTATTTAATCTGAGATAAAACATCTATTCGTCTCTTATTTCAAGTATTTTCTTAATAATAGGCATCAGTTCTACGCCAAAGCGCCGCTTAACTTGTTTGTTTTCCAATCCTCTTAAAGCATGATAAGTTACTTTTGTTGCGAACCTTACTGCTTGACCGAAGGAAGCTCCATTCCATAAACTTCCAGTTAAAAGGGCTGCAAAAATATCCCCGCTTCCATAAAAATGCCCTTTAAGACATGGATAATAGCAGGATTGGACAATTCCATTTTCAAGCCAGATGCACCCTATCTTATTTTGTACTCTGACACCCGTGATCACTGCTTTGCCCCCTGCTTTTAACTGGCTTTGCATTTTGAGCAGCAGCTCTTTTTGCTGCAGTTTTGAAGGTTCTTTCAAACAAACTCTTCCAGCCAAAAAACAGGCCTCTGTTAAATTCGGAGTACTTATATCTGCATATTTAAGCAGTTTTTCAGTCGAATTAAGCTGTTCGGTTGTAAAGGAAGGATAAAGCTTCCCTTCATCCGCCATTACTGGATCAACCACCACTAATCTCAAAGAAGCAGTTTTCAAAAATGTTTTCAAAACTTCGCTGACTTCAACACTATCAATATAGCCTAATAAAGCTCCTTGCAGCGGAACATGCTGCGTTTTCCAGTGTGCAATAGTTTTTTTTATCCATACAGCCGTTTCCAGCCTTACTGGAGTGCCGAAGCCCTCACTTTGTGTAGACATGATTCCAGTTGGCAAAAGTGCTACGGATATGCCTTGAGACTCTAGAATAGGAAATGCAGCGGTTGTTGATAGGCTACCGAGGGCACAAAGGTCTTCTGCTAATATCAAATATTCTTTATGCTCCATCGTGTACCTCATCTTCTTCCTCTGGTAGATAATATAACGGCTGCGTTCAGATTCTACTTTAAAATTACTTTTATTCTTAGAGTATACATAACTATTCAGCATAAAAACAATGTATTTTGTATTCAAATAATTAACTGTTGTTTTTACAAGCAGAAAGATAATCCTGTTGATAGTTATAAGGCTTCTTACTACTACAAAAAAGCGACCAATTCTAGAATAGAATAAAGTCGCTATTATTTACTTGCATTAAAATGTCACTTTGGCACTTACCGCTATCTTTTTTTAAGTTCGGCAAGGCATATTTCAGAAAAGTTCATATTTTGCTGTACCTGTAATCCTATCAGCTATTCTTATGCAGTAAATTTTGTAATTTATCACCTAAAGTATCAATCTTCTTAGACGCAAAAATCGTCGCTCCAATTAAAAAGCCGCCCACTATCAAGGTGCTTGCAACCATAAACTTAAAAATTGATTTTAAAGCTTCCATCGTAATTCCCCCTCATATCTCTAAGACATACTACTTTGTCTTGTATCGTCTATATCTCGTTGTCAGTTCCTTACTGATTGCTAGAAAAAGCTGCACTAGTGAAAGAAGCAAGGAAACCTTCGTCCAAAAACTAATTTTGTTACCTGCTCTTTTCAACTGTCCGCCCCCGATCCTTTTTCTTAACTAACTACAAGTTAATTATAGATGAAAACGGTACCCAATATCTAGTAATACGAATTGAGTACTGTTTTACCTACTGTTTATTCAAAACAAGTTTTTTTAATACTTCAATAAAGTCCTCATCATCATTAAGAGCAGGAATCATTCTATAATCAACTCCGCCACTATCCAAAAAATAAGCCTGGTTTTCAATCTGTAATTCATGCAGTGTTTCGAGGCAATCGGCAACAAAACTGGGGGCAACAACTAAAACCCTTTTTATGCCTTTGCTGGGCAGAAGCTTCAGAGTCGTATCTGTTGCTGGTTTTAACCATTCATTCGGTCCAAAACGGGACTGAAAAGTTTGAAAATGAGGATATGGTCCGAGTTGTTTCATTATTAATTCAGTTGTAAGCGTACAACGCTTTTGGTAAGGATCACCCTTTTTTATATAGCTGACAGGCAGTCCATGATAAGAAAATAAAATTTTATCCGGCTGGAATTTCTCAATCTCCAGCTTTATTTTTTGCGCTATTACCCTTATATAAGGATCAAAGTCGCAAAAATCCGTGACAATATGTAAGTTTGGAATCTCAGTACGTTTAAAATAAAACCGATTGACTTCATCAAGAACTGAACCCACAGTTGTTGTCGAATATTGAGGATAAAGCGGAATAATTGTTAAGTCATCGATTTCCAAAGCCTCAAACTCTTTTAATACAGTCGGAATTAATGGACTGCTATAACTCATAGCATACTTGACCACGTACTGAACGAGCTGCTGCTGCAGCAGCTGTGTTTGCCTTTGCGTGTAGTACAACAATGGTGAGCCATGCTCTTTTGACCAGATTTTTTGATACAACTGTGCTGATTTTTGCGGTCGATGCGGCAAGATCATTAAATTCAGAATCGGCTTCCATTTCCAAGCAGGCATATCAATCACACGCTGATCACTTAAAAATTTTTTCAAGTAGGCCCTTACGTCCGCAACTGCTGTGGTTTCAGGAGTTCCTAGATTTACAAGCAACACACCTTTTTTCATTTTCTTCACTCCTTTACTGTGCTGTTCTATCGGAACTAAACACTACGATTATTTGCAAGCAAGGTTCTGAAACCTATTCCTAAACCAAGTACAACTGCGGCTACTAAAACAAGCTGCTTGCTATTATTATTATCTTTATTATCAGTTTCATGGTTCTGCGGTCTATTTTCAGTACTGACACTGCTACTGAACGTTTCTGTCTTTACTATTCCATTAACCGGCGGCAAGGTTGTTATATCAGTACTTATAACCTTTACGGCAAATGTCTGGGGAATACTGTTTTGCGAGAAATGTTTTGAAATTGCATTTTCTTGTTTCCATAAAGAGCTTGTCACGGCTTGTTTTAGAGGAGTAGGAGGACTGCTTTGTGTTTCTGTACTAGTTGAATAATAATACATTGTACTGCTTAAAGATGATACTTCAGCAGGAACAGCACTTGCGGAAGATTCAGCAGCAGACAATGATTGTGGGAGGTCTGCCGTATCAAAAACAATAAGAAAATGTTCTGTTTCTTGTTTATTTTCAGCTGTTTTTTTTGTTATTTTCCCTTCAAGCGGAACTCCCAGATTTTGCACCAAAAAAGTGACAGATAATTCTTCACTTTGAGGTTTAAATTGCTGCCCATTAATAATCAAGTCGGTCTCTGTACCAGCTGGTGTCAAAAACAAGGTCACTATATAGCGATCTTGAGTAACTGAAACTTTGGCGTTATTTGTAAAGTAACTCTCCGCAGCGGAAGAATCTCCCGTTTCAAAATCCTTCAATCGATAATTAATTTGGTAATCAACCGTACCCGTCTGCTCCGCATGTGCTTCAAATGACAGATTCATTAATAAGATTAATATGGTCGTGAAAAACACCGCTAGTATTTTTTTAATCATTTGCCTAACCTTTACTTTTCGTTCACTGCTTTGTTTTTAAAAAGCTAACTTTCAAAATTATATCATTAACTTTCCTTCAGTTCTTCATTTGAATAAAATAATTCGCAAAAAAGTAAAAGCAATAACATCATTAAAAACTATTTAATATAAAAAGATCCAGTCTGAGAAATTAAGCTAACTACGTTTCTCAATCTGAATCCAATTTAAAATTTTTTTATTTTTATTTTAAACCTATAACTGCACTTTATATTAAAATAAAATTTTTATGGCATAATGAATTCTAAACCTGCAGCCAAAACTCCGCCCACAATCGGTCCTACCATCGGCACCCATGCATATGACCAATTAGGGTTTGTTTTATTTGGAACCGGTAAAACAGTATAAGCAAAACGAGGTCCCCAGTCACGGGCAGGGTTAAGAGCAAATCCGGTAGTTCCGCCTAATGCCAGTCCAACTACAGTAATTAACAACCCTACAATAACTGGTTTTAAACCTTGTGTAAAATCTCCTAAGTTTAGCAGTGTAAAAATGAAGGCAAAAGTAGCAATCACTTCACTTAAAAAGTTAAAGGTCGGATTTTCAATTGCAGGTGCGGTTGCAAAAATCCCAACATGATTTCCGTCTTTTGCTGTCTTAGTATCTTTAAAGTGCGGGTAGTATTGGACAACTACAATAGCTGCACCAATAAACGCTCCTATAAATTGCCCCAACAAGTATGGTAAAACCTCACTCCAAGGAAAGAAACCAAAAGCTGCAAAACCGATCGTTACAGCAGGATTAAGATGGCCTTGTGATCCAAAGTGTCCTGCTACGTATACCCCGAAAGTTACAGCTAAACCCCAAGCAAGTGAAATGAATGTCCAATTCTGCGCATGCGCATATGTTTTTTTTAGATTAACTCCAGCCCCGCAGCCAACACCAAAAATTATTAAAACTGCTGTTCCCAGTAATTCACCCCAAAAGCCATTCATACAGATACCCTCCTTATTTAATCTTCAAAGGTGCCAATTGTTCTTCAACGTCTTTAAGTGCTACATCCGCTTGCAGAAGCGTTGCTGCAGTATATGCTCCTTCAATCAACGCTGCATCATAAATGTGAACTTTTTTATCAGTCATCTCAACAGCAAGTTCAAGGTTCATTTTCGAACTGCCAAGATCATAAAATGCAGCAATTTCATCTGCCTTGTTTTCGGTAAACGCAGTTGAAATTTTAGCAGCGCTCGTTCCAATATCATTATCATCAGTTCCGCCAGCAAAAGTGATTGAAACATCTGCAGCGACTTGTTCAAGCAAACGTGGAATCCCCGCGGCCACTTCTGGAACATGAGAAACGATTACTATTCCAATTTTTTTTGTCATTTTGTACCTCCTGCGTCTATAAATGTTTCGAAAAGGTATCCGCTCGACATCGCCCCTGGATCAAGATGGCCAATTGATCTTTCTCCCAAATAAGATGCGCGTCCTTTACGTGCTTCCATATCTTTTGTACTTTCAACTGCTTTTTTGATTTCTTCTTTTGAAAAGCTGCCATCACTAAAAGTCTTCACAATGGGGGCCCAGACATCAACCATCGTCTTGTCGCCTTCTTTTGCCCCGCCGCGTTTCTTGATTCCTTCTAGCGCAACTGTAAACAGCTCTTCTGGTTTTTGCGTTTCATTGCATTTTTTTGCCATCTCTAAAAAGGCTGTTCCATATAGCGGTCCAGAAGCCCCGCCTACTTTACTAATAAGTGCCATTGCGATCGCTTGCAAAGTTGCCTTTAAATCTGGTTCTTTGAGTTTAGCAAGACCTTCTTTAACTCCAGTTACCCCGCGTTTCATATTATTGCCATGATCACCATCACCTATAGGGGTATCCAACTCGCTAAGATAAGCTTTATTTTTATCAATTTCATCGTAAAACAGTTCCATCCATTTCTTTGTCAATTCAACTGTCAGCATTTCTGCTTCCTCCTTCGCCATTGTCAAACATTTAATTATTTACCAACCTACTGTCTCAACTGAATAGTTCAGATATTCCAACCACTTTTTATCAGTTAATTCAAAAATTGTTAAAGAAATACCTGCCATGTCGATCGAAGTCATGTAATTTCCAACTTTCATAAAAGCAGGTTTGATCTTTTTTTCTGCCAATTTATCTAAAACATCATGACTAAAGATATACTGCTCCATCAATGGAGTAGCCCCCATACCGTTAACTAAAACCGCATATTGTTTTTCAGGATCCAGGTGCTGCTGTTCATCAAGTTTGGTAATTAATTCTCCCACTAACTTTTTAGAAGTTTTAATTTTTTCACGTCGATAGCCCGGCTCACTGTGAATTCCAACACCATATTCAATCTCATCATCTGCTAATTCAAAGCCTGGTTTTCCAACTTCAGGAACAGTGGCTGCAGATAATGCAACTGCCAGAGTACTAATGTGCGGTAATGCATTTTTGGCAAGTTCTTCAAGCTCATCTAAACTTGCGCCTTGGTCCGCTGCAGCACCTACAAGTTTATGCATAATGACTGTTCCCGCAACTCCGCGTTTCCCTTGTGTATATAAACTATTTTCTACGGCAATATCATCATCAACTATGATAGATTTAACCTTAATTCCGTCTACATCGGCCATGTCTTTTGCCATCTCAAAGTTCATTACATCACCGGAATAATTTTTGATTACAAGAAAAACGCCTTTTCCTTGATCAACAGCCTGAATCGCTTTATAAATCTGATCAGGTGTTGGCGAGGTAAAGACCTGCCCGCAAACCGCAGCACTTAACATTCCCTTCCCAACAAAGCCTGCATGTGCCGGTTCGTGACCGCTACCGCCACCGCTGACAATTCCAACTTTGCCCTTCATTGAAGCCTTATCACTACGTACCACAGCCTCTGTATCCGGAATTCTTTCTAAGTACTCCGGATATGAGCGAACAAGTCCGTCAACCATTTCAGGAACAACATCTTGCGGACTATTAATGATTTTCTTCATCTGTTTCACTACCCCTTCTTACAAAATTTTAAACCAGTAAAAGTACGCGCTTACATAAAAGCAAATAAAAATATGCCTCTATATAAATTTTTACCATAAATAAGCGCAATGAAACAGTAAAACGACTTATTTTTCACATGATATTCTTGGAGCAAAACAAAAAATAGTTTTTCTAAGCGCTATTGCAGAAATTGCTGTTTCAACTCTTTTTATAACCAATATGCAAAGCACCGGCACCCAAGTTAAACAGTCTGTAGCTAACATCTACTGCCCCTGCTGCGATAAACATCCCTTTCAGCTGATCAGGAGTCGCAAATTTTTCAGATGTTTTATGCAGATAATCATAATCTGCATATTTGTTGCCCTTTAACTTAGCAAGTATCGGCATAACCTGCAGATACATCTTCCAGCCGCACTCAATAAAACGATTAGTCGGATGTGAAGTTTCTAAGCTGGCAATTACCCCGCCAGGTTTAACTACCCGCAGCATTTCACGCAAGACTTGGTTAGCATCAGGTACATTTCTCAAGCCAAATCCAATTGTTACTGCGTTAAAATGATTATCCGGATAATTCAGCTTCATGACGTTACCATGCACTAAAGAGATGCTTTTCTCCAATTGATTATCACGAATCTTCCGTTCAGCAACTTTAAGCATTTCTTTACTAAAATCCATCCCAATAACACTTCCAGACATCCCTGCTGCATGAGCAAGCATTATTGTCCATACTCCGGTACCACAACATAAGTCCAAAATATTCATTCCTGGTTTCACTTTTAAGGTTTCCATCGTTTTTTCCCGCCATTTTTTTTGCGTTCCTAAACTGATCAAGTCGTTCATCTGATCATAGTTGGAAGCTACCCGGTCAAATAGCAGGTTTACCTGTTTTTCTGGAGTTTTATTAGTCAATACCAATTGCAAAACCAACCTTTCTGCTGGATGAATCAAAGTTGTTAATTTTTTAAAACGCAATACCGCTTGTTCTCATATTGTAACACTCGTTATGTCTGAATTATTATAACTCTTACATAAACATCTTCATCCAGAAATTATCAAAACTTTCCGCCACATTTTTCTTAATGAAAAATGTTCGAAAAATCAAAAAAAGAAGTGTGCCAATAGTCGATAGATTTTGGGCATTAACTGCGAAATGCGAACCTAGTCCGAATTTGACTATCAGTAATTCATGGTTAAATGAAAAAGACTGACTATTGAAACACGTTAATATGGAAACTGCAAGGGAGTACAAAAAAGCTGAGCCAAAACATAAGTTTTGACCCAGCCTCTTTCGTTAATCGGTTGGTACATTCAAGAAGTGAACTTTTGCTATTATACTAGCTGAGACACTGCTTATTTGCTGTAATTAGGCGACTCTTTTGTGATTTGAACATCATGCGGATGCGATTCGCGCAGACCAGCATTAGAAATCTGTACGAACTGCGCATCATCTTGCAGCTGTTTAACATGACCGGCACCAACGTAGCCCATTCCGGCACGCAGACCACCGACCATTTGATAAACAAGGTCTGCAATACTGCCTTTATATGCAACACGTCCTTCAATTCCTTCGGGCACCAGCTTGTTAGCTTCGTTAACGCCGCTTTGGAAGTAACGGTCTGAAGAACCGTGTTTGCTATCCATCGCACCAAGGCTTCCCATTCCGCGATAGGTCTTAAAACGTCTTCCTTGATAAATTTCAGTTTCACCAGGCGCTTCATCAGTCCCAGCGAGCATGCTTCCAAGCATAACCGCAGCTCCGCCGGCTGCCAATGCCTTCACAATGTCTCCAGAATACTTGATCCCGCCATCAGCAATAATTGCTTTTCCATATTGCCGTGCTACACTTGCAGCATCATAAATTGCTGTCAGCTGCGGTACACCCACACCGGCAACAATTCTTGTGGTACAGATGGACCCAGGCCCAATCCCAACTTTAACAACATCTACACCAACATCGTAAAGTGCTTTAGTAGCCTCTGCTGTAGCAACATTGCCTGCAATCAAAGTTGCTTCAGGAAAATGTTCTCTGATTTCTTTGATCTTTCGAATCACACCGGCAGAATGACCATGCGCAGTATCAATCACAATAGCATCTGCACCAGCATCAAGAAGTGCCTGTGCACGATCGAAAGTATCACTTGTGACTCCGACTGCAGCAGCAACTAAAAGACGCCCATGGACATCCTTTGCGGCATTCGGAAATTCTACGACCTTTTCAATATCTTTAATAGTGATTAATCCGGATAAACGCCCTTTGTCATCAATTACTGGCAGTTTTTCAATCTTATGTTCCTGAAGAATAGCCTCCGCCTTTTTCAGCGAAGTCCCAACAGGCGCCGTCACTAAATGCTCCTTCGTCATAACTTTGTCAATTAAAACAGAATGATCATCTACAAAACGCAGATCGCGATTAGTAATGATTCCCACAAACTTGCGATTCTGCATTGTTTCAACAATCGGTACTCCGCTAATTCGGTATTTACGCATTAAGTTTTCTGCTTCAGCTACGCTGTTTTCAGGTGTTAAGAAAAACGGATCAATGATTACACCACTTTCAGAACGTTTTACTTTACGAACTTCATCGGCCTGTCTTTCAATAGTCATATTTTTATGGATAACGCCTAATCCACCTTGGCGTGCCATAGCAATCGCAGTTGCAGACTCAGTAACAGTATCCATCCCTGCACTGATTATCGGGATATTCAATTTTATATTTTTTGCAAGTTGTATGGTCAAATCGACATCATTCGGTAAAACATGGCTCTCTGCTGGTATTAATAGAACATCGTCAAATGTGAATCCTTTTTTTGCAAATTTTGTATCCCAATTGGACATTACTGATGCGCTCCTTTAATTATTTTTATTTTTCAACTTACCCAATTTTGAATTGAAATGCAAGCTTTCTCATCTATTTTTCAGAAAACAATTCAAAAATATGAGAAAATGGTCAAAAAAGAAAGGAACCGAGTCAAAATTCGTATTTTGACTTGGCCCTTTTCTTTTAATCTGAAATAGACGAATCAGCGTGTCTCAATAGTTAATCTTTTCCGCTTACCCACGAAATTACTCATAGTCAAATTCAGACTAGGTTCGCAGTTAATGTCCAAAATCTACCAACTATCGGCCCATTCCCCCTGATTTCTTTACAGTATACGTACCAACACTTCGCTAATGGTTATTCTTCCCCAATACCTGAATCTTTCCAGTTACATCAATAATTGTTAACACTAAGTTACATTTATTTTAAATTATCAGTGTATACGGATCTTCCAAGTAAGAGATTAATTTTGCCAAAAAGTCGGCTGCAGGAGAACCATCAATAATTTGATGATCAAAAGTCAAACTAAGCGGCAGTTTATCTGTCTGAATAACCTTTCCTGTATCATCAAGCTGCAATTCCTTTAAGAGGGTTCCCACACCAAGAATACCGATTTCCGGAGAATTAATTATTGGTGTAAAATATTCAATCCCGCTTTTGCCAAGGTTACTGATCGTAAATGTTGATCCAGCGTATAAATCGCCTGCCAAAGTGCCTTGACGTGCTCCTTCGATCACTTTGTTGAGCTGCCCGCTTAGATCAGTAAGTGTTAACGCCTGCGCATTCTTAACAACAGGTACCACCAGTCCATTTGAAACAGCAACTGCCATCCCAATATTGATTTCATCAACTTTCTTGAATTCACCGCCCTGATACCATGCATTCATATCAGGTGTTTCTTTCAAGGCTAAAATTGCAGCACGTGTAACCAAGGTTGTGATACTCAGCTGACCGTTAGTTAACGGACGTGCTACCTTTTGCTTCAGGTCTTTTCTAAAAGCCATTAAAGCCGTAATGTCCGCTTTGGCATGCAAAGTAACTTGTGCAGTATTCTGCAAACTGCCCATCATTTTTTGTGCAATTACTTTACGCATTCCTGCTAGCCCTTGACCTGCAGTACTTGAATTTGTTTGCGGTGTTTTTTCGGTCTTTGGCTGATTTGCAGCATAGTTTTCAACATCTCTTCTTGTTATCCGGTTATTTCCGCCCGTGCCTGAAATTTCACTATAATCAATTCCTTTTTCAGCAGCAATTTTACGTGCAAGCGGTGTTATAAAGATTCGTCCGTTTGCTGCAGGTGCAGATTCAGTCTCATTTTTCTTACTTTTGCTCTTTTCTTCAACTGGCTTTTTTGGAGCTGTCTCTTCAGCTGGAACAGTTTCTTTTTCTGCTGGTTCCGCATCTTCGCCAGCTTTTTCGCCTTCCTTGCCAAGATACCCAATTGGTGCTTTGCATTTGGCATCTTCGCCTTCTTTTACAACAATCTTGATTAAAATACCGTCTGCCGGTGCGTCAACATCAGCAGTTAATTTTTCTGAATTGATTGTCGCAACAGTTTCCCCTTTTTTGACTGCATCTCCTTCATGCTTGAGCCATTCGAAAACCGTTCCTTCAGTCATTGTCAGACCAAGTTTTGGCATGATTATTTCAGTTGCCATGCTTACACCCCCCTACTTTTTCAAATCGTCGATCAATTCAGCCGCAGTTTCAAGTACTCGTTTTGGACTGGGCAGATACAGCTGTTCAAGGTTAGTTGCAAATGGTACTGGAGTATTCGGTGCACAAACTGTTTTGATCGGTCCATCAAGGTAATCAAAGGCCTTATCGCCTACTACAGCTGCAATGTCTTTCGCAGTATTATTATGCGGATGGGCTTCATCAATTACAATTAGTCTGCCTGTCTTCTTCACGGACTCGATGACTGTTTCCTGATCCCAAGGTGCAACTGTCAAGAGATCGATAACTTCTGTTTCAATCCCATCTTTAGCAAGCTGGTCTGCCACATCCAATGCGACATATAACATTTTGCCGATTGTAACAATCGTCAGATCCTTTCCTTCCCGTTTAATTTTTGCCTTGCCGATCTCAACTTTATAATAATCTTCTGGAACTTCTCCCTTTAGGCCATATAACGTCTTATCTTCTGAAAAGACAACAATGTTATCATCTTCGATAGCCGAGAGTAGGAGCCCCTTTGCATCATAAGGGTTAGACGGTACAACTACTTTGACTCCTGGAATGGAACCGAACAAACCGTAATACGAGCCTGAATGCTGAGCTGCAGCACTCGCACCAGCACCATGAGTAGTCCTGACTGTCATTGGAATTCTGGCTTTGCCACCAAACATATATCGCATCTTAGAACCTTGTGCTAGAATTGTATCCAAACTGAAGCCGATAAAGTCATTGAACATTAGTTCCGGTACAGGCCGTAAACCGGTAGCAGCCGCTCCAACTGCAGCCCCCATATATCCCATTTCAGAAATCGGAGTATCAATTACCCGCTTTCTGCCATACTTAGGCATTAGTCCTTTGGTGACCCCGAAAACTCCTCCCCAAGCATCTTCATTTTCTTTTTCAAGTTGTTTAACTTTTGCTCCCCCGGCAATATCTTCTCCCAGTAAAATAACTTTGTCGTCTTTTGCCATTGCCTGGTCTAATGCTTCGTTGATTGCTTTCATAAAAGCTATTCTTCTTGCCATGATGTTGTCAGCTCCTTTCAGGTTTTTTAGTCTGCAAAAACATCTTGATACAGTGTTTCTGGTTTTGGAACTTCACTTTCTTCCGCAAATTTAATCGCATGTTCAATATCTTCTGTGGAGCTTTTTTCAATTTTGTTTGCACCAGCAGCCGAAAGAAGTTTTTTATCTACAGCATACTGACGAAATTCCTTAATGCAATCACGTTTTGCAAACGTATTTTCATCTCCAGAAGAAGCCTTATACTTCTGTTCGTCTCCTTCAAAATGCCCATAATTACGGTAAGTCAGGCATTCGATAAGCGTTGGGCCTTCGCCATTACGTGCCCGTTCAATTGCTTTTCCAGCTGCTTCATAAACAGCCATAAGGTCCTTACCATCTACTGTCTCGCTAGGAATTCCATAGGCTGGTCCGCGATCTGCAATTCTTTTAGAACCGGAAGCGTACCACTGCGGTGTTGCTTCACCAAATGAATTGTTTTCATTTACGAAAACAACTGGAAGTTTCCAAATTGAAGCCATGTTGATACTTTCATGGAAGGTTCCCTCATTAGCAGCTCCATCACCAAAGAAGCAGACCGCAACATCTTTTGTTTTCAGATACTGATTACGCAGTCCTGCACCAATGGCAATTGGAAAGCCGCCGCCGACCATTCCGTTAGCACCCAGCATTCCCTTATCGATATCGGCGATATGCATGGAACCTCCTTTGCCCTTGCATAGACCTGTTTCCTTACCGTAAATTTCTGCCATCATCTGGTTCAGATCACAACCTTTTGCAATACAGTGACCATGTCCCCTATGTGTACTTGTAATATAATCATTATCTGTCAAATGTGCACAAACACCGACTGCGACAGCTTCTTCGCCAGC
The DNA here is from genome assembly GCF_001436275.1 of Liquorilactobacillus oeni DSM 19972. Lineage (GTDB taxonomy): Bacteria > Bacillota > Bacilli > Lactobacillales > Lactobacillaceae > Liquorilactobacillus > Liquorilactobacillus oeni. Next base: position 132,020 of record NZ_AZEH01000025.1, read on the forward strand.
GTACAAATGAACAAAACCTGGGATTGAACCTGTTGCAAAAATCTCATGGACCTCGTTTTCGAAGTTGCGAATGTCATTCATCTTTTTATATATCCAAGCAGCACGTTCTTTATTCAGTTTCTCCATGACCTTTTCCTCCTTTTATTGACAGTCCCTAGAATTTATTAATTATGAATTGCTCTTCCTACTAATGCATTAGCAGTTTCTCCAATTACTTCTGAAAGTGTTGGATGGGCAAATACATTTTCAGCAAGCTCATCAACAGTTCCTTCAGCCGCACAAACTGCCAGAATAGTATGAATCATCTCGGTTGCATCGCTTCCTACAACAACTGCGCCTAAGATCTCATGATATTTCTTTTCACTGATAATCTTTACGTATCCTTCAGTCTCAAGACTGGCAAGCGCCCGTCCATTGCCACTGAAGGGAACTTTCTTAACAACTACTTGATAGCCATTTTCTTGTGCTGTTTTCTCGCTCATCCCGAAACTGGCAACTTCAGGTTCCGTGTATACACAACGGGGAATAAGTGTTTGTTTCAAAGGAGGTTTCTTTTCTTTGCAGATTGCCTCCACAGCGTGAATTCCCTCAGCACTGGCTGCATGTGCGAGTTGGAACCCTCCACATAAATCACCAATAGCAAAAACATGCGGCATGCTGGTCTGATAATTTTCATCAACCTTGACAAATTTTTTTCTTTCATCAAGTTCAAGATCCAGTGTTTTTGCTAATTCAAGGTTAGCCTTACGGCCCGCTGCCACTAAGATTTTATCGAACGGAAACTTTGTTCCGTCCTTTAATCTGACATCCGCAGGAGAAACTTCCTCGAGCTTCACTTTCGTTTTTACTTTAATTCCCAGAGCTTGAAGCTTCTTTTTAATTATCTGGCGTGCATCTTCGTCTTCTGTCAATAAGATATCATCTGCAACTTCCAGCAATGTCACTGAAACTCCTAAAGGACTCATAGCAAAAGCCAGTTCGACAGCGATAACTCCGCCGCCGATCACCACTAGTTTTTGTGGCAGTTCTCTCATATTAAAAAAAGTATCTGTTGTCAAAAAATCAACTTTTTCCAATCCTTTGATGGGTGGAACAAAGGGATGGCTTCCAGTAGCCAAGATAATATCCTGTGCTTCAAGCACCCTTTTCCCAACTTGTAAACTGCCATCAATTCCAAAGCGGGCTTCTCCTTCAAGATACGTAATTTTATTGTTTTTGAAGAGATATTGAATACCGCCTTGAAGCGTATTGACCACTTGATCCTTTCGTTTTACCAATTTAGAATAGTCAATTTTTCCAGTTTTGATTTCTATTCCGTTTTGAGCAGCTGTTTGAGCATCAAGTATAAAGCGACTGTGTTTCAAGTATGATTTGGAAGGGATACAGCCTACATTTAAACAGGTTCCTCCAATAGACTTTTTTTCTATTACTGCTACTTTCTTGCCTTTTTGTGCAGCCTTGATTGCAGCAACATATCCGCCCGGGCCAGAACCGATTACCACGACATCATATTTTTCCATAATACATTCCCCCTTTATAAACCAGTTTTTCTAACAATTCCCTTCACTGTAATAAGTAGCAAAAGCGATGCCAACTGCAGTAAAAAAGCAGCATTTTAAAAAATTTTTTTTAACAAACAAAAAATGCATTTGTTTGCTCATTACTCTTATTTTTTACTCGTAAGTAATGCTTTTGAACAAAAAAATTCGTCTTTTTAAAATTAAAAGACGAATTTTTAAAGTCATTTTATTTACTTTAATTTCAATTACCCTAAATTCTGTAACGTGTAACACTTTTCGTTAACAATTCAATGTATTACCTGTTACATTTTGTTACAAACTGTACCTTTTCATCTTTCGGTACAGCGTTGTTCTTGAAATTCCGAGCTCCTTTGCTGTTTTAGTGATCTGGTAATGATTATTTTTCAATGCAGCCTGAATGTGCTGCTTTACAAGACTTTCTGAAGCTATCTGCGGTGTTAATTCTTTTTTGATGACACAACCCGATTCGACCAGTTCATGTAATTGTTCATCCGACGGTTCATCGTTCAGGTAAAAAAGATGCACTCTTTCCATAAAACTATTAAACTCACGAATATTTCCATACCAAGGATATCGGATCGCAAAATCGTATATTCTTTTCTGCCAATTAATCTGCCACTTTTTTTCCTCGCAATAAGCCTGTATCAGCTGCTTTATATCTGTTTTACGCGCACGCAAGGGAGGAATCTCCAGTTGGCATACGTATATCCGATAAAACAAATCTTCTCGAAACTTCCCATCAGCTACTATTTTACGCAAGTTTTTATTACTTGCTGTTATGAGGTGAAATGAAACTCTCAAAGGCTTGCCGTTAATTGGAGTTACTTGCTGCTCTTCAAGTACCCGTAAAAGAGACGTTTGCATTTTAAGAGACATACTGTCCACCTCATCTAAAAAAAGCGTTCCATGATTTGCCTGCAGTATTTTCCCCGAACTGCCTTTAAGTGCTGCTCCAGTAAACGCCCCCGGAGCATAACCAAAAAGTTCGCTTTCCAATAGGCTTTCGCTGACAGCTCCGCAATTAACCGTTATTAGCGGGCCCTCGCTGACAGCACTATTGTAATGGACTGTCTTTGCAATAATTTCTTTTCCACTCCCCGATTCTCCATAAATATGGACAGGCAGACCGCTTTTAGAAACCTTAAGTGCCTTGTGGAGAAATTGCCTGTAATTTTCATCTGTTGTCAGCACACCTGGGTAATAAAATGAATCCTTTGAGGCATCTTCATTATTGAACAGTTCAATCTGATAGCCAACAACCTGATCTTCATAACGGATCTCAGTACTATTGTAAATGGTATCCGGACCAAGATATTTTCTGATATCTTTTCCCTGCTCCAGACGATCTTCATATTGCTGCGGCAAATTGATAATCTTAAAATCAAGATCGCAAATCAGCATTTGCTGCAATTGTGAATGCGACAATAAGTAATGAAAAAGTTCTTGTTTTTTCTCCAAACTGCTTTTTATCATAATATTTGCTACCTGCTGAGCTATTACATTCAGCAGCAGCTGTCCGTCTCTTGCAGAATTATTATGATATGTTGAAATGTCCAATATGCCTAAAAGCTGTCCCTCAGAGCCAACAATCGGCGATGCCACACATCCCCACTGCCTTGAAGCTTTTGCATAATGTTCCTTCAAATCAACATATTCGCCGCTGCCAGTTCTTAAAGCAATCCCGATCGCATTAGTCCCCACATTTGTTTCAGACCAGTTAGTTCCCTCTTTAAAATACATTTCATTTGCATGGTCTTGAACATTATAAGAGCCGCTTCTCCAAAGAATGTCGCCATGTTCATCAGCTAAAATAAAAAGGTAATCCTGTAGGAAAAATTTATCTTGAAAAAGCCTGATTTGCTGTTCAACTACCTGTATCAGCTTGCTTTTTTGTTTTTGGACAATCTGCAGCTCAGAAACAGAAAGAATTTTTTCTGGACGTGTTAAAAAAGGATCAATCTCTTTTTGGTAACAAATTTCCCAAGAATGAGCAATTCTTCGGGGCAGTTCTTTTAAAGCACCCTTTTCTCCAGCAATAAAACTTTTCCACAATTGTTGTTCCATCAGCATAGCCCCCTTTGAAACCGTTTCCTATAATTTCAACTAAATTATACTATAGTTAGGCATTGCTGTGATACTAAACATACCTTTTAAAAGAGAACGTGATAGGTATCATAAGACTTTGAACAAGCTCATAACTAGATGCTTGTTCATAGAGCACGTTAATATGAAAACTGCAAGGAAGCACAAAAAAGCTGAGTCAAAACATAAGTTTTAATCCAGCCTGATTTTTATCTTGGTAGTATATGAATTAACGTATCTAAGTGTAAACTTTTACTGATGACATGCTAATTTGTCCTGTTTTAAACAAAAAATAAATAATTGCAGGCACAGCTACTTGTTATCCTGCTCAAGCATCTTTTTAATAACAGGAACCTCGCCTAGAGTCGTCATTTCATCTTTTGAAAGAACTACTAAATTAGTATTCGACTGCGCCAGTTCAACAAAAGCATGAATACTTTGATCCTTAAAATAGTTTGCATCAACTTGTGCAAGGCTCCTGCGAATCTTTTCAATACGATAGCTTTCAGCATCTGCTCTTGCCTTAGTTGCTTGCGCTTGTGCTTGTGCTGTTTCAATCAAGGCTCTGTTGCGTGCATCTGTTGTAAGCTTAATATTTTGCGCTTCACCTTGAGCCCTAGCAATCGTTGCAATTCGTTCTCGGTCTGCCGTCAATTGTTTATCCATTGCTCCTTGAATCGCAGATGAAGGAGTCAGCTCATCAATATTAACGCGGTCAACATTAATTCCATACACATTTGTAAGGTCCCCAATAGCAGCTGCCAGATCTGCATTAATTTTCGAAGTTGAACCCAAGGCATCAGTCAGTTCAAGCCGGCCGATAATGTCCCGCAAATGTCCGCGTACAAGCTGAGCCATCGATTCAACCGAATCTGTATTTTCGTAAGTGTACTTCTGTGCATTTGTTACATGGTAATTCAGTGTTACACTCGCTTGAATGTCAGCATTATCTTTAGTAATTACAGAATACTGCGAAAGCTGCAATGGCCTCATAGCCAAGTTCACGGTTCTGATTCTTTGAATCAACGGAATATAAAACTGCAAGCCGGCATTAACTGTCCGCCCGTATTTGCCAAGTGTCTCAACAAGTCCTTGGCAATTTTGCTGTACGATCTTGAATCCAAACATAGTTTTTTTCCTCCTGTTTCTCAACGTACAATTGGGCGTAACGTTAAGATATTACCATTTGCTTCTATCACAATATAATCTTTTGCCGGATCAAATTTTAAATTGCTTTCAATCAGATAACGATAGAAGATTCCTTTTACTTGTACGAGTCCATTTTCTGAGTCAACTTGACTGCCGGTCAAGGTCTGCCCAATAAACTGCCGGTTTTCCAAGGAATCATCAGTTACTTGGTCATCTTGTTTTGCAAGTTCTCTTACAATCATTGTCTGCAGCAGACCATTTACACTTTGATTTTGCTCTGCTGCCCTTTTTTCCAAGCCTTTTTTTAAATCCTGCGGGATTCGCAAAAGAAAGGCTGCTGTTTTTTCCACCAATAGCTCACCTCTTAACCTGTTTCTTATGATATCATAATGATATCGTAAAAATACTGCTTATTAAATAAAACTCTGCCTATCCTTTGCCTGTCAGTGAAAGAAACCGATTATATTGTAGGGGCATTTTCAGCCTTAGAATCATGGAAACTACACTGCGCGCCTTTTTATGCGGAACTGAGATCAGCTGTTCTGCAGCAGAATCTTTTTCAATGCTGCATTCACCGCAATAAAAGAAGCTTTTGCCTTCTGCATCGCTTTTTTTAATGAAAAGGTAAGGTTTAACGATATTTTCACCGTCCTCATCCGCTTGCAGCAGCTGCTTGACTTCAGTTGAGTATAGGTGGCGCGGACTGCGAGTATACCAGCGGATTAAAGAGGTATTAATAAATTCATTTTCATAACTTGCACTGCGCTTTTTTTCGGGATCATCTTTAAGATACGTAATAAAGATGGGACAGGCTCTTGAGCCTACGCGATACCCGTACATTGGGGCACTGACATCTTTTTCCCAATTCAAGAGCCTGCAGACATCCTTGCGTGTATATTTGCGGTACAGTGTAAAAGGCCGATCCGCTTTATAATCACGCGCTTTATACAGTCCAGTGTTTAAGGCATCTTTGAAAAGACGGCTGAATAAAGACTTTTTGGCTAAAGAAGCTTGGATATCCGCATTCAAACGATAGCTGCCGTTTTTGTGTTCCGCTATTGGCCTTTCACCATACGCCTTTGACTTAAGCTTTTTGCCAGCTTTTATTCTAAAAAAGTTCAGGTTAAGAATCTGCGACACTGATTTCAACGTCTGTTCATCGTAATAACAACTATGCTTTTTCAATAAGTTGATATATTCACTATCTGTTATCTGAGCTTGTTCCATCAGCATACTTAACAGCAATAATTCATGTCTGCGCATTCCGTTAAGCAGTTCTTTAGTAACAAAACTCAGCACTTGATCTTCATATGCGCTTAAAAAAACATTTTCTTTCATCTTCAATAAAAAATGATAGTAATTTGCCAGCAAATGGTTCTCTGCAAATACGGCAGCATCGACTGTTCCGAATTTTTGAAAATCAAATAATAATGGAATCCGTCCCAACTTTTGTTTCAGTTCCCGATAACCGTTACGTAAGGAAGCTAACGAATCCAGTTTTACAGCCTGAATTGCCTCATAAATCCGTTCCCGTGCGACCTTCGTAAAGTTAATAGTCGATAACCCAATAACTGGCGGCACAGCAAGATCTTCACGTACACTATCTTTACTGCGTGATTTGTCTCCTGTTAAAGATAGTGGTATCAAATAGTTATTTTTATAGTTGCCGATAAAATCAAGGATGGTTACAAAATCTTTTTCAGCGGCCTTACGCAGCCCGCGTCCTAATTGCTGGATAAAAACAATACTCGATTGGGTACTGCGAAGCATTACAACCTGATTGATACTCGGAATATCAATCCCTTCATTAAAAATATCAATCGTAACCAGATATTCAAGCTCCCCTTGCTCAAGCTTCAAGACAGCCTTTTGGCGGTAATCAATAGTATCTTCACCGCTCAAAGCTGCTGCGGGATGCCCCTTTTCACACAGTAGCTGCGCTATTTTCCTTGCTTCATCCTTACGGCTGCAAAAGATCAGGCCGCGAGCTTTATTACCGCTGTAACCATAGTAATTAAGCTGTTTCAGTAGATAATCAACCCGTTTTTTTGAAGCTAAAAAACGCAGTGGTGTCTGATCTGCAATAACCTTGCCTTGGTACTCATAATCTTGAATTCCAACATAGTGGAAGGGACATAGCATCCGTTCTTCAAGGGCATCCTGCAATCTGATTTCATATGCAATATTATAATCAAAGAGCTGGTAGATACTAAAATCGTCATTTCGTTCGGGTGTTGCGGTCATCCCCAGACAAAACTGCGGCTTAAAATAGGCAAGAACTTTACGGTAAGTCTTTGCTCCTGCACGATGAGCTTCATCTATCAGCAGATAGTCAAAGGTTTCTTTAGAAAACTGCTTTAAAACAGCATCCTTAGACAGTGTCTGGATCGTTGCAAACAAGTATCTTGCATTTTGATCAAAGCGGTTGCCAGAAAGTATACCGTAATCACAACTTTCTCCTCCTAAAATTCTTTTAAAACTGCTCATAGCCTTTTCCAGAATCTGCTCTCTGTGAACTACGAATAAAAGTTTTTTTGGTTTAAACTGCTGAACATCAAATGCTCCCAGATATGTTTTCCCGGTTCCAGTAGCTGAAATGACTAATCCTCTCTTGCCACCGCCCGCACGTAAATTATGCAGTTCTTTCAAAGCATCTTGCTGCATTTTGTTAGGTTTAATTTGCGGCAGCGAAAGTTTTTTTGTGGTTGCTGCTTTATTTTTGGAAGAAGAGTTTTGTGGTACATAATCCAGTTCGTAAGTCTTAATCCACGTAGAAGTTACAGGAACCGCATTTTGCCAAGCTTCTTTAAGACTTTGCCGCAATTCTTGCGTTACTTCACCATTTGTGTAAGAAGACAGCCGGATATTCCATTCATAATTAGCAAGCAAAGCAGCACGTGTCAGGTTGGCGCTGCCGATGATTGCAGAGACATAATTTTCCTTTATGTGTTCAAAAAAGTAACCTTTGGCGTGAAACCCAGATTGCACAGAAACTTTCACAGTTATATTCGGAATCTTCAATAGTTCTTTAAAAACTTTAGGCTGGTTAAAAGAAAGATAATCAGAGGTTAATATTTTCCCCTTGATGCCCTGCTTTGCTAAATCAGCTAAAACCACTTTTAAAGGAACGAGCATATCCGAGGTAATAAAAGCCACTGCAAAGGTAAAGTGCGAACAATTTTGCAACTCGTATTTAAGGTGGTCCCACACCGTATCCCCTTTTTTATTGCTAAGCAGCCTAGGGGAAAATTCCTCAGTAGCAGAATTCTTTTCCTTATCAATAAATCCTCCCAATACAGAGGAAAGCAGTTCTGCAGCAATATTTTCTGTCATCTAAGCTTTCCTTCTTTCTTCAAGTTTTTTATGAGCCGCTTAACTAAAGGAACATTTCCTGGTATCCAGTCAAGCTGAGCCAATTCATTTGGAAAAACCCACTTCAGTTTAGTATGAGCGTGCAGTTGCAGATTATAAGATAAAAGTTTTGCGTAAAAAAGTGTCAACTCTATCGTAGCAAACTCGTGTTCAATAACAGCTGTCTCAAAAACACGCTCACTGATAGAAAGCTGATCCCCTAATTCTTCTTGAATTTCTCTTTTTAATGCGGCTTGCAATGTTTCTCCAGAATTGACCTTTCCTCCTGGAAATTCCCACCTGTCTTCTAAAATGCGTCCCTTTTCACGCTGTCCTACAAGAACCTTCCCATCAGCAATTATCACTGCCGCAACAACTTTTATCTTTTGTTTCATCTTGACTGCTCCTATTTAAAAAATTATGTTTTCAGTATATCATGCTGTTTTCTTAATATTAAAATCAGAACGTTGAAACCGACTTATCATACTTATCCGTTTGGCAGCATGCTATACTAGCTTAAAAGATATTGCTGCAAGCAAAAGGAGACGTTAATGTGGAAGATAGCCAAAAAATAGCAATCTTAAAAAAAATAATTACATTTCCATCGGTTAATGGCAATGAAACTGAAGTAGCTGATTTTATAAAAAATCTCTTTAAAAAAATTCCAACTGCAAAATGCACGAAAGTCAATTACTCCCCCAACCGTGACAATCTAGTGGTCACACTCGGTGATAAGGGCCCGCTCTTGGGCTTCAGCGGTCATATGGATGTGGTCGATCCTGGGAAAGAAGCGGATTGGCAAACACCTCCTTTTCAACCTGTAATTAAAGGAAGCCGTCTTTACGGCCGAGGAGCTTCTGATATGAAAAGCGGCTTAGCAGCTTTAGTGGTTGCAATGCTTGAACTGGCTGAAGAAGATGTCTCTTTTGCAGGTCGAATCCGCCTTTTAGCCAGTATTGGAGAAGAAACTGGAGAATATGGTGCCGCTCAGTTGGTAAAAAAGGGTTATGCGGATAACTTAGCCGGACTTCTAGTCGCTGAACCTACTGATGATATGCGTGAAATAGTTTACACTGCACGGGGAGTGATTGATTATCGAGTTGTTTCCAATGGTAAAGCAGCACATAGCGCTGCCCCTCAAGATGGTATCAACGCAATCGATAACCTGTTCAGCTTCTATAAACTAGCAAAACAGCGTCTAGCAGAACTTACTGCTGCCGACCCTGTTTTAGGAAAGGTTACTCATAGCATTACCAAGATTAAAGGGGGAGAACAAGTTAACAGTATCCCTTCGTATGCCGAGTTAATGGGAAATATTCGAACAATTCCTCAATATCCAAACCATATTTTCTTTCAAGCACTCCAAAAGGTAGTGTCTGAACTAAATGAACGCCCAGGTTATGACTTGTCTATCAGCTACAGTTTCCCAGAAGAAGCGATTGCGGGCGACCCACAATCTGAAATAATTCAAGTAGCACAAAGAATCTACCAAAAACACTGGCCTCATCCTGCGATAATCAGCGGCGGGCTGGGCGCAAACGATGCTTCAGAGCTTTTACAAGCACAAGGCAACTTCAACTTTCTTGAAATCGGTCCCGGTTCTGATACTTCTCATCAAAGTAATGAATACGTAGAAATCGAAACTTATCTCAAAGCGACTGCATTTTATAAAGATTTTGCTGTGGCCTTCTTGGCACAACAGCAACGATCACTATAGCAGGCATTTTTTTTGTATCACCTCCTAAGCTGCGCTATTCTTACCATATAGTCAATAACGAAATAGGAGGTTAACTTATGTCAACAAAAGCTTTTGATTATGATGTTTTATATTTAGGAAGCGGGCATGGTACTTTTGATGGCGCCATTCCGCTAGCTGCCAAAGGTAAAAAAGTTGCAGTTGTTGAAAGCGGCTTAGTTGGTGGCACCTGCCCCAATCGCGGCTGCAATGCGAAGATCACTTTGGATGCCCCTGTTGCATTACAGCGTACAGCTGAAGCTATGCAACAACAGGTTTCTTATCCCATTAACCTTAATTGGAAAACTACAGTTGCGCATAAGCAAGACGTAATCAAAGAGCTGCCCGACTTTATTGCAGGCTTGATGGAAGATAACGGCATCAAACTGATTAAAGGATGGGGACATTTTGTTGATGCACATACTATTGAAGTCAATGCAAAAAGATATTCCGCTGAAAAAATAGTCATCGCAACAGGGCTGCATCCTCACAGGCTTGATATTCCCGGAAGACAGCTTGCTCATGACAGCAGTGAATTTATGAACCTGCAAAAACTGCCTAAACGGATAACCATTATCGGAGCCGGCTATGTTAGCCTTGAATTTGCAACAATTGCTAATGCGTTCGGTTCAGATGTTACGGTTTTAATGCACCATGACAAAGCTTTACGCAAGTTTCATCAGCCATTTGTTGAGAAATTACTTGCACTTTTAGAAAAACGCGGAGTTAAGTTCATCAAAAATGCTGATATTACTGCCTTTTCTGCGGCATACGGTTCAAAACAAGTTCATATTAATGATGCAAAAATGATTGAAACCGGCTGGATACTTGATGCTACCGGAAGAGACCCGAATATTGCGGGCTTAAAGTTAAAAGAAATCGGAGTTGCTTATGATGACGATGGTATTATCGTTAATGACCATTTGCAGACTACTGTTCCGAATATCTATGCCAGCGGAGATGTTATCAAAAAAGAACAGCCTAAGTTAACACCTACGGCAATTTTTGAATCAAAATATCTGCAACAGCTTTTTACTGGTGAAACAACATCGCCGATAGACTATCCCGCAATCCCTTCTGTCGTATTTACATCTCCTCGGATTGCTAAGGTGGGTATAACCCCGGTTAAAGCAGAAAGCGATCCTGCTTTTTCGAATGTGCATAATAATATTTTAGATAACTGGTACCGGCATGTTGAAAGTGAACAGTATGGTGAAAATATTCTGACATTTGATAAGCAGCATCATCTGGTAGGTGCTACGGAAATCAGCGAACACGCGGAAGATGTAATCAATGCACTTTTGCCAGCGCTTGAATTCAAACTTGATTCTTCTCAAGTGGGTCGGATTATTAATCTCTTCCCTACCATCTCATCAGCTGCATGGGAAGCACTTTAGAACAAATAAAATCAGAACTGGTATTGCAGCAAGTAGTAAAAATATGCCTTGTAAGTGAATGACATCAATTCATTTCCAAATATAAAAGTTAAGAGAACTGGACCGAAACATGTGTTTTGGTCCAGTCTTTCTGTACTCTCTTGCAGTTTCCATATTAACATGTTTCAATAATCAGTCTTTCCCTTGTTATACCCTTTTAATTGTTAATATATTTTATTTCTAAAAATATTCAGTTCTACAAATAGTTTGACAATAAAACAGATGTCCCTTACAATTAATGTGATTGCAAAGTAGCTTGGTTTCTAGGAAAGGCAGGTGGGTTAATTATGTCAGATAATCATATATGTTCAGCAAGCGACGATGGTCCCGCGCATTTGCAAAGCTTAAAAGTACGGGAAATTAACCCGCTTATAAGCTTTGCTGTACGTGCATTTTAAGTAATTGAGGTGCTTTATCTCATGAAACAAAAGCGTACAGTCTTTTGTCTAGTAGATCATAAGGAATATGATTTAATAGATGGCGTTTTCCTAGAAGATTTGGATGGTTCTATTAAAGCGTTGATTCGCCGGGACTTTCCAAAGGCAGCAAACCAAGACTTTATTTGCAGTGAGCATCTGGTCCATTATCGTCTACAACGGATGGATCAGATGATTGCTAAGGATTATCGGCAAAATCATCGCATCAACCAAAAGCTCACAAGAGTGATGGAAAAAGATGCTTATGAAGTGATCGATGTCCAGAAGCAATTGGAAAACTCGTTGACATTTGGTCAAAGGGTAGCGGACGCTGTTGCCCGCTTCGGGGGTAGTTGGCCCTTTATTATTTCTTTCGTTTCATTAATGGTTTTATGGATTTTAGTCAATACGTTTCACTTGTTTGGAGTGAAATTCGACTCTTTTCCTTTCATTTTGCTTAATCTTTTTTTAAGTATGGTAGCTGCGGTTCAGGCTCCATTAATTATGATGAGCCAAAATCGTGCTGCTAAGTATGATCGGATGGAATCGCGTAACGATTACCATGTTAATTTAAAATCAGAAGAAGAGATTCGGGTATTACATTCAAAAATTGATCACTTAATTCAGCAAGATCAACCGAATATTTTACAGATTCAAAAAATCCAAACAGAAATGCTTGGTTCTATCGAATCGCAGGTTAATGAATTGCGGCGTTTACAGAGTTATTTTGAAGAAAATCAAGTTACGCAAAAAACTGCTCCACGGCAATCTAAAAATCAAACAGATAATTAATCAACTGAGGTCAGTCAGAATGGACAGATGGCTGTAAGTTGTGTACAACAGGGACTGGGTCAAAACTTATGTTTTGGCTCAGTTTTTTTGGACTCTTTTGCAATTTCATATCAACGTGTTTCAATAGTCAGTCTTTTCCGCTTAATCACAAATTACTCATAGTCAAATTCGGACTATGTTCGTAATTAGCAGTTAATGCTCAAAGCCTAACGACTATTGGCACACTCCTTTTTTGTTTCTAATTACAACTAAGTTTACTGACATTTCTTGATGAGACCTTTCCTCATAACAATTCAAGCCGCTTTCTAACGATAAGACTCTTCTTAACTTAACATTCATGGATATTAATTATTATGCAGGTTTTTAAACGCTTTCACTATTTTAGCGTTATTATGTATATGAACAGTCAACCAAAATGATTTCTTCTATGTTAAGGAGCATCCCATAATGAATCTATTCGATCCGACACTCGCAATTCATTCGCTTCCTACTATTTTAAGCGGATTGCCGCTATCATTAATTCTTCTTGCTGTTTGCTTTATTACTTCAAATATCGTTGGAGTTTTCATAGTATTGCTGCGCATAAATGAACATTCACTTCTCCGCCTTTTTGCTCGTTTTTACATCTCGTTTTTCAGAGGCGTACCTATACTTGTTATTTTATTTCTGACATACTTTGGCGCAAACATGGACGCAATTCCAGCAGCAATTCTGTCAATGACACTTGTTTCCAGCGCTTTTATCGCCGAATATTACCGTTCAGCATTGATCGGAATTAATAAAACTCAATATGATGCAGCGCGTGCCCTAGGGCTTTCAAATATCAAAACAATGCAATATGTAATTCTTCCGCAAGCCTTTCGCATCGTACTTCCTTCTCTTGGCAACGTCTTATTGGATATGTTTAAAGGCACCTCGCTTGCTGCAATGATTACTGTGTCAGAAATGTTCATGAAGGCGAAAATCGTCGCGGGAGCCAGCCAAGATTATATGACTATTTATATTGTAATTGCATTTATTTACTGGCTGGTCTGCTGCGGCCTAAGTGCGCTTGAACAGTTGACCGAACAGCGTCTTCATCATTAATAACTTATGTTACGGCAGCCACTCTTTCCTATTGTGAAATCGCTTTCTAGGAGTTATTATAAAGCTGTAATAAATTTATATTTCAATTATTAAGTAAAAGAAAGGAACCTACATATGCTGCGAAAAAAATGGTTAATCTCTTTATTACTGGTAATTATCTGTATCTTTGGCATTATCATCTTCGGTAAAAATAGACTTGGCAATAAAAGTACTCTGACAGTGGCTACTTCCGGGACCTTGTATCCAACTTCATATCATGATTCTAAAACAAAAAAACTGACCGGCTATGATATCGAAGTCATCCGCGCAGTTGCTAAAAAACTGCACCAAAAAATAATATTCAAGGAATACAACGTTGATGGTATGCTGACTGCTGTCAAAGCAGGAAAAGCAGAAGTAGCAATCAATGACTTTGCAATCTCTCCTGTCCGCAAAAAAAGTTATCTGCTGTCCACTCCTATTAAACATTCCTTTAATAGTCTGGTTGTGCGTGCAAGCGACGATTCTAATATTCATACTTGGGCTGATCTCAAGAAAAAACGTTCTGCAGGTGAATCAGGGACAAGCTATCAAAGACTTGCTGAACAATTGGGCGCTAAGCCTGTTAATTATGACAACGTCACCAATGGCGTCTATCTGCGAGATGTTAAAAATGGTAAAACTGACTTCATCATGAATGATTATTACTTGCAGAAATTAGCTCTTAAAGCAGTTCCTAACAGCGGCCTCAAGATCATCCCAAACATGTATTTTACTACTAATGAAGATGGTTCGGGCGAAGGAATTGTTATCAATAAAAATGACAAGCAGCTGCAAAAACAGATTAATGCTGAACTCGCAAAGCTTAGAAAAGATGGAACTCTTTCGCGACTCGCAAAGAAATATTATGGAGCTGATGTTACCAAAAAACCTAGTGTCCATATTTCTAAAAACTTCACCATTAAAAATAAATACAGCGGTCAATAGATCTGGAGTATGCCAGTAGTTGTTAGGCTTTTAGCATTAACTGCGAATTACGAGCCTAGTCTAATTTGATTGTCAGCATTCGTGGTCAAGCACAAAAGGCTGAAGTTTGTCTATTTCAGGTTAAAACAAAGGGACTGAGTCCAAAAATTATTTGGCTCAGTCCTTTTAAAAATCTGGTTTATTACAACAGCTGATGCATCTGCAGCCCCCGCACACTGCGAACATGCTCCACAACTATTAATGCCTTGGCATCAACACTTTCAACAATTGGAACTACTTTTGTTAGCTGCGGAGAAGTACACACCAAGTAAAGCATAGTCTGCTCTTTTCCGCTGTAAAAACCCCTCCCTTTAAAAACTGTGATTCCTTGATGCAGTTCATTTGAAAGAGAGGCCGCGATTGATTCATGGGAATCCGAAATAATAAAAATCGCTTTTTTAGCGCCTACCCGTGCTAGAAATTGATTCGTAAGAACGGCTGCAATGTAGAGCTGCAGAATCGTTAACAGTGTATTTTGAAAACCGATTATAAAAACCATCGGAGCCGCAACACCCAGATCAAAAAACAAAGTTGCCGAGCCGGTTTGTACCCCCAAATAACGATTGGCTATTTTAGCCAAGATTGTACTACCGGCAATTGTACCGCCGCAGCGTAAAATAATGCCCATTGAAATTCCTGTCAGAACACCGCTGACCATTGTGGGAATGACGGTCTGATCAGTATGATAAACAGCTATAACTGGAAATTTCAAAAAAACAGTCAAACAAACAATGGCCCACAAAGAACGTATTACTGTTTTCTTGCCTAAAAAACGGTATCCCACAACAATCAAAATTCCATTTAAAATAAAATTGGTAAGATATAGCGGAATTCCCAAAGTATAATAGAACATTGTAGTCAAACCGACTACGCCGCCTTCACCTAAGCGGGTAGGAAGCAGAAAGTAGTTGAGAGAAATCGTATATACCAAAGTCCCCAAAGCTATCCCCGCGTACTCCCAGAATGTCTTATTGTCTTTTAAGTTCCATAACCCCTGCATTTTCTTTCTCCCGTTATCTTCCCTGAGCACTCTAACTAGACTGCGGCCAGGCTATTTTTTATTTCACTTTTTGCTTCAAGGCCTCTGAAACTTTTAAACTCAATCCTAAATAAACGGCCGCCCCTGTGCCAGGATAAAACCGACAACTCCAACTAAACAGCAGCTTCCGACCGCTAACAAAAAGAGCTTTCTTGAGAAACGCCCATGTAATTTTTCAGCAAATGCAACTTCAATAAAACCAATCGAACCAAATGCAATAAGCAGCTTAACTATGGTCAACATTGCGTCTCTTTGCCAAGCATACTTGAACAGCCAAAAACCGCTGATAATGGCAATTATATAACAGATTCTAGCCCCCATGGCGCAGACTTTTGCCTTTTTTTGCGAAGTTTTTAACCCAAACCACGTCAATATTAGTAAAATAAGCCATGCTGACAGATGTATCCAAATCATTAAAATTACCCTCTTTAAAAATCGTTTTCCCAGTTTTAAGACTAAAGCAGATACAACTTTTTGTACACTTTTTCTATACACAATAGCAGTTTCTGTTCTTATCTTAGTCAGCTGTCAAACTAACTACTCAATAAACAATTTCATTTTAACCTTTGCAAAAACAAATGGCTAGTTCTAATTAAAGCCCGTTTTAAGGCTATTAGCTTTTCAAAGACTCTCCTATCAGATAAGATAAAGCCATAAGATGTATACCAGCTTTAGCAGATAAGATAAAAGGGGGAGTTCGCAATGAAACGGCAGCACTTTTTAGGAAGCGCTTTTATAGTCCTTATCTTTACCTTATTACTATCAGGCTGCAGTCTTTTACCAGAAAAACAGGTCCACTATCAACGCTTCGGCAATGGAATCGATATGCGTTTAACATACTATGCTCGCCGAGACAGGGTTACACGGCAAGAAACACGCAGCACGATCCTCTATTCTGCACTCGGGGCTTCAGATAAAGAAAGTGCAAAGCAGATACTCGACCCGCTTTCCAAACGCTTTCAAGGAATCACAGGTTTAACTGAGAAAATTACCTACGGAAAAAATTATGCAAAAGAAAAATTGACGATAGACTACAAAAAAGTTAACTTGAAAAAAATTAAGCAGCTGCCAGGAATGTACTATTCTAATACTAAAAGCAATAGAATCAGCCTGAAAAAAAGCGAAGAGTTTCTGAAAAAAAATAAATTCGTTAAAATAACTGATAATAAATACAAAAAATTTACTAAGAAAGAACTAACACAACGCACCTACTCAATCAAAGACTTCGACAAAATAAAATTGGCATCTTCAAGTATTGATGACGATGCTACAACTATTACTGACTTAACTAAGCAATTAGGCAGACCTGACAGTACACAAAAAACTAAAAGTACCGGTGAAGAACGCAGTATGTATCTTTGGTATCTTACTCCAAGTAAAACTGCTTATGTATCTGTTTATACAGTCGGCAATAGAATCAATACCAAAACCCTGAACAGATACCAGAATACGGATAAAAAAATCAACAGCAGCGTCTTTGACTCTTTGCAAAACGGCATTGCTTATGACACAATAATCAACACTTTGGGCGAACCGACTAGAGCAACGGTATTTCGCAATGGCAGTAATACCTATGCCACTTTGACTTACAGAGACAAAAACACCACCAAAACGTACACTTTTTATTTCACCAACGAAAAGCTGATCTCAAAACGAGAAAGCAGCTGAGTAAACCCCGCCTAGTTATTCAAGCTGCTGCCTGTTTTTAAACGACTTGGTAAATTCTTCAAGATAAGAGGGTAAACTAATGGAAACTTTAAGGATAGCTGACTCTATAACCAAAAACTATATTGTTGCCCGGATTAACGAGTATGCCAAAGAAGAACAGAATATTTTCAGTATACTTGATGAAGAGCAAAAAGCACGTGGATACCGGCAATTAAAAAAAAACATCGATAATGACCAGCAGTTGTTAAACTTGTCTGAAAATAAAGATATTGTGGCTGACAATGACTGGTTGCGTGCATATGCGCACCACTTTGTAGCACATCTGGAAAGACAGCCTTACGGTTTTGATACCGACGACAATTTACTGGAATTTGGAAATACCCGTGATCATTTGATAGCCTACTTCGAAAACAACAAAACTTTTTAAAGATCATGAAAACGATGCAATATCCACAGCAGTAACAGAATGGGCAGCAAGGAGATTATGATGGAAAAGATCCACGCCCACGAATGACCTGCAAACGGAAGGTAGACATTCATCCCGTAAAATCCAGAAATAATTGGCGGAATTGCCAATACCAAGGACCAAATGGTTAGAAAATTCATAATATTATTCAAGTTGTTATTAATTATATTAGTATAAGCTGTAGAAATTCGCTCGAGTACTTCAGAGCTGATCCGTGTCATTTGCTGACATTCTTCAGCTACTATTTTTACTTCGCCCAGTTGTTCTTTTTCGGTCGGGTTCAACTGTAAAAAGTTGTCTTTAGAGTCGGCAACTATCAAAAACTGCTTGATCGCAATCACGTTATTATCCGCCGCCGTCGTTAAATAAACCAAGCCTTCATTCAATTCTGCCAGCTGCTCAATTTTATGACCGCTTGGTGTTTTTTTGTAGTGAAAAAGTTCTTCCCGCGTCTCATTTATTGCATCGATTTGATCAAAATAATCGCTGGTGATCTGCAGCAGCAGTTTAAATATTATACTTATTAAAGACACTTCCTGGTCCTTATGTTTAAAAGTATTTACTATTTTTACCAAGTCATCTCTGACAAATGCCACTTCATCTTAAATTACAGTAATTAATATTTTGCTTGTAAAAATAAAAATGATAGGTACCGTTTCAAATTGGAAAAGCTTATCTTTTTTCTTTGAGACCCGCCAAATAAAAAGAGCGGTATTATCTTCAGAATTATATTCAAAACGAGCTCGTTTTCGTTTAGCCTGAAAGTAAGTGGTATATTTTGGAAAAAAGTCATACTGCTCTTTTAACCTTTGAATTTCTTGCAGACCAAGCTGGTTGACATTCACCCATTTTAAATCGTTCCACAGCTCCGTGATCTTAATAATAGTCTTCACCGCCCTTTTAACTTTTTAACCTCTAAAAAAAATGTTAAATGAAAACTAAAGCCCCTTTCTTGCCGGAATAAACCAAGCAAAAGGGGCTTTTTTTATCGTAATAAGCAGTTCATTTTTATTTTTCGGCAAATCTTTCAGCAACTTTTTGCCAGTTAACAATATGCCAAAAAGCTGAAACATATTCAGGACGTCTGTTTTGATATTTTAAATAATACGCATGTTCCCAAACATCCAGCCCTAAAAGCGGCTTCTTTCCCTGAGAAAGCGGCGAATCTTGGTTAGGAAGCGCCAAAATGCCCAGATGTCCATCTTCTTCTTTGACTAACCACGCCCAGCCTGAACCGAAGACTCCCAGCGCAGCGGCCGTAAACTTTTTCTTAAACTCTTCAAAGCTGCCAAAATCTTTTTCCAGCTGTTCTAACAGTGCCCCTGTTGGATCAGTATCGAATTTAGGCGACAGGTTCTCCCAAAACAAAGTATGGTTGGCATGTCCGCCACCGTTATTTCTAACAGCTGTTTTAATGGGGTCCGGTAAACTATCCAGTTTGCCCAGAATTTGCGTGATTGATTGGATTGCAAGTTCGGGCTGGTCTTTTAGTGCTGCATTAAGTTTGTCAACGTACGTTTGATGATGCTTATCATGATGAAAGTGCATCGTTTCTTCGTCAATGTAAGGTTCAAGGGCAGCATAGCTGTATGGTAGTGTAGGAACTGTAAAGGTCATGCGATTTAAACCCCTTTCATTTCTAGAGACAAACAACTTCGTTACCTTCATCGTAACTGAAACTTTCGTTATTTGTCTATTAAAACGCTCACACAGAAGTTTACCTTACTTGCAGCAGAACAAGCAAAATACTCATAGTAACCACAGACAAAAGTGTGCTGGCAAGCTGCGTCGAAGTAATCTCATCTTCATGGAGATGATTTTGGATTGCAAGCATACTTGGAATTGCGGCAGTTGGAATCGCAAGCGTGATAACTACCATTTGCTGAAAACGAAAGTTCTCGCGGAAAAAGACCATTGCTCCCCAGATAACCAGGGGCAAAGCAATGTTCTTCAATAAGACATTAATAATTACAGGCAGGGTTAAATGGAACTTTTGCGAATACAGCATGATACCGATAGAAAAAAGAGCCACTCCCCCAGCCGTCTGTCCTACTTCGCTAAAAAGCGGCAAAAACTTTGCTTCCAGATGAAACCCAGACAGGTTCAGTGCAAAACCGATAATCGGTGCCCACACCAACGGCTTCTTCAAAGCATTTACCAACATTTTCCCAGCTGAATTTTCTGCACCGAACGTATCCTTTTTTTGTATTTTCGCAAGCGACAGCAATAAAACACTCAACGGTGCTTGAACCAAGTTAAGGTATAAGCCGCAGACCGCTACTAGGATAATACTGTCCGTGCCTCCAAAAATGATTGCTAAAACCGAGGTTCCCATAAAAGGTACTGAGGGACACGCCACTGATAATGCCCGCAGAACCGCCAGCCCCAAGTTCTTGAACAAGAGGCAGTAAACGGCAATTAATAGTATAAAAATAAAAATCATTCCGACTCCCAGCCACAAAAAAAGCGGAAGATCATGAATAATTACTTTCCGGCTGGCTGAGAGCAATCCGCCAAAGAGGCTTAGAGGCAAAGCATAAGTCATCACAAATTCAATAAAAAGCTGACTGGCGCTTTTATCAAATTGTTTGCGCATTCCTGAAAAATACCCCAGCGCAAGCGTAAAAATAATCGGCGCGATGGCTATCACCAACGTTAGTACCATATGTACCATCTTCTTCATTAAAATATAATTAAAGACAGCTTATCACACTTATTCTCTAAAAATGATAAAAGTAACAATTCAAAATAATTTGGTCAAAAAAAGCACTAAAAGATAGGTAAAAGCGCTGTTTAAATTAAGAAAATAAAATCATAACTGGACGATCTTTAAATACCGCCTGTTGAAAAAAGACACAAAAAAGCAGATAACAAGTTCTCTAACCCGTTATCTGCTTTATTAACCGCCCGTTTGTTCCGTTAAAATGTGCTGGTCCGTCCGTGCTATTTTGTAATGTCCGCACTGAAATATTTTTCGGAAAGCTTTTTCAGCGTCCCGTCATTGCGCAGCTGCTTGAGCGCTTTATTAGTCTGCTTGCGCAGCTTGGACGAATTCTTATTAAAGAGTGCCACAATCTTTGCGGGATCTTTTTCGTCTGAAACATCCTTATACTTAAGTCCCTTAGTAGAGCTGCTCTTTTGATATGATAAAAAGGCTTCTTTGGAATTAATAGTTCCGTCAACACGGCCTTGTTTAATCAAAGAAACCGTTGTGGCGAAGTCTCCCGAAGGAACAGTTTCAGCACCGAATTTTTTAGCCGTCTGCTC
Source organism: Liquorilactobacillus oeni DSM 19972 (assembly GCF_001436275.1). GTDB lineage: Bacteria > Bacillota > Bacilli > Lactobacillales > Lactobacillaceae > Liquorilactobacillus > Liquorilactobacillus oeni. The sequence continues at coordinate 153,053 of NZ_AZEH01000025.1, forward strand.
ATTGTCTGTTCCCGTTCCCTCAGCCAGCTTCTTTCCCTTAACATCACTCAAGCTGTTCAGGTTAGTTTCATCACTGCGGGTAATTAAAACCGCTCGTGAATAAATGTATGGTGTTGAGAACAGATAACTTTTTGCACGCTCAGGTGTTTGTGTAATGTTATTTAAAACAACATCATATTTATTGCTTCCCAAGCCTGCAATCAAACCGTCCCATTTAGTCGGGACAAATTTAGCTTTCAAATTCATTTTTTTAGCAAGCGCCTTTCCCAGCTCAACTTCAAAACCGGTCAGCTTGCCGTCTTTACGATAAGAATAAGGAGCATATGTTCCCTCAAGTCCAATCGTTAAGGTTCCCTTTTGATTCAAATCTGATTGAAAACCGGTTGACTTCTTAGAAGAAGAGCAAGCAGTCACTGTAAGTCCTAAAAGAGTAATACCTGCTAATAAAGCTACGCGTTTAAAGTTAAATTTCATTTTCATCCACCCTTTTTATATGTTTTCAAATGTCATTGCTGAAATAAAATCAACAATTCTCTTATTTTTGGTATTGAAGAAGTCTTGATTCGAACCGTCAAACAATACATGGCCATTTTCAATGAACAATACACGTTCAGCAACTTCACGGGCAAAAGCCATGTTATGTGTCACAATAATCAGCGACTGTTTTTCCTGTGCAAGCTGCCGCAAAACCTTGAGAACTTCCAGTTCTAATTCCGGGTCCAAGGCACTGGTAGGTTCATCAAGCAGCACATATTCCGGCTTCATTGCCAGTGAACGTGCAATTGCAACCCGCTGCGCCTGGCCGCCTGAAAGCTGATTGGGATATACGGCCGCTTTATCGCCTAAACCGACTTTTTTTAACAGCTCTTGTGCTCGTTTTTTTGCAGGATCGGATTTTTCATGCAGCACTTGAATCGGTCCTTCAGTAATATTTTTCAACACTGTCAGGTGCGGAAAAAGATTGTAGTCTTGAAAAACCATCTCTGTTTTTCTACGGATTTTGAGAACTTCTTTAGTAGAAAAACCCTTTGCAAAATCAAAAAGCTCATCGTCAAAACGGTAAAGACCGGATTCAGGTCTTTCAAGCAGATTAAGCGAACGCAACAAAGTTGATTTTCCTGAACCGGAAGGCCCCAAGATCACTGTTGTTTCATGCTCAGGAAAAGTTGTTGAAATACTGTCCAAGACACGGTGCCCATTGAAACTTTTATTCAATTTTTCTAATTTCAGCACTTAAGCTGCCTCCTTTTCCTAATTAGCGTTTGAAACATAGCGTGAAGTGACTTTCTCCAGGTAACCCTGCAGCCAAGACAAAAGCGAACAGGCAACTGCATATAACGCTGCTACCAAACAATACATCACCAGCGGCTGATAGTTCTGCGCCGCAATCTGCTGGCTGACCTCAAACATCTCAACGATAGTTATCGAAGCTGCTAACGAAGTATCTTTTACTAAACTGATGAAACTGTTAGCAAGCGGCGGCAGTGAAACCCGGATAGCCTGCGGCAGGATAATCCTGCGCAATGCCAGTGCTCTGGTCATTCCGATTGAATAAGCCGCCTCCCACTGTCCTTTAGGAATCGAAAGGATCGCTGCACGCATGGTTTCTGAACAATAAGCCCCTGTATTCAAAGAAAAAGTCAATATTCCAGCGACAAGCGGTGTCAGTTTAATCCCCTCAGGCGCAAGTCCGCTGATTTTAAGATACGGCAACCCGAAATAAACAATAAAGAGCTGGACTAGCAGGGGAGTACTGCGGAAAAGCCAGACGTAGAAACGGACAATTGCCTTAAGTACATAAAATGCTCCGCCTTTCTTTGAAATCCTGACCAATGCAGTCAACAAAGCAAGTACCAACCCGATCAAAAAAGAAATGATTGCGATCGGGATTGTATACTTTAATCCAGCTGCAATTAGTTGAGGCAGCGCATTTGTGATAATATCCCACATGCCTATAAACACGACCTTTCAAATTTAAAACTCTTTTTTAGTGCCGCAAAGGAAACCAGTCTTAAAAATACAAAAGAACCCTTACTTCTGCCTAAGAGAAGCAAGGGTTCTTTCGCATTTAACAAAGATATCTTGAAATAAAACAAGAAAAAGTTTTACAAAAGACTTCTATGTTCAACCTGAAACGCCGCGCGAAAGAAACTATACTTCTGTTCAGCACAACGACACATACAAGTCTTAACCATAGAAATCATCTTGTCTTCCTCCAAAAATTATTTTCCGTTCATTCAAGCCGGACCAAAACCGACCTCCAAAGTACGCTTTTTATTTTAACGATTCACTGTCCGGTTGTCAAACAAAAAAGGGTTTGAAACCTTAGAAAGGTTTAGAAGGAATATTGAGCTTCTTTTTCAAAAGGTAGCGCGAGCCGTAACTTAAAACTGCAAGAATTGCATAAGCTATTACCGGCAAAGGTCTGTTCAGAAGTGGAATATTATCCGTAATAGTATAAACTGCTACCCAGACTACCATGAAGATCAGCGACAACAAGATCACCTTCCAAAACGGCATTTTTTTAGCTCCGCTGCGGCGCTGAGCAGCAATCCGATAAAAGTAAGCCATTCCGACACCGGCAAAAACTGAGGTCACAACCAGCGTTAAGATGCCGCTGTTAGTCTGTCCGGTTTTAACAGCAAACTGGGTCAGTGCTGCATACATCACACAAAAGAGTGTAAAAATCATCAACCCATTATCAAGTGCAATTTTCCAAAAAGCAGGCGGGGCCTGAACCTTTTTAGGTCCGGAAATAATTTCCTGTGCGCGTTCGCTGACTGTCCCGTAATACTTTGCAGCTACAACCCCTTGCTTTTGTTTTTCGAGCAGTTCAACTGTCATCTGCTCGATTGCTTCTTTTCTTTTTTCTTCAGAAACCCCCTCTTCTTCTAAGTGGCGGTTAAGCCTGAACATATAATCTTCATTTCGCTTGGTCAAACCGGCAAAAGAATCCTTGTCCTCTGTAAAACTTTCCCTTTTCTTTTCTTTTAATGTCTCTGATTGCTGCTTGGCGACATTTTCATTACGCTTTTTATTCTCATTTTCATTGCTGTCTTGTCCCACTGATTCTCCCACCTTTTTTATCCGCTTTAAACGTTGAACCTGAATTCAATGATATCTCCGTCTTGTACTTCGTATTCTTTACCTTCTTGACGCAGCTTTCCAGCTTCGCGAGCAGCAGCGATACTGCCGTATTTATCCAGGTCGGCAAAGGAAACTGTCTCTGCACGGATAAAGCCGCGTTCAAAATCCGAATGAATAATGCCCGCTACCTGAGGAGCCTTCATCCCCTTATTAAAAGTCCAGGCACGCGTTTCTTTGCCGCCTGCCGTAAAGAAAGTCGCCAGTCCTAATAACTTGTAAGAAGCTTTGATAAGCCGATCCAAACCTGACTCTTCAACTCCTTCAGCTTCTAAGAAGTCCTTTTTATCGCCTTCGTCAAGCTGGGCAATCTCTTCTTCTGTTTTTGCACTGACTGCTAACGTCTCTGCGCCTTCTGCCTGTGCATATTTTTGAATCTGCTGTACGTAAGCCACCTTTTCCGGCTCAGCCATGTCATCTTCTGCAATATTGGCTACATAAAGAACCGGTTTAGAAGTCAGCAGGAATAAGCCCTTGACGATTTTTTGCTCATCTTCATCAAATTCCAATGAACGCACGGGTTTGCCGGCTTCCAAGACAGGTTTGATTCTTTTTAAGACATTGAATTCAGCCAGAGCTTCCTTATCCTTTGTCCGAGCAACTTTTTCAACTCTTTCATAACGCTTGTTGATACTCTCAAGGTCGGCCAGAGTCAGTTCCAAGTTGATCGTTTCAATATCGTCCAACGGATCAATCTTGTTGTTGACATGTGTCACGTTATCATCATCAAAAGCACGCACAACGTGCACAATTGCATCTACCTGACGAATATTTTCAAGAAACTTGTTGCCAAGGCCTTCTCCTTTACTGGCACCTTTGACAATCCCAGCAATATCAGTAAATTCAAAAGTTGTATGGATCACTTTTTTTGCTGGAATCAGCTCATCAATACGATTAAGCCTATGATCTGGTACTTCCACCATTCCTACGTTGGGGTCAATTGTCGCAAAGGGATAGTTTGCCATCTCTGCACCGGCTTTTGTGATTGCGTTAAACAGAGTTGATTTTCCTACATTGGGCAGACCCACGATTCCTGCTGTTAATGACATTTCTTAATTCACTCTTTCCTACTCATTATCTTTTGGTTCAGCTTTTTCCAAAACTTTTTTTAATTTACGGTTGAATTCCCGCCGCGGCATCATAATAAGGTGGCCGCATCCTGTACATTTGATTTTGATATCCATTCCGACACGGATGATCTCCCAGCGGTTTGTACCACAAGGATGCTGTTTTTTCATCTCAACCGTATCATGCAATCCGTATTCTGCCTGCATTTGCTCATCCTCCACTCAGATCAATCGATTGAAATCCCAAGAATATCTAAAATACGATTAAAGTCAGTTGTTGTCAGGTAATCAATCTCGATCTTGCCCTTGCCGTTCCTGGAATTACCCTTAATTGCAACTTTCGTGCCAAACTTCTCGCGCAGAGCTGATTCGCTGCGGCGATAATAAATTGCCGCAGGGTTTTGTTTAATTTCCTTTTTTTGCTTCGAGCCTATCCCGTTCATCCGGGTAATCAGCTGCTCCAGCTGCCGGACGGTCAGCTTTTCTGCAACCGTCTTTTTAGCTAAAGAAACCAGCTGGTGTTTATCTTTGAGCGCCAGCAGAGTTCTTGCCTGCCCCATTGAAAGCTTTTGAGCCTGCAGCATTTGTTTAACTTCGTGCGGCAAGCCCAATAAACGCAGGTAATTAGCAATATACGGCCGACTTTTACCGAGCCGTTCAGAAACCTGTGTCTGCGTTAAGTTCAGCTTGTCCATCAGTGTATTATATGCCTCAGCTTCTTCAAGAGGTGTCAGGTCTTCGCGCTGCAGATTTTCAAGCACCGCAATCTCCATCATACTCGGCTCGTCAAGCTGACGTACAATTGCAGGAATCTTCTTCTTGGCAGCTAGCTTTGAAGCCCGGAAACGCCGCTCGCCTGCAATGATTTCATATCCCTTAACAGTTGACTTGCGGACAATGATCGGCTGGAAAACACCCGACTTTTTAATTGAGGCTGTTAATTCAGCAAGCGCCGCTTCATCAAACGACTTACGCGGCTGATACGGGTTAGGTCTGATCTGGCTTAAATCAAGCTCTGTAACAACTTCTTCATTATCTTCGGGCTGTTCGAATTCTTGAAAAAGAGCTTCGATTCCGCGCCCCAATCCTTTATTATTCTTATTCGCCATGATCAGCAAGTACCTCCTTTGCTAAGGCCCTGTATTCCGCAGCACCACGTGAAGCAGGGTCATAATCTACGATTGTCATGCCGTGGCTGGGTGCTTCAGACAGCCTGACATTCCGCGGAATGATTGTATGATAAACCTTATCTTTAAAGAATTTCCGTACTTCAGCAACGACCTGTGTACCGAGATTGGTACGTGCATCCAACATTGTCATTAAGACCCCTTCAATTGAAAGTTCAGGGTTAAAGTGTTTCTGAACAAGCCTAATGGTATTCATCAGCTGGCTTAAGCCTTCAAGTGCATAATACTCGCTTTGCACTGGGATCAGAATCGAGTCGCTTGCGCTGAAAGCATTGATAGTAAGCAGCCCCAAAGAAGGCGGACAGTCGATTAAGATATAATCATACTTTTCTTTGACTTGCTTGATTGCATCCAGCAGACGCGATTCGCGTGCCATTTGCGATGTTAATTCAATCTCGGCACCGGATAACTGAATCGTGGCCGGAACAATCTCCAGTCCCTTATGATTAGTTGCAATGATCGTCTTTTCAAGCGGATAGTCATTGACCAAAACATCGTAAATATCTTTTTCAATTTTATTTTTATGTATCCCGACGCCGCTTGTGGCATTGCCCTGTGCGTCAGAATCGATCAGTAGAACTTTTTTGCCCAGATCTGCTAAACAAGCCCCCAGGTTAACGCTGGTAGTTGTCTTGCCCACGCCGCCCTTTTGATTTGCCAAAGCAATTACAATTCCCATGAAATTTCCCCCACTTTGCTATCCTATTCTTTATTTTGCTTATCAACGGGGATCTCAATTATGATCCTATGAAATCCTGGTACGTCTTCTTCATGTGTTTTCAGTTTCATACCGTTATCATTAATCATTTTAACAGATTTTTTAATTGTATTGACAGCTATGCGGGTATCATGCAGCATTCCCCTGGCTCTTTTTTTATTTGCTTTTTTAGGCTGCTGTTTTTTACTATCCTGTATCTGTTTGATGAGTATCTCAGTATCTTTAACAGTCAGCTGCTGGGCAATTACCTTTTTAATGACAGATATCTGCTCTTCTTTTGGGAGTCCCAATACACTGCGCCCATGACGCTCTAAGACTTTACGCTGCATAATCGCCTGCTGCACGTATTCAGGCAGTTTGAGCAGTCTTAGCTTATTAGCTACAAATGACTGGCTCTTTCCGATCGCCTGTGCAAGCTGGTTTTGCGTTAATTTGTTGAGTTCCATCAACTCCTGATACGCTTTGGCCTCTTCAATCGCACTCAATCCTTCGCGCTGCAGATTTTCAATTACCGCCAGAGAAGCAGCCTCGGTGTCTGAAAGCTGCTTGATGATTGCCGGGATCTTTTCCCAGCCCAAAAGACCAGCTGCCCGGAAGCGGCGTTCTCCTGCAATGATCTCATAATGCTGCGGTTCGTATTCGCGCACGATAATCGGCTGCAGCAGACCATGGTCCTTAATTGTCTGCGCTAACTCTGCCAGTTTGTCGTTGTCAAAAACCCGGCGCGGCTGAAAACGATTGGGTACGATCTGCGCCAGTGCAAGCTTTTCTACCTGCTGTTCATTTTTTTTATCTTTTTTCCCTTTATTAAAAAGTGAAAAACCCACGATTTCTACCCCCTAGAAGCTGAATCTTTCAGCGGCTTTTTAGCCGGCATCCCTGGTTTTCTGGGATATTTTTTTGGTGTTTCCTTAACCTTTTCAAAGACAATCAGATGACGCTCATCGCCGGTCTCCGGCAGTAGCAGCTTGCTATCGCTTTTAAAGCTGCCTCCCAGAAGTTCTACCGCATACTGCGCTTCGGCAAGTTCACTGTGCGCCTTTTGCGCCTTGAGTGCAACGAAGTCTCCGCCTATTTTAACAAGCGGCAGACACAGCTCAGAAAGGATGTTCAGCCGCGCTACCGCCCGGGCAGTCACAACATCAAAACTTTCACGGAATTCACTCTTGGCACTTGCAAATTCTTCTGCACGAGCGTGGTAGAATGAAACTCCCTCTAATCCCAGTGTTTCTGCCAGTTCCTGCAAAAATGCGATTCGTTTATTCAGGGAATCTACAATTGTCACTTGCAGCTGTGGAAAACAGATCTTTAAGGGAATTGAAGGAAAACCGGCTCCGGCACCGACATCGCATAGCCGCAGCGGCAGGGTCTGCAAACGCGGCTCTGCTAACGCAGGCAGCAGCGAATCAAAAAAATGCTTAAGGTAGACGTCTCCTTCAGCCGTAATCGCGGTCAAGTTGACCTTGGAGTTGGTCTTTACCAGCAGTTTGAAGTACTTATTGAACTGTTCCTGCTGTTTTTGTGTGAGCACGATTTTCTTTTTTGCCAATGTTTGTGTAAATTCTTCTGGTGTCATTTTGGTCCTCTTTTTCTCTCGGCTACTGTTTTTTGTGAAACAAAAAATGTTTCACACACTAGTACTAGTTTAAGATATTTGCTGCTCAAATACAAGGGGCGGCTGTCTTCAAAAAAACAGAAATATCCTTTCTTTTTCCCTCGATGCGGCAGTATTTTGGACTTCATATTCAAAAGCGAAGTTCCCCCAAAAAGATACTTAATTAAGTCCAGCCCTGCTTTTATTTTACCTTACAGGAAAATGCATGTAAAAGGCAGCTTAAAATTGTTTTTTGAAAAATAAACCGTTATCATTTAGTTATGAAAAGGGGGCATTACTATGAATAACAAAGACCTGCGCGTCGTTATCGCATTGCTGATCACTGCATTTTACCTTTCTATCCGTTATGTTGCTGACCTGTCTTTCGTAAATGCTTATTTTGATTACCTGATGGCACTCTTGATCTTAATTGTGATGCCCCGGCCGAAGTTCGCGTTATGGCCGCGAAAAACTGAAAACGAATAGTTATTTAAATTTAACAAGGGACTGAGTCAAAATTGACTCAGTCCCTTATTTTAAGCTGAATATACCATTAATCGTGTTGCAATAGTCAGTCTTTTTCGCTCAACGGCAAGTTACACATAATCAAATTCGACCATGTTCGTAATTCATAGTTAATACTCAAAATCTAATGACTGGCACTCTTTTTCACCAGTAAACTTATCTCGTTGTAACTCTAACTTGACCTGTTCCGCTAACAATCTTGAGCTGTTTTGTCTGGTGGTCATCATAATTTTGATTAGAGGCCGCTTTCCTCTGCCCGTTTAACTTAAAGGTGCCGGTCTTTATCGAAACTTTTAAGCCCGGTGCAGCTAAGTTGTTGAATACGGTCGTGCCATTGCGCTTTTTAACTTCTCCACTACCTTTAAGAATCAAATTTTGTCCTAAGCTCGTACCATTGCGATGGTCGATTGTAAGATCTTGAACAGTTATTTTATTTAATTTCAGCAAGCCGTTCAGCTGATCCACACTAAGTTCTTCCAGAGACTTGCCGGCCGGAAGCGTAATCCGGATTGTTGCGGACTTTCCCAACTCCAGGCGATGGGAGAAATAATCCTTTTGCGTAATTATGAGCTGCTGCTTGGCAGCTGTCACTTTAAATTGGGAAGCTGGGATATTTTCTAAATCAACTTTAGGCTTAGTTCCCTCTTCAATAAATATTCTCGCTGTTCTGACTTTAAGTTCGATGTTTTGCAGCTGAGGACTTAAGCTGCGTGAAGACGTCTGCAGTTTTTCAAACTTCAGGCTGTTAACATCAATTCTGCGCGCAGACTTTTGCGCCCATAAAGCAAACCCGCCTCCAACTAAAAGCAGTATCACAATAAAGAACCCCAGCCATATTAAAATAGTTTTCATCATTTCCTCCTTTTTTGAAACTAGTTCTGCTTTCCAATCACAGCTTTCAAGTATTCCTTAACAAGGGCACGCAGCATTTCTGTCTGCTCCATGAATCCTCGGCTGTCAAACACCGTATCAAGATAGCTGACAAATAACATTAACTTTTGCAGCTTATTTTGCTGTTCGGCGGTCAATCTCAGCAGAGCAGTTTTTTGCTGCAGCCACCTTTGCAGATAATCACCGAAAGGATAGACTGCGTCTTCGCGTGCATAATATTCATGCAACAGCGTACCGAGTTCCGGCTTGTACCATTCAAGTAAAATATTATTACCTTTTACTTGGCGGAAGATAAAGTCCAGTAAATAATCAACTCCTTCTATGAGGTCAACCTGAGCTGTAAGCTTTTCCATCAATTTTTGACGCATCAGGTTATTTTCTGCAACGTAAACGGCAAGGAAAATTTCCTTTTTTGAGTTGAAGTACTTGTAAAACGAGCCGGTTGCAATTCCGGCAGCTTTTGTAATCTGGCTAACATTTGTGTTTTTGTAGCCTTGGGCGAGAAATGTTTTTCTTGCTGCAGCCAGCAATCCTTGTTTATCCATCAAAGTGATCCTTTCTATGAATGAATAATATTTTTAATTCATTCATAGAATAACATACTTTTAGCTGAAAAGACAATTTTGCAGCTTACAATTAAGAGCAAGAAAAAAGGACATGAGTCAAAGATTAACTTTTGGCTCAGTCCCTTATTTTAAGCTGCATATACCCATTAATCGTGTTGCAATAGTCAGCTTTTTTCGCTACGACTATTGGCACTCTTTTGATAAGGCATATTGAAAATTTTTAAATTTAATTTTGGCTTTCGATCTGCTGACAGATTGCTAACAGCTATTTACAGCTTTTTAATACTGAAATACCATCTAATCGTTAATCTTAAGTTGCTTCCAAGCTGTTAACAATTCTTCCAGCATCTTGATCACAGGTACTATCAGGTCTTTATCCTTATTAATGTTCGCAGCTACCAGCTGGCGCTCCATAAAATCATACAACTGGGAAAGCTCTTGGGGCAGCTGGCTTTCAATATTCTCGTTAAGTGCATTACGCAGCTCACTAATAATATCTTGGGCTTTAATCAACTGCTGATGAGCTGCCAGCATATTTTGTTCGTTCAAAGCAAGTTCTGCTCTTTTAAGATTTTTAATCGCACCTTCATACAGCAAAACGATCAGTTTCTGCGGTGAAGCGCTCATCACTTGGTTTTTTAAATAACTATTGCTTACATCTTGATAACCCACTATTAAACTCTCCTTTAAAAATCAACGTCGATCAGGGCGGCGCCTTTATCCTGCTGCAGGTAAGCACTGACTATACTGCTTGGACGGTTTAGTTTTTGAATCTGCTGTGCAACTGCATTTTTTTGTTTCTGCAAATTTACAGTCAATTCACCGTACTGTGCAACCACTTGTGCAGTCAGCTGCTGCAGTTCAGTATCATTTTCCGTTACTGAAATACCTGTATTTTCAGAAATTAACTGTCTTGCCTGCTGTAGTACCTCTTCAGCCTGTTTTACGCTATGCCCGTCCCACGACTTCAAAACAGCCAGCAGCGTACGCAAAGCTTTTTCTTTTTCTTCTTTTTGATTCATCAAACCGTCCTCCACTTTAAAGCCTAATCAGTTGTAGTCGAAGTTGTACTCGTGAAGTAACTCAACTGGGACTGTGCTTCCATCATTGCCTGATCCAAACGGGTAAACATATCAACGTAATAATCTTTTTTTGCGGCCAGCATTGTGTTAAAACTATCAATCTGACTGTTAAGATCCTTAATACTCGAGTCAAAACCGGCAGTTTTGCTGGCAATCACACCTTTATTGGTTGAAGTATCTGCAAGGTACTTGTTAGCAAGATCATCCAACCCTGCGGCATACCCGGTTGCAGAAGTCACGGTTCCAGTCACACTTTTAGTCGCATTATAAAAGAAGTTCTTAACGGCATCCGGGTCAGCTGCAAGGGTGGCATTCAACTTGTCCTGGTCTAACCCTAACGTGCCATCACGATCAACAGAAGAGATGCCCACAGCATCAGGATTCAGCGTTGTGCCACTGACAGTCGGCGTCGTGATCAGGCTACGCAAAGATGTCTGCAAGCGCATCAATTCGCTATCGCCAACCAGCTTGCCGGTAGTGTTGTCCGAGCTACTTGGGTCTCCGACAGAAAGATCGTCACTGATTAAACTCATCATGCTATTATACTGGCTGACAAGGTCATTGACTGCTGAGACTGTCTTGGAAGTATCATTTTGCAAGGACAGAGTCACATGAGTATCGCTGACCTGTGCTAAGGTAAAGGTCGTACCTTCAACAGCATCACTGACAGTATTGCTGTTGCGTTCGACCTGCAGTCCATCCAGTTCAAAAAGTGCTGTCTGTCCTGTAGTGGTCGCTGCTTTCGACCCTAAGCCTAAAGATTCAGCTGCATCGCCGCTAACACTGATGTCTTGAGCACCCATATCGGTATTATTCAGCACCAGCCGGTTATCAACGATGCCTGCTTTAACATGTGAATCTTTGGTCTGCTGGTTAATCTTATCAACAATGTTAGTGAGCGTATCTGTACTTTCGATGTTAATAGCAAAAGTTTTACTGCTGCCGTCATCACTTTTCTGCGCACTGTTAAGTGTTAGGGTGCCAGTAACATCAAGGGCTGTCTTCGTTCCTTTTGTATTCTGTTCACCCACAATTTTTGTAGCAGTAGCAAGGCGATCGACCTTCAGATCATAAGTTCCTTCTGCAGCCGCTGTTGTTCCTGAAATGGAAGCAATCTGGCTGTTTGAAGTCGTAGCATTCTTAGTCTGAAAAGCACTGTCGGATTCAAGTGCCTGCACTTTGGTCAAGAAGTTCGCCAACCGGGTTTTAACGTCTGTCCAAGCAGTTTTTTGATCCGTCAACGTCGTAATCTGGGTTTGCGCCCGTGTTTTACCCGCAGAATCTGCTTGAAGCAGCTGTTCGATATCATCAGCAGTGATACCTGAATATTGCCCCAACGTTGCACTCATTCCATCAGTGGTAATACTTGCCATCTTATCTCACTATCCTTTCCTATCAATTGCAATCCCCATCTGATCCCAGATTTTACCAATTACATCAAGCATCTTGGAAGAAGGAATTTCCTGGAGAACCTTTTCTGTACGCATATCCAGCAGTTCAACATACGTGCGCCCAGTACGCTTATGAATTTTAAAAGCCAGCTTAGTATCCCGGCCTAAAAGCCGCTTATTCATCTTTGATACAGCCTGACGTAATTCTTCTTCGCCAAGTTCAACGCCTTTACTTTTTTCTTGAATGCTTTGTACTTTAACCGCTTTTTCCATAGAATCCTGTATTTTCCCTTGGTCAGCAAGGAGATCCTTTGCAAGGCTTGCGAAGTCGAAGTCGCCAATATTGGCTTGCGCTTGCGGTTCAATCGGCTGCAGCTTCTGCACATTATCAACTGGCTGTACGTTATTAAGCTCCATTTCAACCCTTCTTCCGTTAAATTAAATTATGTATGGTGCAAAAGCCGACTGTCCCAGTGGGCAATCGACTTTTGCAAAAAGCTGATTATTAATATGTTAGTGATTAGCTTTGTAACAAGCTCAAAACTGAGTTCGGCATTGAATTTGCCTGTGCCAGCATTGAAGTTGCGGCCTGTGTCAAGATGTTAGACTTGGTAAAGTTAGTCATTTCCTCAGCCATATCAACGTCACGAATACGTGAGTTAGCTTCCGAAAGGTTTTCTTCTGTGGTGCCTAAGTTATTAACGGTATGGGTCAAACGGTTTTGTGCTGCACCAAGTTGTGCACGCTGATCTGACACCTTATTAATAGCAGCATCAATTTTTGTAATAGGGTCAGCAGCTTTAATTTCACCGTTAATTTCCTCTATTTTACTTGAGCCCTCCTCTGTTTTTGCATAGGTTTCACTAGCAGCATCGTACTTAGCCTGAGCATCTGCTTTAGCTGCATCTGCTGAAAGTGCATCTTCATCCGCAGACTCCTCATAAGCTGTGCCCTCCCCATTAAGTTTGTAATTTTTGTCTGAATCTAAGCTAGTTGTGCTACTTAAAAGAGCTTTTGCTGCTCCTCCTTCAGTAGTACCTTCAAAAGCAGTAGTGTACTCAGTAGTTTTAGTTGGATCGGTTGCTTGGCCTAATGTTAAACCTGTGACACCTAACGCTGAAGCGCTCATATTACCAATCTCAACTGACATGGTCTGACCAGCATTAGCCCCAATTTGAAATGTAAAGGACTGATTACTTCCATCTGCTTTTCCAGTTAATAAACTTTTAGTGTTAAATTCAGTCGTGTTACTGATACGATCAATTTCTGAACTTAATGCACTAAACTCTTTATTGATAGCAGAACGATCATCGTCACTTAACGTTCCATTGGCACTTTGAACTGTGAGATCACGCATGCGGCCCAAGATACTATGAGTTTCGTTCAAAGCACCTTCAGCTGTTTGGATCAAAGAAACTCCATCTTGAGCGTTACGTGTTGCTTGACCCAAGCCGCCGATTTGGCCTTTCATCTTTTCTGAAATTGCAAGTCCGGCTGCATCGTCGCCCGCTTTGTTGATTCTTGAACCAGATGATAACTTAGCTAAAGAATCGCTCTTAGCAGTTGTTGCAGCAGTCAAGCTGCGTAAAGTGTTCATTGCAGAAACGTTTGTGTTAATTCTCATGTTTAACTCCTCCATTTAAGTTGCTACATTTTATTTCCTGGGGTTATCCCCTATGTTATATTTATCGGCCGCCCCCAGAGATGTTTAATAGTTTTCCTAAAAAGAAATAAAATAAAACTTGTACAAGTTATTTTTTCACCGCAATTTTATCGCAATAAAAGCTGTTTCCCAGGCATTCAGCACTTTACTGCCGGAAATTAATGCTTTTATTTATTCAAACAAAAAAGCTGCCTATGAAACACGTTAACAGGAAAAAACTGCAATAGAGTACAAAGAAGCTGGACCAAAATATCAATTTTGCTCCAGCTTCTTTTATTTGTTTATTATCTTTTATGTAACTAATTCATATAGTTCAACACGGTTGTCTGCATAATCTTGGTTCCCATTGCCAGTGTTGCCTGGTAGGCTGTCATCTGATTTTGGTATTCCATGTACTTTTGTGCCACATCAACGTCTTGTTTATTAGAAAGTTCCTCAGTTAAATTGGCTTTTTCAGTATCATTACGAGACTGTGCGGCAGTCAAACGATTCTCTAATGCTCCGACTTGTGAGCGAACTGCTACAAAATTATCATTGTAATTATCAATCCCCTGTAAAAGATCTCCTGAAAGAGCAGTTTTATCATCATTATTAAGAGCAGAAATCAGACTATTAAAGTAGGTACCCAGATTTTGCGGCTGTGTACTTGTTCCAGTTTCATTCAACAGCTGCTGCCCGTTAGCAACAAGATTAACTGAGACCCCATTCGAAATCTCACGCGGCAGATCCTGAGCGGTCCCATTGTATTTGATTCCGGTAATGTCACCATTAGTTCCCTTTTCAACTTCAAAGGGTACAGTGGTCGTGTTTTCTCCCCCGAAAACGTAACGCCCGTCAAAGTTGGTATTCAATGTATCAACCATTTCCAAGATACTTTGCTGAATCTCATCCTTGTTGGCCTGTACTTCGTCTGTTCCGGAAGAAGCGTTCGCAGAAGACTGAATCAGTGTACGAATTCGTGAAAGCGAGTCGCTGACGTTACTGAGCGCAGAATCTTGAACACGCGACCAGGAAACTGAGTCTGAGATTGTATTTGAATACATCGAATTTTGCGCAATCGAAGTGTTAAGGTTCATGATTTTTGAAGCCAGCAAGGGGTTATCAGAAGACTTGCTGACTTCTTTAAAACTTGAAAGCTGATCCATTGATTTTTGTACCTTGCTGGAGTTAGCAGTCAAATTCTGCAAAAAATCACTGTATGTCATGTTACTTGAAATCCTCATCCTGCTAAGCCCCCGTTCTATTAATCAGTGTATCAAGCATTTCAGAAACAACAGATAAAATCCGCGCGTTAGCTTGGAATCCCTGCTGAAAGCGAATGACATCCGACATCTCTTCATTCAAGGAAACTCCCGACGTCGACTCGTTTTTATATTCCAGCTGATTCAAGACAGAAAGCTGAGCAGCAGAAGTATTGTCGGCTTGCTGCTTGGAGATTCCGTTTTTAGTAACCATGTTATTAAATGCGTCTGCAAAGTTTTTGCCGGTTGTTTCCTGTGTAAACTGCATTGTATCCGGATCATAGCTGGAGAGCTCTTCATCAGAAACAGGATAACCGAACTTAGCAGTCGAAAGCTTTGAAAGTGCCAAAGCCCGGCTGCCGTCTCCAGCCGAACCAGTTTTTCCAGCCGCAATTGAAGTCGGATCGTTCATGACTGCTTCACTGACTTGAAAATTCTGGGCATAACTGGCAGAATCAGCGCCTATTTCAAAGAAGCCGCTTGTACTCTGTTCACCGTCAGTAACGATCAGATTGGTGGTTTTAGCAACCGTTCCTGCAAAATCATTCAGCTCCTGTAGCCTATCCTGAATCTCATTGATTGAATCCTGTAGGCCTCCGAGTGTCCCACTTGGCATTTCAAGCTGGCTGTACTCAGACTGTCCATCTGTGCCTTCTTTTGTAAGTAAAATCGTCCCTTGCGGATAAGAAGCTGAAAGTGTGGTCTTACCGTTAACAGCATCTCCGCCTGCAGCAATCACACTTTGTCCATCCTGACTGCCTATAACTACGCTAAGTGTGGCCCGGCTATCGGCAGTCAGGATATCTTGCCCTCCGCTTTGTACGAAAGCCCGTCCGAATTTATCTGTTGTGACCGTAATGCTTGCAAGACCGGAAAGATCCTTCAGGACTGAATCGCGTGAATCTAATAAGTCATTAGGTGTTTCTCCCTGACTTGTCAGCTTATAAATCTGCTCGTTTAAGTCTTGTAATTGTTTGACCTTTTCGTTAAAATCCAGTGCTCCCTTTGCCGTACTGTCCACTGTATCGTCTTTTAACTGGTTGATATTTGTTGCCATTGCGCGCAAGGTATCTGCAAAAGTACTGGCATTTTGCACCACAAGTGTCTTATCCGTTCCTAATTCCGGATTGTTAGCAAGCTGAGTCCAACTGCTGGTCAGTGTTGACATCTGTGCCAACAGTCCATTATCCGAAGGCTCGTTAAACATGTCTTCTAATTGTCCCAAACTATCGGATTTTTGGTTAGAAAATTGATACTGCGAGTTGCTGTCTCTGATTTGTCCGCGAACAAAATCATCGACAATCCGTTCTACTCCGCCCGATTGTACTCCGGTTCCAAGGGTCCCGACACCTGTCAGGCTATATGGTGTACTGGTCTGCAGCAAGACCCGCTGTCTGGAGTAGCCGTCTGTATTTGTATTAGCAATATTATGACTGCTGGTCTGCAATGCGACTTGATTAGCTGACATGCCACTGGTTGCAGTCCCCAGAGTTCCAAATAGTCCTACCATTCAAAATCCTCCTCTTACCTTGTTACACTTCACGATCGATCATTGCTGTCCGCTGTGAATCAGCTACTTTTGCGTTCTTGGAATAAGTTCCTGCCGGACTTTTAAGGTTGGCTTTAACCGCCGTCATCAGCATTTTCTGATAGCCAATTGCCTGTTTTGTCAGCAGTGTATTTTCTTCCTGCTGAGCCTTGATCTGCACAAGCAGCTGTCGTGTTGCTGGCGAGATTTCTCCTTGATACTCTTGCAGAACCGGTACAAACTTTTCCTTTTTAGCAACTAGTAAAATTAATTCTTCAGCTTTATCTTTGATCAAATACTGTTTTTCCTGTTTAAGAATGCGGCTGAATTTTTTCAGCTGCAATTGAAATTCAGTCTCTTGCATTCGCTAGTCTTCCTTTTGAATATCACTCAAGCCCAACATCTTGTCGGCAATTTTATCAGCTGAAATCTGGTAGGTGCCGTTTTTGATAGCATCCTTTAACTTGCTGACCTTTTCCAGATCAACCCCAGTTTCAGTATCCGCTGCTTCCCTGATTTTTTTTGTATTCTCAGATAAAGTGATTTTTGGTGCTGTCTTCGTTTCTTTTGCTGCTTGAATGTTTTCTTCATGAAATTGCTGTTTCTTGTTAATTTGGTTATTATAGCCGTTGCTTCCCTGATAACCTTCGATTTTCATTTTGTTCGCTCCTTTCATAAAAAGTCTCACATATTACATATCGGCAGAATTAAAAAAAGTTAAACCGGTTGGGATAACTTTTTTGAATCTTGATATTAAAGTAAGGAGCTTTTTACTTCAGGCGATGAATTCGTTGGCTTGGCGAGAGGATATTGGTGATTCTAATCCCAAAGTTTTCGTTGATCACAACTACTTCACCAGTTGCGATCGGTTTTCCGTTGAGCAGGATCTCTAAGGGTTCATCTGTTAGCCGATCCAGCTCAACTACTGAGCCGGAATTAAAGGAGAGAATGTCACGGATTGTTTTTTCACTGCGGCCCAAGACTACGCTCAAGTTGAGCGGTACATCTAAAAGCAGGTCAAGATTATCTCCTTCTGCAACCTTGTTTTCCTCCAGCTGCTGGAACTCGGGTTTACTGACTTCTACATGTTTCGTTTGTTCTTTACTCATCATTTTAGTATCAACAGAAGCCGTCTTTGGTGCAGATTTTGTTTCTTCTTTTTGTTCTGGCTGAGAAACAGCTTTTTCTCGTTCGATCACTGTGGCCTTATCAGAAAGCATTGCATCTGTAATATCATCGACCATATCTTTAGTAAAGATCTGCATGATCTCGCTTTCGATCAGTCCTTCAACCGAAAGTGAAAATGAAATCCGATAAATTTCTTCTGCATTTACTATCCCGTTATACTCAATGTTCGAGGCATTCTCCCATAATTTTACCGCGGGCGGTAAAATATCAACTTTTCGGTTAATCATGGTTGCCATTGAAGTTGAAGCAGAACCGATCATCTGGTTCATTGCTTCTGCTACCGCGCTTAACTGCAATTCACTGAATTCACTTGATTTCGGATTACCATCTCCGCCCATCATTAAATCCGCAATCACTACGGCATCTTTAACTTCCAGCAAAAGCAGGTTGGAGCCGGCAAGCCCTTCCTTGAACTCAACAACTGTCGCTACTTTGGGCGTATGGACTGCGGACAGAACTTCTTCAAATTTCATTCTTGAAACATGCGGCGTCGTGATACTTACCCTGCGATTTAGAATCGAAGAGAGCGTAGTTGCTGCTTGAGACATCGAGATGTTGCCGACTTCTCCGATAATGTCTTGTCTAGTCTTCTCGTCCATGCCATTATCATTATCTTGGCCCTCATCTTTACTTACCGCATTGCCGGCCATCAATGCATCGACTTCTGCTTGTGATAAACTGTCACTCATTGTCTTGTTCTCCCTCCAACTTATCGATAAGTTCAACCGCTAATTGTTCGTTTTTCTTTCCTAGTTTCACCCTGTAAAAAGGATTGCCTTCAATGTAAGAATTTAATGGTTCTGTTATCTTGCGGTCTAATTTGATAACATCCCCCACTTCCAGATGCAAGAAATTAGCTAATTCAAGCTGTGTTTCCCCCAGCAAAACCTCTAGCTGCAGTTTAACGTCATTCATTCCCTTTTGCAGCCTTTTTTCCTCGCTGGCATCAAATTCATGGCTGGTATCAAACCAGCTGCGAAAACTCAGCTTATCAGTGATTTCATCAAAAAAGACATACGGAATGCACAAATTGACAAAGGTATCTACCCCAGCAATACTTACAGTAAAAGTAACCATAATAACGGGTTCATTAGGCGACATATTCTGCAACAGCTGCGGGTTGCTGCTTAATCCTTCGACTTTTGTGTCCAGCTTAACAATTTCACTCCACACATTTTGAAAAATTTTACTGAATTCTTGAACAACTTCTTGCAAAACAGCCAGCTCGATCTCAGTAAATTCCTTCTTGTTATCCATCTCGTCGGTTTCAATGCTGTTCTTAGTATCGGGACCGCCGCACAGCAGTTCCACTAAAAGCATGCATAGCTGCGGATTCATCTCCAGCAGCTGTACTCCTTTCAGGGGCTCGGAATGAAGCTGTCCGATTAGAGTAACTCTTGGAATCGAATGCACAAACTCGTCGTAGCTGACCTGTTCTATCGAGGCAAGCTGAAAGTTGGCATTGGTGCGCAGCAAAGTTGAAAAAGCATTGCTGCTCACCTTTGAAAAGTCTTCAAAGATCATATGCAGCGTATTGACGTACTCTTTCGAAAGCTTTGTCGGCCTTCTGAAGTCATAACTTTTGACCTTAACAGCTTCACTTTCTTCTTCAATTTCTTCTTGGCTGATCTCGCCGCTGTCCATCGCCTTTAGCAACGAGTCAATCTCTTTTTGCGTCAATACTTGGTCCACAAAGATCCCTCACTTATCAAAAAATCGCTTGTTTCACATCAACAATATTTGCCACTTTATCTTTAACCGACACCATACCTGAATAATACTTCTTTTTTGAGGTTTCTTCTAATTGAATATCATCTGGTGTCACATCAACAACTTTCACCACTTCTTCAATTAAAAGCCCCTTTCGTTCGTCATTATTTTTCATGACTAAAATATTCATGCTCTCAGCCGGCTCTTCAATTCCGAGCAGTTCTGAAAGCCCCGCAACTGTTAGAACAGATCCCCTGAGGTTGATCAACCCCTTGACCCACTTAGGTGCCAAAGGCACTTCTGTAATTCTGAGCGTCTCAATTACTTCCTCCACCGAAGCGGCAGGGATCAAGTAAAAGTGCTGGCTCATTTTGAAGAGAATCATC
Organism: Liquorilactobacillus oeni DSM 19972; assembly: GCF_001436275.1. GTDB lineage: Bacteria > Bacillota > Bacilli > Lactobacillales > Lactobacillaceae > Liquorilactobacillus > Liquorilactobacillus oeni. Next base: position 172,934 of record NZ_AZEH01000025.1, read on the forward strand.
TGCATAGATTATCATCTCCTTAATTTTTAGGAAAGAGCTTTATCCAGCGCTTTGATAACACGTTCCGTATCAAAAGGCTTAACAATAAAGTCAACTGCACCGGCTTTGATAGCTTCCATTACCATTTCCTGCTGCCCCATAGCACTGCACATCACTACCTTGGCACTTCCATCGAAAGCTCTGATTCCCTTGAGCGCCTCAATTCCGTCTACATCGGGCATTGTGATATCCATTGTTACCAGATCAGGCTTTGTAGTTTGATATTTATCAACAGCTTCCCGCCCATTTTGAGCCTCGTCTGCAACTTCATAACCATTTTTTTCAAGAATATCTTTCAATTTCATGCGCATAAATACAGCATCATCAACAATCAAAACTTTTTTTCCCAATTTCATTATCCCCTCTCAGATTCCTAAAGATTTAACGATCCCGTCAATAACCCCTGTTTCAGGGATTAAAAACAGCGACATCTCAAGCCGTTCTTTGGCGTAGGTAAATTCATTTCTAATGACCATAATCTGCTCATCATACTGATCTAAAGCCATATAAGCACTGCTGATAACTGCTCCAAAATAATCATCTTGAATAACCGGTAAAGTTGACTGCAATTGCACCGCCAGCAGATTACCGATTGCACCCAAGAAAGAATTTGAAATAATATTTGTCAATTCGCTGACTGCTGACGTCTTCAATGCTTCATTATTATGGGGAGAACCCAGCATCAACTCTGCGAGTTTATTAAATGCTCCATCCGGAACAACAAATAAAATCTCACCGCCGTATTTCCCGATGATCCTACTGATAACAGCATGAACTTCAACACTGTCAGCTAAAACTTCTGTGTACAATTCATGATAACTTAAAATTCTGACCTCGGGAACATCCATATTAATTTTTTTTGCAACAAGTTTAGAAATACTTGTAGCCGCATGCCCGCCGCCAATATTAATGACTTCTTTCAGGGCGTCCAACTGCAGTTTCGTATATTTCATTTTTGACTTACCTTTTTCTCCTGACAAATTGCATTGATGTCTAAGATGAGTGCTACAGCACCGTTACCGATAATTGTGGCTCCCTGATATCTTTTAAGACCCTGCAGAACTGAATCAAGTTTTTTGATTACTATTTCTTGCTGTCCGATCAGTTCACTTACCAAAACTGCATGGTAGCTATGATCACTTTTAACAATAATTGCGAACTTCTTCGTGTCTTTCGTATCTGGAATTTGTAAAAGCTGAGCAGTCCTAACAACCGGAATAAGTTCATTTTGGTAACGATATACTTCCTGATCGGATGTTTTTATAAGGTCTTCCTTATCGTTAATCATCACAACCCGCTCAACCACATCAAGCGGTACTGCAAAAATTTCTTCGCCGATTTTTACCATCAAAGCTTGGATAATGGAAAGTGTCAAGGGAAGTTTGATGATGAACTTGGTACCCACATGCAATTTCGTTTTCATCTCAAGTGAACCGCCTAATTCACCGATCTTAGCCATAACGGCATCTAAGCCAACCCCGCGTCCAGAAATATTAGTCACCTTTTTAGCAGTTGAAAAACCCGGATGAAAAATTAAGTGAATCAATTCATCATCAGACATTCTGGTGGTATCAATTCCCTTGCTTTCAGCACTTTCTTTCATTACTTGAGGATCCAGGCCCTTTCCATCATCTTCAAGTGTAATATTGACCCGATTTCCCTCTTGATATGCTGACAGCTTAATAGTTCCCTTACGCGGCTTGCCCATCTTTTCACGGACATCCGGAGCTTCAATTCCATGATCAGAAGAATTACGCAGCAGGTGGATCAATGGTTCGCTCAGTTCAGAAACAACCGTCTTATCAAGTTCAGTTTCCTCACCTTCAATTACAAGTTCCATATCTTTATTCAGATCCCGGGCCAAATCGCGCACCATGCGCGGAAAACGGGTAAATACGACACTGACTTGCTGCATTCGGATCTTCAATACCAGTTCCTGCAATTCGGAAGTCAGCCGTGATACCTGTTCAAGCGAATCTTTAACTTCTACTTCACTGTTGCGCTTGCTTGCGTCGTCAAGCTGATTACGATAAACAACCAGCTCGGAAACAAGGTTCAAGAAACGATCAAGCCGTGATAAATCAACTCTGATTGACTGATTGCGCGTATTTGAATGATGAGGTTTTTCAACAGTTTTTTTATTGTCTTTTTGTGGTTTGCTCTTTGCCTTTTCAGGCTTAGCCGGTTGTGCTTTTTCCGGTTCTTTCTTTGGCAGAGGAGCTGTTTTTGCAGTCTGGTAATGTTTCTTTTCGTCAAATTCTTCAACGGAAAAAGCGGCGATCTCACTGTTGCTGTCGATGTTTTGCTTAACTTCGGCCAAGCTGTCTTTTGTTAGAAAAATCAGCTTGAAATCTGTTTCAAAATCACCATTTTCAAGAAGGTCCACAGTTGGTTCAGTATGGATAACATCTCCTTCTTGTTCCAGCTTCTCCATAATCAAATAGACGCGCGGTCCTTTCAGCAAAGTCTCTTTGTCAAGGCGAACTGCTACACTGTAGGCTTGATAACCCTCAACCCCTGCTTTTTGGATCACATCAAGATCAGCTTCTTCAAGGTGTTCTTGTACACTTGTAAGTGTCTCTTCTTTAACCGTTTTTTGTGTCCCTGTGTTTTTTTCTGTTTTTTTGCCGTTAACACTTTCTTCGACTTTGGCCAGTTCCGAAAGCAACTCAGAAATCTGGTCTTCACTTAATTCTTTTTCATCACGCAGATCCTCAACCAATTGTGATAACTTGTCCAGACACTTAAAAATCAGTGAAATATAATCACTGTTAACTTTTAATTTACCTGATTTAAAGAAGTCAAACATATTCTCCATCTTATGAGTCAGCTTAGTCATGACATCATACCCCATTGTTGCAGCCATTCCTTTTAGAGTATGCGCTGAACGAAATATCTCGTTAACGAGGTCCATGTTGTCAGGTTCGCTTTCCAGCTCCAAGACGTTATCATTCAACTGCTGCAGGTTATCATCGCTTTCTTCAAAGAAAAGGTCACGGTATACACTATTATCATCCATTAATTTCACTCCTTTCATTTTGTTGCTTCTTTTGATAAATAAATGAATCCAGTTTCTTTAATCCCAACTGGGCGGCCGAATTGATTGTTTCTGTTGCTCCGGTAAAAAGAAGGCCGCCAGGAACAAGTGCAGAAGCCAGTTTGCGATAGACCTCATCGCGTGCCTTCGGTTTGAAATAGATAGTAACGTTGCGGCACACAACAACGTGGCAATTTTGTTCATACATATCTTTTAAAAGATCATGCCGTTTAAAAGTTACCCTGCGTTTAAGCTCATTTTTTATTTCAAAAGAAGCGGTATCTGTTTTGTTGAAAAAACGCTGCAAATCAGCTTTAGCAAGGTTGCTTACTTCATATTCGCTGTATCTTCCTGCACGCGCCTTATTTAAAATTGCTTCATCAATGTCTGTAGCAACAATCCGCGCTCCAGGACAGTTTTTTTTAGCAGTAATCATTGCTAACGTGTACGGTTCAGCTCCGGTTGAACAGGCTGCACTCCAAATTTTAGGAAACTCAAAGCGAGAAAAAATTTCCGCATTCATCTTCTGCTCAAATAATTCAAAAATCTCTTTATTACGATAAAAGTTCGTGACGTTGATCGTGAGATGTTCAATAAAAGCTATCCGTGCAATACGATCTTCTTTGAGCAAAGAAGCGTATTGCTCCAATGTTTTCGCACCTGCTCTATTCATAATATTGGTAATTCGGCGCTGCATCTGACGCTCTTTATAGGCATCAAGTTCTATTCCCAGATTTTCTTGTACCCAGTCATTAAAAAAAGCAAAATTTAATCCCATCTATTTCACCCGACAATTCGCCTTAGTCTTCTTCCAATCATTTCCAGAGACAAAACCTCGTCCACAGCATCCTCTTCAATCGCACTGCGCGGCATTCCGAAAACTACGCTCGTCTTTTCATCTTGTGCGATTGTATATCCGCCGCGTTTTTTTACTTCTTTCATCCCTAAAGCTCCATCTTTACCCATTCCCGTCAGAATAACAGCGGTAAGCTGATTGCCATATACTGCCGCTGCGGATCTAAAAAGATAATCAACTGCTGGACGAGTACCATGCAGTTTGGGACGCTGATCAAGTTTAATTTTTCCATTTGAAACCGTCATGTGATAGTTTCCAGGACAAAGGTACACTTTAGGCAGGATTCTTTCTTCATCTGCAGCTTCAACCACATCTGCATTCGTTTCTTGATTCATCCTGGCTGCAAAAGAAGGGGTAAACTCCTTTGGCATATGCTGTACAATAAAAATCGGAAGCTGAATCCTTTCTGGAAGCTGTCCAATCAGCTTAAGCAGCACTCCCGGTCCACCTGTTGAAGCCCCGATCACGACTGCTGAAAACTTATTGTGTGGCTGCGGATCTTCAAGATTATGTAAGTCCTGCTGCAGTGGAAGCTGTTCTTCGTTGCTTTCTTCTGCCGAAACAACAGCTTTGAGTCTTAAGCAAAAATTCTCGGTCCATTTCTTACCAACCTTCATTAAACTAGTCGGCTTCTTGATAAAATCAACTGCTCCCAGAGCTAATGCTTCCATAATTGTCTTTCTATCATCATCACCAGATAACATAATCACAGGTACAGAGGTTTGTTCCTTAAGCTTGATCAGCGCTTCTAATCCATCCATCACCGGCATGCTGACATCTAATAAGATAAGTGAAAACTCTTGCTCAGAAGCTAGGCTGACTGCTTCTTTACCATTTCTGGCAACTGCTGCAAGCCTAAAATCTTTTTGAGCTGCCAGAATATTCGTAATAACTCTGCGCATAAACGCGGAATCATCAGCTACTAGGATGTCCATCATCAAAAACTAGCTCCCTTATATATAAACTATCTTGCAGTTAACTACGCGCACCATTGTTTTAAAGTCATTCAAGTCAGCTATCATTGTCCGCCCACTTTTCCCGCCTACATGCTCCGCAATGAGCGGAATTTTTAATGCGCTCAAAGTCTCTTCCACGGCTCGTACATTACGTTGACCAACATCTCCATTTTCAGAAAGCGTACTGAAGTTGAACATATTTGCACCGCCGGCAATTTTGGCTTTTAAGTTGGCTTCAGGCACACGCCTTCTTAATCCAGCTACCATCTCTGGCAACGCCAGATCGGCAAACTTTGCTGTATTTAGCAGTCCTCTGTCAACAAAAGGCCGGCTATCAGGCAGCATAATGTGACTCAGTCCGCCGATTTTTGCCTGTTCGTCATAGATAAATGTGCCCACACAAGAACCTAGGCCAACTGTTATCAGTCTGGAAGGAGCTTTCGCGAACTTATATTCAGCAATACTGACCTTGATCTCACTTTGATTCTGGTCCATCACTGCCTGTACCCTTTTTATTATCTTTATCTTCGTCTTCTTCGACTGCTTTTTCTTCTTGGGAATTCAATTCAGCAAAAGTATTTTGCAGTATTTCTTCTTGACGATTGTCAAACAGATACTCAAGGTTAATTGCAATCACAACTTGTTTATCGAGCTTTAAAAACTTATCAATATAGCCACGTTTCAAATCAGCCTTTGCAAGTTCTTCTTCATAATCTGTTTCTGTCAAAGATGAGATTCCCGCAATGCTTTCTACAAGCAGACCGAGAGATTGGCCTTTCCAGCTGCAAAGAATGATCTTAGTCTCGCTTCCAGCTTCTGTGGCTAAACCAAAAAGTTTTTCACGTAAGTCAATGATCGGCACTAAATGTTCTTGAAACTCATACGCTCCAAGCACAAATGCAGGCACATCCGGTAAAGTAATAAAGTTTTTTTCCTCAACGACCCTCTTTACAATGCTGACTGGAAGGCTGAACAACTGCTCGTGGCTTTTAAATACTACATACTGTTCCATGACAGACTAATCCTTTCTTTGAGCCTTAAAGTTTAAAACTGTCAACTTGGAATTTCAAAATATTTGTAATACTCTCAATTTCCTTGACATCTTTTTCAAATTCTTTTACTCCCACATAAAATTCCTCTATGTTAGCTGTAACTTCTTGTGTTCCCGCTGAAGTTTCTGAAATGGCTGAGGAGATGTTGTTGACAGATTGGCTGACCATATCTTTTTCTTCCACAACGCCTTGAATATTTTTTTCAACTTCTTGAATGCTGCGAAGAAACTTCTTAACAAAAGCCGAAATATCTTTAGTTGAACCGATTGCCTTTTTGATGTTTTCAGTCTGCTGTTCTCCGTCATCATACGAAGAATTAATGGCCGATACCATGTGCTGGGATTTCTTTTTAATTGCTTCGATAATTTCACGAATGTTTTTAGTAGAATCACCGCTTTGTTCCGCAAGACTACGAACTTCTTCTGCAACAATAGCAAATCCTCTGCCAGCTTCTCCTGCACGCGCTGCTTCAATTGATGCATTTAAAGCTAAAAGGTTGGTCTGTTCCGAAAGATCTGTAATAAGTTCAACAATATTGCCGATACTTTGCACATCCTTGTTCATCTTGTTCATCTCATCTACAAGCTGAGCTTGACTGCCGCGTTCTTTCTCCCAATTTGTCGATACACGGACCATCATCTCGGAATTATTTGAATTAGATGTTTCCGCTTTTGAGACATATCCATTCATTAATTCAATTTCATCGTGAATCTTCTCGATATTATTGGATAATTCTTTCATATCGTCTGAGGTTTGTTCAGCTTCGGCTGCTTGTGAACTTGAAGCCTCCGCAATACTATTCATTGTTGCCCTGACATTTTGAATAGACTCATTTGACTTTACGGAAGTCTGCGCTAAGATTTCGGCCATTTTGCTCATTCGATCGCTTTCGCTTTTTATACCCACGATAACCGCCACAAAGGCATTCACTAACCCCTTGATTCCGTCTTTCAGCTTAAAAATCAACTTTCCATCAGTCTTTTTAGGCGTAAGTTCATCCAATTGCGACATATCACCGGAAACAACTGTTTCTACACTCTTTTGAACCTGTTCAAGTTCTTTTTTAGAAAGAGCCATTCCCTTGATCCCTAACGTTTCACAAGCAGCTGCATGTAATATTAAAATCACCGCTGCAAAGATCAAAAACTTTCCTGATAACCCTTCCTCGCTTGCACCGCTGATAACAACCAGATATGTTACCAGTAAAACCAAAAGTGTGATACATGCAGGCGCGAGAACACGAATCCTCGGTTCCTTGAATACCTTCAAAAACTTTTTTAACATTATCGCTACCCCTTCCGATATAAAAAATCGTTTAATTTTTCAAAGGTTCCATCAACACTGATACTGTTTAATAAAAAAGCTCTTATAAGACTGTAATCAGCTCTTTGATGGTAATCCTACTTCTTTCATATCGGCGATTATGTAAGAATTTTTAAGATGGCAGCTACCAGATATATACATCTTTCGGGTCTGCTATACTTGAAAAACCGCCATTTTCTTCATCTCGTATTAAATATCCGTTTTGCAGCTCCAATACCCGTCTGCGAACTGTGTTGACCATAGTACTATCGTGAGTTGCCATAATAACAGTCGTTTTCGTTCGATTTATTTTAAAGAAAAGTTTCATAATCTCTAAAGCAGACTTGGCATCCAAATTCGCTGTAGGTTCATCTGCCAAGATAATCGGCGGATTATTAATAATCGCTCTGGCAATTGCAACCTTTTTTTGCTGGCCGATTGACAGCTCGTTTAGGTAGCTATCTTTATATTCAGCCATTCCTACTTCTTTCAAAACTGCCTGGACTCTTTTCTCATCTGCAAACGTTCCCGATCCGACAGCCTCTAAACAATATCTGATGTTTTCAAAGACCGAATAGTAAGGAATAAAGAGATCAGTTTGTAAGACAATTCCTAATTGCCGCCGCAGTTTATAAAGAGAACGCGTTTTGATCTTTTCAAGCCGTGTATTCCCCATAATAATGGAGCCTCCAGTCAGCTGTTCTTCACGGCAAAGAAGTTTTAATAACGTCGATTTTCCAGCGCCGCTTGGCCCAACTACATAAATAAATTCGCCCTGTTTCGCATCAAAATTAATTCCTGTCAGCGCCATATTTTTGCTGTTGAATTCTTTACTGACATTTCTGAGGCTGATCATTATTTTTCACGTCCTATTCCGAAAAACGGTTAACGGTTCCCAACATGTCATCTGTTGACTGAAGGACTTTTGCATTCAAAGAGTATGTCCGCTGTGCAACCATCATATCTGTCATCGAGCCAGCCAACTCTACGGTTGAATTCTCTAATGCATATTGATTAATACTTCCTAAGGTTCCGCCGTTCAAATTCGAAATAAGTCCTCCACCGGCTGCAACCTGATACAAAGTATCTCCTACCGGCCGCAGATCTTCCATGTTTTGCGGCTGGTAGAGATTGATCTTACCGACTGTTCTTGCTTCAGCACCCGTTTGAATACTGGTCGTTCCATCAGCTGCAACTTTAACGTCGCCCTTTGGCCATTGCTGCTCGGGTACCGTTTCATTTACTGCTACCCTATAGCCCGCTTCATTAACAAGCTCCCCATCAGCGTTACGATGAAAATCACCCGCGCGCGTGAGGTAAAGCTGGTTATTTTGGTCGTATACTCCAAAAAAACCCTGGCCTGAAATTGCTAAGTCATACGGTGAAGCGGTTTTTTTCAAAGCTCCCTGTGCCGCATTGATAGCCTCCTGATCAGCCTCCAACCCGCGATCCAAACCGATTTGACCTGCTGTTTGACTTATACCGACTTCATTTTGCGTAACCTGATCGTTTAAAAGTTCTCTAAAGCTTGTATCACGTGCTTTATATCCAACAGTATCAACATTCGCAATGTTATTTGAAACACTGTCAAGGCTCTGCTGCATTCCATTCAGCCCCGATTTGCTGATGGATAGGATTCCGTCAATGTTCACTCTGCTCTACCTCCTAAATCTTTCCTAGTTCGTTAACAGCCTTATTGAGGGTTTCATTAGTTGTACTTAAAACTTTTTGATTAGCTTCAAATTCACGGCCCGTTTGAATCAGCGAAACCATTTCATCTGCTGTTGCAACATTCGACTGTTCCAAATACCCATTCAAAAGTCGTGGAACTTCTGTAATAGGAGTTTGTCCCGTTGTATAATATGTATTCCCGACATTTTCAAGCTGCTGCGGGTTGTTAAAGGAAACAACGGCAAAATCCGGATTCTGCCCGGCAGTTACTGGGTTCCCAGCATTGCTCAATACTTGATAGCCTTCTTGTGTCACATACTGGTTCTGTGCATTCAACTTAAAATTGCCATTTCGGGTATAGGCAGCTGTTCCATTCGGCATCTGAACCGTAAAATAACCATTGTTTTCGATTGCAAAGTCAGTTGACCGTCCGGTTTGCTTAAACGCTCCTTTTTCCGTATTTAAAGATGCTCCATCCAGTTGATTGCCGAAAGTAAAATCGCCAATCTCATTGCGCTGATCAACGTTTGGACCTCCTTGATAATTTTGGAAACGAACTGCTTTAAGCGTCGATTGAAAAAGCTTTTTTGCCTGGTAACCGGGCGTATTTACATTTGCAATATTACTGCTGGTATTTTCTTGTCTTTTCAGTAAAACATCAATGTTTTGTCTTAAAGTATCCAATCCGCGTATCATTTCAGTTCCTCCTTGATAAGCACCTTGAGCTTAGAAATCACTTTGCCGTGAATCTGTGAGACCCTAGCAATCGAAATATCCAAAATCTGTGCAATTTCTTTAAGTGTTGCTTCTTCCGTATAATAAAGACTCAAAATCAGCTGTTCTCTTTCAGACAACCTTTTGATGCTTGAAACCAGTGCTTGCCTTTGTTCCCCTCTCAGCAGCTTTTCCTCTCCGCTTTCGGTACTGTTGTCAGGCAGGATATCTGTTAAAACCATCCCGCCATCTTCATGCGAAAAAAGTGTGTCTTCAAGCGAAACGCTTGCCAAAAAATGAATATTTTCATAAATTTCAGACAACTGTTTGACAGTAATTCCCATCTTGGCACACAATTCTTTTTCAGTTGCTTCGTGTTTCAACTGCTGTTCAAGCTCCTGTTTAGCTTTGTAAAATTGATTTATCGCCGTCATCTTATAGCGTGAAATCTTGGCATGTTTTCTGATTTCATCAATAATTGCGCCCTTGATTCGAATGCTTGCATAACTTTCAAAAGGAACCTTCTTTGTAGCATCAAATTTACGCAAAGCGTCAATCAGACCGATTACTCCGATATTATACAAATCACCATATTCATATTCTGTATTTTTAATAGAAATACGGTTTGCAACACGTTCGACGAGCGGCAGGTATTTTAAAACCGAGTCTTCCAGATTCAATTCATACACAAAAAAGCCTCCTTTGCATGCCTTTCTACTTAGGTACACATATTTTAGATATTGATGTTTCCGACTGTTTCGATTGCAAGCTCGTTTGGAATTTCATTTAAGGAAAGCACCGCCAGATTCTGAAAATTAAATGCGATCAGTTTACGAAAAGCAAGCCTGATTTTAGGTGATGTTAAGATAACAAACGAAACATTTTTTACCATCAGTTCCTGTTGAATCTTGCCAACAGCCTCAAGGATCCGATTAACTGAATCAGGTTTAAGTACCGGATACGAGCCGGTTGCCGTCTTTTGGATACTCTGCATAATAAGTTCCTCAACTTGCGGATGCACAGTAACAACATCTAATGAGTGATTTTCATCAGCATATTTAGCAGCAATTGTCCTCCTTAAAGCCTGTCTTACATACTCTGTAAGCTGTTCAGTATCTTTAGTTACAGTCCCATAATCAGCCAATGTTTCCAAAATAGTGGCAAGATCATTGATTGGAATTTTTTCTTCAAGCAGATTTTGCAAAACCTTTTCAACTTCGCCCAAACGCAGAATATCGGGGATCAGCTCATCGATCACTACGTTGCTTTGATCCTTAATGCCTTCCAGCAACTTCTTTACTTCTTGACGGCCAAGAAGTTCAGGAGCATGGCCAAAAATAATTTCTTTTAAGTGAGTAGCAATTACTGTTAGAGGTTCAATAATTGTAAAACCGCGCAAATCGGCTGCTTCTTTATCTTTTTCGTCTATCCACATCGCATCAATATTAAAAGCTGGTTCTTTTGTCGGAATCCCCTTGAAGGGAAATGGTTCGTTATTCGGACTGATAATCATAAACTTATTCGGGTAAATTTCCCCTTTTCCAACTTCGTTTCCCCTGATTTTGATCGAATAGTCATTGGAATCGAGATACAGGTTATCCCTGATCCTGACGGGATGAACTAAAATGCCTAATTCACGGGCAGTCTGCTTACGAATTGCAATTATTCGACTCAGCAGGCTGTTATCTACGGAACTGTCAACAAGCGGAATCAGACCATAGCCAATTTCAATTGCGATCGGTTCAACCTGAAATGAAGAAACCGATTCATCTTCTTCTTGTTCTTTTTTCTTACGCTGCAAAGCAAGGGTTTGTTCTTCCTTTTTTTGTCTGATACTTATTTTCTGCTCATTTTGAGTAACAAATATGCTTGCTCCAAACATCAAAATACCGATAATAAGAAATGGCAGGAAGGGGAAACCGGGAACAATTGATAACACCAAAAGAATTATTCCAACAATTCGAAATAATTGCGGATACCGGACAGCATCTTTTGCGATATCTAGTCCAAAAGAACTATTGTTGTCAGAACGGGTCACAATGATCCCTGAAGCAATAGAAACCAGCAGCGAAGGAATTGCACTTACCAGACCATCACCAATCGAAAGCTTGCCAAACTGCGAGAGCGCATCGGTAATGCTCAGATCACCTTTAGTCGAGAAGATGATAGTTCCGGCAATCAGGTTAACAAGGGTAATAATAATCCCAGCTATGACATCTCCCTTCACAAACTTGCTTGCTCCATCCATTGAACCGTAAAAATCTGCTTCTCTTTGCAAGTCTTTACGCCTTTTGCGCGCTGCTTCTTCTGTAATCAAACCCGAATTAAGATCTGAATCGATTGCCATTTGCTTTCCAGGCATCGCATCCAGTGTAAAACGTGCAGAAACTTCAGAAACCCTTCCGGCACCATTTGTTACAACCACCAACTGAACAATCATAATTATTACAAAGAGGATTATCCCCACAATGTAATTACTGCCTGCTACTACATTAGCGAAAGCAGCAATTACATTTCCACCGCTGCCTTCAGTCAAGATCAGTCTCGTAGAGGCCATATTTAAACCCAGTTTAAACATTGTTGTCAGCAGCAGCAGTGTAGGAAATGTTGTAAACTCTAGCACTGAACGTGTAAACAAGGTAATCAAAAGAATATTAATCGCAACTGTAAGATTAACAACGATCAAAACATCCAACACAGGTGCCGGCAGCGGAACGATTATGAGCCCGATAATACTGACTACTAAAAATGAAACAATCACATCCGCATAATTCAGCTTCCTTTTATTGTTTGTTTTTGAGACTGCTTTGCTCATACCCACAGTTCCTCCTAAAAATTACCCTAGATTTTATTTTTTTCCTTCTCTTCCAACTGATAAACAAGCGCAATGATTTCAGCCACTGATTCGTAAAGCTCCGGCGGCACAAACTCTCCCGGTTCCACCTGTGCATAAATTGCATGCGCTACAGGACGATTCTCAATCATTGGTATGTGTTCCTTACGTGCTTGTGCCTTCATTCTCTGTGCAAGTTCATCTTTGCCCTTTGCTAAAAGAACCGGAATTCCTTCCTTTTTAGGATCGTACTTGATAGCCAGAGCAAAATGAGTTGGGTTTGTTATTAAGACTGTAGCTTCTTTTACTTTGGAAATTGCATTGCGTACCATCGCCTGATAACGGGACTTGCGTTGAGATTTAACTTTAGGATCTCCTTCTTGCTGCTTGAATTCTTCTTTTACTTCTTCTTTTGTCATCCGCAGATTCTTGCGAAAGCTGTAGCGTTGATAGAAATAATCTGTCAAAGCGATCACAAGAAGCAGAATCGCCACTTTAAATGTGAGGTCACGGGCAAAATCAAGTACGAAAAAAAGTACTTTGGGAGCACCGGCTCCACTAAGATTCAATAATATAGGAATGTTGTTCATAAATTCCCGGTAACAAAAATATACGATGACTGCAAATTTAGCTAAAGTCTTCCCCATATTAAAGATAGCCCGTAGACCCAACATCTGCTTCAGTCCATTTACCGGATTTATTTTTTTAAAATCCGGTTTCAGCGGCTTAGTAGAAAATAAAAAACCAGTTTGAAAAAAATTTGCTAAAAAGCTGATTAAAACGCTCAGCAGCATAAACGGTGCTGCTAATAAAAACAACATTAAAACCGCCTGGAGTGCAACTTTCGGTAAATCGCTGTACTGGATATTATATGTTGCCGTTTGTTCAATAAACTGCGTTAAATAAGGCAAAAAATGCTCAATTACAAATTCCCATGAAGGCAGCATTACTAAGGAAAAGACAAACAAAGCTACTGCTGCATTAACTTCTTGACTCTTTGGCACTTCGCCGCGCTTTCGTGCATCACGCAGCCGTTTTTGCGTGGGGCGTTCCGTTTTTCCATTCTTATCAGCCATTTCCGTTCAACTCCATTACCTAGATGCTTTAACAAAATCCAAAACATTCGAAATTCCGCCTGCAATGTTATTTGCCAAAAAATCGAGAAGATTAGGAAGCACCAGCAAAATTAAAAGAACAGCAACTGCAGTTTTGATGGATAAACTCAGCATTAAAACATTAATCTGCGGAATGGAGCGCGAGATCACTCCTAAAACAATATCAATCACTAAAACTGCGATAACTAAAGGAGCAGCAAGGCTAAGAGACATCGCAACTGTTTTTCCAAACAGCTGCACAACGCCCTCAACTGTTGAGCCCTTAAGAACGGCGGTACCAAGAGGTACAATCCGAAAAGATTCCATAATACCCAAAATCAGCTGGTGATGCAGATTGAGCATGAAAAATACAGCCAGCGTCAACCAATAGTACAGTCTTCCAAACTGAGAAGCGGAAACTTCCATCGTAGTATCGTATGCTTGTGCCATCGAGAATCCAACCTGAAAGTCAATCATTGCACCCGCCATCATGACACCATTAAAAACAAGCTGGCTAAGATAACCCATTGCCAAACCGAATAAAATTTCTTTAAGAGCTACAATTCCAAAGAGAAGCAAAGAACTAATCTCTTTGAACCCGCTGACTGCAGGATATGCAGCAATTACAAGGCTTCCTCCAACCACTATCTTTGCGAGATTAGGAAAACCGCGTTGAGAAAAAACAGGGCTGATGGCCATAAAAGAAGCAATCCGGCATAAAAGAAGGGCCCCTAATTCTACTGCAACCATCTTTTACACCTCACAGCTTTGCTATCATTCTAAAAATTGATTTTGTGAACTCCAAGAGAATAGTCAGCATAAAATTACCAGCTAATACCATCGTCGCGAAGATCGCGATCAGTTTAGGCACAAAGCTCAAGGTCTGTTCCTGAATCTGAGTAGTGGCCTGAAAAACACTGATTATCAGCCCAACAATCATTGCCATTCCGACAGCCGGCCCAGCAATCAATATAATACGAATGAAAGCATCGCGGATTACCTGTAATACAACTTCAACTGACATGTCCTTCCCAACTTTCTAATAAAAACTTTTGATCAAAGACTCAACCAATAGGTACCAACCGTCTACCATTACAAAAAGCAAAATCTTAAACGGCAGCGAGATCATAACAGGAGAAAGCATCACCATCCCCATTGACATCAAGATGCTTGAAACTACCATATCAATAATCAAAAATGGAATGAATAGTAGAAATCCGATACTGAATGCTGTTCTTAACTCGCTGATAATAAAAGCAGGAGTAATAACTGTCAGTGGAATGGTTTTATACGTCTTGTAATTATGCTTATCTTTAGCAACATCTAAAAACAGCTGAATGTCTTTTTTTCTAGTCTGCTTATACATAAACTGCTTAAGCCGATTTTCTGAACGCGTAAAAACCTGCTGTTGTGTGATTTCTTGCCTGTTATATGGCTTGATTGCATCTTGGTAAATATCCGAATAAACTGGCCTCATTGTAAAGAAGGTTAAGAAAAGGGCAAGCCCAAGCAGTACTTGATTGGGCGGGTTCTGTTGCGTCCCCAAAGCACTCCTAGCAAAGGAAAGAACCATAATAATTCTGGTAAACGAAGTAGTCATCACTAATAAAATAGGTGCTACAGACAAAACAGTCAGTAATAAAAAGGTATTAACAGTGCTGTCCGATCCAGAACCATTGCTTAAAAGATTATTAACTGTCGATGTAATATCATTAGTAGTTACTGCTAACGTGATGCTTGGAAAAAAGAACATTTTCCAAAAAACGAAATTGATTCCAGCAACTACGAGTACACTTTTTTTCTTTCTGCTCATTTCTGCTTCCTGTCCCCCTGCAATCTGGCAAGTGTTTCTTTTAATATCACCGAGAAATCACTTCTCTTTGCGGTTGGCTTTTCAAGCGAGTCCAAAAAGACAGCAGCCTCTTCTTCAGATAATTCTTTGATAATCTGATTTTGCTGTTCCGAAAAGCTCATTACATAATATTTATTGATAATCTGCACAATTCCAAGAGAAGAGGTTTTACTGACTGCAATTTTTTGCAGAATCCGAAAAGAAGCATTACGCTGATTAGAATACCGGTTAAGAACTTTAAGCGAGATGTTAATTAAATAAATGATGACGATCAGAAAGATGATCGTTTTAAAAACTGAAAAATAAATATTCATTTTCTGATCCTCTTTGTTTATTGAATGACAAGGTCCGTAATAAATACCTGCTGAACAATTTTTTCACCATAAGCACGATTAATCGCATCTTTTAAATCGTTTTTTAGTTTAGGAATACTATCTGCCGCGCCTAAAATATCACTTGCTTTTTTTTGGTGAACAACATTGATTACACTATCACGTACAAGTGCAATATTTTTAGTAAGCTTGCTGCTGTCATCCTCATTTGCAACAAGCACCGAAAGCGACAGCTGCACATACTGCTGTTCATTTGCATTATCCGGCGAAAGGTTTATTAAAAACTTCTTAACCGCAACAATTTTTTGCTTTTTAGAAATTGTAACAGAATGCTTTGCTGCCGCCTCTGAAGTCGGAGAATTAAAAAGCTTTGCTGCAACATAAGCCCCCCCAATACTTCCTCCGACTACAAAAATTAAGATAACCGGAATCAGTACCAGCCAATTAATACCCTTTTTATTTGACTCTTCTTTTGCCATATTACCCAGCTCTACCCCCTTTTTTCCTGCTCACTGGTCAGCCCCAAAATATCCTGATAGGTTTTTTTGCGATATTCAATAATCAGCTCAACAATTGATGCCGCAGAGTTTTCAACGACTAAAGTTCTCCCGTTTGTAAGTGTAATAATAGTATCTGGAGTTTCTTCAATACGGTAAATCAAATCCGGATTTAAATAAAAGGTTCTCTTGTCCATTGAAAGTAATTTGATCATAGCCATTTTCACCCCTTAACAAAATACTGGTTTACAGTAGACATATCTTATTTTATGAACGCTTCAGGTTAACTAGTTCTTGGAGCATTTCATCTGATGTCGTAATCGTACGGGCATTTGCTTGATATGCTCTGTTAGCGATGATCATTTCCGTAAATTCATTTGAAAGATCAACATTTGACATTTCAAGTTCCCCGGCCTGCAAAGTACCTGTTCCAGCTTCTCCAGGATTTGAAATAATGGCTGCACCTGAATTACCAGACACTTCGTAATTATTACCACCAACTTTTTGCAAACCTTCTGGATTATTGAAAGTAGCTAATGAAAGCTGCCCCATCACAAAATTTTGACTGCCGTACTTAGCTGTTACAAGACCATTTTGATCAACCGACATTGAATCATACTGCAGTGTATTTCCGCCAACCGTAATCTGACTAGGAATATTAATCTTTTGTAAACTTCCCTGTGCTGAGAGAACTGAATTTGTATCCAAGCCATCTGTATATTCTGTTGGTGTGTTTGCTGCTCTGCCCATTACCGGCATTCCGGCACTATTAGTCAGCGCCCCGGTACTGTCACGCAGAAATGCACCATCACGCGTATAATAGTCGCCGCCATTATTGTTTTGTACAACAAAATAGCCGCCGCCATTAATGTAAAAGTCAAGTGCTCGTCCAGTTGATTGGGGAGCTCCTGCTGTTGTAATAGTATCAACAGAGCCGGTCTGGACCCCCAGACCAATTTGCTTAGCATTGACACCGCCGCTGCCATTACCAGGTGCAGAAGCCGTACTGGTTGTTTGGCTAATCAGATCTTCAAAAACGACTCTGCCAGATTTGAAACCCATTGTGTTAACATTGGCAATGTTATTAGAAACAACATCCATTTTGGTTTGGAGATTTTTCATTCCGCTGACTCCTGAGTAAAGTGATCTTAACATTGTTACTCCTCCTTATATATGCAGCTCCTTCATTCGTTCCGAAACTGCTTGGCTTCCATAAAGGTCCAGCCATTATTTAATAAATTTAGTACTGTCAATATTAGTAATTGTACTGATTTCTCCCATATTCATTGCCGTAATAATTGTACGGTTATGTACATTGGCAATCAGCCCCATATCTTTGTACAACAGCAAGGACTCTCGGCTTCCCTTTTGCTTAAGTTCTGTTATCGCTTTTGAAATCTGCGCAAAATCTCCGGCCTGCAAGTTCAAGTGTCTGTCATCCAATCTTTTTTGAGCGTGATTTGAAAGCTTGATGTTATTTTTCTTAGCCGTAAGAGTCTTTGAAAAAAGCTGCTGTTTTGAACTATCAGTTTCAACTTTTTTAGGCACCGATGCCATATGAGAATCAGCTGAAGCAATCTGTGTTATCATTGTCCAACTTCCGATAAAGCGCTCATCTTATACTCATTTCCATTAACCACCAGCGTTGCAAAACCGTTAGCAAATCTTACTTTGTCGACTTTTCCAGCTACAGACTGGCCATTATCATTCAGTGTGACCTGTTTCCCTAAAAGAGAGTAAGCTTGCTGTTGCTGCATTGCCATTACCGAAGTTGTCAGTTCTTTGCCCATATTATTAAGCTGATCAAGTGTAGTAAACTGTGCTAATTGAGAAACATAGTCAGTGCTGCTCCCGCTTCCGGACGAACTGCTGTCCATTGACGGATTTTGCATCGAAGCTGCCATAATCTTTAAAAAGTCATCCATTGAAACTGACGAAGAGTTTTTTTCCGTAGTATCATACATATTCGAAGTTGCAATTCCTGGAAATGCATCTGAAATTCCGTAATCCATCTGGTTCCTCCTTAATTAAGCTAAGATACTAATAATATTTTTGTGATATTCTTGATCGTCTTGCTGTTTTACTTCTTCAACGCTTTCTTTAGAGGAACCATAACGAATCGCATGCTGTTGCGCAAAATTTCTACGCTGATTATGCTCAAACGTGCCCTGCTCCATCGAAGAAGATTGAAAAGAAAGTGCCTCGCTAGGTGCAGCAGGTGTTTCTACTTTATTGACAGTTCCCAAATCCTGATCATTAAGAATCTTTTCGAAACGTGGCGTCAGTCCTTCCAGCATTTGTTTTGCATGGGCTGTTTCAACTTTGAACTGCAATTGTACCTGCTGCTCTGAAACTTTAAACATGACCTTGACTTTGCCCAGATTTTCAGGCTGCAGCTGCAAGACAACCTGTCTGCTGTCGTTTGAAGATGAAACTGTTTTGAAATTTGCTGTAAGAACTGAAGCTGCTTTAACAAAAGCATTCTTTCTTTCAATCGGACCAGCTGATTCCATTTGTTTTTCAGTTACCAGCTGCAGCTTCCCGCTTGGAATTTCATGAATCTCAGGCACAATAGCAACATTGCCGGAATTGTCTGCTCCCTGCTCACCAGCAGCGTCGATCATAGTGGTTGAAACAGCAGCTTTGGTCTCAGATAGCAGGCTCTTTTTCTGTGCCTTCGGTAAAGCCAATTTTGAAACTTGAATCCCATCTTTTACGGTTTCAAGTTGGTCGTCAGCTACCTTGGGGTCATCTTTTCTAACGCTGAATGCCACTGTTTTTGCTGCTTCCTGTGTCGCTTTCACACTTTCTTTTATAGGCTTTAAAACAGCTGTTTCTGTTTTCAAAGGAACTGTCTTTTTATTTTCCTTAAGAGCAGTTTCAGTTTTTACATCTTTAACATCCGCTTGTTTTCCTTGTTGAACTCCAACAACAATTTTGGACCCTTTTATATTTTTTTGTTCTGTTGCTATTTTTTGAAAAATTTCGGGTGATCCGATAGCTCGCAACCCTTTTGTGTGCTCTTCTTCATCCTTTTGTTTGGAAGCAGCAATACCCGTAGTTTTCTTTGTTGAGTCTATACTTTTATCTTCTTGAACCTTTTGCTTGTCTTGAGATTCAACAGCCGGCCATTGAATTAAGACAGCTTCTGCAGGGAAAAACTCGGGTGTTGGATTTTTCTTCTTTTTACTGTCAACCTTTATTTTCAAAACAGCCGCTTCTGTCTTCTTTTTATCCTTGACTGCTGAGCTTTTGGGAGTGTCTTGAGCGGCATCATCTGTCCCAGTATCTTGAGACGTTGAATCTGCAGGATCTTCGGAAATTACAGCTTCTTTTTTCGTATTTTTTAAAGAATCTCCCTTTTGCTTCAATGAATGTGCGAATTGTGCTTTGTTTTCCTTATGGTTCATGCTGTTTAAATTACTTTTTGTTTTCACAAAACTTGAAATGCCAGCTTCTTTAATCCTTTCCATACGTTTTCACCTCCTTTCAAATAATCTTTTTTCGATTTGCCATCTCATCTAATTGAATCTGTTCCTGCCTTTTGACCAGCTGCAAATATTCTTCTTCTTGCTTTTCTTCAAGCTTTTCTAGCACTTTTCTTTCACGCTGTGCTTTGACTAATTCATTCATTTTAACTTCGCTTTTTGTTTTAAGTTCCAACTCAGCATTTTTAAGCAATGTAACTCTTTGATCCAGCCCCAGCAGGTATCTTCTTTGTATCTGCATTCTTCCAATTGTCTGTTCAGTAACATTCATCAAGCTGCCCTTTTCCTTCAGCAATTTCCGAATATCGCTTTCTTTTCCTTGAACTTCAGAGCGTAAAAGAAGGTATTGCTGCCTAATTTTCTGTTCGTTTTGTTTACGATATTCCAGAATGCTTTCTAACGAAAACTTGAAATTTTTCATCTTTCATCCCCTTCTTCTTGGTCAATTTCTTTGAATATTTACCGCTTCATTTTCACTAAAAAGGCTGTGCAATTTTTCTTGGGTCTGTTTTAAGTCCGAATATTCAGCAACTTGCTGCTGTAAAAAGCTAGCAATTGGATGGTGCAAAGAAACGGCGTAGTCAATAAGTGCGTTCGACCCGGCTTTATATGCTCCAATATCGATCAGATCTTTTGCATCGTTATACACCGACATATTTTGCCGCAATTCACTCGCATCATGTGCCTGCTGTTCGCTAACCAATGATTTCATCAATCGGCTCAGGCTGTCTTTGATGGAAATGGCAGGATAGTGATCTTGACCTGCTATTTTACGTGAAAGGACTATGTGACCGTCAAGAATCCCTCTTACTGCATCCGCAATCGGTTCATTCATATCATCGCCTTCAACCAGCACCGTATAGAAGGCAGTAATCGAGCCTTTATCAGACATCCCGCTGCGTTCCAGTAATTTAGGCAATGCGGCAAACACCGAAGGAGTATAACCCTTTGTAGTCGGCGGTTCTCCGGTTGAAAGCCCGATTTCTCTTTGAGCCATCGCAAAGCGCGTTACCGAATCCATCATCAGAACTACTTTTTTACCTTGATCGCGGTAATACTCTGCAATCGCGGTGGCAACATGTGCGCCTTTGAGTCTTACCAGAGGAGGCATATCAGAGGTTGCACAAACGACAACTGATTTTTTATAGCCCTCTTCTCCCAAGTCTTTTTCAATAAATTCACGAACTTCACGTCCACGCTCGCCAATCAGCCCAATCACAATTACATCTGCTTCACAGTACTTGGCAATCATTCCCAGCAGCGTACTTTTCCCAACTCCGCTGCCCGCAAAAACACCAATACGCTGTCCTTCCCCGACTGTTAGCAGCCCATCAATCGCCCGGACCCCCGTGCTCATAATGCGGTTGATTTTTTTACGTTGAAAAGGGTCAGGAGAATCCTGCATGACAGGATAATCGCTTAATTTCTCGCTTTCCAGCTGTCCATCAAGCGGACGCCCCAGTCCATCGAGTGTGTGCCCTAAAAGGCTATCTCCGACTTTAACTGTCAAGGAACGACCGGTTGCCTTGACAAGAGAACCCGGTCCAATGCCTTCCATTTCATCAAGAGGCATTAATAAGACAGTTCTTTTTATGAATCCGACGACTTCAGCTAAGGCAATCCTTGCATCTCGCTTTATTTGGACCTCGCAGATTTCACCCATGAACACATCTAGGCCTTCAACTTGAATAGTTAAACCGACAATTTGGCTAACTTTACCGTAAGAAGTAAAAAAATCATGTTTCTTAGCTTTATCAAGACATTGCTCTAACGGAACTGTAAATTTCATAGGCACTCCTTTTTAAACTGCAATAAAAATTTATGCAGCTCTTCTTGCAATGCCAGTGTCTCGAATGATTCATTTGACTCTACCGTCACTTCATAAGGTGATAGCCGTTGATCATCCAGTATCAGGTACCTCAAATTCAAAGTTTCTTTTTTCTTTTTTTCCATCCGAGCTGTAAGTACTTCATGATACTTTTCATGTGCTCGAATTGTAATTACCTGATCAGGTTTCTCTAGTTTGAATAGAATCGGCTCAAGCAGGGAAAGAAGCTCTGCAGGTTTGTCATCTATTTTATGTTGTAAAATAACTTCAGCCATTTCAATCGCAAATGAAACAACCTCGTTTTGTTTTTCGTTCACATATCGCTTAACTTCTGCACCAGCATTTTCAAAGTTCTGTTTAGCTTGCTGTTCAATCACAGCTGCCAGTTGCTCACCTTTTTCTTTACCGTCCTGGTAGCCTTGATCATAGCCTTCCTTCAAACCGGCCTGCCGCGCCGCCTCTTTGATCTTTGTACCCTCATTTTGAGCATCAGCAATGATTTTTTGCTTAAGTGTTTCAAAACTTTTTTTATGTACTTTATATGCTTGTCCATCAATTTCCGGCTCATCGACTGAAAGAAGCGAACTATGCGGTAAACTAACTGACTTAGTAACAATCGCCTTTGGTTTTTTAGCAGAAGTAATCGTTGTTTGTTTTACAAGATTGTTATTGGATAACTTCATCTTGGTCGCCTCTTTCAATGTAGATCTCGCCGCTTTCATCAAGCTTTCTGATTACACCAACGATGCGTTGCTGTGCCTCTTCAACTGCAGATAAGCGTGTTGGTCCCATAAACTCGAGCTGTTCTTTGAGGTTGTCGACTGCACGTGCAGACAGATTTTCAAAAATAAAGTCTTTGATTGCATCTGTTGTCCCTTTAAGTGCCAGAACAAGGTCATCATTTTGAACATCACGTAAAACTTTTTGAACATCCAGTTTTTCAAGAGTCGTGATGTCTTCGAATGTAAAGAGCCCAGCCTTGACTTCATTTGATAGCTCAGGCTGCCTTTTTTCAAGATCCGATAAAATATTCTTTTCAGTACTGCGGCTTGCAGAATTTAAGATTTTAACCAGAGAATGTACCCCACCGATACTTTCAGATTTATCATCCACAAAGTTAGAGAATTTGTTCTCGATAACTTTTTCAATTTTTTCGATTACTAAAGGAGATACGCTTGTAATTGTTCCTATCCTTTCAGCAACGTCAACTTGAAAGTCATTTGGAAATTGCGACAAGATATCTGCTGCTTTTTCCGGCTGGATATAACACATAATCATCGCAACTGTTTGCGGATGTTCATCCACAAGAACATTTGCCAACTGCAATGTATCTGCTTTACGTGCAATTTGAAAAGGGCGTTCACGAAACTGAATCTGATTGAGCAGATCAATAATTTCCTTTGCCTTTTGCGGACCCAGAGCCTGACGCAGCAGATCCCTTGCATAATCGATACCGCCATCCAGAACATACTGTCTGGCTTTAGCTGTGTTAACAAATTCTTCCAGCACGTTATCTCTTTGTTCAGGGTTTACAAAATCAGTATTAGCAATTTCGTAACTAACCTTTTGAATAAAGTTATCGGGAAGCAGTTTCATGATTTTTGAAGAAGTTTCTGCTCCCAGCGATATTAATAGCACTGCTGCCTTTTTAGCTCCGTCAAGTGAATCCATTTGCTTTCCTCCCTCACTACTTTTCTTTCATCCACGTCTTCAGCAAATCAGCAACCATTTCAGGATGTTCTTTGGCAAAGTCTTTCGCCTTTTCACTTGCTTCATCCTTTTTCTTAGGTGCCCCATTCCCCTTTGACTCGGATTTTTTAGGCTCTGTCCTTGCAGCTGCTGCTTCTTGATCTTCATTTGCTTGTTGTACCGGTCTTGGTGTTAAAGGTTGTTGAGTCTTTTTTGGTCTTGGTACAGTACTTTGTGTAACGTCCATCTCGTAATCCTCATCTTCATCTCGACGACGCAGTTTCAAAATAGTAAAGACGATTACACTGATGAGGGCAATTGCCCCGACTGCGGAAACTACATATAGCCAAAGATTGCTTTTCTTTTCTTTTTTCTTCGTTGTCGAACTTTTGCTGGTAGGGTTTTTAGCAAAGTCTATCCCTTGAATGGTCAAGCTGTCTCCTCTGCCTTGATCAAACCCTATGGCCGTCTGTACAAGATTGCGGATCTGATCTTGATTGTCTTGCGATAGGTCTCCATTAATAAGTACCGAACTGGTCATCCTTTTAATCGAGCCTGGTGCACTGATTATTTTGGTAGTTTCAGTATCAAGTTCATTGTTGACCGTTCGGCTTGTGGAACCGGTGTTTGTGCTGCTGCTTGCTGCTGTAGTATTCGAAGCGTTGTTATCTGTTTCTCCTGTTTGAGTTCCTTCATTACCGGTCGTTTGCTCATTTTCACTTCGGATTTTCGGGTTATTATAAGTTGTCATCTTGCGTTCAATTGAATCAAAATTAAGATCAAGATTAATTGAGACCTGAATTTTACTAGAACCATAAATCGGCTGTAATAATTTTTTCACCTTATCAGTCAGCATCTTTTCGTATGCTTTTTGGATTCCCATATACTTAGTACTGTTCCCATCCACTTGGCTATCTTCATTTCCTGAACCCGAAAGAACATTGCCTTGGCTGTCAACAACCTTTACATCCTGTTGACTGAGATTTTCGACTGAACCGGCTGCCAAAGCTGTAATGCCTTGAACAGCCTGTGTAGAAATTCCCGTTCCTTTTAGCGTTAAAACAATTGAGGCCTTTGCTTTTTTACTGCTGTCGCTGTCATCGAATACGCTTTGTTTGGGCATAACCAGCATGACTTTTGCTTTTTGCACCTCATTGAGTGATTCGATAGCCCGTTCCAGTTCTCCCGTTACCGCACGCTGGTACATCACTTTTCGATCCTCATCCGTGGTCATCACGCTTGTATTATCGAACAGTTCAAAACCTGTAGAACTGCTTGGTAATTTATTGTCTACAGCCATGTCGATTCTGGTCTGATCCACTTTATCTTTTGCGACCATCACTGTTTTGCCGTTATCAGTCAGCTTATAGGGAACTTTTTCGTTTTCAAGTTCTTGTGTGACACTGCCTGCATCAGCATCGCTAAGGTCCGTGAATAAAACACCGTATTGGACTCTGGTATTCATGTAAATTACGATTCCTATGACCGCTATCAAACTAATAAAAGCCAGCAGCCACGAAATTCTGCTGAGCCTGCTTTGTGCTTGCCACCTGTCCTTGATGCTTGCTAAATTATCCTTCATTTTTTCTAACACTTACATATTTCCCCCAACCAAGCGCTCATCTAAAACTGCATATTTTTAACATCGTTATAAGCATCAAGACACTTATTACGAACTTGCACTGCAGTTTGCAAAGAAAGCTGTGCCTCAGTCATTTTAACCATAACGTCGCCTAAATTGTTTTCCTTGCCGTTAACCATATCCTCAGTGCTTTGATTCATTACATTGATGTTTTGATTCAATCCTGAAATTGCATCATTTACATAAGAGCTGAAAGATTTTTGGGAGCTGCTCGTTGTATCTTGCAAACCTGTTGCTTTTTGAAGTGCACTTTGATAATTATTTATTCCGGAAATATCAGTTAATCCGTCCATAACGCCGTCTCCTATCAGTTTTTAGAAATTTCTAAAGCATTTTTCAAAATCGTTTTATTCATTTCTGCAGCAGAGGAATTTGCCTCATAAGTCCGCATCGCTTGAATCATATCAACCATTTCATCTGCCATATTAACGTTTGAGGTCCTTACATATCCATTCTGATCAGCGTCAGGATTGGTAGGATCATAACTGGTTTTTTCGGTATTATCTGTTTGAATTCCGGTCACTTTTACACCATAACTTGTTTGCCCGCCCAGACTTAATTTTCCTGAACCAGCCTGCGTGTTCTTCAAACTTTCGCTAAACTGAACCGTTTTACGCTTGTACGGTCCTCCTTCTGGTGTTCTTGTAGTATTAACATTCGCGATATTTGTTGAAATAGTGTCCAATTTCAGCCTCTCTAAAGCCAAACCGCTCGCGTTAATCTCAAGTCCATTAAAAATTCCCATCCTGCCACCTTACCCTTCTAGTGCTCAAGTACATAATTCAGCATCTGATACCGACCATTCAGCTGTGAAACAAGCGCGTTATAGTAAAGCCCGTTCGTTGACTGGTTAACCATCTCTACATCAAGATCCACATTATTTCCATTCTGCTTTACGGCTGTCGTATCATTCGTTACTACTGCCGAACCGGCAGCAGCCGTATTCATATGCGTTTTATGAGTTGTAGTCATTCCCAATGCTGTATTCAGCTGATCAGAAAACGCAATTCTTTTAGCCTTATAGTTAGCAGTATTAACATTCGCAATATTGCTTGAAATAAGTTCTGAACGTTGTGCAGAAACATCTAAAGCTTGTTTTAGCATGTTATAAGTTTCCATAGAGCATCTCCTAAACATAAAAAAATAAATATATATAATACGGGTATTTAATTTTTTGTAAAGAACTTAAGCTTATTTAAATATATCCTGATATACGGATTATACTTGAAATAAATTTCATTTTCAACGCTATAAGTGCTATTATGGCGGGAGTTATGAAAAAATACATAAATTTTACATTCCATAATTAAGGAGCTATTATTTCCAGAAAAACATCATCTGGTTTATTATATTAGTTATTTCAAAATAAAAAATGATTTTTATACTAATACTAGTATAAATGTTTTATTATATTACTCATAAAAACTATTTATCATATTCAATATTCAGTTAAACTTTTATTTCATCCTCTTTTGTCGACAAAAATGTTTTTGGGAGTTTGCTATCCTTACTTAATTAACCCAGAATAATTACCGATATAAAAATTAGCAGCCTTTAAGGAGCTGCCTAATCCTTAGGAGGAATAAAAATGGATCTTATCTTATTTTTAGGTATTTTGCTGGGAATCATTTCCATCACTGTCGGAATGGTTCTTAAGGGTGCTAGTATAGCTGTCTTAGTCAATCCCGAAGCAATGCTTGTTATTTTTGTAGGAATTATCGCGGCTGTGATTAATAGTTATCCGGTAAAAGAGCTGAAACGAATTCCCAAAATTTTACGGGTCTTGATCAAAAATGAAAGTTATGACTACGAAGAAGCCATCAAAAAAATTGTTGAAATGTCTAATATTGCCAGACGAGATGGTCTATTAGCACTTGAAAATCACGTACATGACCTAGACAATCCTTTTTTGCGTGAAGGCCTAGAAATGGTTATCGACGGAATTGATGCTGAACAGATCCGTGAAATCATGGAAAATGAAATCGATAGTCTTGAACAGCGCCATCGTAACGGAGCAGGAATTTTTAAAACAGCAGGAACTACATCCCCTACATTAGGTGTATTAGGCGCAGTGATCGGTCTGATAGGTGCTTTAGGCAACTTAAATAACATTACAGCCCTTGGAAAATCAATTTCTTCCGCATTTGTAGCTACTTTGTTTGGAATTTTCTTTGGTTATGTACTGTTGATCCCTTTCAGCTCCCGTTTACTTTCAAAATCTGAACAAGAAGTTCAGCTGTTTACTTTGATATTAGAGGGAGTACTTGCAATCCAAGCCGGCAATCCTTCCAATACAATTGAAAAAAAACTGTACAGTCTCATTGACCAAAAACCAGGTGATAAAGAAGATAACCAAGAGGAGGATTAATATGCGCAAAAGAAAACGAACCGAAGACCACACAGATGAAGGCTGGCTGCTTCCTTATTCCGATATGCTGACCTTACTGCTTGCACTCTTCATCGTTTTATTTGCTATGACCAAGGTCGATGGAAAAAAATTTCAAGAATTCAAATCCGAATTTGGTACTATTTTATCCACCCATTCAACCGGAGACGGCAAGGCAATCCTTTCAACACAGCAAGAACAAAGTTCCAATAAGAGTGCAGTTATTAAGCCTAAAGCTTTATCGGCTGCACAGCAAAGTGAAAAAGAAGAACAAACACAGCAAAAAATTGAAAATACTCATCTGCAGCAAATCAAATCCCAGCTGCAGGATAATCTAAAAGCAGCCGGGCTGACTAGCAATGTTAAGGTTGCTTTGCAAGGCGATGGTCTTCACATCACCATGGACAGCAGTATACTATTCGACTCAGGGAGCGCCGAACTGGACAATGATATAAAAAATAATCTCAATTCCCTATCGAATCCATTGCGGATGGTTAGCGGAAATCCTATTATTATTACTGGTTATACAGATAATGTACCTATACGAAAAAGTGCTGTTTATAAATCAAATTGGGAGCTCAGCTCTGCACGCGCAATTTCTGTTATGAATTATTTCGTTGCCAATAACGTCTTCAATCAGCAAGATGTCTCAATACAAGCATTTGCTGAAAACCACCCTAAAGAATCTAATGCAACTGCTGCAGGACGTGCAAAAAACCGTCGTGTTGAAATTTTAATTCAGCGTATTTATAGTACAAAACAAAATTAATTTTTTAAAAGATTCCCACAGTTTAATGGTCAAGTTGCTTTTCATTCGGTGGCAATAAATGACCCTCTTTTTTTTTTACAAAAAATTAAAGCTCCAAAAACCTTTTCAGAATTATTTTCATTCTCTTTCCCTCTCCTTTGTATCATAATCATTCAAGTAAACATCAACCTGCCAAAATTACTTCCATGATTTTTAAAATTTTTTAGTTTTTCATCCCTATCATAGTCAGGAAACAATTTAATTTTTCCTCAGCAACTATTCAATCAATGAAAAACTGGTTGCTGCTTTTGAGCATTATTAACCATTCAAGACCAAGAAGATGTTAGCAGAAACTTATACCTTCTTGCCTCATTAAAAATGCATACTATTCAGACCATTTAACTGGCTGTTGTTTTCTTTTCAGCTCTAACTGCTCACTTTAAAGCCTTCATACTTATTTATTGAGTATTAGCTGCAAACCGCTCATAGTCTAGGCTTAACTATGGATAATTCTTGGTTAAGCGGAAAGAACTGTTATTGAAAGACGTTAATTCGCTCACTACAAAATAAAGCTGGGGTTGGATCAAATGTTATATTTCGACCCAACTCCAGCTTTATTTTTATTAACTTTTAAACTGCTTAGTTATTTTTTTCAACCGTAAAGTTATTAGTATGCTGTTTCAAATTATTTGCAGCATTTCTTAAATCAGCAATATTATTGGTGAATTCATCCATAGTTGCAAGAACTTCTTCTGAATTTGCCGAAACTTCTTCTGTACCAGCAGCATTTTCTTCTGTCGAAGCCGAAACATTTTCTAAGTTTGCCAAAATGCTTGCTTGGATCGTTTCAACCTTCTTGCTTGCCTTTTCAACTTGATGAATGTCTTGAATCAGCTGTGTATTTTTTTCAAAAACCTGCTGCGAAGAAACACCGACTCTTTGTAACAATTTTGATTGTTCCTTTCCACCAGCAACCGAATCATCAGTTTGTTGAACCATCTGTGTTGATTCGTTTGTAATTTCCTTAATAAGTTTTTCAATTTCTTTAGTGGAGGTTTTTGTCTGTTCAGAAAGTTTCCTGATTTCAGTTGCAACAACCGCAAATCCTTTACCTGCTTCTCCAGCGCTGGCAGCTTCTATCGATGCATTCAGTGCTAACAGGTTGGTCTTATGTGAGATTCCATTGATTACGCTTAAGATCTTATAGATTCCTTGAACATTTTCATTGAGAGCACCCATTCCCTTATTCAGTTCCCCCATTTTAGCAAGCTCATTATCCCAGTTTGAGCGAACTTGTCCAGCAATATCAATGTTTTCTTGATTAAGTTCAGTTGCCTCCTTAGAACGACTCGTCATTTCCGCAGCATTCGTACTAAGCCGATTAATTATCTTCAGCAGATCCTGCAGCTGGTCAACACTTTTTTCAGTCTCTTGTGCTTGCGAGCCAGTAACTTCTGCAATACCAGTAATCGTCTGTGCGACTTCTTCTGTTGCCTTGTTGGTTTGTTTTCCCAGTTCCAGCAAAGAATCTGATTTATCGGCAACTGTATATGATTCCTGCTTAACCTTTCCGATTAATTCACTAATAGAAGCAATCATTCTGTTATACTGTGCCACAATCTGATTGATCTCGTTTCCTTTCATATCAGGAGTAAGCATTTTGACAGCAATATTTTTTATATCAAACTTTTTGCTGCTCTTTGGAACCTTAATAGTAGTCAATTGTCCTTCACTTGAAAGCTTGAAAGAGTGATTCAGATGATTCATCAGAATGCGGATCAGTTTTGCAATCAGGACAATTAAAAGTGCTCCCAGTAAGAGCGTGATCAGTACTACTAGAATGGTTGTTTTCAGAAGTGAATCTAATTCCTCTTTTAAATCATTCTTTTTAACACTTGAAAAAGCCCAGGCTGTGCTGCCATTGTTTACCTTATTATAATAAATTTTGTCAACACCGTTGCTTCCATCCAAAGCAACAGTACCGGAAATACTCTTTGCATTTTTAATTTTTTTGAAAAGTTTTGTTTTTACAATGTCCTGCCCGACTTCAAGTCCATTTGTATTAGAAACACCATTTGTTGCAATTATGTTTCCAGAACTCGAAACTAGCGATGCACTTCCCGTGCGCCCAACTTTAAGTGCCATTGCAGTATTTTGGATGTCAGTGTAAGAGATATCAATGCATAAAACACCAGATTGACCTCGATTATTATGTACAGACACTGCTGCTGTTGTGACGTATTCACCGCTTGTCACATCCTTATAAGGTTGTGTCCAATAAATTGTGCCGCTACCGGCAACTGCTCCTTTGTACCAATCACGCGTACGAGGGTCAAAACCATTCGGTAATTTTTGAAACGTAACTATTTTACCTTTTGAAGTTGCAAAAGCTATTTGCTTGATATTTGAATTCCCCTGTTTGGCGGCCTCCAGTGTATTCCTGATGCTTTTTTCCTTAAAAGAGTTTTCAAATACTGGTAGTCCAGCCAAATCTTTTAGCTGTTTTTCTGCCGCTGAATAGACACTTTGTTTAGAAGCCAGCAAAACATTAACCGCACTTTGTTTATTAATATCATTGCGTAATATTAATAACCTTTTAGTGTTGATATAGGAACTTGAAACAATTATCAAAATAGGAACTACAATAACTATTACTAAGGTAATCGCCACCATATTAACAATACTTCTTTTGCTTTTCATAAAAATCCTCCCCAAACTGCTGCCGTAATAAAAAATGAGTAAAGACAACGCCTGATAAACTCATTTATTCAATTACATAACCCTTTAAATCGGCGGATTTAGGAATAATTTAAGTTCTATGCTTAAATAAAGCTGCCCTTAGCTTATAAAACAATCAAATTCAAATTATGGTTAAAGTATATAAAAAACCTGAAAAAGCAATTATATCTTGATTGCTAGTTTTCAGGCTCTTTTTAAATTCAAAATGTATTTTAAAGTTCTTTTATTGCATCCTCCAAAGGAGTTAATTCACGACCTAAGACTTCTGAAAGATCGCTGGAATCTTCTTCCAGCTGACCATTTCTGATTAAAGTTTGAATCATAATAATCGCAGGTGCAGCCGCTCCTAAACCTTCTTCTTCGAGTGCTTTAAGATATTCTTGATCCGAGAGTTCCTCAATTTTAAAGTTCTTTGTGCTAGTTGCTTTAAGTTTCCTTGCCAAATCCTCAAATGAAAGCGAAGGGCCTGCAAACTCATAAACTTTTTGAGGCTTGGAGCTTATTAGGACCTTAACGGCTCCTTCTGCATATTCGCGTTCAAGAGCCCAGCCAACTTTCCCTCTGACCGCAGAAAAACGGAAAGTTTTACCTGCAAGCGCTCCTTTGATCAAACCGGCTTGATTTTCCAAATACCAGTTATTACGCAAAAATACATAATTAAGACCGGCTTTTTTCAGGTATTCTTCTGTAATTTTGTGATCTGCAGACAATGGGTTATCAGCAGTTTCAGCATGCGGAAAGCTTGTGTAAGCTACAAGATCTATGTGTGCTTTTTCTGCTGCTTTCACAACGTTCAAATGCTGATCAGCCCGCGGATATTCTTTATTTGGAATTGAAGAAATAAATAATAGCCGGTTAATTCCTGTAAATGCCTCGAAAAGGCTCCTAGGATCAGTGTAGTCTGCTTTTCGTACTTCAATTCCTGCAGGCAGTACTCTTTTTGCTTTTTCCAAATTACGGGCAAATGCAACGATCTTATCTTTTCCTACCGATTTAATCAAAAGTTCAATTGCTTTACGCCCAAACTTCCCTGTAGAAGCTGTCACTCCATATTTCATATTCTAAGAACTCCTTTCATCCAATTAATGTTACAAAAAAAGTAACACCAAAAATTGCAGAAACCAATTATTTTTTTCTGCCAAGAACGCTTCATTTTTAAAGCTGCTGTATTATGAAAACAAAATAAAAAAATTAAGAAGCAGTCTCTTGCATTGTTTCTTCATTATAAAAACTGAGGGCCAACATCATTAACCCATAAATCAGCAGCGGAATCCATACGTAATTAAGATTAATAATATGCAGCGTCTGTGCATTCTGCACCCCGTTTGGAACATAGCCCGACAGGTGGAATAATCCACCAGTAATAAGCCCGCCAATTCCTAAACCAAGGTTAACTCCAAAATCGTCTGTAGCAGCCAAAAGTCCTTCAGCCTGGATCCCCAAAGACATGCCGTAACGAATGGTATCGGCAATCATAATCGAAACAAGTCCTACGATAATTCCATGACCGAGTGAATTAATCAAGATCCCTGCCAGTAAAAGCCATAATGCATCACTATAGACTCCAAAAGCGATGATCACTTGACCTCCAAAAGCAATCAGCATGCCCGTAAACATCGTTTGTTTTTTCTTTAGTGTATTTGTTAAATACATAATTAAAAGGACACCAATCAGGGAAGAAAACATAAACCCATTCGCCAATGGTACTAAGTCTTTAGCGTGTAACGTGTATTTAAAATAATAAATCATCGTTTGGTTCTTAACAGCTGTTACCAGCCAGAACAAAAAAATGACAATTGAGATAGTAATCCATGGACGATTTTTTCTTAGCATTTGTAAAACCTTACGCAACGGTTGGTGCGAAATTTCTTTGCGGGTAAACCTTTCCCTAATATGAAAGAAGGTATTTAAAATGAGCACAAGCGAAATTATCCCAAATAAAACAATAGTCAGCAAAAAACCTTGGCGCCTATCCCCCTGTCCAAAAAAAGCAACCAATGGAAGAGTAAAAACACCAACAATAATTTGAACAGAACTGCCGCAGAATTGACGGATAACTCCCAAAAGTGTCAATTCCCGTTCGTTTTGCGTCATTGTGGGCAATACCGATGTAATCGGCGAATTAACTGCCGTATAGAAAAATCCGAGTCCCAAGTACGTAAAGTAAGCCCAGACCAGTTTCCCTTGAGCCGAAAAATCAGGGGTTACAAACGTTAAAATTGCAAAAGCCACGTACGGCAATGCATACCAAAGAAAAAAAGGTCTGCTTTTGCCAAACCGAGAGTGTGTATGATCAATCATAAAGCCTATTAAAATACTCTCAAGGACATCAGCAACCCGGGCAACCACGAACAAAATTGCAACATTTCCGGCACTCAAACCATAAACATCTGTGTAAAAATAAAGAAGGTACGTCGTCATTACCTGAAAAATCAAATTATCAGCGGCATCACTCATTCCGTAACTAATCCGTTCCGGCCATTTTGTTTGCCATTTTTTTTCTTTCACTGCAGCACCCCCCTGTATCTAGTTAATTTTTTTATCTTCTTCAGCCCTTAACTCCTCAATTACTACGTGGTTAACCCACATCCAGGCCATGTGCCCTAAAGCCTCAGAAACATGTTCTTCAAGCGGCTGATCCTTTGCTGCTGGTACAGTTTTCATCTTAGGCATTAACATCAGATGAGTAGCAGCCCAAACACTTGTGCCAAAGACCGTACCATGACCGGCTTTAATAACTGGTAAATAGTGTCCTGCAACACTGTAGAACATTCCAAAAGTAGCTGAAAAGCCAAAATGAATAATAAAACTGGCCCATGGCATCTGATGCCCTGAATAGGTATATGTCGAATGTGTTATTTTACGAGGAATACCCAATTGCTGCATAAACTTTTGAGGAGGATTGGTGGCTTCTCTTTCTGGAGTACGCGGCGGCAACAGCGTTTCCCAGCCAAGCTTGACAAATCCAGATACAATTCCGGCCACACTGCCGATTACAAGTGCATCTTTTACATTAAAATTATCTTTTTTCATTTTCCTTTCTCCCTTCAAAATACCTCAATCAGTTTATTCTAATTAGCAAAAATTTACCAGCAAACGAACCTTTGCCAAAGCTTTAATTCTCATCCATAATCCGCTGAACTCTTTTTTGAAGTTCAGGAACAACAAGCTGTTCAAACCATGAATTGCGTTTCAGCCAGATCCCGTTTAATGCAGATGGATGAACTATTGGAAAATACTTAGGCAAGTATGCTTCATAAGCATGAACTACTTCGGTCAAACGGACGGAGCCTTTCAGCCCCAGATATTTTCGCTGTGCATAATTTCCTACAAGAATTGTCAACTTAATATTCGGCATTTCTTTTAACAGCTGCGGATGCCATTTAGCAGCAAACTCAGAACGCGGAGGAAGATCTCCGTGTTTACCCTTCCCAGGATAATAAAAATCCATCGGTAAAACTGCAATTTTGCCCGATTCATAAAACTGTCTATCAGTGACATCCAGCCATTTACGTAATCTGATGCCGCTTTGATCATTCCAAACCTTCTTTGTATTCTGTGCTTTCTTGCCTGGCGCTTGGCCCACTATCAAGATTTTAGCTGCCGGATTTGCATAATAAAGCGGATCAATTCCCTCTTTAGTATAACTGCTGTTTTGCGGATCATTTTTGATACTATCAAAAAGCCGTTTCAATTTTTCTTCCAAACAAAACGCCTCCTGTAAAGATAAATACTCCTCCTATTAGCAGACTTAACATTCTAAAATGGTCTTTATCAAAAATTAAAACATGCAACTTTTATTTTTTTAGAACTTTTTGATACTTTCTACTATAAGTTCCACAAAAGATGTACGATCAACTTTGGTCAAAACACTCGTATTTTGCGGTTTATGCAATAAATCCCAGCGGTCTACCACTGTTTGACCGCGAGTTAATTCCCCACGGGTTTCTACATCAACGTGCCATCGCTGTTCTTCAAAGTACTCTGGATGCAACAGCCATGCAATTGTACACGGATCATGGAGCGGAATACCTTTAAAACCCCATTTTTCTTGTTCATAAAAAGTCCCGTAAAAGTCAAGCTGTCCTGCTACACTGCGAGCTACAGCGTTATCGATTTTTCTGATTCTATCAATCTCTGCAGGATAAATTTGTGCCTGATATGTAACGTCCAATCCAGCCATAACTAGGGGAATACCGGCATTAAAAACAATTTTTGCAGCTTCTGGATCTACCGCAATATTGAATTCTGAAACAGGGGTAAAATTGCCATAATTCATTCCACCGCCCATGCACACAATCTGCTTAATCTTTGTTTTCAATTGCGGATAAATTTGTAGAAAAAGTGCAATGTTAGTCATTGGTCCAGTAACAACTAGCGTAACCGGTTTCTTTTCCCTTTTCAGTACCTCAGCAATCAGCTGTACTGCAGGCATCTTTTGCGGAGCAAACCCTGGATCCGGTAAAATTGCACCATCCAAGCCTGTTTTCCCGTGAACATCATCAGCAATTATTAATTCTTGCAACAGCGGTTTTTGGTTTCCTGAGGCAACCGGAACATCGCTTCTATTTAATAGTGTGAGAACACGCATAGCATTATTCAAAGTCTTATCAGGGGTTTGATTGCCTGCCGAAGTAGTAACAGCCAGCAATTTCAGTTCAGAAGCTGCAGCAGCCATTATCAAAGCAATCGCGTCATCTTGCCCCGGATCGCAATCCATTATAATCTTTTCCAACAAAAATCCCTCCTTAAGAATGTTCTGTGAGTTATAGTTTAACATATAAATACAGATAAAAACCGGTCCCCGAATCAGTCATTTTCTAGACTAATTTATAGAAGACCGGATACAAAACAGCTATTTTTTTCATCATATTTATTTTTAACCTTTATTTTGTGATTCAATCACTTTAATTAATGGGTTCGTTTATCCTAGATGTTTATACTGACCCTTTTTTTATTTCCTACAATCACCGGCAGCCAGCGTGCCACAACCATCTCTGGTGCAAAATGTTTTACCCGTTCAAGCGACCTTGCTGAGTAGTACCGTCGTAAAAAGCGGCTTCTTGTTAATTTGTCCAAAACACGTACAAAATCAGCAACATCTTGGGGCTTTGTCATAATTCCATAACGATTTTCATGTAAGAACTCTGCTGCTCCGGTATTTGCCATTGCAATTATCGGCAAACCAAAGCCCATCGCTTCTCCCATTACCAGGGGCATTCCTTCCCAGCGTGAGGTTGAAACAAAGATCGAGGCACTTTCATAGTGGCTTTGCAAAGCTTCATCCTTAAGCGCACCACGATAAATTATCTTATCCTCTACTCCATATTTACTGATTAAAGACCTGAAGCGTGCCATATCTTCAGCAGCCCCGCTGCCGGCAATTGCGATCTTCCAGTCTTCCTTCAGTGAACGTGCAGCTTCAAGTAGCAGATCAACTCCCTTGTGCTGAATTGCTATCCGTCCAGTAAAGGCTATTATATGACTATTTAAATCTGCCCTTTTTTCCGGCAACAATGTTAACGGATTATATATTTTTACCGTGTGTTTGTTGAATTGCCTGTACTTCTCATGATCAAACTCTGTCAGAACAACCACTGTATCTGCGGCTTCAAGCCCCTTTTCAAATTCTGTGAGCATTGCCGAATAGTATTTCGTTGTATAGATATCATAATTATTATGCATCCATGCAATCACATTTACATTAGGAGCTTTCTCCTTAATAAAAGGAGCAAAACTTGTCAAAAGCCCTGCCGGTAAAATTACACAATCATAATCATTTTCAATAATATACGCACAAAGATCGCTAATCTGATCAGCATAATGTTCATAGGGGTCATTGCCGAAGTAGTTCAAAACCTCACTTGAAATCGGTCTCTTAGCAACTATTAATGGTGCTTCTAAAGTATAGTAAGGTTTCGTTTCACCAAGTGAATAGTACACAACGTCCATCTGCTTGCGTTTGTTTAATTCATTTCCCAAAACAGTGGCAGCACGTTTGACGCCATCCATCACTACATTTTCTAAAGTTATCAAAACTTTCATAAGCTTCGCTGGTTTCCATTTGAAAAGCAGCTGCCCCCTTTCTTTTTTGACACTTCACATCCTTCTAGGAAACTATAAAAATTTAGAATAAGCATAAAAAGCTTACCTATCTGCTTCCTTGAACAAAATTGTAGCATAGAAAATAAAATTCCAGAAGCAAAATGCATTGTAATTCATAATTAGAAACAAATTAGATCAATATTAATCCATACTATTACTGCTGCAATAGGAAATCATGGCTAACAACTTTCTTTATTTCACAAAAAAAGGGTAAACATTCTATGGATGTGAATATATATGCATTATTTTGCTGCTGAATCCCAAAGTTATTTCTGCTATACTTTTTAAGAATAAGTTTTCGTAATAATAAGGGAGTGTACTTGTGAAAAGAGATAATCAGTTATTCGCCGTACATAATTTTGCAAAGAGACAACTTGGCTCTGATCGTTCAGGACATGGATTCGATCATATAGAACGTGTCGTTAATATGGCTAAAAAAATATTAACAAAAGAAAATGCAGATCCGCTCATTACTCTAAGTGCAGCTTATTTACATGATGTTTCTGATGAAAAACTGTTTGACGACCCCGAAGAGCAGGGACAATTGATTCTTCGTCTTCTGACGGAACATGCATTTTCTCCGGCTCAGATCGAAGAGATTACTGCCATCATTAAAAATCTGTCTTTCAGTAAAACACTGAATAATAAAACGCAGAGGCTGTCGCTTGCAGGACAAATCGTACAAGACGCTGATAGGCTTGATGCTATTGGAGCCATTGGAATCACACGCGCAATTTATTATGGAGGAAAACACGCAGAAACCATCTACGATCCAAACATTGCCCCTAGAGAAAAGATGACAAAAGAAGAATACCGCAACTTAGATAATGAAACAATCATTAATCATTTTTATGAAAAACTGCTTAAACTCAAAGATATGATGAATACAAAAACAGCAAAAAAGATTGCTGCTGGCCGTCAGAAAATAATGCTGGATTACCTTAACCAGTTCAAGGCTGAATGGTCCGCAGAAAAATAGGAAAAGCAGTAAAGCGTAATTAAACTTCGTAAGTTACCGATAATAACGCAGTTCTTTTTTATCAAAAATAGTAATAATTACGCTTTAATGCCAAAAATCGACTTGACAGTGACCGTTAATTTAGCTAACATTCCAAATTGTAATCATTACTACTTTTGATAAAAATGGAGGAGTCTATGAAAAAGGCCAGTTATTTTTTAGCAATACTTATTTTAAGCTTATTTCTAACAAGCTGCAGCAATAGTTCTAAAAACACCTCTCAAAAGGACAGCATCAAAGTTGTGACAACAACTGATTTTTATGGTGAAGTTGCGCGAGCAGTTTTGGGCAGCCATGGCCAAGTGACCTCAATCATAAACAACCCGAATATTGATCCGCATGACTATGAACCAACTACAAAAACAGCTAAAGAAGTTTCTAAGGCTGATCTACTTATCTATAATGGTATTGGATATGACAGCTGGGCTAAAAAACTTGGCGGTTCAAAAAAGATTGCTGTCGGTGAAGATATTATGAAGAAAAAAGATGGAGATAATGAACATCTTTGGTATAACAGCAAAACAATCCCCAAGATGGCTGATTACTTAGCAACTTACTATGGTAAGCTCGATCCCGCACATAAGCAGTCCTACCGTAAAAATGCCCGAAAATATATCGCCAGCCTTGACGGACTTACAAAGTTAACAGCCCAAATCAAACAAAATAGCGGCAATAAACCCGTAGACGTGAGTGAACCTGTTTTTGACTATGCTCTAGCAGATATGGGTTATCGTGTTAACAATAACCACTTTGCGGATTCAGTTGAAAAGGGAACTGATCCTTCACCCAGTGATATTCGAAAAATGCAGACTGACATTACACAGCATAAAATTGCTTTTTTTGTCAGGAACACACAGGCTGAGGACAAAGTAGTAACCAACCTCGTTGCCCTGTGTAAAAAAAATAATGTTCCTGTAGTTAACATTACCGAAACATTGCCTGCACATAAAAATTATTTTAACTGGATGAAATCACAATACCAGCAAGTCTTAAACATACAAAAAAGGTGAGCGTTGATACTAATGAAAACAATACTCGAAGTAAAAAATCTCAACCTGCGTGTTCCTGAAAAACAATTATTTACAAACCTCAGTTTCAGTATCCCTGCTAACCGGTTAACATGTATGACAGGTGAAAATGGAGTTGGTAAAACTACACTGGCAAAGCATCTATTAAAATCTGCTGGAAAAGATAATGCTCATGTTGAGTTTGCCGTTAAAAGAACACAGATCCAGTATGTGCCGCAGCTGCGTAATATTGATGATGACTTTCCTTTGAGTGTTCATGATTTTGTTGCACTGGGACTGAAAAGATCACGCTTCTTGTGGTACAGCAAGGCTGAACGTCAACTCTTAAAAAGGGTATTAGCAGATACCCACTTGAATAAGATTCAAAAAGAAGCCCTTGGTGCGGCTTCTGGTGGAGAAAAGCAGCGTGCTTTTTTGGCACAGGCTCTTTGTGCTGAACCCCGGCTGTTGATTCTTGACGAGGCCACAGCTAGTTTAGATAAAGATGCAAAGCATAAGTTGCTGAAACTGATTAGCAATTTAATCGCGGAAAAAAAGATTACCGTCCTTTTTATCACGCACGATGCTGAATTGGTAGAAAAGTATGCCGACTATGAATTACTGCTGTCAGCTCAACAAGGAAAATTAATTAACCGGAGGCGAGATACCCATGCTGCAGTTTGATTTTATGCGTTATGCTTTTTTAGCTGGAATTTTTATTTCTATAATTTGCGGTTTAATGGGAACTTTTGTGGTCGCACGGCAAACATCCTTTTTCACACATACCCTTTCTGAAATTGGTTTTTCAGGAGCTGCATTTGGTATTTTTATCGGTATAAGTCCTCTTTTAGGAATGATTATCTTTACAATGGCCAGCGGACTTTTTATTGGAATCTCCGGCGATCGCCTCAGCCGGCGTGAAGCATCTATCAGCCTTTTTTCAGGAATTTTTATTGGGCTCGGAATTCTCTTCCTTTCGCTTTCAAACAAACAGTCTAATTATGCTACAAACATTCTTTTCGGCAGCATCGTCGGGATCAATATTGATAATCTTTATTCACTGATTTTCCTCAGCATTT
Source organism: Liquorilactobacillus oeni DSM 19972 (assembly GCF_001436275.1). Classification (GTDB taxonomy): domain Bacteria; phylum Bacillota; class Bacilli; order Lactobacillales; family Lactobacillaceae; genus Liquorilactobacillus; species Liquorilactobacillus oeni. The sequence continues at coordinate 212,898 of NZ_AZEH01000025.1, forward strand.
TAATAATTATTGTAGTAGCCCTTTTATTTCGACAGCTTGCCTATAACTCTTTTGATGTTATCGGCTCAGAGTTTAACCAACGTCATAATCTGTTGATCTCAATCGCCTTTTTGTGCCTTTTAGCACTAACAATCAGTATTACCGCGCAAATTATCGGTTCGCTGTTGATCTTTGTGCTTTTAACGATCCCAGCTTCAGCAGCAAAGTATCTCTCTACGTCCTTATGGAAAATGATTATACTGACTACGGGATTTTGCCTTTTAGGAATTTGGCTGGGGCTTTATCTCGCCTATGTCACTGATTGGCCTGTCAGTTTCTTCATTACTATAATTGAGGCCCTCATTTATGGAGCAGCTCTGTCTTACCATTATCTCAAAGGCAAGAGTGGCGCCCGCACAGCTGGCAGCAAAGTTTAGTAAAGATTATCGAAGAACAGCTGAACGAATTTTAATTTCTTTTTATCATAACCACCCGTCTAACGGGTGGTTTGCTCCAGGGCTATAAGCCCTATGTATC
>NZ_AZEH01000002.1 GCF_001436275.1 Liquorilactobacillus oeni DSM 19972
CAAAACTCTATCTATAAACAGACAAAACTCTATCTATAAACAGACAAAACTCTATCCATAAACTCCTGTATTCCCTGGGAGAGTAAGGCTCAAGAGGGGTCTAAAAGAGGTTTAAAAGAGGTTTATAAAAGAGGTATATAAGAGGCACCACTGTACGAGATACAAACCTAAAACAAAAAAAACACAAAGGAGTGAGCCAAAAAACAGCTCACATTAAACTCCAGTCGCTATGCTCCTTGCGCCTCACGCTGTTCGTTGCCTAAAAGGTGTGGCAAGCCACATTAATTCGGGCGCTGACGCCCCGAACCCCGTCCAAGCTGAGCCAGCTTGACCGCTTTTTCACTCGCCGTTAGGCAGGAAAGCAAAGTTTTTGTAGAAACTTTGGCTTTCGCCATTTCAGTGTTAAGACTGGTTAAGAGCTGTCAATTCCTTATGCTCCCACGCTGCGCTCGTCCGCTACCATTGACAGCAAACAATTAGATTTTCTAAATTTCAATATGGATTTAATTGTGAGTTTTCTTTTAAAGGCCCTTATTTCCCGATTTAAACAATTTTAAGCCTGTTTATATAAATATACCAAAGCAAAAATAAAAAGGCCTCAGCAGGCCTTTAGAGGGCCAGATGATGAAGTCTGGGCGTTTAATAATAGCTTTTTGTCTTTTTTTGCAAAATACAAGTTTATAAGGAATCATCCAAATTCTTTTTAATCTCGTCAGGTTCATTGACAGAAGCTTCAAACAATTCTTGAA
>NZ_AZEH01000026.1 GCF_001436275.1 Liquorilactobacillus oeni DSM 19972
TCATGGCAGTTAAGGAAAAGAAACGGGTACAAGTCCAGATTGACAAAGACTTGGCCGATAATACCGAAGCCGTTTTAAGTGACTTTATTGTATGTTGCCTTGCGAGATGAAAATTTAGCCATCAAGAGAGTAAAAGAACGGGTACAAAAGGGTGGACATGGTGTACCAGCAGAGACTATCAAAAAACGTTATCGGCAATCGAATCATAACTTGCCAGAAGTGGCTTTTAAAGTTGATAAGGTAATGATCTATGATAACAGTGAAAAATTTACTCCTGTTTATGTAAGAGAAAAAGAACAAATAATTAAGAATAATTTGAGCCATTTTCCTTGGATAAATCAAAATATTACTTG
>NZ_AZEH01000027.1 GCF_001436275.1 Liquorilactobacillus oeni DSM 19972
TTATCAGTTGAACAAACCGAAGAACTTTTAAAAATATTTGCTGATTATGTTAATGAACATAAACCGGATAAACTAAAAAAAGATCAACCTAATAACTAGGCCGATCGTTTTTATTTTCTGGATCATTTTTAGGTTTAACTTCTGGGTTCTGATCTGCAAAATTCTTTAACTGCTTTTGCACATTTTCTGAACAAGTAATATTTTGATTTATCCAAGGAAA
>NZ_AZEH01000028.1 GCF_001436275.1 Liquorilactobacillus oeni DSM 19972
GGGTGGTTTATTGTTTCGCACACTAGCGAGCTCAACTAGGTCTAAAGACAATAAAATTAAAAGGACTGAGTCAAAAGTTAAATTTTGACTCAGTCCTTTTTAACCTGAAACGTGCGAATTAACGTGTGTCAATAGTCGGCTTTTTCTGCTTAAATACAAAATCGCTTATAGTCAAATTCAGACTAGGTACGTAATTTGCAGTTAACAACACTCAAAACCTGACAACTTTTGGCACACTCGACTTCGCTATGCCCCTGCCAAGGAACTACATTCTAATCCAATATCTTTACTTATTCAATGTCCGTACTCTAATTACCTCTGGAATTGCTAAAAGTTCTTGTCGCAGCTCATCCAGCTTATCTTCTGAAATTGCTGCTGTATCAATCATAGTATAGGCGATCTTATCACGGCTGCGATTAATCATATTATCAATATTGATTTCATCATTGGCGAGAATAGTGGTAATCCGTCCCACCATGTTGGGCACATTTTGGTGAATCAAAGTAATTCGCAGTTCAGAAATGAAGTCCATTTCAACCGTTGGAAAGTTAACTGAATTAACTATATTTCCCGTTTCAAGATATTTACGCAGGGTTTGAGCCGCCATCTTGGCTCCGCAAACCTCAGCTTCAATTGTGGTTCCTCCAATGTGCGGGGTAACGATAACATCATCACGATCAATAAACTTATTTGAACTGAAATCTGTCAGGTATTTTTTCAACTTCCCACTATCTAAAGCTTTAATCACGGCATTCTCGTTAACAATCCCCCAACGCGAGTAATTTAGCAAAATTGCTCCTTTTTTGATCTGTTGCAACTCTTCTTCACTGATTAAGTCTTTATTTTCTTCCGTATAAGGAATATGAACAGTAACATAATCGCTACTGCGCAAAACATCTGCTAATTCACCTGCTCTAGGAATATCATTAGAAAGCCGCCAAGCATGTTCAACACTAATATATGGATCATAGCCGATAACATGCATCCCTAAGTCAGAAGCTGCTCGTGCTACTCGTGAGCCGACAGCCCCTAATCCAATAACTCCGATAGTCTTGCCCTTCAGCTCTGTTCCTGCAAAATGATTTTTGCCCTTTTCAGTCTGCAAACTAACATCTGCTCCATTAAGCTTTTTAGCCCATGTAATTGATGAAAAAATCGGACGGGTTGAAATCAGCAGCATTGCAACAATCAGTTCTTTTACTGCATTGGCATTTGAACCAGGAGTATTAAAAACCACTGTTCCATTTGATGAGGCTTCTATCAGCGGAATGTTGTTAACGCCCGCACCTGCGCGCGCAATTGCTAAAACACTGGTACCAAAATGCGTTTTATGCATATCCTGACTTCTAATCAGAAGTGCATCTGGTTTATCAGTTTCATTTAATTTATAAGTTTCCTTTGGGAAAACATTCAAGCCTTCTTGAGCAATCATATTATACGTTTTAATATTTATCATCGTTATCTGGTTCCTCCAACTGCCTTTTCAAACTTTTGCATAAACTCAATCAATTTTTCTACCCCAGTACGCGGAAATGCATTATAAAGACTGGCGCGCATTCCGCCTACTAGCCGGTGTCCCTTCAGGTTAAGCAGATTGTTTGCCTGTGCTTGGACAATAAAGCGTTTATCTATAGCCTTATCCCCAGTAACAAAAGGAATATTAGTCAAAGAACGCCACTTTTTTTCAGTTACAGGAGTACTGAACAGCTTTGATGAATCAAGATAATCGTAAAGAAGCTGCGCCTTTTCTTCATTGCGCCGCTGCATCTGTGAAACTCCACCCTGTTGCAGAAGCCATTTGAATACCAAACCAGCCACATAAATCGCAAAAACAGGCGGTGTATTCAAAGCAGAATGCTTTGCTGCTTGTTTTGCGTAACTAAACATTGCCGGCAGCTCCGGTGCTTCTTCAAAAAGAGTGTGCTTAACAATTACAATTGTTAAACCTGCAGGTCCGATATTCTTTTGCGCGCCCGCATAGATCATGCCAAAATCATTCACATTATATTCTTGGCCCAGAATAATCGAAGAGAGGTCTCCTACCACCGGCACATCACCTTTATACGGCAAATCTTTATACATAGTTCCTTCAATTGTATTATTCATAGTTAAATGAAGGTAATCATAATTTTTTGCTAATTCTATTCCTGAAGGCAATTCCGTATAGTTAGACAGTTTTGAAGATGCCGCAACTTCTGTAGTGTAACCTGATAACAGCTGACCGTCCTCTTGAGCCCTTTGTGCCCAGTGTCCAGTGTCTGCAAATGCAATTTTGTGATACTTGTTTGCAAGGTTCAACGGTGCCAGTGCAAACTGTAAGGTTGCCCCTCCTTGCAGAAACAAAACATCATACTCTGCAGGAATATTCATCAGTTTTCTTAAATCAGCCTCAGCCTGGAATGCCATATCTGTATAAAGTGAGGAGCGGTGGCTGATCTCCATTATACTCATGCCGCTGTTTTTATATGAAATCAATTCACTTTGTACTTGACGCAAAACTTCTGCTGGTAAAACAGCCGGTCCTGCTGCAAAGTTATAAACTTGTGTCACGCTACCCACTTCTTTCTTCAGATTTTATAAGGTGAAGGATTTTTAAGAATAAGAGCAACTGATTTCCTTCATTCAATTACTCAAGTCACTTTACCCAATGTTCCGAATGTAGCGCAATCACATGACTATGTCAAGACGCTAATTAATAAAATGATAAACGGCTTAGAAGCTGAATTCAGCTTGAAAACAGCATTTGTGTGTATCTTTAAAACTTTTTGCCTGATATTTTTATTAAAAAATAATGAAGTTTATAAATTTAATGTTTATGTAATATTTAGCTTCTTATTTTTATTCATTTTAAAAAAAAAAACACATAGCAGCCGTAATAAACCAGGATTTTGTCCGGAAATTCATACTCTTAAAACATTTGTAACGATAATGTAATATTCTTAAGGATTTACAGAGCTATATCTTTCCTGTCTCATGTTCATTTATTCCTTATAAACCAACGTTTGTAGATAAATTAAAATTGTTGAAAAAAAATCAAAAAAAAAATTTTCCAAAAGAAAAGCCTTGATTAAAGGATTCACAGCATTTATGTTACAAAGAAGATTAATTTGTAATTTAATTTGTACTCTCTTGCAACATTGATAGCCTACAATCAAAGCATTGGTAAGGAAATAAAAAATAATTTAAAAAGTAGGAGTGACATATTTGAAACGTACAACAAAGACATTATTGGTAAGCACTGTTGGTGCGGCGGGTTTATTCTTAGCTTCTACAACAACTGCGAATGCCTCATCCACTGTTAAAGTTAATAAAAACGATACTGTTTGGGATCTCTCACAAAAATATGGAGTTTCTATCCAAGCTATTGAAACACTTAACCATATTAACCAGAATTCACATTTAATTCTTGAAAATCAATCATTACAGATTCCTGACAAGGCTGCAAAACAGAGTACTGATACTTCTGCTAAAGCAACTTCAGCTGTTTCTGTAAAAGCTGGCGACAGTTTATGGGCAATTGCTAAAGATTACGGTATTTCAGTTGATACTCTGCGTTCACTTAACGGCTTATCAGCAGATGATACTCTTATCTTGCCGGGACAAAGTCTTAAGGTAACCGGAACACCTAAGGCAGCTGCTGCAAGCACAACAACTGCACAAACAACAAATACAAATAACAATACTGCAAATAATAGTACACAGGCTGCAAGCAATAATACGGCTGCAACAACTGCAACAACTGCAACAACTGCAACAACTGCAACAACTGCAACAACTGCACCTAAAGTAACTGTTTCAGCTAACCATGTTACATACACAGTTAAATCTGGTGATTCTCTTTACACAATCGCACAAGCTTATGGTGTGACTGTTGATTCACTTAAAGCAGCAAATACATTGGGCTCTACAATTACTGCAGGACAGACTTTGACAATTAATGATCCAACAAAGACTCCTGCAGTTGCTCCTGTAGCAGCAGCTACAAATAACGCAGCAAGTACAGAAAGTACTAGTCAAACAAACTCAACTAATAATGCTGCAGTAAGCAGCTCTTCTGCAAATAACAGCAGTGCTGCTACAACAAGTACTAACACTATAAACACAAATACTACAAGTTCAAATACTACAAGCTCAAATACTACAAGCTCAAATACTACAAGTTCAAATACTACAAGCTCAAATGTAACAGCAGCTACAGCTTCTTCAAACACTACTGCAACTGCAAACACTGCAAGCAGCAACAATAATACTTCAGCTGCAAACAGTTCTTCTACACGACAAGTAAGAACTTATGCAGCACAGACACAGACACCTAGCGTTTCTGCTTCTTCAATCGTTGGTTACGCAGAAAGCTTAGCATCAATGAGAATCCCATATGTAAATGGTGGTACTTCACTTAGCGGATTTGACTGCTCCGGCTTTACGCAGTATGTATATGCTCATTTTGGCAAGAACATTCCTCGGACATCACAGGCACAATCTACTATCGGTACTTATGAGTCAGTAAGTGCAGCACAACCTGGTGACTTATTATTCTGGGGTGGTCGCGGTTCTGCTTGGCATGTAGGGATTTATGTCGGCGGTTCAACTTACGTAGCTGCACCAACAACTGGTGAAACTGTCAGCGTTAAGAGTTTCCAATACTTCCAACCATCATTTGCTGTTCACGTAAACTAGAAATTGATAGCAATAAAAAAACATCCTCTAAAAGGGATGTTTTTTTACACAAATATATATTTAATAAACATAATAAGAGGCTGAGTCAAAAATCATATTTTGACCCAGCCCCTTTATTACTTACTTGCAATCTGCGTATTAATCTTTTCCTACATAGTCAGTATTTTACTTTTTTAAATATGGAATAAAGTAAGTTTAGAAACAGCCGTATAACCTGCTTATTTCCTTTTTAGTAACGAACAACAAATGAACCATCATTGTCTGTTGTCTGCTTGCCCGAATCCGACCCAAGGAAGCGATCTTGAGCAATATCTTTATAAAAGGCAACATAGGTAGCTGTTTTATACGGAGTTAACCAGATAAATCCAATTCCAAAAGATAAAACAGCAAGAATGCTCCAGCCTAGGAAACTGAGCTGCAATAAAAATAGGTCTAATTTGTGGCCATTCATAAGATTACGGCTTTTAGTAATATAATCAAGGTAACTGATATCTTCGGTGCTTTGCTTGCTTTCTGCTAGATCTTTGTAAATCAGATAAGTCTGTGAATATGAGTAGGATTTAATTATTCCAGGAATTATGAACAATAGCATCCACAAAAAGGTAAACAACGAAACTAATACATACAGCACTAAAACGCTAACGAAGTGTCTTTTAGTAAAAACACTGAATGCTCCTTTAAGAACTTTAAAATCACTTTTTTTAGTACGCAACCAATCAAGAAAAGTAAAATTAATACCTATCATGATCATAGTTACTAAGAAACCTGGAAGGTAGCCGCTGAATGAATTTCTATCGCCGTTAAAAGCAGCATTATAACCTTCCCCGGTTGAATTAAGGTATGACAGCCCATCATTAGATAAAAACCAGACAAGCGCAAAAAATAGCCCTGCTACCACAATGCTCACAATTATTTCAAGAATGACCGGAATAATTGTTAACTTGACTGCCTGACCCCAATGGCCTTTAAAAGTCTGTTTGACCTCTGCTTTTAGCTCTTTCCTTGTTTTCATTTATTTACTCCTTTCCCTTTCTTCACCTATAGTATACGAAAAATCAACTGCCAATCATACAAATATGAATTAAGCTATAATTTACCGCAGTGTTCTTCTTATATACTAATGTTTAAAATAAAGAAGCCCAGATATATAATATCTGGGCTTCTTACTTTGCACGGCAACGACCTACCCTCGCAGGGGGCGATCCCCCAACTACTCTTG
>NZ_AZEH01000029.1 GCF_001436275.1 Liquorilactobacillus oeni DSM 19972
GACGATTAATAATGAACTCCGTCGGAGTCAACGCTTTTCGGATTATAAATTGAGACCACGTAAATGGCATGCTTATCGTTATAATGCCGAAGAAGCTCAACAATATGCCGACTTAAGAAAAGATCGGATTGGTACTAAAAAAAAGTATTCAAAGAAAAAAGCGCGGATTATTGCTAAAAGGATTTTAGATGATAAATGGTCACCGCAAATGATTGCTGAAACTCATAA
>NZ_AZEH01000030.1 GCF_001436275.1 Liquorilactobacillus oeni DSM 19972
GGGTGGTTTATTGTTTCGCACACTAGCGAGCTCAACTAGGTCTAAAGACAATAAATTTAAAAGAACTACGCCAAAAGATAAATTTAGCGTAGTTCTTCAATTTGAATTAAGTTTTTCTCACCTTTTCTTTGACCTCTAAAAATATAAACTGCAATCACTTATAAACAGTACTCAAGCACTTAAAATGCGCCGCCTCCTGAGCCACCGCCGACCCCTCCAGAAGACCCTCCGCTAAAACCGCCTGAACCGCCAATACCAGAAGAACTGTTTCCAATCGCGGTTGTGAAATTAGCACTAAAGGCACTCCCAAAATTAGTATTGCCTGCAATAATGAAAGGATAATAAACTGCAAACCCGTTATCAAGTTCGGTAACTGTGAAATTAGCTTTTAACGCCTTAATTACCTTGTCTGCAAGTCCAAAAACTACTGCATATGGAAGAATCTGTTCCCACAGAATCAAGTCACCGACTTCTTTAAGGTTAAATCGCCCAATATCTTTAAGCATTTTTTTGAAGCATTGCAATTGGTAATATGCCTGCCAACCTTCATTAGAATATGGTGGCCTTTTTTTTGTATAAGAAAAACTTGCTAAATATGCCAATACTAACGAACCAACTGGCAGTATCAATGGCCAAGTGCCCCACAGCAAAAATAACAAAATGCCTGCGAAAACTGTTAATCCGGTCATCCAACCATAGATATACATCCGTAATTTTATATTTTCTTGGTCTTTAAATCCAAGTTTATCTGTCTTTGCAGCTACCTCTTTTTGCCACCTTGAAAAGGCATCTTGTAGCCTTTTTGCGTCAAGCTGGCTTTTCCCAAATTTTTTAAGTGCAGCTAAAGTAAATACTTTACCATTGCCGACATTTTCAAAAAGGACAGTCAGTAAATCATTTTCTTGCAAAATACTTTCATCAAGCAACCTAACTTCATAATTGTTCTTCTTAACTGCAAGCGGCTTAATCTCGACCGCTTTTTGCGCTGCTAATTCAAGCAGATATGCGCTAAAAGCATTTGCGTCAGGCTTCCCATTAGACAAAATAATTTGTGCACTCTCTGCAGAAAACGGCGGGACTTCATATGAATGAACCAGAGGCGCCAGTTTCTGCCTGACATTCCCGCGATGACGGATCATCCAAAATAACCATCCTAAAAATACCAGCAGATAAAGTCCGAGTGTCCCATATTTAAAAATCCCTACCAGTCTTTCATTTGACCTTCTCTTTTCATTCGCCTCTCGTGCGAGTCGGGCTTCTTTGAGCTGAATCCTTTCTTTAGCAGTTTTATCAACTTTTTTAGTATTTTGCGGAGTCACACTGGTAGGGAAAAGAAGATGACTTTCAATAAATTGCCCCGCAGGATTTTCAGCCGTCTCTATCAAAATCTTTCCATCATTTTGGTAAACAGTTGTCCTTCCCGAAAGATCACCATGAGTCCAGGCCTGCAATTTTGTAATATTTCTAGCTGGCAGTTGAATTGTGATCTGGACATCATGGAGTGCAACATCCCAATTTTTCCCAATGATCTTCCAATTCATTTCTGCAGTATCACGGTAATTGGTAATCATTCCATGCAGTCGATATTGATAAATAAAAGTAGCAGTTTTATCTTTTATTGCATGGAAAACCTTAAGCTTCAATTCATTGTCTGTTCTAGTCATCTCATATGAATTATTTTCGGATGTCTGTGTCTGCTTCAGTGAAGTTTCCCCATTTTTTGACTGTAAACCAACTTTTACATCTGAAACATCGTCAATTCCCCTGAGGTCCTGATTGTAGTAGATTCCATTAAAACTACCATCAAAGTCATAAGTGATCCTTTGTGTAAGTACAGCATCTCCATTTTTTTGAACATCCACCTGTGCATGATAATGAGTTATTTTATAACTATCTGCATGTACTGGATTGGGGAAAAAAACAAATATTCCCCCAAGAAACATAATTATAATCCAAAACCATTTTCTATTTTTCAAAATTAACCTCCTCCCAATTTCTACTTTCTTTTTAAATTATCTCAAAAAAAACTTAAAATTAAAACTATTAACTCAGTTTCCACCTTTTCTTATAAAAAAAGGGGAGTGCGCCAATAGTCACGTTAGGCTTTGAGCATTAACTGCGAATTACGAACTTAGTATGAATTTGACTATGAGTAATTCGTAGTTAAGTGGAAAAGACTGACTAATGAAACACATTAATATGGCAACTGCAAAAAAGTACAAAAAAGCTGAGCCAAAACATAAGTTTTAACCCAGTCCCCCATAATTCGAAAATATAACATTATTTTATCTGTCTTTTATATTCTCTCATCATTTCAGCACATAAACGATAACCTAAGAGAATATTTTTTTGTCTCAAATCCGTTGATGTTTCATTCTTAACTGCATCAATAAACAGCTTTACCATTTGCTCATATCCCCTTATTTTTAAAGGTGAATCCCAATTCTCAAAACCAAATAATTATTCACTTCCATTATGCAGTACCCTTAATGCATTCAGGTCATTCAAAACAGACAGTTCATTTGCACTAGTGATTTCGTATATTTCTGAATTTACCTTACTTTGAAAATTCATCGTCAAGATTGTTGTCATTGCATTAGTTTCAATTATTAGAGTAGCAGTTTCAAGCGTTCCCCCACGTTGCTTTATTATAGGAGTTATTTTTTTTATTTCACCATCTAAAAGGTAAACAGCTGTATCAAGAAGCTCAAGAAAAGAATTATAAAACAATTCTTCAACATTTCTCGCCTGAGTCACAACATTTTTTTGAAGAAACAAAACCTGTTTAGCAGGAATTTTTTTTATTTTTTCAACTAATGGCGCAAATCTACGATTAAAACCAATCATAAATATCTTAGAATGAGCCAAAGCCAGTTCTTGCAGTTCCTTAACTTCTGTTGGCTTTTTTCTAAGAGGACCGTCAACAAACACATGAATATTTCTATTGAGACATTTACGTGCAAAATTACAGCGCTGCGGAGCTGACACATGAATAAAACAGGCTTCTATCCCCGCTGCAAATAATTCTTCAAGTGATCCCACCATATTTAACAAATGATACTTAGACATCATTTTGCTGCGAATTCTGGCATTGCTGCTGGCAAAGATAAATTCAGCCTGGTTATACATTTTACTATAGGTGGGCAGATATTCTTTTTGAACATTTACATCTAAACCAATCACGCCGATCTTCACTACAATCTGCCCTCCTTTTCCGTACACTATTATTAACTTTATTTATATCTATTATAACCTACTTTGCTTTTAGATTATCATAAGGCTATTAGCGGGCTTTACTTAGTATTTTCTTTTACTTTTGCTTTTTTTTGAGGAACGAAAAAACCTAAAATAAGCCAAATAAAAACAATATACGGAAAAGTATTCATTGGCCATGCGGGAATCGGCCACAGATTACTATAGATTGGAAAAATCATAACTAAAATACCGATGATAGGTGCCAGCAGATGTTTGAAACGCCCTTGTTTTTGTTTTCTAAAATATGCAATTGCTCCTGTATTAACAAGAACGTAAACCAGTAAAAGTGCAATTACTCCAATTGTTCCAAAATAGTTATAATAATTACCAGCAGAAACCTTAAAACCAATTCCAACAATCGCATAGAAAATCAACGCTAATACCGTAATCAAATCTAGTGCGTGTACTGGGGTCCTTTTTTCTCCTCTTAGATCACCCAGCCATGGCATTAAATAACCATTTTTAGAGAGTGCTTCAAGCATAAAAGCACCTGCATTAAGTGCACCAAAATAACATGCAAAATAACTTGTTACTGATGCAAAGTCGATGAAAATAGCCATGTAGCTGCCAACATAGCGAATTGCCAAATAATTTAAAGGAGCAGTCGAATTTTGCATTTTTCCAATATTAGCGGTTCCAAAACCAATAATTTCTGTATAAGTCACGGTGAAATAAAAAACCATTGCAAAAATAACCGCACCTAGAATAGCAGTTGTGATTGCTTTTGCTGGGTTTTTAGCCCGCGGAGCAATTGTTGCGGAACCTTCAAAACCAGCAAACGACATTAATGCAAAAATCATTCCTGCTCCAATACCGCTTAATGTTCCATTTGCAGGATTGAGAGGCTTTGTCGAAAGTCCGGCATCCCCGCCTTTTAACCAGATAATTAATGTAAGAATAACCAACGCTCCAACAGCAAACAACTCTAATACCAAAGCAAATCTTGTTGAAAATTCAATTCCCTTATGACTCAAAGTTCCCCCTAACAGCAGTACAAATATTACATATAAGGGAACTGGAATTATGATGTTAAAGTGTCTAAAAAAGACATCCAGAAAGTTGCCAACTACTGCAGAGCTGCTAAAAGCAAAAGTAGTATACGTCAAAACTAATAGCCACCCAGAGATAAATCCGGTCTTTTCTCCCAATGCTTTTGCGTTATATGCATAAGCGGAACCCTCTCCTGGAATCTTACGTCCAAGTTCAACAAAAGAAATTCCTACAAATAAGATTCCTAATCCGGCCAGCAGAAAGCCTAGCGGTGCAACAATTCCAGAATTGGTGACAGCACCTGCAGTATTGAAGGCCATAGCTCCAGTAGGTGCCAGCATTGCAACTGAAAGCCCCAAAACTTCTAAAAGCGACAATTTCTTACTTTTCATAATTAACTCCCTTAATTTATATACAGCTCAGCAGCCGTTTGGTAACAGATTTTTCTGATCCAAACCTTTTTTTGCTCTAATGGGACCTCACTTAAATGTGCAAAATGATGCAGTAAAGCAGCTTTGAACCTTGAAGCAGCCACACCATACATTTCAGGATAAGTACTTGCATCGGAAGCAAAAAGATAACGCGAATAAGGTGCCAACTCAAGCGCTTCATCTAACACTCTATTAACTGCGCTCGGCCCCAATGGATCAATCAAAGATGTGTCGAAAAATAGATTAGGAAAAACGCTTGCTAAGTAACCAGCTTCACGATGATATGGGTAGCAGTGAAGCAAGACCACCTTCAACCCCTTAGGACACCAATTCTGTAAAAAGCTTCTCAGTAATAAAGGATTCCCTTCAAATAAATCAGTATCAGCATCTCCATAACCGACATGAAACTGCAGCGGTTTATTTTGTGCAATAATATATGGAGCCAAATTCCAAACTATGTAACTAATTAATGCAGGGTCAGAAAGCCGTTTAACTCCAGAATTTTTCCAACCATGAAAAGCTTTTTTTGCTTCTGCAGTCCCTACCTTGCGCAACCGTAAGCCAAAGCGGTAAGCAGCGATTGATTTAAAACCCACAAATCCATCTTCAACAGCATGGGCAACCTGTTGGGAAAGCTGCCGCCACCATTGCGTAAAAGTTTCTTCCTTTTCCATCCATTCTTGTGCATGCGTTTCAATCCTATATATTTTTTTTACGGCCAAACCAGTAATTTTTTTCATTTCATTCAAATCTATAATTGCATCAGCCGGAACAAATCCTGTATCAACCAGCAACATTTTGAAATTATAATGTTTGAAGATTAATTGGTTGTAAGCTGCATACTCTTTTGCATCCATACTTTGCAAAAAATTTGTTTTGTCTCTAGCAAAGTATTGCGCTTCAGCACGAAAGGCCCACCATGCAAGTCTATTCTTTGTATCACTCAAAGGATAGCTGTTATCAGCTTCAGTAGATACTTGTGCCAGACGTTCTTCCCTTTTTTCAACGTCCCCTTTGATCAAAAAATGGCAATGATGATCAAGCAGAGGCATTGTTTCAATAAATTCCCCTAATTCCATTTTTCCTCCTTAATACAAGTCACGATGCACTGCAGCTATTTGGACAGCAGACATATTTTTAAAGTAACGAATATCCGCTCGTTTGACCTTACAATACGTATCAACTCCTACATCAGTAAAAATAGTGCGAAAATAACTGTCTTCTTCCAATGCTACAAGTGCAGTTTCCAAATCAAGCGGTAATCTTTTAATATTGAGTTTTGTACGTTGTTCTTTAGTCATTGTTGCCGGATCTTCATCAACAAATGTATTAGGCAAGATTTTATTCTTGATTCCATCCAATCCAGCAGCTAAAATTGCGGCAAAAGCCAGATATGGATTAGCCGTTGCATCGCTTGCTTTAAGTTCAATATTCATTGAAGAAGCTTGTTCACTCCAGAATGTAGAGGGAATCCTCACTGCCGCCTCGCGATTATCTTTACCAAATGTCGCATACGCTGAACTCCAATGACCCGGCTGCAAACGCTGATAAGAATTAACAGTAGGACAGGTGAACGCCAGCAATGCACGCATGTGTTTCATGAGGCCGCCAATAAAATAATAACCAGTTTTGCTCAACTGCAATGCATCCGACTCTTCAAAGAAAACATTTTTTTCACCTTTCCACAATGACAGATGAATATGGGCACCAGTTCCTGCAGTTTCAAGGTTAGGCTTAGGGGCAAAAGTTGCGTACAAGCCATAATCTTGAACTACTCGCTTAACTATCCGTTTGAAGCGTAATTCATTATCGGCTGCATTTAAGGGTGTACTTGGCGCAACCGGAATCTCATGCTGTCCAGCACCTGCCTCGGGATAATATTCTACAGGATAGATTCCTACGGCTCTCAGTTTCTTAACAAGTTCCGGTAAAAAGCGATATGCATGGTCCATTGCCTCCGTCGAAAAGCAGATTTTAGGGTTATCAGGCTTAAGCTCAGTTTCAGGATCTTCTTTATACAAAATAAATTCATTTTCATAAGTCATTTTTGCTTCCAAACCGAATTTTTTAAATTGCTTAATAATCTCTTGAAGAATAACCCGTGGATCAAATGCTAATGGCTTTTTTTGCTCATCATAATAATCACACATAACTGTTGCAACCTGAGGAGCATACGGTAAAATGCGTAGCGATTCAAGGTCAGGAACTAAGCGATATTCCCCGACGGCATTCATCCCTGGAACATTTACAATTTCATCTCTTGCAGTAGAAGCTGGCATTGCTCTGGTGATTCCCACTCCATCTAAAAGCCGACTGCTGAGCTCATTAATAAAGACAGTCTTTCCGCGTGATAAGCCGGTATAATCAGTATAAATGAACTCAATTTGTTCAACTCCTTGCTTTTTTAACCTATTCACTAAAACAGAAACTTCAGTTTTTTTATTCACAATAAAAACTTCTTTCTTATCAGCCCTGAGCACGAGACACAAAGTCCGTAAAGAGCTTAAACTCGGTTGGATCATTATGCCATAAATTTTCTGGATGCCATTGTACTGCTAAAATATTTTGGCTTTTTCCTTCAACAGCTTCGATTATTCCATCCGGAGCTACAGCAGTTGCCTCTAAAGCAGGAGCAAGTTCATGCACCGCCTGGTGATGCCGAGAGTTAACTACAACCTCGTCACCTAAAATGCTTTGCAAATGGCTTTGTTTTTTTGTCCTGATATGATGTGTCGGAAAATGACCTAGAGTTGCCTGTGAATGCTGAATAGCATAATTACTATATTGTGCTTTTAGGTCCTGATAAAGAGTTCCGCCAAGTGATACGTTTAATATTTGGATTCCCCTGCAAATACCGAAGATTGGCTTATTTGCAGCAAGTGTTTCTTTAATTAAAGCAATTTCAAAGCGATCTTTTGCGGTTAATGTAATTCCAATTTCTGGAATCGGTTCTTCACCAAAAAAAAGCGGGTCGACGTCTGGGCCCCCTGGCAGTAATAAGCCGTTAAATAGAGCAGCTGCATCTCTTGCCGCTTCTTGGGCGTGACTGTTATCATCTGGAAAAGGTAAAATAATAGGAATTCCACCAGCTGCGAAAATTGCTTCTTTAACATCATGTGGTGCATACGCCGGATAGTCTCCAGGCATCCTTGGATTTATTTCAACTAGTTGATCACTAGGTATTCCAATAATTGGTTTCATTACATTTTTCCCTCTCTTCTTTTAAAATTGCGCTTATTTTATGATAGTAATAAATTCTTTAGATTACAACTCTGAAATCAAAAAAATAAAATGTAATTTTAGCTCATTTATTTTAAATACGATATTACATCCTTTTTAAGTTATAAATTTTTCATTTCACTTCTTCATGCAGTTTAAATTGCAAAGTTGAGCAATCTTTTAAAAAAACAGTTTTACCCCCTCTTTTTACAACCAAGCACTATTTCATATCAAAAAGTTACTGCATAACCTTACTATTCATCGAACTCTGAAGACGATACATTTCAAAATATTTTCCTTCCTGTGAAATCAGTTGAGCATGTGTTCCGTGTTCAACGTTTTGTCCATTATCCAAAACAAGTATCTGATCTGCATCTTTAATAGTTGATAACCGATGTGCTACCACAATTGTTGTTCTTCCGCGCCGAATTTTTTTCAGCTCTTTTTGAATCAGTACCTCTGTTTGTGTATCAAGGTTAGCTGTTGCTTCGTCAAGAATCAATATTTTGGGATCATTTACAATAGTACGTACAAATGAAATCAGCTGCTTTTGCCCAGCCGAATATGTTGCTCTTCTTTCAATAACTTGAGAATGATATTTTTGAGGCAATTCAGTAGCATGTACAAATTCTGCTGCCTGTTTTATCTTTTCATCACTGATTCTTTTATCAAACATACGAACGTTTGATGCAATATCACCATAAAAAAGAAATGAATCCTGTAAAACAAGCCCAATCTTTTTTCGTAATTCTTTGATGCTGATTTCTCTAATATCTTGGCCATCTATGCGGATTTTTCCTTTTCCAAACTCATAAAAACGCATTAGAATATTTATAATTGAACTTTTCCCGCTGTCGGTATGTCCAACAAGCGCAATCGTTTGTCCCGGTTCCGCTGTAAAAGAAATTCTTTTCAATACCGGAGCAAGCAACATCATAACCGAAAGTTACTTTCTCAAACTCAATTTTTCCCTGTCTAATCTTAAAATCAGATTGTTCATTTTGCCGGTGCCAATGTTTCTTCATCTAAAATCCTTAATATTTTGCTGCCAGCAACCATTCCGTCTTGAAAAACCGTCAGATTATTCATCACATCCGTCATCGGATTAAAAAAATTCTGTAAATAAGAAAGAAAAGCATAAATAACTCCAGCTTATACAAATTGCTGAGGCAATTACTTCAGCTAAAACAAACATTAGTGTCACAACAGGATATAGAAACAATGAATCAGCTTTAATCATTGCAAAGCGCTTTTTTAAATAGGATTCATTTATCTTTTCAAATTCTTTTAGTACTCGATTTTCCTGCCCAAATTGTTGAATAACACTCATGCATAACAAAGTTTCGCTCAGTTCAGCATTGATCTTGCTTAAGTATTCACGCATTTGTCGATAGATACGAGAACTGTACCTTTGATAACACATAATCACAATCATTAAAAATGGTAAAAAAGCGAAATAATAGTTGTCAGTCTAACGTTTAAAGTATACATTGCTATCAAAGCCAATATACTAAAAAAAGCTGTTATGAGCAACGTTAAAAAAAGGTTTCAAAAATTAAATAATGTCTTTGTATCGTTGGTTACTCTAGAAACGATTGAGCCAGCAGGAGCTTGATCAAAATAATGCATCAAGAAAATTAGCCTTTTTATTTACCTTAGTATTTCATTTAATATGCTTTTCAAAGTCAGCTTAAATTTGCTGCTCTTAACCCAAAGATTTAATAACTTTGTTTCCTAAAATACTTTCTTGTGTTTTATTATTAATGCTCGAAAACTCAGCTTGCGAATTACTGTAAGCGAAATGTATTTTGTTTCCTAAAACATTAGCAATTAAAGCAGGCAACGGCAAAGGTAAAACCGCAATCAATGTAAGCCGCCAATCAATAAAAAGAACCATTGCAATGATTGTAGTCCTGCCAGTAATCAGGGAATCTGCCAAAGTATCCCCTAAGCCAGCAACTTGTTGAACTGCAGTAACATCATTTGTAGCATGGGCCATCAAATCACCAAGACGATATTCATGATAAAAAGCCGCATCCATTTCCATAAAATGTTTAACTAAACGTGATCCTATGATTCGTTCCAGCAGTTCTGTCAAGACTGCTCCAGTCAAATCTTTACGCTGAATATGATCTACTGCTTTTCCAATTATAAGAGGCAAAATAACATTCAAAAGAGCAACTAACACAAGGAAAAAGCCTCCCAAAAAATAGGCTCTTTTCCGCATTTTGAAAAACCAAGCCAGCTTTTTAAAAATAGACACTTGTTTCTCTCCTTTATTCTTCGAACTATCTTCACAATTCAAATAAATTTAATCGCTTTATTTATAATTTAACGTACTTTTATTAGAAATAATAGAAACAAAATTCTTATATTTTAATCAGCTTTAATCTAATTTTTAAAAAATATTATTTGTATATTTTTGTTTACAAAATTCAACTATTTGAGTTTTTCTGTTGATTAGATCTATAATAAAGTTTAGATGGGGGTAAGTATAATATAGATTCTTTAGTTTCTGTATTGTCATATCAGTTCAACAACCATTTGGATAAGGTTATTGTACCTTTATTTTTTTATTATTTAAATAATGCCATTCTTATGTATCCAACTAGCCATAAGTAAACTATTTTCTTTGTTGATAAAATGAAAGCCGGGTGAATTTTAAAATCGAGTTCTGCATTTGCTTGAAACAAAATCACATACCTTAGCTGTCTGTACTTTTGTTACAACTGCATTATTGTGTTTTAAATTTTTTATAATTAACAAATGCGGTGTAACTATTTTTAGAATTTTTAAGTTAATTAACAATTACTGACTCACTAATACAACTTATTTAAGATTACATCAAATTAATGTTGGCTTCATAAAATGAAAGGATGAATTATCGTGAAAATAACATTAATAACACAGTATTTAGAGGGACATGGCGGTACCGAAAGAGTCATTTCGAACTTGGTCAACGAAGATTTAAAAAATGAATATCAGGTTTTGATCCCTAAAAGCGGAAAACTTGAATGGCTCCAATGGATTACACGTACTACCGGCTACCAACTTAAAATTTGCCATGCACAAGATGCACAAGCACAAAAAGAGTTTATTGAAAAAAATGTTTTAGCAGCAGAACCAGATATCGTTTTGGGGCTCGAAGGCAGAGCTTGTGTAACTGCCTATCAGATCAGGAAAAAATATGACCTTCATTATAAAATTGTTTCTTGGGGACATACCTCCATTGCTGAATCAAACATTTTTGCTCGTCAAGAACTTGCTTTCTCAGAATATCATCTTGCAATTAGTACAGGGATAAAAAAACAGTTGATCGAACTCGGAGTCCCAGCCCAAAAAATCTTTCTGATCTATAATCCTATCCGCACTGTAAATAAGAAAACAATCAGCACACCTAAAGCTAACGCTCCTTTCCATGCAATTTTTATTGGAAGAATATTGTTGGATGATCAAAAAAATGTACGTATGCTTCTTGAATCAATGGCACAGCTTAATATTCCTTGGAAACTGGACATCTTTGGCAAGGGAGCCGATCTTCCAAAAGCAAAAACATTAGCAAATGATTTGCATATTTCACAAAACATTAACTGGCAAGGTTGGATGCCTAATCCTTGGGAAGCAATTAATGAAGCTGATTGCTTGCTGCTCTGTTCAAAATATGAGGGATTCCCAATGGTTGTTATTGAAGCTGCTTCTTATGGCTTGCCAATTGTTTCAACAAACTGTCCTACTGGACCGGCAGACATCATTAATTCCCACAATGGAATTTTAACTCCAATGAACGACCAAAAAGCTTTTATAGCTGCATGCCGGCAAATCTATCGTTTGCGTGGTAAATATAATCATACAGATATCAAAAAAACAGTTTTGAAATTTGATATTTCTCGCTATATTAAGCACATAGAAAACATCTATAACTTAATTGCTGCTGATAATAAAAACACAGATAAATCAGCCATTAAACTTTCTTCTTTATAATATAATCCAGCTTAACTGAGGAGACTACAGGGACTAAGCCCTATCATCTTCTCAGTTTTTTTCGTTTTTTTCGTCCACATTCGTATTTTTAGTCTCGTTCCCACTTTTATGCTAGTCTTAAATTGAAATATATTATGTTTCAACTGGAGGGATCCATATGGCAAAAAAAGAACCAATTTTAATTTTAAAAAATGTCAATAAAGTTTACAAAGGCGGCAATACCGCAATAAGCAATATAAACTTAACCATTCAAAAGGGGGATTTCATCTGCCTTATTGGTACCTCAGGCTCTGGAAAAACTACTACAATGCGTACTATTAATCGAATGATTGAACCAACAAATGGAGAAATTATTTACAAGGGACAAAATATCCGAAAAGTTGACCCTGTAAAACTGCGCAAAAAAATCGGTTATGTCATACAAAATATTGGTTTGATACCTCATATGAATATTTATGAAAACGTAACAATAGTTCCTAAACTACTTAAATGGTCCGAAGAAAAAAAGAGAGCAAAAGCAAAGGAACTGATAAAATTGGTTGAACTTCCGGAAGAGTTCCTAGACCGCTACCCTTCAGAATTATCTGGAGGACAGCAGCAGCGAATCGGTGTTATTCGTGCATTAGCAGCCGACCAAGACTTGATACTGATGGACGAGCCTTTCGGCGCACTTGATCCCATTACACGTGAAGGGCTTCAAGAACTTGTAAAAAATCTCCAAGAAAATTTAGGCAAAACAATCATTTTTGTTACACATGATATGGACGAGGCCTTAAAGCTTTCAACTAAAATCGTTGTTATGGATGAAGGCAAGGTTATTCAAGTGGGTTCACCACAAGAATTACTACGCAATCCTGCAAACGACTTTGTAAAAAAATTAATTGGTGAAGAGCGGTTGCTACAAGCACGTGCTGATGTAACTACTGCAGATCAAATCATAACCACCCGTCTAACGGGTGGTTTGCTCCAGGGCTATAAGCCCTATGTA
>NZ_AZEH01000031.1 GCF_001436275.1 Liquorilactobacillus oeni DSM 19972
TTTCCTTGGATAAATCAAAATATTACTTGTTCAGAAAATGTGCAAAAGCAGTTAAAAGATTTTGCAGATCAGAACCCAGAAGTAAAACTCAGAAATGATCTAGAAAATAAAAACGATCGGCCTAGTTATTAGGTTGATCGTTTTTTAGTTTGTCCGGTTTATGCTCATTAACATAATCAGCAAATATTTTTAAAAGTTCTTCGGTTTGTTCAACTGATAA
>NZ_AZEH01000032.1 GCF_001436275.1 Liquorilactobacillus oeni DSM 19972
TCATGGCAGTTAAGGAAAAGAAACGGGTACAAGTCCAGATTGACAAAGACTTGGCCAATAAGACCGAAGCTGTTTTAAGTGAGTTAGGTCTAAACCAAACAACAGCGATTAACATGTTTTACAAGCGGATTGTGGCAGACGGAGCATTACCGTTTAAACTAGCTTTAAGTGAAGTAGAAAAAGCTAATTTAGGCTTTTTAAAGGCTACCAAAGATATACCAGTAACAGAATTCAAAGACACTAAAGAAATTGCTGATTGGCTCAATGATCCGAAACAGGACTGATGGTTTATCAGATTAAATAAATTAATAACTAGGGAGCGTGATTAACATGAAAGATACAATCACAATTAATGACTTTTTAGAAACCGCAAAAGAAACGGATTTAAAAGATTTACTCGATAAGTCATTACATGATCCAGATCCAGAAAAGCGCAAAGTATATGACGCTTTATATACCTACCTTTTAGATAAAAGGCAAAATGAGGTTATTAAGCGAAAGGACTTTATCCGTTGATAAACAAACCCCAATATATTATTGTTGCCGGTATTAACGGAGCAGGAAAGAGTACTCTTTACGATACGTTACCCATATTGTTTGATAAAACAAAACGGATTAACGCTGATGAAATTTTAAGACAAATGGGTGGCGACTGGCATAAAGACAGTGACAACTTAAAAGCCATGCGAGAGGAAATAAAGCAACTACACTATGCCTTAGATAACCGCCAAAGTATTCACGTAGAAACGACACTTGCAGGCAGAGGTAAAGCTCAACTAAATTTGATTGACAAAGCTCACGAAAATGGGTTTGAAGTGACTTTATTGTATGTTGCCTTGCGAGATGAAAATTTAGCTATCAAGAGAGTAAAAGAACGGGTACAAAAGGGTGGACATGGTGTACCAACAGAGACTATCAAAAAACGTTATCGACAATCGAATCATAACTTGCCAGAAGTGGCTTTTAAAGTCGATAAGGTAATGATCTATGATAACAGTGAAAAATTTACTTCTGTTTATATAAGAGAAAAAGGGCAAATAATTAAGAATAATTTGAGCCATTTTCCTTGGATAAATCAAAATATTACTTG
>NZ_AZEH01000003.1 GCF_001436275.1 Liquorilactobacillus oeni DSM 19972
GAGGAGATCTCCAAAGGATAGAAACTATCCTTCAACACCATTTGACAAACTTCCTTAAAATCATGCTGACGAGAAGGCTGAGTCAGCCATTCACAAGAGTTGTTAATTATTCAGATATGAATTTTTCGCCAGTCATATATGCACCGTGTTTTAAGAAAATAACGGTAGCCAATCCTGCTATATCATCATCAATGAGTGCCCATTTATAGCTTCTTTGTTAGCCAAAATCAATTTGGTCTAACATCGTTTCACGGCTTGCTTGATCTAAGCCAAGGTAAGCTAATGTCATGGCCTCACTAGAATGATTCAAAAAGTGCATGCTTAAACCAATATGATAATGATAGTACTTATGCATACAAGTGCTATGCACATATTTTATACATTGTATGTGTGACTAGATAGTTAAAAATTACTGATAGATCACCAACGCGTGCCGTTACCTTATAAAACCACTCAGCAGAACGTGTGAGTAATGAGATATTAAATCGATATGTTCGGATTTTCATACCAAAAGAACGCAAAACTGAAACAGTAAGCAACAAAGAATTAGACAATATTAATCATTGGATCAATGCCAGACCAATGGAAACACTAACCTGTCAATCACCAATTCGTTTGATCCTTGCAATCTACCAAAAGCACATTTGATTATTTTAAATAAAGCTTAGATTAATAAGTATAATACTTTTAAGTATTTAGAACTATTTTATAAACTTGATGGACGTCAAGTTTATATCTCCCAAAAGTTAATACACTTTAGTTGAACTAAAATTAAGGGAGAAATCATATGCAACATAATATTCTTAAACATAAAAATAAAATTATGAGTATCAGTGGCTTACTCGTTGCTTTAGGACTAATCGCACACTTTATTTTTGCCAATACAACAATTTCTAATAGTGCTTTTATTATAGCTTCGATATTAGGCGTTACCCCCATTTCTTTACAGGCTTATCAGGCTATGAAAGTAAAAGTAGTAAGTATTGATATTTTAGTAACGATAGCGGTCATTGGTGCTCTCTTTATTCAAAATTATGAAGAATCAGCAATTGTTACTTTTTTATTTTTATTTGGATCATATTTAGAACAACGAACACTTAACCAAACACGATCAGCTATTAAAGAGTTGACGGAAATGGCTCCAGAAACTGCTTTTAAGCAATTGACAGGGGGACAATTTGCAGAAGTAGATATTGATGAAGTAGAAGAAGGGGATATTCTCCTAGTAAAGACTGGTGCCAAGATTCCCGTAGATGGTAGGGTAACTACTGGAAAAGGATATGTAAATGAGGCTAATATCACAGGTGAATCTTTACCTTTAAAGAAAGAAAAAGACGATGAAGTATTTGCCGGTACTATTATGGACAATGGTACTATTCAAATAGTGGCTGATAGAGTAGGGGAAGATTCTACATTTGGAAAAATTATTGAGTTGGTAGAAGAAGCACAGGATTCTAAATCAGAAGCAGAACGATTCATTGACCAGTTTTCTCGCTGGTATACACCTGCAGTACTTACAATTGGGCTGTTGGTTTGGGTATTAACCAAAGATACAGAACTTGCGATTACTGTATTAGTACTTGGTTGCCCAGGAGCCTTGGTAATTGGTGTACCTGTTTCAAATGTTGCGGGGATAGGAAATGGCGCAAAAAATGGTATTTTATTTAAAGGTTCTGAAGTGATTAGTCATTTTGCCAATGCAGATACAGTGTTATTCGATAAAACAGGTACCTTAACTGAAGGAAAGCCTGAAGTGAGCGATATTATTCATTATGGAAATAATCAGGAGGAGAATTTATCTCTATTGCTTTCAGTTGAAAGTGAGTCTGATCATCCATTAGCTGTCGCTATTGTAAATAAATTAGCACAGTATAAAGTAAGGCCTATAGAAAATACACAGGTTGTAAAAGGTGGGGGCGTAATTGCTCACGTAGATGGGCACGTTGTTTCAGTAGGAAATAAAACCTTAATGAAACAAGAAAATATACCGCTATCAGATGATGTTCTTAAAAAATTGAATAAATTAGAAAAGACTGGTAATTCAATTGTATTAACGGCAGTTGATCATAAGTTAATCATGTTAATGGGTATTCGCGACCAAGTTCGGTCAGGTGTTAAACAGGACTTACAAAAATTAAAATCACTTGGTATTAAAAATCTCATTGTATTATCAGGTGATAACCAAGGTACAGTTAATTCAGTTAAAAAGGAACTAGGTTTAACCGAAGCCCATGGTGATATGCTACCAGAGGACAAGCAAGCATTTCTAAAAAGACGACAGGACTCAGGTGAAATAGTTGTTTTTATCGGTGACGGTGTTAATGACAGTCCCTCTCTGGCTACTGCAGAGGTAGGTATAGCTATGGGGAATGGAACAGATGTCGCAATTGAAAGTTCAGATATTGTCTTAATGAATTCTAACTTTAACCGCCTTCCTCATGCTTTAGGCCTAGCAAAAGGAACATATGCGAATATGCGACAAAATATTCTAATTGCTGTTGGCGTCGTGATAATACTATTGGTTAGTTTAATATTTAGTGAATGGATGTCTATGTCAATTGGGATGTTGGTTCATGAGGCCAGTATTTTAGTAGTTATTTTAAATGCAATGAGATTAAGAGGTTATCAATTAAGATAATTGATCTATATCAAGTATTTTAAAAAGAATGGCCTATATAATTTACTTAAAGGAGTGATAGATATGACTAAAGCAACATTAAAATTAGAAACATTAACTTGTCCATCATGTTTACAAAAAATCGAACATGGTTTAAAACAGACTGCTGGTGTAAAAAAAGATTCTGTAAAAGTACTTTTCAATGCGAGTAAGGTAAAAGTGGATTTTGATGAAAATCAGGTCAATTTGAATACAATTGAAAAAGCAATTGAAGACTTAGGATACCCAGTAATTAGTTCAAAAGTAAAGGAAGGTGCATAAAATGACAACGATAAATGAAAGGCAAGAAAAATTAGCTGCCGAACAAGCATATAAAGAACACATTCATCATACTAAGATTAATTCTGCAGCTGTTACAGATCATATACTTGCTAATATTCATACATTACATGTAAAATTACATCAATATCATTGGTATGTAAAAGGCAAAAATTTCTATGCATTGCATAATGTTTTTGAAAATTTATATAACGAGAATGAGGCATGGTTTGATAAAATTGCAGAACGTTTACTAGCTTCAGGATTTAAGCCAGCATCAACAACTACTGAATTTCAAGAATTTACAACGATTTCTGAAGATTCTTCGGAAAAATATTACACTGCTGATGAGATGGTCCTACAGACAGTAGAAGATTTTAGATCTAATCGTGAATTTACTATTCGTGCAATTCGCTTAGCACAAGAAGAAGGAAATGATGCTTTGGAAGATTCACTAATTAGTTATAAAGCTTATTTAGACGTAAATATTTGGAAACTTCAATCATTTATTAATAAGGATGCCTTAGAAGACGATGACTATATAGATAACGATTAATTAGGAGGAAAACGGTATGGCATACCATAATCATCATAGTCATGTAGATTGTATACGTTTAGTGCCGATTTTCAATCATCTCAATGATGAACAAATGCATCTAATTGCTCAATCAGCGAATGAAGTACAATACGTAAAGAATGAGCTATTATTTAGGTTTGGTGATAAAGATGACACATTATATATCATAAACAATGGACGTGTACGTATTTATAGCCTAAGTGAGTCTGGTCGTGAGCAAACCATACGTATCCTACATCCGGGTGATTTTATGGGGGAAGTTGCTGTTTTACAGACTGAAGGTTATCATTCGAATTATGCTGAAGCAATATCGGAAACAAGTATTTGTAGGATTCATAAAAAGGATTTAGATCAATATTTAGATCGCTATCCAGAAATCATGCGACGAATATTATCGGATATTACAAAACGGCTACAGTTATCAGAAAAACAAACTGTGCAAGTCAGTATTGAACCTGTTGAAGCTCGAATTATTGATTTTCTATCAGAAAATGTTGAAGATGAAAAAAACCATACTTATGTGACTTTACCCATGTCAAAAAAAGATTTGGCTACTTACCTGGGGACAACTCCAGAAACAATAAGCCGTAAGTTCTCATCATTGGAAGAGAGAGGTCTAATTAAACGGCATACCCAAAAATGTGTTGAGATATTTGATTTAGATGAATTATTATTTGTATCAAGTTAAGTCGATTTATACTTAAAAATAAGGATATCGTTTTAAATGATGAACATGGCGGTACACAGTTCATCGTCACTAACCTAAGTCTTCCACAAAAAGACATCGTCCGTGTTTACCGCAAGCGTGCGGCGATTGAAGATATTATTCGCGAGCTTAAAGGTGGATTTGCCTTTGGCAAAACTGATAGCAGTTCATTTTTCGCCAACAAAGCGCGCATGTGGATCTCAGTAATTGCATCAAACTTGATGCGGTTGATGAAGAGTATTGCGTTGGACGACCAGCAACAATCGTGGACAATCAATACCTTTCGAGACCGTTTGTTAAAAATCGGTGGACGTGTGTCACTAAGCACGCCCGCAAGGTGATTTTGACGTTAGATAGCCGCATCCAAGAACAATTCGATGGTCTGTTCTGGCGAGCTTGGGAACGACTAAATGCTTTGTGGCAATAAAACAACGAAGTAGATTTTCAAAAAAATAGCAAAATCTGGCTGGTTTTAGTGTTCCTATTTTTCTCAAAAAACGCTCAATCGAAAAAACACCCTGAAACTGTGCCAAGGTACTGGCAGTTTCAAGGTGTTTTATCGTATTTTACTGATTTAGCTGTGGTTAAAAATTTAGTGCATGAATAATCCGGGTTTTATTTGTTTCGTTTTTGAAACATTTTTAATCCGATGTGAAATTACCGATAATTGGTCACTTTTTTCTTATATATTGGTTTTATCACCACTGAGAGAAACTGGAGAAAATAAATGAAAAAACACGTTTCAGCCATCGTCTACGGTGGCTTAGATGGCATTATCACGACGTTCGCAGTCGTTGCTGGATCGGTCGGTGGTAACGTTTCAAACATCGTTATCATCATTTTGGGATTCTCAAACTTATTAGCCGATGGCTTTTCAATGGGGGCCGGTGCCTACCTGTCAGCAACATCGGATAACAATCAATCAAAAAGTAAAGCATTGGCAGCTGGTATCGCGACATTCATTTCGTTTAACGTCTTCGGTTTAATTCCACTAGGTGCCTACTTAATTACAAATGCGCTCATTCACGACAAAGCCATCGCCTTTCCAATCGCCTTTGTCATCGTCGGTGTCTCTTTGGCGTTGCTAGGCTGGGTGAAGGCCAACCTGTCAGAGCAGAAAGTAAGAACAGAAATTCTACGCACACTTTCTGTCGGGTACGTCGCTGCAATTGTTGCTTATGGCGTTGGTATCTTACTGAATTATTATTTGTAGACAAAAAAACACCTTGAATATTCAAGACGTTTTTCTTTTTAGATATTTAGTTATATGGTAATCAGTTATAGATTATTTAAGTCAAACAATCCTCGACGCTTAGCTTCTTCTTTAGCTGCGTTCATTAAATCAGCAGAGTATAGCGCATCAGGGTGCTTGCCTGTCGATTCGTTAGAAATAATCCGGGTAAAATTTTAAATCATATTTTTAGAACACCTTTAATTGAGTCGACCTGTAATAGCTAACCATGTATACAAAGAAACGATATGTTATATTACGTCATCGAAAATGGTGTCCTTAGGGAGTTACTTTTAGTGGTTACCAACACGCCTGCTGACAAAAAACACTTTTTTGTAAAGAAAACCCCAAACAGGTGAGTAAATCTGTTCGGGGACATCTAGAAAGACGCTCTATGGTCGAGAAAAGTGAGATGGTGTAGAACTTAATACCCGGATTATTCATCAAGACAAACAAAAACCCGCTGAAACAGCAAGTTAATACCGTTTCAGCGGGTTTTGCGCTTTCACCCGTTGGGTGAAAACCATAGGAGCTCTTTGTTATGATATTTTGTTAGTGAAAAACAAACCAAATACTCAAAAATTGGAGCGTCTAAAATTATGACTCAAAAAGTATTACCTAGCAACCCTTTAGTTGCAGTTTCAGACAATGGGGCACCAATTACCTCGGATGGTGGCAACGTGTAATGATGTTGTCTAATTGTGCCTTAGTAATCCTAGTCATTAAAAATACCTCCATAGTGGCGTCAAAATGAACAAATACGTGCTAATTTAGGGAGATTAGTTGGCGTTATTACCCAAAATCAATTTGATCTAACATTGTTTCGCGACTTGCTTGATCTAACCCCAGATAAGTAAGCGTCATAGCCTCACTCGAATGATTCAATAAGTGCATGACTAAACCAATATTGTAGTTTGACTGTGTATAGACGCGGTAAGCGCCTGTTTTACGCATCGTATGTGTGCCTAGATAGTTGATACCTAATAGATCACCAACGCGTGCCATCACCTTATAAAACTGCTTATCTGTTATATGTCGATCTGGATGGGACGTTGAGGGAAATAACCAATCCGAAGTGATATTCCGTTGGACTAGCCAATCATGATATTGCAACAAGTCTTGTTGCACGGGCTTTAAATATAACGTGTTCGCTTTACCTGTCTTTTTATCATGAATAAAGGCCGTGTTTTTAACAGACCCATCGGGATTATAGACATCCGATTTCTTTAACGTCATCACATCACTCACCCGCAGTAGAGTGGCTTTGCCAACTTGAAAGATAGTGTAGTTGCGGCGACCCGCCCGAAAACTATCTAATAAGGTGTCTTGCACCATTTTTAAGACGTTGGAGTCTTTGATGGGGAGGACAATTTGTTGCACCATTAGCTACTCCTTTAAAGTTAATAATTTGATTGATGATAGCGCATCTGCTATCATGTTGTTATGGAAAAATTTGAGTTTGATTATTACGATTGGGCTGAATTTGAACAGTTCTTAGATCAATTACCTGATAAAGATGCTGCTAAATTAATTGCAACCATTCAAAATATTGAAAATAATGGCCTCTTAGTGGCGGAAAGACAATTATGGGTAAAAAAGCTAGAAAATAATCTCTATGAAATTCGTTCTAAACGATCTTCAAACATTCAAAGGGCTCTTTACTTTCAAGTCAAAGGTAGTCAATACATTATTACTAACGCTTTCACGAAAAAAACGCAAAAGACACCTGAAAATGAAAAGAAAATCGCTCGGAATAGACGCAGTCAGTATTTGAATAAGGAGGAAAATCAATGAGTAAACTTGATGCATACGTTGCTGAACGTAGTAAAAAAAATCCTGAATTTGCACAAATTGTTGAGCAAGAAAATATTAATTTAGAGGTAGCAGTAAAAGTTCGTGACCTTCGTGCAAATATGGGATTGAGCCAACGTGAATTTGCCAATTTGATTGGTAAACCACAATCAACGATTGCACGCATTGAAAATGGTTCGATGAATGCTTCAACAAAAATACTATCTGAGATCGCCCAAGCAACAAACCAACGTTTGACCATTCAATTCAGTCCAGCATTTTAAGATCTATTATAACATTAAACAAAAAAACAGCCCCCATTATCTACTAGTCAGATAATGGGGGCTGTTTTAATAGTCTTTTTGAGGGGTCATTATATAAAGACCCCATATTACTCTTGGATTTCAAATTCTGGTAATTCATCAATTAATTCAAGGGTTCGCATACTTACTGTAATAACAGATTGCTCATAAGTCAATAACTTGGAATATTTTTTAGTATAAGATCAGTAACTTCGTGTATTAACTTTTCATACTCTGATAAAAATCATATAATGCGATTAAAACAACCCAAAGACTCTGTCCGCCTATTTTTCCTGATGTCTTGTTTAAAACTCTCCTGAGATGTTCCAAGAGTGAGTTGAAAAGATTCGATGAAACTAACACGTTCTAAAATTACTTCTTAAAATTTATAGATCATTATTGAATTTTTTAACCAAACTAACTTGTTTAAGTCTATTTTCTCCCCAGTCGTTTAAAGCAATTACAATTGGAATCAATGTTTGCCCTATATCGGTTAGTTGATATTCAGTGTGATGTACTTTACCAGATAAGTATTCTCGTTTAGACACAATTTGGTCACCAATTAGCTCATTTAACTGATTTGATAAAACTTTTTTACTGATACCCTTCAAACGCTTCATAAAATATGAAAAACCTTGTGGCCCATCATTTATTAAAATCCATAATATTAATAATTTATGTTTACCACTGAACATCGATACTGTAAATTCTTTAGTACAATCAAAATCCCCATTGTTAAGTTTTTTAATAACAGCATTTCGAAAATGATCTGACATAATCCGACTCCCTTTGTTAGTATTTAAGTCAAACAGGTTACTTTAAAGTGCCCTCTATTAAATTTTACCAGTAAGTTCGATAATATATATATATTTATCTTAGTAAACGAAAGGTGTTAATGTGTTATGAAATTACAGTTAGCAATTGATTTAGAAGATGTCCAAGGAGCCATTGAATTAATTCAAAAGACAAAAGACAGTATTGATATTTTTGAATATGGAACGCCTTTAGTAATTAATTTTGGGCTTGAAGGACTTAAAAAAATCCGTAAAGAATTCCCAGATATTACGTTACTTGCTGATTTGAAAATCATGGACGTTGCTTCATATGAAGTAAATCAAGCATTTGATTATGGTGCCGATATTACAACAATTTTAGGGGTCGCCGAGAATCAATCAATTAAGGATGCCGTAAAAGCAGCTCATGAAGCTGGTAAAGAGTTATTAGTTGA
The DNA here is from genome assembly GCF_001436275.1 of Liquorilactobacillus oeni DSM 19972. Classification (GTDB taxonomy): domain Bacteria; phylum Bacillota; class Bacilli; order Lactobacillales; family Lactobacillaceae; genus Liquorilactobacillus; species Liquorilactobacillus oeni. The sequence goes on from NZ_AZEH01000003.1 coordinate 8,771, forward strand.
TATGATTGGAGTTCAAGATATTGAAACCCGCTCTCGTGAAATTGATTCCTTCGGTGCAGATTACATCGGTACTCATACGGGATATGATCTACAAGCATTGGGTCAAGATCCTTTTGAAACTTTTAATATCATTAAGAAAAACGTTTCAAATACCAAAACTGCGATTGCCGGAGGAATTAAACTAACGGCAGCTGAAGAAATCAAGTCGGCTAATCCAGATATATTAATTATTGGTGGAGCAATTTCTACTGTAGATGATCCAGCGGCAGCGGCGGCAGAATTCAAAAAGATTCTAAGCTAAAGAGGAGACTATTATGAATTGGGAAAATATACTAAATGAACTAAATAATAATTCAGATAATACGATTCCCAATGAGCTCTTAGTCATTATAAATGAATCTAATAGGCTTTTTTTAGCAGGATCTGGACGTTCAGGTTTAGCATTAAAGGCCTTTGCCATGCGCCTCGCACAAATAGGAAAGGATGTCTTTTTTGTAGGAGAGACGACTACACCTGCTATTACCGATAAAGACTTACTAATTATTGCATCTTCATCTGGAGAAACTAGTCAATTAATTAGATATGCTGATATTTCTAAAAATATCGGAGCTAAAATTTGGCTATGGAGCACCAATAATAATAATACAATCTTTAGTAAGTCTGACTACGTTACGCTACTTGCCGGTAAAAGTAAATTTACTAAAAGTAGTATCACAAAACAACCGATGGGAAGTCTATTCGAACAATCAGTTTGGCTATATGGCGATTTGTTTGTAATCAACTATATGAATAAATTTAGTATCGGAGAATCAGACTTACAGAAGAGACATGCTAATCTTGAATGATTTTATCTTAAAATTATAAAAGCGATATATTAAGAAAGTTATTTTTCGTAGTGGAACTGGTTCTAGTTCAGACTGATAACATAAAAATAAATAAGCATAAACTAAAAACAGCATCTTATTTTGATAATTCTGGAAGATGCTGTTTTTATTGACTTATGAACAATATATAGTAGATTTGGTATTTCTTTAGTAACAAAATGTGATTATGTCGTTAAGTTATGACGCGTTCTAACACCTGCTCGTATACTGAAAATCCGGACTGCTTTATTTCTAGGGCATAATCCGAGATAATCAAGTATAGGAGTTTTTTATTATGAAAGCTAAGCGATACTCAACTGAATTTAAATCACCAATTGTTGCCTTGCACAATGAGGGCCATTCTGCTAATTCCCTAGCCAATGAATGTCATTTGGCTGTAAAACCGTCACGGGTTGGGTCAAAAAGGCTCAGACCGTTATGACTGACGTGAGTGGTAAGCCAGTGACTCGTGCCGAATTTAATGCGATGCAGAAAGAAGTTGCACGACTCTTGGTAGACTTTTATAGTTTAGTTGTGAACTAATAAATCAATATAAGTTTGATAAAGTAGCTTATAATAATTATTATACATTGGTTAGGAGGGGGAATATGAGTATTATTGATGATATAGCAGCAGATCAAATGAATATGGAGTTTACTAAAAAAGGATTAAGGCCAATATTTCACGTATCGAAAAAAGCAAAATTAGTCATTATTGGTCAAGCACCGGGATTACGAGTTCAAAACTCGGGTATAATGTGGGATGATGCATCGGGAGATCGATTAAGAGAGTGGATCGGGGTTGGTAAAGATACCTTTTATAATTCAGGAAAAATTGGCGTAATTCCCATGGACTTTTACTATCCAGGAAAAGGAAAATGGGGTGACTTACCGCCCAGACGAGGAGTAGCTAACAAATGGCACCCAAAATTATTGGAGCTTATGCCCGATGTTCAGTTAATTATATTGGTGGGATCATATGCTCAGAAATATTATCTGAATCTTGGTTATCAAAGCAAGATAACCGATGTAATAAAGAACTACAAAAATTACTTGCCTCTTTATTTTCCGATAGTTCATCCTTCACCAAGAAATAATATATGGATTAAAAAAAATCCGTGGTTTGAACAAGAGGTTGTGCCAGAATTAAAAGAGATAATTAGTAAGATTTTATCGGACTAGTTTGAAGATAATTTGGAGGAGATTTGTAGCAGTGCTTAGTAAAAAAGAAATAAGAAAAATGACCTTGGATAAACTAAAATTATATGATTACCATAGCAAGATTACTGAAGAAGAGCGATTACAGGCAATTCTGTTTTCTAAGGCATATTGGAATAACTCTAATTCAGTGGCTGTAACTATAAGTATGGAACACGAATTGAGTACTGATGTCATTATTCAGGAGGCGTTGAGAAGCCATAAGAAAGTAGTAGTACCTAGGGTGAGTAGTGGAAAATTATTATGGTTTGACTATATAGAAAGTTTAATGAGTAAATCAAAATTCGGAATTCTAGAACCAACACAAGATGAAAATCAAGCACAAAATTTGAAGGGAATAGATCTAATGGTGGTTCCCGGTGTAGCCTTTAGCGAAGATAATTATCGGATAGGTTACGGTGCAGGTTTCTTTGACGCAACGTTGGCAGAGTATAATGGTATAACGGTTTCGCTAGTGTTGCCTCCTCAATCAATCCATAAATTTTCAAAGGATACGTGGGATAGACCGGTGAGGTATCTTATAAAATAGGATTTATGCTAAATAAACTTATAATGAATATGTTAGTTTTTCATTATGAGTTTATTTTTTTAATTACTTTATGTTAAACAATCTCATTTAGGTAATTATGATTATTCTAAAATTCTGTGTTAGCTCCTCTCAAATAGATATTTCTAGTAGCCCAGTCTATTGCTTAGAAGTCAATAAATTGGACCATTTTTATTCAGTTAATTAGGCGACATTTGAGATACGATTGCGATTATAAAAATTGATATACCAACCAATGGCTGCTTGGACCTCAGTTAATGTTTGGTATGCCTTCAAATAAACTTCTTCACGCTTCAATATTGAATGAAACGCTTCCATAAAGTCATTATCGTATGGATGTCCTTTGAGTGAATATGAATGTTTCAAGCCATAATTTTGACCCTTGGTATTAAATTCAGCACTCGTGTATTGTGACCCCATATCCGAATGAACTATTAGTGGCTTTTGATGATTATCTAACGCCATCTGTAAGGCACTTGTAGCTAGTTCGGCTGTCCTTGTATTGCCAATTTTATAGCCTAATACTTTTCTCTTCTCAGGATCCAAAACGGTTGCTAAATAGGCCCATCTGTGATTAGTCAACTGAATATAAGTGATATCTGTTTGCCAAACACCGCTCAAATCATGCAAGTGTCTAATCAGATTGGGTTTTTGATCAACCGTCACAACAGTTTTGGGTTTGCGATGACGTTTTTGCATGCGGGATTTAATCCCTAATTCACGCATCAATTTGAGTGTCATATACTCAGATACTTTCGGACCGTCGGTTTGTTGACTATAAGCAGCAATACGACGATAACCATAAAATTTAAAGGTTTTCCAAACGTCTAAAATATAAGGTTTCAGGGATTCTCTACGCTTTTCTTGTCGACTGGGCTGCCAATGGCGCCAGTTGTAATAGGTACTAGGTTTGATTTTAAGTGCACTTAAAATACGCACAAGCGCGTAGCCTTGTGCTAAAAATTGGTTAACAAGCGGCAATCCCACATTACGGACTATTTTTTGGCTAGTAAGATGGCCGCTCAATGCCTGTCAGGCTATGCGTGATAAAATTTTGTTTTCTTCCTCCAACAATAGCGAGACGCTTTTCTAATTGCTTGACCCAAAGAGCAATAGAATCTTTTGAAGGCCCAAATACCTCTGCCAATGATTTAAGTTAACGTCCTTCTTGGTGAAGTTTAACCAGTGAATCTTTAAAATCTTGTGAATAACGAATTGACATAAAAATACTCCTATACTTTCATTTTACGGACTGAATAAAAATAGTCCATTTTTTTAGTATAAGAGCATTGTACTGTGGACTATTATTGTTGATTATTTTTATCAAAATGTTATCTCCTTAAAAAAATATGACCTAATGTTGTTGTGCTGCAAACTGCCGTTATACTCAAAAAAATGGGAGATCTTTTGATATAAGACCAGAAATTGTTACAGATAAAAATAATTATTGGCCAATAAAAGGTGAAGACTGATCAGGAATCTCAAATCACTGTTGATCCAATAATTATGAGTCTAAAACATGATAAGATTTAGTCAATTAGGAGAATAAAAATCGTGAAAATCAAATTTCTTACTAAAAAATTTTTTAGACCGAGACCATCTGAATTTATCTCTGTTCAAACTGATAACTTTTTGAGAAAATTAAAGCCGAGACCGTTTTTTACAGAATATATCGAGCAAGTTTTCAGAAAGAACGTTGAACCTAACGTTAGCCAAAATTGCTTGACTTTATCGGTTTTAACGGACACTCATGAAAAAGCTGTTGCCAGTTCATCGTACTATGGTCTCAACGGTGTAAGGCATATTATTGAAGCCAATAAGGCTTGCGATTCATTGCCAGTGGATTACAATATTCATTTAGGCGATTTGATCGACGGTAGTGATAAGCCAGAGATCAGTCGAGGATTGTTACAATTCACGATGGAAAATTACCAAAATAGCCAGCGTCCTTTTTATGTGCTGGAAGGTAATCACGATGAAAATGATAAGTATGATGAACACAAATTTATTACTTCAGCCTCATTTAGACGTGACGACTACTATAATTTGGTAACGAAACATGATTTCGAACAACCTGAGATCAAACGCTTGAGTCTTGGTTCCAAAGTTGCTTGGATCGATAAAGGGGATATTCGAGTAATTTTCTTGAATACGAGCGATATTCCCTATATCCTAAATGGCGGGACCAAGAAGTACGACTTCAAAAAAGTCCGTGGTATCCGCGAGCAACAGATCGAAGATTTAATATCTATTTTAGAAAAGACAATTGATAAGCATGTCGTAGTTTTTGGTCATGCTAATTTGATCAGTCAAAGTGGTCGTTCAGCTTTGAACTTCAACGGTGACTTAGTTCAGAAGATTTTTACTAGCTTTAATAATAAGGATTCTGGACAACTTAAAAATGAATTATCCGGTGATTTTGGAGTTAATGTTCGCTATAACTTTACTGATACCGGTATTTCGACCATATCGAATTATATTTGTGGACACATGCATTATGAAAAGTACTACAAAGTTAATGGAATTAATCATATAATATTAAATTGTTCGGCCTTAATGGGTAAAAAACATGGCCTAACGACTGATTATAATAAAAAATGGGATCGCCGATATAATGAGATTTCCGAATTAGCTGGATATTTCATTAATATCAATCCCGACAAAATGTTGCTCCAAATATTTGGATATGGTGCAGCAACCAGATTCGTAAGTTTTGAAATTTAAGGAGAATTAATATGTGCGGTATCGTCGGTTTCGTAGACAAGAAGATTGCTGACAAAAAGCCAGTTATAGATGCTCAGAAGTCAATAAATTGGACTATTTTTATTCAGTTACTTAGGCAACATTTGAGATACGATTTCGATTATAAAAATTGATATACCAACCAATGGCTGCTTGGACTTCAGTTAATGTTTGGTATGCCCTCAGAAAGAAGTTAAGGGTAGGACAGAACCGGCGGACTATAAAAAGGCAGAGTAATTTTAATTAATCTGCAAGTAATACTTAAATATTACGATAATCTTAACTAAGACGTAAGCAGCTAAATTATAAAAAATTTGGCTGTTTTTTTGTATTCAGAATATCTCGCCAGTGATCATATAACCGATCAACCGTTACGCCCGAATAATCTATGAGATAGTCCCATTCTTCACTCTTTAGCTTGTCAATTACAGCTTGTTAAAATTTATATTCCGCCATTTAACTATTATTCTTTTCTTTTTTTTGTTGTAACTATTTACCAAAACGCCACCACTTTTCTTGATTGGTTTAAGTAAAACGTGTTGGCTTGCCTTTTTTATCATGAATAAAGATTATGCTTGTTACAAGGTCATTTAAATGATGTTATAAAAACTAATGGACAATAAATTTGCGTTAAAAGAATTGAATTATATATAATTGATTGAGGGGGATCAGAGTATGAAAATATCAGAATATTGTTGCAATAATCTTGTACAAAAAATAACATCCAAATTGGGAATTAGATTCAAAAATTATTTCTAAATAATTTTAATTACTTAATTATTTTAGATCCTGATTTGTGATTCGATCACATAATTAAATTATTGAATAGCAAGGTGAATAATGAAACATTTTAGTAATATTATTATTGGATTTGGAAAAGCGGGTAAAACACTTGCAGGAACACTTGCAAAGCACGGTGAAGAAGTATTAATTATTGAAAAAGATCCCAACATGTATGGCGGAACTTGTATCAATGTTGCTTGTTTACCGACTAAAAACATGATTATTAATGCCCACCGGGGTATAGAATATGAAGTCGCTTTAAAAAAGAAAAATGCCCTAACAGCAATGCTGCGTAATAAAAATTACCATAAGGTGGCTGATTTACAAGAAGCCACTGTTTTAACAGCTACTGCTGAATTTTTGGATGACCATACGGTACGAGTATCCGATAACTCAGGGCAGGAAACTTTAATTGCAGATCGTATTTTTATTAATACAGGAGCAACAACAATTTGGCCTAATATTGATGGATTGCTTGCTAGTAAACATGTTTATTCGTCCACAGACTTACTTGTAAAAGATAAACAATTAAAGGAATTAGTTATTCTTGGTAGTGGACCGATTGGCTTGGAATTTGCATCAATGTATGCACAATTTGGTAGCCATGTGACCATCATTGATAAATCATCTAAGATTTTAGGACACTTTGAGCCTGAAATTGCCGAACAAGCTAAAAATGATTTAGAGGAGGATGGTGTATCCTTTTTGTTAGAAAGCAACTTAACTGGTGTAAATGATACACTAAATGGTGTTACATTAACTATAAGCACACCAAAAGGGATTAAAAATATACAGGCCGATGGGTTATTAGTTGCTACGGGACGTAAAGCTAATGTGACCGATTTGCACCTAGAAAGAACTAGTATTAAAACAGGTAGTCACGGTGAAATTTTAGTCAATGATATACTAGAAACAGATGCTAAAGATGTCTATGCTTTAGGTGATGTTACCGGCGGGCCACAATTCACGTATATTTCGTTAGATGATTGGCGTATTATGGCTAATCATCTATATGGCGATAAGACACGAAGTCGTTTAAATCGACCAGTATTTGCGAATACTATTTTTCTAAATCCGGCTATTAGTAGTGTCGGAAAAACAGAGGCACAGCTGAATGAGGCAGGCATTGATTATAAAGTACTGAAGATGCCAGCAGCTATTGTTCCTAAGACACAAGTAATTGGTAATCCAAGAGGTAACTATAAAGCATTAATAGATCCACAGACACATCAAATTTTGGGTACAACTATTTATGCTGAGGAATCATTTGAGACGATTAATATCATTAGTCTAGCGATGCAAAATCATCTTTCAGCTGAGACTTTGCGCGATCAAATATACACGCATCCAACAATGACGGAGGCATTAAATGATTTGTTTGATCAAATTTAATAAATCATTTATAACAAATTAAAACAAAAATACTCAAGGTCTTATCTAAATGCCTAACTTTTTTATGGCACTTCAGTATACCCTAGTGGTTTTTTGTTTTGGTACATGATACATTGCACCAATGGGTCACGCCGTGATATGGCAATTTATCATTGTATGATCACCTTCAGTGAGAGCATGTCATGCAGAACGCTATCCTCTGGGGCAAGCTGGTGTGAGATTAACCACATAAAATACAACGAAAAAAGATGATCTTATACTTAAAAAATGGACAATTTTTTGAGTATAAGATCATTTTTGTCTGTAATTATTTTGATAGTTGCTGGTTGGCTATTTTTTTTGTATCCAAAAACCAATAATCACGAAAGTCACCAACTAGTTTTGAATAGGGATAGCCAATTATTCCTTGGCTTTGTAGCTTATTCGATAAATATTCTTTCAAAATCCAAGGATCTTCAGGTGAGACGTGATCTAGTTCTAATATTTGATTGATTTTTTGTACAGAAGTATTTAAGTCAATGGCTACATGTTCAATAGTCAAATGACTTAATTTTAGATTTTGACGAAGCTCTTTACTAGTATTGATACGCTCTATAAAATTTAAAGACATTTTATTTCTCTCTTTCGCTATTAAAATCGGGTCTAGAATTTTTGGTGTTGGAAAGTATTTCCATTCCAAAAGTACTAGGCCCTTTTTGATAACAAAAAAGGCATCTAAGCCTCCCTAGTGCTATGCTTTAAGCGACGGAACTCAAGATAAGCGGGGTAGGAATAGATGTCTCAACTAGATAATACACTTAAATTACTGGGAATTACAGACACAAACATTCAGGTGTTCGGTACTCGTGATGAATTTCATGGTCGGGGCTCGGGTCGCAAAAAGTATTTGGTCATCCAGGCAGAGCTTACCTACACACTCAGGCGCTGTCCCAGCTGTGGATACAATACGTTGCACCCTAACGGACACAAGCTCACTCATGTCCACATTGTAGGACCCATGGACCGGCCCGTAATTCTAGAGCTAAACAAGCAACGCTGGCGTTGTAGTAACTGCCATAGCACTTGTACGGCCACCACTCCAGTGGTATCAACCAACCACGCCATCGGTCACGGACTAGCGACTCATGTGCTGAAGCTAGCCAGTAAATCACTCCCGGCTAAGACTATCGCCAGTCTCACCGGTATTTCGATAAACTCAGTTCAGCGTATTTTGACGGCTAATATTCATCCACACGCGAGCCGCCGGTTACCGATTAATCTATGCTTTGATGAATTCCGTTCCACGCACGGCTCCATGTCGTTTATTTGCATTGACGCCGACACTCACAAATCAGTTAAAGTACTTAGCGACCGCCTTAATAGAACCATCAAACAGTTCTTTCTTAGTCAGTACAGCACCGCAGAACGGGCCGCGGTTCAACGCGTCATCATGGACATGAACGCCTCCTATC
>NZ_AZEH01000033.1 GCF_001436275.1 Liquorilactobacillus oeni DSM 19972
ATCATAACCACCCGTCTAACGGGTGGTTTGCTCCAGGGCTATAAGCCCTATGTATCGGCCGGCGTCTCAAGGCGCTGGCTTTTTTGTGTGTCAAAGCCAAACTGCGTTTGCCACTGTTGCCACCGCTTTAAGCGGTATTTGTACTACTTACTTTGGCCCTTAAAAGGGTCCCAGTACTCTCTTACACTTAACTTATCGACGGTTTGATCATGTTTTTCTTGATTTTGAATATACTTCTTAATTGTTGTTTCATTCATACCCACTGTACTAACATAATAACCTTCCGACCAAAAATGACGATTTCCAAATTTATATTTTAAATTTGCATGTTGATCGAACATCATTAGTGCACTTTTTCCTTTCATATATCCCATGAAACTTGAAATACTCAACTTGGGTGGAATACTTAAAAGTAGATGAACATGATTTGGCATCATATGACCTTCCAGTATTTTTACACCCTTATACTGACACAATAAGCGAATATCATTTTGTAAATCTCGTCGATATTGATTATAAATGATTTTTCTCCTATACTTTGGTGTGAATACAATATGGTACTTACACAACCATTTCGTATGTGCGAGACTATTAAGTTTATTCGCCATTACCTATAACGTCTCATTTAGATTTTTATGTTTGGCTTCGACACCCACATTTTAAATCTAAGAGGGACGTTTTTGGGTTTAACCCTTTTGTTTTCCGCCCGCATAGCGGGTGGTTTATTGTTTCGCACACTAGCGAGCTCAACTAGGTCTAAAGACAATAAA